>NZ_JASJOW010000002.1:0-542266 GCF_031427015.1 Sulfuricurvum sp. | reverse complement strand
CGTATGCCGCTCGAATCACACCGCTCGCTTTTCCCGCTACGAACGCCTCATCGATGCTCGATGCACTTAATGCAACCACCGCAGCCATACTCAGTACTAGTGTTTTTTTCATTATAAACTCTCCTTTTTTTGCTTATCAACACATTTCATTATTTTGATTTGCATTATTAAAATCTTCCGTAATGATAATGACTCTCGACTTATAGCAAGCTTAATAATGATAACACTTTTCATTATTATTCATAAACTCTTTCAGCAGGGTTTGGTTATAATTTATAGATTAAAAAGAGAGTATGGAGTTTTTATGCAATTTTTGTGGCGTTCTACGAGTCATTTCAACCTTGCCAACTTAGTAACGATGGCAAATATCACCTGCGGATTGCTGGCAACGTACTTCATTACCCAAAATCAGTTTATGATTGCCGTTATCCTCGCATGGATGGGGGGAGCGTTTGACATCATCGACGGCAAAATCGCTCGCAAATTCGGCCTCTCAAACGAGTTTGGCGTACAACTCGACTCTTTTGCCGACTTTCTCAGCTTCGTCCTTGTACCGACTTTCTTTATTTTCCAGTCAGTTTATACCGATCTCACGGGATTAGCGCTCATCATCACCTCAATCGCTTCCATCTATTATGTCATCAGCGGTTTACGCCGTCTAATCCAGTTTAACATCAACACCGATGCGGGGGAAGTTGCAAAACATTTTACGGGTGTGCCGACTCCGCTTGGGGCCATTTTACTTTGGCTCGTATGGCTGGGATCGGGATTTATCGGATGGATGGGGGTACTTGCCCTGATGATCATCATCGGAGCATTGCTGAATTCAAAGGTAAAGATTCCGCACCTATAAGAGAATCTCTTCTTCGTCTTCGGTATCGGTTACCGAGGAGGGAAGTAACTTCTTCGGCTTCAATCCCAGTTTTCTCATCGACTCGACACGGCGAATCAAATTCCCTTTTCCGCTAGAGAGCTTATTCATCGCCCCCTCATAACTCTTTTGAGTACGTCCGATCTGCTCGCCGATTTTCTCCATATCTTCGACAAACGCTACCAGTTTTTCATACAACGCTTCGGCAGATTCGGCAATCGCTTTAGCATTGCGTTCTTGATATTCGCTTCGCCAAATATGCTCGATGGTACGGAGGGTTACGAGCAATGTCGAAGGGGAAACAACAACGATATTTTGCTCATACGCCGTTTTAAAAAACGTATTATCCTGCTCCAGTGCGAGTAGAAATGCCCCCTCTATCGGCATAAAAAGGAGGACGAAATCGAGAGTCCTAACCCCGCTGAGCTGTTCGTATCGTTTGCCGCTCAACCCTTTGATATGAGCATGGATCGAGAGGAGATGCTGTTTAAGGGCATGGGCACGTTCCTCATCGCTCTCTGCTCGGATAAACGCATCATAAGCCACCAACGAGACTTTGGAGTCAATGATGATATCTTTGTTCTGAGGTAAATGGACAATAACGTCGGGACGGAACTTTTTCCCCTCTTCATCGCTGTAGGTATTTTGAGTTTCATACTCGTGCCCCTCACGCAGTCCCGATTCTTCAAGTATCCGCTCTAATACAATCTCACCCCAGTTTCCTTGAGTTTTGTTTTCCCCCTTAAGCGCTTGGGTGAGGTTGATCGCATCTTGGCTAAGCCGTTCATTGAGGGTTTTGAGTCGGAGGATTTCGTCTTTGATGCTTTGTCGCTCTTTCGCATCGTGGATGAACTGCTCTTTGCTCTGCGTTGCAAATTGGGCTATCTGCTCACGAAAGGGTTTGAGGAGCAAATCAAGCCCTTTGGTATGCGCTTCATCAAACGTTTTCGCTTTTTGTTCGAAAATCTGCGCCGCCAACTGTTCAAATTGCACTTTCATCTGCACTTTTGCTTCGTCTAAAAGACGAATTTTTTCTTCGAAAGAGCGTGAGGATTCCTCATGACGGGTGTGCAGCACCGCGTAATCCCGTTCTAGCGAATGGTACTCTTGTAGAGTCGTCTCCAATTGCGTTTGTATTTTTGATTTTAGCATCTGCTCTTGGGCGTACAACTCTTGCAGCTGTAACGCACGTGCTTCAAGCAGAGCGTAATGTTGACGGGATTGATTCCACATCCATCCAAATGTTCCGGCGGCCGCGAAGGTAATAAGGGTTGTTATTTCATACATCATAAAAGCGATTATAACTTAGCTCAGCTAAGAGGTTAAAAAGATGGCATTTTGTAAGATACGGCATGAAAATTTCAAACAATGCCTCCTGCCCCTGTCACAGCGGTGAAAAGTACAAAAAATGCTGTCTTCCGTACCATAAAGGGATATTCCCCTCCAATGCCCTGCGTCTTATGCGTTCACGCTACAGCGCGTTTTCCCTTTCATTAGCCGAGTATATTATGGCAACCACCCATCCGAACAACCCTGATTACACAGAGGATAAAGAGTATTGGAGAAAAAGCATTTTGGATTTCTCTCAAAATACTCAGTTTATCGGATTAAACATCGATGCATTTATAAATGGAGACGCAGAAGCCTTTGTCACGTTTGAAGCGAGGCTCGATAGCGGTATCCTCAAAGAGAAAAGCCGCTTTTTAAAAGAAGAGGGAAAATGGCTTTATGAGAGCGGAGAGTTTATTTAAACGGATTTCCGTTAATAACAAGACGAAATCCAATATCGTTAGAAATCAAATCGGGACGTGAATACCCTCGAAATGCACTGCGCAGGCACAAATAACCCGTTTTATAGCTTCCGCCGCGGCGTACTTTAAACGATTCCCCCTCTGCTCCGCCGATACGCGGACTTCCATCACTCGGGGCGCCGTTGTAATTGGCGAAAAAGTCATCTTCACACCACTCCCATACGTTCCCCAAAAGTGCGTGAACCCCTAATCGATTCGGGAGTTTACCGTCCACTATCGCCGTTTTGCCGTTCGAGCTGTACTCATAGATCGCATAATCATCGAGCATGGCTTCCGAATCGCCGAAAGAGAATCGGGTATTACCCCCTGCTTTGGTGACATATTCCCACTGTGCTTCGGTCGGCAATGCATAAAAGCGGGTTTTCCCCTCGTAACGGTTGAGCAGTTCCACATACGCTTTAGCATCAAACCAACTCACCTGTTCCACCGGATGGCGACGAGAGCTCTCCTCTTCAACTTTATCGTTCTTAAAATAAGAGGGATTGACACGGGTCAGTTTAAAATACTGTTCTTGGGTCACCGGATATTTGGCAATCCAAAATCCGCTTAATTTTACGGGATGGTCGGGAGACTCTACATCTCCCCCCTCAGTGTACTGCGGGTTACGACCCATCATGTACTCTCCCCCATCTATGTAGAGAAACTCCATACCGATCGAATTGGTAAAATCTCTTGGAGTCTCTACGGCTGATGCCGTCGGAGTTTCTTCGGTTTTCTTTTTAAAAAAATCGAGCAAAGTGAACCTTTTAAAATATGTTGATAGCTTTTTCTAAAACAGACATAGCAAAAACCGTTCACATCTTTATTGCGAATCGATCATTTTTCGATATTTGCGATAAAATCTTTTACATGAAAATCTTGCTGATGTTCCTTTTGCTTCTATCCCCTCTTGCCGGCGAAGAGATTGAACTCTACGCAACCCTAGGAATGGTATCGCACCATTTCGGCACGACTGAGAGCGGCAAGAAATACAATGAAGACCATAACGCCTTCGGTGCGGAAGCGGTGCTTGATCAACGCTATACCCTCGCCTACTTGCATTTTATAAACTCCCGTGATAAAACTACCGACATCATCGCCCTTGGATACCGTTACGACCTGATTGATTCTTTTGGCATTTACGGTGTAGTCGGCTATCAACGAGGCTATTGTTTCGACGCTCTACGATCAGTCGAGTGTACGGAGGGAAAAGACAATACGAATATTGCCTTTATGCCGATGCTCTATTACCGCCATAAATATTTTATCCTCGACTTTATTACGCAAGGAAGTATGATTGCACTTAAATTAAATCTGAAGCTTTTTTAACAAATCTCTTTAGAAAAATTACCTTTCTTGACAACGCGCCAAGCGATAGTTTATAATGTCGGAACAAAACAATGACCTGTCAATGACATCTCACCTAAAACTCGCCGATTAAATCCACACACTTTAAGGCATTCCACGCATGAGCGATACCGCAAAAACTCCTCGAAATAACTCGAAAAACCGTACCCATATACCGGTTGACGGATTCACGATTGAAGCCCTACGTACTAAAAAACTGGAAGATCTCCTCGAGATCGCTACCTCTTTAAGTATTGAAGACCCGAATGAACTCAAACGTCAGGATTTGATTTTTGAAATTCTCAAAACACAAGTTCAGCAGGGAGGATTCATCCTCTTCACCGGAATCTTGGAGATTATGCAAGACGGCTACGGCTTCTTGCGTGCGGTAGACCAAAGCTTCAGCGATTCCATGCACGATGCGTACGTCTCCAGCACCCAAATCCGCCGCTTTGCTCTGCGTAACGGGGATATCGTTACGGGACAAGTCCGTGCACCGAAAGATCAAGAGCGTTATTATGCCCTTCTCAAAGTCGAAGCAATCAACTACCTCCCTCCCGAAGAGTCTAAAAAACGTCCCCTCTTTGAAAACCTCACTCCGCTCTATGCGTTAGAGCAGATCAAACTTGAATACCAACCGACCAAACTTACCGGCCGAATGATGGATTTGTTTGCCCCTATCGGTAAAGGACAGCGCGGATTGATCGTCGCACCTCCACGCTCGGGTAAAACAGAGCTGATGAAAGAGATCGCCCACGGTATCACCAACAACCACCCCGAAATCGAACTGATGGTTCTTCTCGTTGACGAACGCCCCGAAGAGGTTACCGATATGGAACGCTCCGTCAAAGGGGAAGTCTACAGTTCAACGTTTGATGAACCGGCAAAAAACCACGTCAAAGTTGCTGAAATGGTAATCGAACGTGCCAAACGTCGCGTCGAACTCGGCAAAGACGTCGTGATCCTTCTCGACTCGATCACCCGCCTTGCCCGTGCGTACAATACCGTAACGCCGAGTTCGGGAAAAGTTCTCTCAGGGGGAGTCGATGCCAACGCATTGCACAAACCGAAACGATTCTTCGGAGCGGCGCGTAACATCGAAAACGGCGGAAGTTTGACCATTATTGCCACCGCTCTCGTCGAAACGGGAAGCCGTATGGATGAAGTTATTTTTGAAGAGTTTAAAGGGACGGGGAACTCCGAGATTGTCCTCAGCCGTAAAATCTCCGATCGTCGTATCTTCCCGGCTATCGATATTCTCAAATCGGGGACCCGCAAAGAGGAGCTCCTCCTCGGACCGGATGTGTTACAAAAAGTATTTGTCCTTCGTTCTATGTTGCACAAACAAGAGGATGAAGTCGAAGCCCTCCGCTTCCTCTATAACACCATGCTCAAAAGCAAATCGAATATCGAGTTTCTTGATAGCATGAACGAGTCGACCAAATAAGATGAGAGTCGGCGTCTTTGATAGCGGTGTCGGGGGGTTAAGCGTCGTCAAATCGCTGTTGGAACATAAGCTCTTTGAAGAGATTATCTACTTCGGCGATACCGCCCGCGTCCCCTACGGCGTCAAAGATCAAAACACCATCATCCGCTACTCGCTCGAAGCCCTCGAATTTTTTAAAAACTTTGAAATCGATCTCCTCATCACCGCATGCAATACCGTCAGTGCCTATGCTCTCGATGAGATGAGAGAGCACAGTGACTGCGACGTTATCGGAGTGGTCGACCCGGGGGTACTGGCTCTTAAAAATGCCATCCCCTCCACCGAGGCCAATATCCTCATTCTAGGAACCAAAGCAACCGTCAAATCAAGAGCCTATGAAAAAAAGCTGCACGAATTGGGATACAAAAATCTTAGTGCCATCGCGACCTCTTTGCTTGTTCCGATCGTCGAAGAGGGGCTGTACGAGGGTGAAGTACTTCAAAGCACCCTCCGCCACTATTTTCGTGACTTAGATAAAACACCCGATGCGATTATCCTCGGATGTACCCATTTTCCGTTAGTCGCCCGTGCGATTGACAACTATTTCGAGGGGAAAAGCTCCCTTATCCACTCCGGTGAAGCGATTGTCGAATATCTGGAGAGCCATTACGATTTTACAAAACGTTTTGAAAATACAAGCCTTAAATTTTTTGCCTCCGAAAATCCCGAAGGGCTTCGCCGCGTCGCAAAAGAGTGGCTAGCCCTATAATATAATTTTTACCCTAAGCACGGTAAACTTTATCACTCAGAATCAAAGAGGTCTCCATTGAGCACATCCGAAGTACTAGCACTTAAATACCGCCCTCGACGTTTTGAAGAGCTGATCGGTCAAGAGAGTATCTCTCAAACCCTCTCTCTCGCACTTGATTCAAAACGGCTCTCTCATGCCTACCTTTTCTCAGGACTTCGCGGTTCGGGAAAAACTTCTACGGCACGGATTTTTGCGAAATCACTTATTTGCGAAAACGGCCCCACTTCCAGCCCATGCGATGTGTGTAGCCACTGTGTCATGGCAAACGAAGGGCGTCATATCGACATTATCGAAATGGATGCGGCTTCCAGCCGTAAAATCGACGATATCCGCGACCTAATCGAACACACCAAATACCGCCCTGCGAGCGCCAATGTCAAAATCTTCATCATCGACGAAGTGCACATGCTCACCAAAGAGGCACACAATGCTCTCCTTAAAACCCTCGAAGAGCCGCCTGAATATGTCAAATTTATCCTCGCGACGACCGATCCGCTAAAACTGCCGCCGACGATTCTCAGCCGCACGCAACATTTTCGGTTCAAACGGATCAGCCACCCGAATATCGTCCATCATCTCAGCCATATCCTCCATTTGGAGAATATCGAGTACCAAGCCGAAGCACTCGATATTCTCGCCCGCAGCGGTTCAGGAAGTTTGCGCGACACCCTCACCCTACTCGATCAAGCCATCATCTACTCCAAAGGGTTCGTGGACGTTAAAACCGTTGCCGATATGTTGGGGCTTCTCGATCCCGATTATATCAGCCGTCTTTTCGACGCTATTTTTGCCAAAGACCGTACAAGCCTCATATCAATGCTTCAAGAACTCGAAGCGTATGAGTCGGAAATGGTCGTCGATGAACTAATCGCCTATCTCAAAGAGCGGCTGTATGAGGGGGATCACCGTTTCAGTCCTCTGGTTATCGAGCGGTTTTTCCGAATCTTGAGCGATGCCAAAACCCTTTTTGCGATCAATGCCGACGGTGGATTTGTGGTGAGCCTCGTACTCTTTAAAATGATTGAAGCGCTCAAAATCAAAGAGATTGATGAGATGATCGAGTCTCTCGAATCCCGTGTTACCCATATACCGACAAAAACACCTATCGCCGCAAGTGTCAGCGAAACACCGACCATTCATGTTACCCCGACACCCCCTGCGGTAAAATCCCCGTACGAACAATTATGTGAACGTATTAGTGATCGAAGCGGTGAGCTGGGAGTCTGTTTTAAAAATAACGTCCAATTCCTCTCTTTTGAAGAGGATACTCTGACATGGGAAAGTTGTGCCGAAGGTGAAGACAAAGAGCTTCTGAAAAACAGTTTCGGGATCATCCGCCAATTTGTCCGAGAGATTTACGGAGTCACTACCCAGATTAAATCTCAAGCGTGTACCAAAACAGCCGAAGAGATTTCCCCTCCGCCTCCTCTTGAAGAGATCAGTACCCTCGAACCGATTCCTGAACCCGCATCGATGGTAGAAGAGGCTGAAATCGGCGTAGGGAGCTGTGTAAGCGCGTGTGATGAAACCAGTATAAAAGAGTTTGACGGCAGCGATGTCCTCAAAGAGCCGATGATTCAAAAAGCGGCGGAGCTGTTCGAAGCAACCAAAATTACGGTGCAGTCTAAAGTTTAATAACTTTCCTTGCTATTAAGTTTTTTTTCAGCTACAATACCCTTACAGAAAGATGATTTAGAGTTTCATCTTTGGTTTGCTTTTTATTGAAGACCTTTTAGTTAACAGTACGATCTACCATAAGAATACTCCACTTTATATTTTCGACCACCTCGGCAACGAAGTGTATAACAACACAAAGGGTTTACTATGGCAGACGTACTAAACGGAACCGTTAAATGGTTCAACAGCGAAAAAGGTTTTGGATTTATCCAACAAGATAACGGCGGCAAAGATGTATTCGTACATTTCCGTCAAATCAACAGCACTGGTTATGGCCGTGTTTCTCTTGACGAAGGTCAAAAAGTGACTTACACAGTAGGTCAAGGTGACAAAGGTCCACAAGCAGAAAACGTTACAGCTCTGTAACTTCTACTTGTGTTACACATCTAAATGAGCTAAGCTCATTTAGATGGCAAGGACAATTTTGTCCTTTGCAATCCCCTAAAGCTTTCCGCATTTATGCGGAAGATTCCATTTTTTCCCGAAATCATTTTACTAAAGACACTATTAGGTGTTTTTCCAAGCCGATTTTAAAGGACCCCCATGGAAAGCAAAGAAGCCGTTTTGAGCGCATTAAAAGAAGGTAAAAAGCTTACCAGTAACGTTACAGGGTTACAATACACCCTTATCGGCGGTCAACTCCACGCCCGCAACAGTGAAAAAACCGACTGGCACGAAAGTGAACTCAGTTTCGACAATCCTCCCTCGTGGCTAAACCTTCGCGCGTAAGCGCAAGGTAGCTATGCCCTCACCTTTACGATTCCGTTATCAAACCCTCGAATTTATCAACGCTGACATCCACGTCCGAACCCTCAGAGATACCCAACAATATTACGATACCGACAATATGGCACACAATCTCGGAATATCCTCCGCATCATGGCCGTTGTTCGGCGTGATCTGGGATTCGAGTAAAATTCTCGCCCATCTGATGAGCGACTTCGACATTGCGGGAAAACGGATTTTAGAGGTAGGATGCGGTATCGGTCTCGCTAGCCTCGTCCTCAACCACCGTTCGGCGAACATCACCGCTACCGATTACCACCCCGAAGCAAAACGGTTCATGGATGAAAACGTCCGTATCAATAACGACAAACTTATCCCTTTTACCCGCACCGGATGGGGGGATTTTGACGATACGCTGGGTGAATTCGATCTTATTATCGGAAGTGATCTCCTCTATGAGAGAGACCATATTAACCTTTTAGCGGGATTTATCGATCGCCATACCAAAGAGCATTGCGAAGTGATCATTGTCGATCCGGGGCGTGGTAACCACTCTCATTTCAGTAAAAAAATGCTCACCCTCGATTTTTCCCATACCCAGAGTAAACCGCTGGATACTACTTACCTTACTCTCCCTTTTAAAGGGCAACTTCTCCGATACGTACGTTAAGAAGCAGCCGTGAGAGTAGTATAACTATTTAATGTCGAGTTTTAAATCAGGGTATTTTTCATGAAACACACGTTCGCTTTCATCGGTCAGTTTCGTCCCCTCGATAATATCTTTATTCCCTTGTTCAATCTCATTTTTACCCGTCGTAATATCTTTATCACCTGATTTAACCAGTTCTTCGCCATGTTTGACCAATTTTTCACCTGATTTTTTTAAGGCCAACCCCTTATCCCAATTTTTAGCTATCTCTTTTTGATCTATCCCTGTTGCTTTTTCATCTGCGGCATGCATACGCATAAAATCACCCGTAGTAGGAGCTTTTGCAGTACATCCAGCGAGAACTGTCATTGCAACAACGACAGTACTTATCATTTTCAATCTTTTCATAATTATTCCTTATATTTTCTATTGTGATTTCTCACTGAATTCAGTCTATCCCAGCAAGATCACTTAAATACTTTATATTACAACTATCCATTTTTATTTATATTTCATTAATAAATAGAATTATTATTAATTTTATTTATTTATATGTCATGAAGTTGTCCGGTTGTACTCTGTTATCAAATATGTATTGGTTTATTACTGAATAAACTAAAATAGCATAACGTCTAGCACTGACGCGTAATATTAGAGCTGCAGACATTGGTCTGCATCATTTACGACACGCTAAAGAAGAAAACATGCTTGAAACTATTGCAATCCTTCTCATTGTCCTCTGGGCATTCGGCTTTGTCTCCTCCTATACAATGGGTGGCTTTATCCATATTCTTTTAGTTATTGCGGTTGTGGTACTTCTCATTCGTATCATTCAGGGACGAAAACTATAAATCCCACTTAAGACTCACCTCCAATCATGTGCTGTTGTATTTGACAGCTTGATACCTTCGTTTCGTAGTTCAGAGGGATGAACCTCTGAACCCTTTGGATCGCCACACTTAAAAGGAACTATTATGAGTACAAAAGAAGCCTATAAACAAAAAATGAATGCCGAATTGGAATTGGCTCAAGCCAAACTCGTCGAGTTCAAAGCAGAAGTAAAAAATTCTGCAGCCGATGTCCGAATTAAATACAATGAGCACGTAGATGAACTTCAACAGATGGTTGATACGACAAAAGAGAAGCTAAAAGAGCTTGACACAGCTGGGAACGATGCGTGGGAGCACCTCAAAGAGGGTATCGAAAGTACATGGAATTCCTTAGGAACAGCCCTGCAAGATACAAGCGATATATTTAAAAAACAATAATTGCTAATTAGGCATATTAGAATGCACCTGAGAGGAAAAGCATTCGATCATTGTAGTAAGCCCTATATTTAAATGTTATGAAAACATTTCTTTCAACGTCATTGACAAAAAACTAATACCAAGGAAATATTATGAAATTAATTAAACGTACCAATGCCATGAATACAGCGATAGTTGCAGCTGTTTTAATAGCGACAACTCTCCCACTATTCGCATCTGAAACAGATGATCGTATTGAATCATCATTTAAAAAGAGCTATGTCTATAAAACCTATTTAACTGATGAAAATATCAAAATCAGTTCAAAAGACGGGGCAGTTATCTTATCGGGTAACGTTTTGGATGAGACACACATACCAATGGCTCAAAACGTTGCAGAAGCACTCCCCGGAGTCAAAAGCGTGGACAATACTATTGTACTCAAAAGTGATAAATCCGATATGTGGCTTAAAATGAAAGTGCAAACCGCACTCGTATTTCACAGTAATGTTGATGCCACAAATACCCATATTTCTGTACAAGATGGAATCGTAACCTTAAAAGGCGAAGCAGTTAGCCCTGCACAAAAAGAGCTTACTACAGAATATGCCAAAGATATTGAAGGGGTAAGAGGGGTCAAAAATGAAATGACCTTGGCAAAATCAACCAATACCATTGGTGAAAAAATTGATGATGCTTCCATTACGGCTCAAGTAAAAATGACCTTGATGATGCATAAATCTACCGGTGTATTGCGAACCGGTGTTACCACTAATAATGGGGTAGTCACACTCAGCGGTCAGGCACGTAACGAAGCTGAAAAGGATTTGGTTAGCAAGCTGACCGAGGATGTTCAAGGCGTTAATTATGTCATCAATAAAATGACTGTCAAATAAGAGAATAAGGATTAATTATGAAATCGTACATTAGAGCTACATTTTATTTTTAATTCTCTCAATTTTTGCTTTCCCGCTTATGCGGGAGAGAATAAATCCCTCATTTTTTAACTCTCCTGTGCTACTCTTTCGTACTTAACCATAACGAGGTAACTATGTATCTGCACAAACATATCGAGACTATCGAAGCGATTCCCCAAAAAGCGGGAAAAGGGGTTAGTATGAAAATGCTCCTATCTCCCGATGAATCCCCCAATTTTGCCATGCGTAACTTTACCATCGACGCAGGGGGTCATATGCCGCTGCATACCAACACGGTTGAGCATGAACAATACGTCCTCGGCGGTCGGGCGCGTGTCGTGATCGGAGATAAAACGATTGAAGCGGAAGCGGGAGATGTGTTACTGATCCCTGCGGGGGTGCCTCACAGTTATGAGACACTCGGAGAGGAAACGTATAGTTTTTTATGTCTCGTCCCTAAGGGGGTAGACGTTATCGAAGTATTGGCGTGCTAAAGAGAATGCGGGATTAGTTATTGGTCCCGCGAACTACACGCTTCACATCATCGATACCATCACTCACACCGTCACCAAACTCTTTTACCGTACATCCGCTAAAAAGTAATATTGTCACTATTGAGAGCATTGCGAAACGAATCATTGATTCTCCTAAAATTGTAAATAGATATGAAATTATAACGCGTTTGCCGTTCACATACCGTTTATCGACTATTGCGGTATCATTGCATCCATAAGAAAAAGGATCAACTATGGACGGCAAAGAGCGGAAAAATATTATGTCGGGTAAACGGGTGAGTATCGTCCTCAAAGAGGATCAATCGACGGGGAGATTAACAGAGGGGGTGGTTCGTGACATCCTCACCAAATCACCGAATCATCCTCATGGGATTAAAGTGCGGTTGATGAGCGGGGAAGTGGGACGCGTTAAAGAGGTGTTTTAAGTGTTATTTGAATGAAGCCAATACTAACGCATCTATCTCATTTTCACTGAGGTTTTCGAAATCACTTTTATCATAGATAAACAATAAGTAAAGCTCATTATCAATGAGTTTTAAATAGGTGATGAGTCGATAGCCACCGCTTTTGCCGCTTTTTTTGTCTGAGTTGGCAATACGTGCTTTATACACCCCATCACCCAAATGAATCCCTAAATCTTCTTCATGCTCGATGTGTTCAACAAACTCTGCACAATCATCTTCGATATGTCGGAATCGTTTTTTGAGTTTTTTTACAGATTTGGAAAATTTTTCGGTTTCGAGGATAACGACGGAGGAGAGTTTTTTCACTTGATTGTTCGGATACTTTTTACCCGTCCGGCTTTGACATCGTCAAAAGCTTCTTTGATATTGTTTTGAAATGTTTCGATCTCTTTGGACTTTTTATCTTCGGTAATTTTTACCGCTTTTTTCGGGAGCATATCCACAAATGCAACAAATCGATCGAAATAATCATCACTGATTTTAAGTGTCAGTGTACGCATTCTATACTCCTTGTAAATTCATTATGGAAATTATAGCACAAACGAAAAAATACGGTTGATGAGCGGGGTAGTGGGACGGGTTAAAGAGGTGTTTTAGTATCTACTTTAACAACTACCGTTCCAGCCATAAAGTCGTGAACAGCTCGACGTTTTTTATTAAACATCATAGTTATAAATTCGCTAAAAATCCATATTTGAATCATTATAATAATATATTCTTGCCAAAAAGGTCCGTATTCAATTAATTTTTGACCTTTTTCTATATAGCTAAATGAATAATATTGCTCATCAGTAATATTTAATTTTGCAATTATTCCACCTACTCCTGCAATAATCATAAGAATGAATAAAACTATATATCTTAAAAATGCTGCCTTTAAAGTGATCCTAGCCCCATCTAGCATTGTGACACGAAGTTTCATAAGGAGTTTGCCGGGAGTCCCACCATATTTTCGTAATAAATAGACATCAAACCAAATCAAAAATAATTCATTTGGTACAAAATAATACAATTGAGCCAACCGATAATAATCATTCATTAGATAAATAATCCCTGAAAGAGGGAGAAGAATAATTGCATCAATCCAATATGCTCCAAATCTCCGCCAAAATCCTGCGTAAATCATTTATACTCCATATAATTAAAATAAATATTTTTAAATTATATCTAAAAGCTATTATATTGAGCAAAATTATAAATTATCTGATTTCAAGAGTTTCAGTAATTACCACCACTTTCCCCTTACTATTGCTCTTCACATACTCCACTATCATCCCATGAAACCGCGCAAAAGCCGCAGGTAACTGAACACTGTCGAAATACCCTCTCACCCCCTCTTCACACCACTCCTGCAACTCATCATAACTCTCGAACTCATACCCGAATGCACCCAGTAATCGTGCCGTGTAGCTATCGACGACCATCGCGGGACGCGCACAGGCGTAACACAATATCGAATCTGCACTCTCAAGACCGATCCCTTTTTGACTCAACAGCCATTCACGGTCTACGCTGAGGGCAAACGTCTCGAAATCCCCGAAATCGTCCATCATGGCACGAGAAAGGCGAATAATATTTTGGGCTTTGGCTTTGAACAAACCGCTCGGACGGATCAGCTCCATCAATATCTCAACATCGCAATGGGCGAGAGCATCAGGAGATAAGAGTCCGTTATTACGAAGATTATCGAGAGAGATTTGAACCCGTGACCATTGGGTATTTTGGGTGAGAATGGCACCCACTACGACTTCAAAAGTTCCATAGGCAGGCCACCAAAGCGGCGGAGAGTTTTCGAGAAGTTTAAGACGTTCTAATGCACTAAAAAGTTCAAAAGAGTCGTGAAGCTCCATTTATTCCTCGATCCACGCATCGGTTCGGTAAACACGCCCGTCATCGAATATTTTGAGTTTAAACGCTTCACTGCATTTCCCCTCTTCGAGATTCATGATCGCAATTTGGAGAATCTTGCGGCATTTTTCAGGTACTTCGAACCGTCCCGATACCCCCGTGATAAACCGCTCTAACGGCACTTTCGAATCCATTCCGATAACGTTGTCGCGACAACCGCTCAAACCGATGTCGGTAAGGTACGCCGTCCCTTTGACAATCTGGAAATCATCGCTCCCCACGTGGGTATGGGTTCCAATAATACCGCTCACCTCTCCCGCGAGTAACATCAACATAGAGCGTTTCTCACTGGAGGCTTCGGCGTGGAAATCGAGAAAGATATGCTCCACTCCGTCGTTCTTGAGCTGTGCTACGGTGTCGCGGGCGCATCGAAAGGCGTTATCGACATACGGCATCCCGTAATGTCCCATGATGTTGAGGATGGCAAGTTTCTCTCCCGCAACGTCGAAGATACGGCACCCCGTCCCTTTAACCCCATCGGGATAGTTATGAGGACGCAGAAGCGGTAATGTCTCCAACAGTGGGAGGATCTCTTTTTTATCCCACGTATGATTTCCGCCGCTCATGCAGTCGATCCCCATCACTAACAACTCTTGGGCATTTTTCATCGTCACCCCGAAACCGTGCGAAGCGTTTTCGTAGTTGGCGATGACGAAATCGATACCGTGTTCGCGTCTGAGCTTCATAAGATGCTCTTTTATCATCATCCGTCCCGGACGTCCGACGATATCTCCGATAAAAGCTATTTTCACTCTTTCTCCTCTTTGAGATCTTCTCTAAGCTCTGTTATTCTCTGACGAAAATTATCACTGTCTCCGTAATCGAAGAATTTTTTATAATTGTTATGCATCGATTTGACCCGCGTTGCGTGACGGATCGGACACCAGTATTGTTCCGTTCGACCCGCAATCTCGCTGATATACCCCATCAGTCCGTTAAAATAACTGCAATAGAGGCAGTTAAGTTTTTCAATTGCGTTAAGATACCCTAAACGGTGACGATCGATGATGATGTAATCCCTCCGTTTAACTTTTGCGATCTTATAGATCGGAAAACAGACCCACTGATAAACACTCACGAAAGCATCCAGTATCAACGCTGGGATTAACACCGACCAGATGATCGGGACACTCAATAGATGTAAAATGGGGGTTGTCGCGAGATAACGAAGCAACCCCTCACGATCATGCCGATACGAAGCGAGAATCTCTTCCCGTTTTTTTGTAATTTCACAGGTAAATTTTTCATATTCCTGCTGGAGTTCTAATTCTAGCTCCGATTCGAGTGCTTTGATCTTTGCGACGAGGACGTCGATCTTTTGGTGTTCCATCCCGAACCTTTGCGTAATGTGGTGAAACTATACTATAACTGACCTTACGCACTTTAGTTCGACGGGTAAAATTGGGGAGGTAAAAGGGGTTATGGTGTATAATTTCCAATTAAAATTTAAAACAAAGCACACTCATTCTATGCACAAATCGATCCTCAAATCTCTTTTACTACTCGGCGCTATTTTCGGCAGTTATGCCATGGCAACCGAATTACCGAATCCTTGCAGTCGCGATCAAAACCCAAACGAGTTTACCGTCCTAAGCTATCATGAAATCGCCGATAAAAGCGAGACTCTCGATTCAACCTACGCGGTCACCCCTTCTCACTTTGAAGAACAAATCCATTGGTTGATAGATGAGGGTTATCACTTTATCAGTATCAATGATATTTTGGCGTATCGAAAACACGCAAAGCCCTTACCTAAAAAAGCCGTTTTAATGACGTTCGATGATGGGTATCAATCGGTGTATGCGAATGCCTATCCGCTCATCAAGAAATATAAAATTCCCGTTGTCATCGCATTGGTCGGAAGTTGGATGGATGCCAACAATACGGTAAATTTTGACGGGCAAATGATACCGCGCGATAAGTTCCTCAGCCAAGCGGAGATTAAAGAGATGGTGAACAGCGGATTGGTAGAGATCGGCAGTCACAGCTACTTTTTACACAAAGGGATTCAAGGTAATCCGCAGGGGAATATGCAGCCGGCCATGATCACACGCCAGTGGCTGAGTGATAAAAAAAGGTATGAAGACGAGAAAGCGTATCGGCAACGAATCACTAACGATCTCTCGGAAAATAACCGCTTTTTAAAAGCGTATACGGGGCAAAAACCCCGTGTAATGGTTTGGCCGTATGGGTATTACAATAAAGCCTCACGTACCCTCGCAGAGCATTTGGGAATGGAGGTCGGGTTAACCTTGGATGATGGGAGCAATACCAAGCTCACCCCTTTATGGGGACTTCGACGGATATTAATCGATAAAAGCATGACCCTCAAAGAGTTAGAGCAAAACATCCGCTCACGCAATGCCAATTTGATCGATAACGATCGTACCACTAAAGCGGCCCATATCGATTTGGATTATATGTACGATCCCGATCCTGCACAGCAGGAGAGAAATTTGGGTGATTTGCTCGATCGGATCAAGAAACTGGGGGTTAACACGGTCTATTTACAAGCTTTTGCCGACCCTGATGGCAACGGTGCTGCCGATTATGTCTATTTCCCCAATCGCCATATTCCGATGCGTGCCGATCTGTTTAACCGTGTAGCGTGGCAAATAGTCACCCGTACCCAAGTTAAACGTCTGTATGCATGGATGCCGATGATGGCGTGGCAATTACCGAAAACCCATCCAGCCGCCAACGACACCGTAGTGACGTTACAAGTCGATCAGACTCATCTCAACATGGGTTATCCTAGACTCTCGCCGTTTTCTTCCAAAGCACAAAAAGTTATCAAAGAGATTTATGAAGATTTGGCCGTATCACCCCGCATTGACGGCATATTGTTTCATGATGACGTGACATTATCCGATTATGAAGATGACAGTAAAGCGGCACGCAAACAGTATAAAAAATGGGGATTGGCACCGAGTGTGACCAAAATTCGAGCGGATAGAGCACAGTATGAAAAATGGAGTAACCTAAAAACAGACCATTTAGACGGTTTTGCGATGCAACTGGCGCAGATCATAAGAGATGCTCATCCGGAGGTAAAAACGGCCCGTAATTTATACGCTCAAGTGGCACTCAACGAATACGCGCAAGAGTGGTATGGACAAGGTTTGAGTGCATCTATCAAACGATACGATTACACTGCCATCATGGCGATGCCGTATATGGAACAAGCGAGTGATACACGACAATTTTACGATAAAATCGTTGAACGGGTAAAGCAAGAAGAGTGTGGCTTGGAACGGACGGTAATGGAGCTTCAAACGCTCAATTGGAGAAAAAACGATGAACCGATTTCATCACAGGAGTTGAGTGATACAATAACTCATTTGTATGCTTTAGGAGTGCATCATATGGCGTATTATCCCGATAATGTATTTAAAAACATTCCGAATGCCGATACGATCAAAGAGGCATTCACAAAAAAACCGGTCTATATGCATCTATCTACACCGAATAATACTACCCCAAAGAGCCGATGATGACATTCGAACTATTTTGGCATTCACTCTGGCACTTTGTATTGGGATATGTCTTTTATTATCCCCTCTTTATGTCCAGTTTATGGATTATCGGAGCAATCTTTTTTTATTACAAAAATGAAAAACCTTATCTCAAAAATATCATTCCCCCGCTTAGAGACAAAGAGAACTGGCAAGGGGTGAGTATTTTAATCCCTTGCTACAATGAAGGACAAAATGCAATCGAAACCATCACCTATGCTCTTAACGTGGAATATCCCGAATTTGAAGTAATCGCGATTAACGACGGCAGCAAAGATAATACGTTAGAGATATTACTCGAGTTGGCAAAAACCAATCCGAAATTAAAAGTGGTTAACTTAGCTGAAAATCAGGGTAAAGCGTTAGGTCTTCAAGCAGGTGCATTAATGGCTAAGTATGAGTATTTAGTGTGCATTGACGGAGACGCCTTGCTGGATAAATATTGTCTCTACTGGATGGTCAAACATTTTATCCGCTACCCTCAAGTTGCCGCGGTAACGGGTAACCCGAGAATACGAAATCGGACGACGTTATTGGGGAAAATTCAGGTGGGTGAATTTTCTTCTATTGTGGGGATGATCAAACGTGCCCAGCGCAGTTTTGGACGGATATTCACCGTTTCGGGGGTCATTACCGGCTTTCGAAAAGCGGCGGTACATGAGGTGGGCTATTGGAGCCCCGATATGCTGACGGAAGATATCGATATTACGTGGAAGCTGCAACGCAACGGTTGGGATGTCCGCTTTGAACCTCGCGCGCTAGTGTGGATTTTAATGCCTGAGACATTAAAAGGGCTATGGAAACAACGTCTCCGTTGGGCTATGGGCGGCGTTCAAGTGATGCTGAAAAATTTTAAAGTTTTATTCTCACATAAACAAACCCATCTTTGGGGTCTCATGACTGAGCTTATGTTAAGTACGCTGTGGGCGTATAGCATGGCATTGGTTTTTTTAGTCTGGTTTATCAGTTTGTTTGCACCTATCAATTATTTAATGCCTCAGCAATCTCCTATTTTGCCTGACCAAAGCAGTGTCATTTTAATCGGTGCTTGTTTAATACAATTTGCGGTCAGTAAATGGTTGGACGGTCATTATGATGAAGGTTTGGGTAAAAATTATTTTTGGATGATTTGGTACCCTTTTGCCTATTGGCTACTGAATCTCTTTACCGCCGTAACGGCTTTTCCGAAAGTTTTATTCAGTAAAAAAGGTCGTGCCAGATGGGTCAGTCCCGATCGCGGTGCACATCAACAGTTGGAGAAAAAAATCTAAGATGTCTATTGAAACCTTAATTATCAACAAACGTCGCGAGTTACCGAAAACCAAACGATTGATCTGGGATATCATAACTTTTTTACTGTGGGTCGGTTTTATCTATTTATGGAAACCTCTACTCATCGTTTTTTACGGAATCCTTACGTTGAAAGTACCGCCTGAAGAGATATCGGGTTGGATTTACGATAATATTCACAGCGTAACGTTCGAGCATGCACTGTTCATGTTAATCACAACGCCTGTGGTTCTCTTTATACTCTCCAGATTGAATAGACATCAAGCACCCAGTGAGCATTTGATCTATACTTCACGTGATTATTCAAACTATTTTAAAGTAGATGATACACACTTGCAAGCGTGTGTGGAGAGCCAATGGGTGACGGTTCACCATAATCATCATGGACATATCATCCATCTAGAGAATCAAATTACCCCTAATGACCGATGAATACACCGCTCAAATATCTTTCCCACTACAGCCAAGAGATACGTTCACAGGTTCAAACCCTGATCGATAGCCGTATGCTCGGGGAACACCTTTTACTCAAATATCCCGACACCCATCCGTACAATACCGATAAAACACTTTATGAGTACGTCATGGAGATTAAAAATACCCATTTTCGGAGTTCCGCCCCTATCTCCAAAGTACTCTATGACACCAAAATCCGTGATCTAAACTCAGCACTCGGAACCCACACGTTTGTTTCACGGGTACAAGGGGGAAAACTCAAAGCCAAAAATGAGATTCGGATATCGCATCTGTTTAAAAAAACACCTGAGCCGTTCTTGCGCATGATCGTTACCCATGAACTCGCCCATCTCAAAGAGAAAGAGCATAACAAAAGCTTTTATAATCTCTGCACTCATATCGAACCGCAGTATCACAGAATCGAATTTGAAGTTAGGCTCTATCTCACCCACCTCGATCTGTTCGGTGAACTTTATTCGAGTACCAACTCCACCAAAACTTCATAATGTACGGTGTGCGGAAACATATCAAACAGCTGAACGCGCCGAACGCTGTAGCCGCTCAGTGATTCCAGATCTTTAGCCAAGCTCATCACATTACAGCTCGAATAGAGTATCCGTTCACTACTAACGCGTATCAGCCATTTGCAGATTTGTTCTCCCAACCCGCGACGAGGAGGATTCACGATAATAAGATCGGGTTTTGCTCCCGACGTAGCGCTAAACGTCGCCGTATCAAGGGATTCGAAACGAAGATTGTTCATCTCTAACTGAGCCGCCGAATCGCGGGCGCACTCTATCGCTTCGGGCTCGATTTCGATCCCGACAATATGCCGTTCCGGTGCGGTGCAATGCAATGCAAAGCCCCCTACCCCACAAAAAAGATCCCAAAGAATTTTCGGTTTGCTCTCATCTGCCCACTCGGCGGCCGTTTTATAAAGTTGTTCCGCGACATCGGGATTGGTTTGGAAAAAACTTTTAGGACGGATAAAAAGGGGGATACCGTTAAATCTCTCTTCCAAACGGCGCTGTTCCGTGAAAAATATCTCTTCCTCCCCTTCCAAAATTGCCATATGTACCGGTTGTATATTGGCGGTAACCACTTTTAATTCCGGCGCCCGTTTTAGTAAATCATCCAGAGCGTTTTCCAATCTTGCAACAATGCCGTGAGAACGGAGAACGAAACGGATCATCATCGTATTATTCGATTTGCTACGGGTGAGGAGAACGTATTTCAACTCCCCTTTTCGCAAACGTACATCATACCCTTTTACCCCTAGCTCTCGGAGCCACTCTTGGACGGTGTGCAATACCTTCTGCATACTGATATCGTACAACGGACACTCAATCAGACTGACCTCTTCCGAGAGTCCCAAAACCACCCCCTCCAAAGTAGGAGTCGCCACCATTTTGGCTTTGTTTCGGAATCCTTTGATCGGTGATGTAGCCGGTTTGAGCCACACCTCCGGCTGATATCGATTGAGAAGTGCGTGTAATTGATCACTTTTAAGTTTCAACTGCTCGGCATAATGATAGTCGATCCAACCGCACGAATGGCAAAAATGGGCATCAAAATAGGAACAAAAGCTCATTAGACCCCTTTTGGTTTTACGTTGCGAAGATAGTGTAACACGGTTCCGATGAGATCATCATCGTCTTTACTCTTACTTTGTAAGGTCTCTTTGGTGCCGCTTTGGTACTCAATGGTGATGTTTTGGTTGTAGTTACTCACCATTTTTATTTTCTTTTCGATACAAAGGAGTTTAATCACCATGATCTCAAAAAACTGTTTCGTCGGCGTATCGGGTTTACCGAAACGATCCCCTACCTCCTCTTCAATCTCATAAATCTCACTTGGTGATTCACACTGACTAAGACGACGATAAAGCTCAAGTCTCAGGCGATCTTCACTCACGATTTCATCGCTGATAAAGGCACTGACGGTGAGTTTGATATCCACTTTAGCACGCACGGCCGTCGTTTGGTTGGTGAGGATTTTGATTGCATCCTCCAACATCCGCAGATATAACGAATATCCGATGTTTTTGATGTGACCGCTTTGGGCATCCCCGACGAGGTTCCCTCCGCCGCGAATTTCGAGGTCGTGATGTGCCAACATCGAGCCACTTCCAAGAAACGAATTGGATTCGAGTGCCACAAGACGTTTTTTCGCCTCTTCGGTGAGATGCTCTTTATCATCCACGATGAAATAGGCGTACCCCTCGGTATGGCCCCGTCCGACCCGCCCGCGCAACTGATGTAAATCCGCCATCCCGAAACGATCTGCCCCGTCAATAATCATCGTGTTGACCGTCGGCATATGGATTCCCGATTCGATGATAGAGGTGGCGAGAAGGACATCGTATTCGCGGCCCGCGAACTTGGCGAGTTCATCCTCGGTTTGGGTTGCACTGATCTGGGAGTGGAGTATGAGGATACGCAGATCGGGGAGGATCGCCTTAAGCTCGCCCGATTTAATAATCATCGAATCAATCGAGTTATGGACGTAGAACACCTGACCGCCGCGTCGAAGTTCGCGTAAGATTACCTCTTTGATCAGTTTCTCATCGTAATTTTTCACAAACGTCCGTACCCCTAAGCGCTCGGATGGAGGGGTGAGGAGTTCGGACATTGTTTTGATCGAGCTAAGCGCTTGATTGAGGCTTCGAGGAATCGGTGTCGCACTCATACTGAGGAGATGGACGTTCTCATAGAGCGATTTGAGTTTCTCTTTTTGTTTCACCCCGAATTTATGCTCTTCATCGATGATAACGATCCCCAGTTTCGCACAGCTCACCCCAAACAGCGCATGAGTTCCGACGACACAATCGAGTTCACCCGCTTCAAGCGCTCGCAGCGTTGCCGTTTTTTCTTTGGCACTGACAAAACGATCGAGCTTCGCGACCCGTAGACCGAACGGAGCAAGGCGTGCTTTAAGCGATTGGAAATGCTGGGAACTGAGCAAGGTTGTCGGAACGACGAGGAGCGATTGAAATCCCCCTTTTGCGGCGGCGAAGATGGCGTTCATCGCCACCTCGGTTTTACCGAAACCGACATCACCGCTGAGGAGGCGATCCATAATCTGCCCCGAAGCGAGATCGCGAATGATAGAGCTAATCGCGCTCGCTTGATCAGGGGTATAATCAAAACCTGCGGCGGCTTGAAATCGATCCAATTCTCCCCCGTCGACATTGATAACCGAAGCTTTGATAAGAGCGCGGCTTGCGGCAATCCCCACAATCTCGGAGGCGATTTCGAACAATCGCGCTTTAACCGACTCTTTGAGTTTACCGAAACTCCCTTTTCCGAGGCGATCGAGTACGGGAAGACTCCCTGAGGCGATATAGCGATCAATCGAATCGAGATTTTCGACAGGGAGAAGAAGTTTATCATCCCCCATGTATTTGATGACGACAAGATCTTTGATTCCGCCTAGAATCTCCGCCTGCTCAATCCCGACAAATATCCCCACTCCGTACTCTTCGTGAACAACATAATCGCCCACTTTCAGATCATCAAGAAGGATGGAAGTGCGACGGCGGCGACGCTTTTTCTCATGGCGGTTGAGGGAGAAAATAATCTCCTCAGGTCCGATCAGGTTAAGGACGATCCCTGAGGTTTTTACAGTGATCCCTTTGAGCTCAAATATCCCCGCTGCTTTGAGCTGCGTGTCGCTTGCGGCGATAAGGGTGAACTTTTTGTTTTTGTGGACGCTTCGAAGGGTCTCGAAATTTCCCCCGCCCAATGGCGTGTACTTCTCCGACTCGCTAAGGATATCGACTTCTAGCCGTTCGCGCGGCAATGTCGGCTGATTAAGACCGTAGGCTTCATCGAGAACGCTTTTCATCTCACGGATACGCGCAACCCTCTTCCCTTCGCACAGATCAATACCGTGTTCTCCTAATACCCAGAAGCCGAGAGAGGCGATGTCTTTGACAAAGCTGTCGCTTTGCGCCTGAGCTATCGCTTTTTCGAAATGTTTGTACTGCTGTGCATCGAGGGAGAAAAAGGCACTCGTTACCTCGATACTCGCTAAGTCTTCTTTGTCGGTACGCTGGGTTTCGACATCGAACGCTTTGATCTCTTCGATCTCATCATCAAACAGGCTGATGCGGTACGGATTGGGTTGATTCGGAACGTAGATATCGAGGATATCGCCGCGATGAGATACCTCCCCCTCCATCTCCACCATATCGACAAAGGTGTAACCCCAATGGATCAGCTTCTCTTTAAATGCACCCAAATCGATCCGTGATGCAAACTCAATGGTCTCGCTTTGAAGCAAAGAGGGATTTGGGAGCGGAAAGAGGAGCGTTTTTACAGGGGAGATGATAAGCGGTTTTTTACTCGCTGCGTAATAGATTCGAAGCGCGGCAAAAAGGGCAAATAACTCTTCACTAAAGGGGCGCAAATCGTCCATATAAGTCGCACGAAAATCGGGTAATACGACATGTGATACCTCTAAAAAGGTCGAAACATCGCTCAGTTCCGATGCCTCTTTCGCATCCTCACATAAAAGAATTTCAGGGCGATTTTTCGGATTGTTTTTTAGGTACTCATACCATCGGGCTTGTGACATTTATCCTCTTTAAAAACGTTTCGGCTACGCTGAACGAACCGAAAACTAAATATTCTTTACTTTTTTTAATATCTTTAAATGATCGATAGGGGATATTCAACTCACGCAATACCGATTCGAGAAGGCTCCGCTCTACAATCCGCCCTTCCTCTACCTCAATAATCTCAACCGAATCAATAATAGGCTTTAAAATACTCAAAATCTCTCGGTAATCTTTATCGCCGTAGGTGTTATAAATGAGGGTTACTTTTTTTCCTTGAAAGTTTAGGGCTATCGACTCTGCCGCCATAGCGTTATGCCCGACATCCAACGTAATATTCGGAGCTATACGGCTCAAACGTCCAAATAAAGCGTTCTGATCAAAAAGCGATTCATCTGCTTCATATCCTAACAACTCATACGCGACCATAGCCAACATCAGATTATCGCGTAAATACTCGCTAAGAGAGTTTTTTGTGGCAAGGAGCAATGCAGACGCTTCAATATTCGGAGTCAAACACTCTGAGAGGGTATAGAGCTTGCACCCTTTTTCATCTGCAATGGTACGTGCAATAGACTCAATATCAGAGTGTTTTTGTTTTCCAAGTAAAGCAATATTTTGCATACTTCGCAATTTGGTCGTTGCGATGGAATCGATAGTGTTACCTAAAAATGCGGCATGATCAAAATCGATGGGGGTAAAGATACTTAAAACCTTGTCAAAGGCATTGGTAGCATCAAATTCCCCTCCTAATCCCGCTTCACATACGACGTAATCGCATCCCTCATACACCACCATCGCGAGCAGTGTCGTATATTCAAAATAACTCAATGAGTCGGCGATTTCCGTAAATAAGAGATCCAAAAGCTTTTGGTGGGCACGCTCCAATACCTCATTGCTTACCTCTGAGCCGTCCAACCATATCCGCTCATTAAAGCAGAGAATATGAGGTGACGTGTAATGCCCTATCCTCTTGCCTGATCGATGCAACGCATTTGCTAAAAACCTTCCGGTTGAACCTTTGCCGTTGGTACCGACAAGATGAATTATCTTTGGGCTGGGTAGAAAATGTCTAATCGCTCGATACGCTTCCGGAAAACGCTCATAATCAATGACATCGTAAAAAAGAGGCTTGTGTGCTAAAAAATCATTTAAACTCATGCAGGCTCTACGCGGTTTCGCCCTTTACGCTTAGCATCGTAGAGACGCTCATCCGCACCGTTTACCAATGCTTTGAGAGAGGGATAATCACTACGCTGAGCGTATCCTATGCTTAAGCTTACGGCTATGCGCTGTCCCTGATACATAAAATGAGCTTGCTCGACGTGTGCTCTAACTTTTTCACAAAATATTTTGGCACCGGAGAGATCGGTTTCTCCCAAAATCGCCATAAATTCTTCTCCGCCGTAACGCCCTACTACATCACTGGTTCTTGCTTCTAGTTTTAGAATTTTTGCAAATGCGATCAATACCGCATCCCCCGCTTCATGCCCGTAAGTATCATTAACCGCTTTGAAATGGTCCAAATCAAGCATGGCAACACAAAACGAATGACCGTGGCGCTCATACTCCGCCTCTTTTAAACTCAAATGCTCTTCTATTGCACGTTTATTAAAAAGTTTCGTTAAAAAATCTTCTCGTGAAGCTTGCGTTGCTTGCGCTAGCTCAACTTCAAGCGTCGCAATCTTTTTCCCCATCTGAACCACTTTTTCATTGTGGATTTTCAAATCTTTGCTGAGTACCTCGACTTTTTCTTCCAACGTACTTGCAATCGTATAAAGACGCTTGTGCGCCGTTTTAAAATCGGTCGGTTTATTGCTCTCTAACGCTTCAAGATCACGTTTTACCTCTCGAATTTCACTGCTGGAGTTTTCACTCCGCTCAATCAGCTCAATCAGTTGCGCCGAGAGTTTTTCTAGGAGTATATCAAGGGCATTTACCATCTCTTCAACGCTCCGCTTGTCCAAAGCGATTCGCATTGCAATCGCAATTTTAAGCTCTTTTTCACACTCATCACTTGCAATATATTCAGGATTATTACTCAGTTTTTGTGTGAGTTCAATCGTTGCATTGTCCATCGTAGGTGCGATAGATGGGACTAACGAAGAGACGAGCAACCGGATGGTTTTATCGTAATCCACCCCTTGATCTGCACTTTTATGGAGATTAAGTCCCTCGATAGTACGTCGTAAATTTGCCGAATCGACAGGGCCGAAATGGGTTAATTTCATTAAAAAAGAGTCATCGTATACGGTTAAGAAGTTTGCCCATGCCTGTTTGAGCAGTTCAATCTGAGTCGAACCCCCTTGGGATTCTAAAATCGTAATGGTTTTTTTGGCCAATGCCGAAGCGTCCGGATTGTGGAGTAAATCGATACTTTGCGCCATCTTCTTCGCCAAAGCGCTGAGGAGTTCGACTAATACCGTCGCTTCGTTCGGATTCATACGGCTAAGTTTAGAGATTAAAAAACGGATAAGTTCAGCCGTTGTTCTAACACGGTATTGTTTTATCTCTTCGGCAGTTTTTTTATCAAACAGAGATACATAACGATCAATTCCACTACAATCTTCAACCGCAAAACCTGCTTTTTTCGCTTCAGAACAAAACGTTTCGGCATACACATCGGGAGTCCACGTTTTCCCCTCTGCTTTCAGCTTTTCGACCGTATTTCGAACAATCTGATGGATGGTCATTATTACCCCTTATTTCGAGTTCGCACCCTGTGCCGCAATTTGTGCAACAAAAGCATCAATCCCTTTTTGCGCCCCTTGGCGTATTGCTTCAAATCGGGCCTGATCACTTATAATCGCATTCGGTTCAATTTCGAAATCATACATCCCCTTGGTAGCGTAGGTTTGTGATTTTTCTTCCGATGTGCGGATAATTGACATGGTTACTGTCGTACGATAGGTAATTACATATCCATCCGTATCATAGCGAAGCGGTGTGAACGAAACACTCCCTATCGATATTTTCAAATGTGTTTTTGCCGTATTTTTAGGAACAAGTGCCGTCCTGAATTTTGTAATGACCGCCGTATCTACGGCATCTTTGATAATCACCGTATTTTGAGGATCCTCCATAGAGACAACCACTTCGGTACTGACGCTCTCACCTACAATATTTTTTGCATAATGACTGGCCGGCTGATAGCCGCATCCGCTGAGGAGAATTAATGCGCTCAGTATCCAATACTTCATAATTACCCTTTTATCACGAGGTTCACAAGTTTACCCGGAATGACGATCGCTTTGAGTATCTCTTTCTCTTCGATCCATTTCTCTACGGCAGCTTTTGCGATCTCGATAATCGCCTCTTGAGATTCATTCACTCCGACCTCAATCGTAGCGCGATTTTTGCCGTTGATCGAAACTCCCAGAGCTACGCTATCGACTTCAAATACCTCTTCGCGTACCACTTGAATACCGAAATTTTTCCCGCCGAAAAATTCGGTTGAGAGTTCCCAGCATAAGTGAGGGACAATCGGCTCCATCACAGAGGTGAGAATCCAATACCCTTCCGTCCAAACATCACGGTTGGTTTGCTCATTTAATGCGTTCATCGCTTCCATAACGCCGGCAATCATCGTGTTAAACGTATGACGCTCACCGTACACCTCTTGGGCGCGTTTAAGAGCTTCGTAAACTTTTTTACGAGCACCTTTCTCTTCTTTAGAGAGGGTGCTGTGATCGATAAGCGGTATTTTATCGGTGATGTTAACGTATTGGCTGCGATCGGCAAATCGTTTGAGAAAACGATATGCTCCCTCTACCGCGCTGTCGTTCCACTCCAACTCTTGGGTCGGAGGTGCGGCAAAGAGGATAAAGAGACGTGCGGTATCGGCACCGTATTTTTCTACCAAGGCACCCGGATCGACGGTGTTTCCTTTGGATTTGGACATCTTCGCACCGTCTTTAAGAACCATCCCCTGAGTGAGGAGATGCTCAAACGGCTCATCTGAACTGACGTATCCCAAATCACGAAGCATTTTGGTAAAAAATCTCGCATACAATAGATGCAAGATAGCGTGCTCAATCCCGCCGATGTAGTGATCCACTCCCATCCAGTAATCGAGCGCTTGCTTATCAAATGCCTCTTTAAAATCGTTTTTGACCGTATAACGGAGAAAATACCATGACGACTGGATAAACGTATCCATCGTATCGGTTTCACGAAGGGCAGGTTTACCGCATTTCGGGCATGTGCAATGTTTCCATGTCGGATGATGTTCCAGCGGATTTCCTTCGCCGTTGATCACCACATCTTCAGGAAGTGCGACCGGGAGATTGCCTTTATCTTCGGGGACAATACCGCAGCTCTCACAGTGGATAAACGGAATCGGTGCACCCCAGTAGCGCTGACGGCTGATTCCCCAATCTTTGAGGCGGAAGTTGATCACTTTTTTACCGAGTTTTTCGGCTTCGAAATAGTCCATAATCGACGCTTTTGCGGTAACGTTGTCTAAGCCGCTGAACTGTGCACTCTCACGCAATGTCCCTGTTTCCGTATAGGCGCACCCGCTAGGAAGTTCACCCTCAGGAAAAATAACCGCTTTGATCGGAAGATTATACTTCGTCGCAAACTCATAATCGCGATCATCATGGGCAGGAACCGCCATAACCGCACCCGAGCCGTAATCGGTGAGGACAAAATTCGCCACCCATACCGGCACTTTTTCCCCCGTGAGAGGATGGATAACATTGATTCCTAAAGAGACACCCTCTTTTGGGCTCGTGGCACGATCACGTGCGCTGACACGCTGCATCGCTTTGATCGCATCGCTTGTCGCTTGATCGAGTAAACCGAATGAGAGCATATGGCGAACAATCTCGTGTTCCGGTGCGAGCGCGGCGTAGCTCACCCCGTAAATCGTATCGGGACGGGTCGTAAAAACATCGAAACTTTGATAAACAGCTCCGAGTTTTGCCTCACTCTCATCATCGAGTTTAAACGCGAACTCCAAACCGTACGATTTTCCGATCCAGTTCTCCTGCATCGTCAAAACTTGTTTCGGCCATTTTCCCTCGAGGGTTTTAAGCGATTCGAGAAGCTCTTCGGCATAATCGCTGATTTTGAGATAGTACTGATACATCTCTTTTTGGACGATAGGGGTTCCGCATCTCCAGCATCCGCCGTCAACCACTTGTTCATTCGCTAAAACAGTCAAATCATGCGGACACCAATTCAGAAATCCCTGCTTACGATACAACAATCCCTTGTTGAACATATCGATAATAAAACCCTGTTCGAACGCCGTATATTCAGGATTCGAGGTCGCAAATTCTCTATCTTCCGAAAACGAAAGTCCTAATCCCGCAAGCTCACCGCGCATCGTAGCGATGTTTTCGTAGGTCCATTTTTTCGGATGAACGCCGTGTTTTATCGCCGCATTCTCTGCGGGCATACCGAAACTGTCCCATCCGATCGGATGAAGAACATTAAATCCCTGTTGGCGATAGTATCGGGCAAATGCATCACCGATAGTGTAGTTACGAACGTGCCCCATATGGATACGCCCGGATGGGTAAGGGAACATGCTAAGCACATATTTTTTAGGTTTGGAAAAATCAGTTGAGGGTTCATACGCTTTGGTTGTACTCCAAGTTTTCTGCCACTTGGCTTCAATCGATGCGGGGGTGTAATTCAAAAAAAACTCCTAGTTTATTATAAGACGCTTTCTCTCTGTAAAGCAAAGGCTCTTTTGAAAAAAAGCCTATTCGTAATTCTCTTTAGCCTTGGCACTCTCTATAAATACCATTACAATTGAAAAGAGGTTGGCAATCAATGCACCGATAGCCAATGATATAGCCCATGTTTGGTTTCCGACCACTTCCACATAAATAAATGCAGGGATCAAATGCAAATCCGCAACCAAAGAGGCAGCCAGTAACTCTGCCGCCAAGAGGTTACGAACCCCTAATTTCAAGATCGTTGAAATCAAATTCAAACTTGCCGCTACAAAAAGCATAATCGATGAATGATCGTATAAAAACCCCGCAACCGAGGTTAAGCTCATCAGTGTGAAAAAAACATAAACTACTTTTCCCCAATCCATTTATTACTCCTTAAACCACACCCTGCTCAAACTGAGCACGCATTTTTTCTTTTTCAGCTTGAGTTTTTATTTTTTCAGCCATTTTTTCACGATAACGTCCAACACTGAACCCTGTCCATACAACGAGCTGTGCGGCGACAAAAATCGAACTGTACGTTCCAATTATAACACCGACAAGCATCGGAAAGCTGAAACCGATCATAATGTCTCCACCAAATAAGAAAAGAGTCAACACAACAAAAAAGACGGTTAAAGAAGTCAACGTCGTCCGAGACTGTGTACGTGAAACCGCTTCATTGACTATCATTACAAAATCACTGTTTTTAGACTCTTGAATATGTTCGCGAATACGGTCATAAACGATAATAGTATCATGGATCGAATATCCTAAAATCATCAACAAGGCTGCAACACTCTCAATGTTGAAATCGATTTCGAAATAGGATACAAAACCAAACGTAATAACGATGTCGTGAACAATAGCGATAATCGCCGCCAATGCAAAACGCCATTCATAACGAAATGTCACCATTGCCATAATCGCAGCCAATGTCAAAAGAAATGCGGTAAGCCCTTTTACACGAAGTTCATCTCCGACTTTCGGGCCGACCATATCGACACGCCGAATCTCAAATTCACCCGTCCCTTTGAGAATCTCTCTCGTAACGTCTCCGATATCTTTGCTCAATCCGTCAGTTGATGCTGCCGTTTTGATAATAATTTCCTCGGGAGAACCGAACTCAGTAACGCTGGCATGTTTGAAAAGTTCATCTTTTTCCAATGCTTCACGAACTTTATCGATAGGTGCAACACCCTGATATTTGACCTGAACAACGGTTCCTCCGGTAAAGTCGATTCCGAATGAAAACCCTTTTGTCGCGATAAGAACAATCGCTAAAAAGAAAAGGACAAACGAAGCAACGAAAAAGATTTTCCCTTTGCCTAGAAAGTTATAGACTTTATCTTCTTTAAACAATTCCATGATTAGTTTACCTTTCTCGTCATTCCAAACCACAATTTGTAGTTTTTAGACTTTTCGATACGATTGGTGAAAAGTTGGAATATTCCATACGTTCCGACGATGGCAGTAAGCATAGAGGCCAAAATCCCCATACTCAGAGTTACAGCAAACCCTTTAATCGCACCCGTTCCATAGACATAGAGAATCGTACATGCGATAATTTGAGTAATATTGGAATCCAAAATGGCCCGCATTGCTTTTGCATATCCTTCTTCGAGCGCTTTTCGGACACTTAGCCCTAAGCGCAATTGTTCCCGAACACGCTCATTGATAATAATATTGGCATCGACCGCCAAACCGATATGAAGGACGATACCCGCCATACCAGGCAATGTCAACGTCGCCCCTAAAAGTGCCATCATCGCCAAAATAATAAAAATATTGATCAATACCGCAAGATTGGCGATAATCCCCGCCAACCCATAGTACATAATCATGAAAATCATAACAAGAACAAAACCGCTTACAAGTGCAAGCAAAGAAGCTCTAATACTATCGGCTCCTAAACTTGGCCCCACCGAGCGTTTTTCCAACATATAGATCGGTGCCAGCAATGCACCGGATCGAAGAGCGATTGCCAAATCGTTAGCTTCCGCAATCGTATAGTTACCGCTGATTTGACCGCTTCCGCCACCGATACGTTCATTAATAACGGGAGCTGAGTACACTTTACCATCCAATACAATAGCAAGCCGTTTACCGACACTTTTACCCGTAAAATCACCGAAAATCTGTGCACCGGCAGAATTAAGTGAGAAATTAATCACCGGACGGTTGTTTTGATCGTATCCGACTTGCGCATCGGTCAACATGGTCCCATCCAAAATCGGAATTTCATTGACCAAATGCTTCATCTGCGGCTGAAGGGCATCTTCGAGGATTTTGTCCCCATAGCTTGCCGCTTCTGCTTCACTCATGTCATTAACACGCATAGAACGATCTTCATCTACCGCCATCAGTTCGAGTTTTGCCGCACGGGAGATCAACTCGCGTGCACGCTGCTCTTCTTCGGGAGTTTTTATCCCCGGAAGCTCGACGAGAATTTTATCAATCCCTTGTCGTGCAACAACAGGTTCCGCCAATCCAAACTGATCAAGACGGTTACGAATTGTCTCAATCGCTTGATCAACAGCTTGCGCCTTTAATTTTTCAACCGCTTCCTGCGTAAAAGAGATGCTGTACGATTCACCTGAAGCTTTTGCAACAGCACCCTGAATGGTTTTTAAATGCTCGTCAATCTTGATACCGTCTTCAGTGTCCAAAAGAGAAAACACGACATGATCGCCTTCTACGCTGAGACCATCGAGTAAAATATCATTCTGTTCCGAAAAATGTTTAACACTGGATGCAACTGATTTAAGTTGAGAATTAACAGCCTCTTCCGTTTTAACACCCAAAAGAAGATGCAATCCCCCCTGAAGGTCAAGCCCCAGAGTAACTTTTGCACCTTGCTGGCTTTGTGTTAGAGAAGGAATTGAAAATATAATTCCAAAAAGGGTAGCGGCAATAAGTAATACAATGCGAAAATTAAGCTTCATCCTCGTACTTTCTGGCAACCGCATCTTTGACGAGGCGCACTTCGGTCTCATTATTCATTTTAATCACGAAATAAGTATCTTCGACTTTTTTAATTTCGACGATCAATCCGCCGGTAGTGATAATTTTATCCCCACGTGTAAGGGCTTCAATCATCTCTTTGTGTTTTTTAGCCTGTTGGTTTTGGGGACGAATGATCACGAAATACATAATAGCGATCAAAAAGACAAATGGGAGAATCTGGGTAACAATTTCCATGGGTATCCTTGGGTAATGTGAAATTGGGGCATTATACTGAAATGTGGCTAACAACGATATAATTACTCTATGAAATATCGAACTGCACCTATTATTGAACTCGTACTCGCCCCTTTGTTGATCGCCCTCTTTTTCTCAGCTTTTATCTATTGGGAACATTTTGATCTCACCTCTAAAGCTTTGAATACTTTTTCAGGGCTTATCGCCCTTTATGCCCTTTTGCATGCGCCCAAACGTACCCTCATCATCAGCGGGTTTTGGATCGGGTTACTGTGGTGCTATTGGATCGGATTTAGTTTCCAGTATTACGGTCTGGGATGGGCGACTTGGCTCGTTGCTTTAGGATTCGGAATCGTCTATGCCCTCTATTACGGAACGATGGCACTCACCGCACATCCCCTTATCCGCGCGATCATTCTCTTCGGTCTCACCTATGTATGGCCGATGGATTTTAACTGGATGCAACCCGAACTGATCTTCGTCGAAAGTTACATGGGATTTACTAAATGGCAGTTTGCCCTGATCCTCTTTTCGCTCGCCTCGACGGTATGGTTTGAGAGGTGGAAAAAACTCCTTCCCCTTATCCTTCTTCTCGGCGCGGTTCAAACCACCCATCCTGCTACGCCGCTTCCTGAGATAAAAATTAAACTGGTCTCTACCGATATTTCGCAGGATTTCAAATGGCAGGGGGAGCGTTTAGAGCAAACGCTACAAGAAAATTTCAATGCGATTGATGATGCGATTGTACAGGGGTATGATCTGGTCGTCCTCCCCGAATCGGCATTCCCACTTTATATGAATGAACATACCGCAATCGCCGAAGCACTCGCAAAACGTTCCCTGCACATCGCCATACTTACGGGAACATTGCATAAAGAAAATAACCTCAACTATAACGTCTCTTATCTTTTCGATCAGGGAAATGTGACCGTTGCGAAAAAAACGATCCTCGTCCCCTTCGGCGAGTACATTCCCCTCCCTGAATTTTTACGAGGATGGGTCAATCGTGAAATTTTCGGAGGAGGAGCTGATTTTGTCACCGCTAGAGCCCCGACCGATTTCAAAATCAAAGGGGTGAGTTTTCGCAATGCCGTCTGTTACGAAGCAACCCGCGAAGAGCTTTATACACCAGAAGTGCGTTACATGATTGCCGTAAGTAACAACGGATGGTTCAAACCCTCCATCGAACCGACGGTGCAAAATCTGTTAATCCGTTTTTATGCACGAAAAAATAATACGATTGTCTTTCATTCGGCGAATGGTGGAGGAAGCGGGATAGTGTATTGATTCAAGCCCGAGGGCTTGATATTTTAGTGACGAACGTTGAGGTTGTTTTTATTGATAGCTTCGATTACAGCAGTAATATGTTTCATTTTTGCCTCTTCGTCATCCATATTATGGATCGCGTCAAGGTTAAAATGTTGTAATTTCGTATCAAGATACCCTGTGTCCAATTCACCTTTAATAAAATGCTCATCACGTACAATTTGTCTGTGAAGCGGGATATTCGTCGGAATTCCCTCAATAAGAAATTCATCCAAAGCGCGGCGAGCTTTGCGAACCGCATCTTCCCATGTCAATCCCCAAATAATAAGCTTTCCAATCATAGAGTCATAGTTGGATGGGATTAGGTAGTTGGTATAGGCCATAGAGTCCAAACGTACTCCAGGACCACCCGGTGCAAGGTAGTTGGTGATGAGGCCCGGCGATGGAACAAAGCCCATTTTCGGATTTTCAGCATTGATACGGAACTCGATCGCATACCCACGAAACTTGATCTCTTCTTGCATAAAGATCAACGGATCACCCTCAGCAATTTGAATCATTCGTTGGATTAAATCGATCCCTGATATCGATTCCGTCACTGGATGCTCGACTTGAACACGAGTGTTCATTTCGATGAAATAGATATTATCATCTTGGTCAACCAGATATTCGATAGTTCCTACACTCTCGTATCCGAGTTTGAACATCGCTTTGGTAGAGATACGATACAGCTCACGACGAGTTGTTTCATTTAATAACGGTGAAGGAGCAATCTCAATCACTTTTTGGTGACGACGTTGGATAGAGCAGTCACGGTCTCCGAGATGGACAACATTACCATATTTATCGGCAACGATTTGAATCTCGATATGACGAGGGTTTTTAAGATATTTTTCGATGAATACTTCACCTCGACTAAAGAAACGCAATGCTTCTTTGGTTGCCGATTCGTACATCTCTTTAAAATCAGATGCCTTCTCAACAATACGCATCCCACGTCCGCCGCCGCCGAATGCCGCTTTGATAATAATCGGGAACCCGATATCGGCTGCAATTTTTTCGGCGTCGTCAATGTTGTCAATCGGCTCATCGGTTCCGGGAAGCATCGGAACACCTACCGCTCGCATCGCCACTTTAGATGCCATTTTATCCCCGAAAAGAGCAATATGTTCCGGTTTCGGTCCAATAAAAATCAAACCGTTATCGGCACATGCTTGAGCGAATTCAGCACTCTCGGATAAAAATCCGTATCCAGGGTGAATCGCATCACAATCAGCTTTTTTAGCCAAAGAGATAATACGCTCATAATCAAGATATGCGGCAATCGGATCACCCATAATCGGATAACATTCATCAGCTTTGCGAACCCAAACACCGTTAACGTCTACTTCTGAAAAAACAACGACACTTTGAATTTCTAACTCTTTACAAGCACGAATAATACGAAGTGCGATTTCACCACGGTTTGCAATCAATACTTTGCTGATCTTTTTAGTTTTCACTGTATTCCCTCATTTGAACATCTTTGAGTATTTTAGGCTCTTTAGATACCCGATATCTTGATTTAAAAATGAAATTATAGGATAAAACTGCTATTTATGCAAAAATTTTTACCTTATATCCTGTCCAGTCACGATTTCATATTATCCATACTAATTCACTAATGATTATTGGCTTTTTCAAATTTTGCTATTATACTTGTCAAAAACACAGGGATACACAATGAAAATAGCGGCAAATATCACTGAACTCATCGGCAATACTCCTCTCGTACGGCTCAATGCCCCCTCATCTGCGAGCGGAGCTACGATTTTAGGAAAATGTGAATTCATGAATCCGACCAGTTCGGTCAAAGATCGCATCGGCTATAACATGATCCATACGGCAATGGAAGAGGGGAAAATCAATGCGGATACCCTTATTATTGAACCTACTAGCGGTAATACCGGCATTGCTCTGGCTTCTATCTGTGCCGCATTGGGATTAAAGCTCACCCTTACCATGCCCGAATCGATGTCAATCGAGCGACGAAATCTACTTAAAGCACTCGGAGCCAATTTGGTTCTTACTCCTGCGGCACAAGGGATGAAAGGGGCGATTGATGAAGCCAATGCCCTCGTCGCCTCTAACCCCAATGCGATTGTTTTACAGCAATTTGCCAATCCTGCCAATCCCGCTATTCACCGTATCACTACCGCACAAGAGATTCTCCGAGACACGGACGGTCAAGTCGATATCTTTATTGCCGCAGTCGGAACAGGCGGAACTATCACAGGAACAGGTGAAGCGCTCCGAGCCGCTTTGCCGAATATCCAAATCATTGCCGTAGAACCGAAAGACTCTCCTGTCCTCTCCGGAGGTAAACCGGGACCTCATAAAATTCAAGGAATCGGGGCAGGATTTGTCCCAGATGTCCTTAACACGGCTCTTTACAGTGAAGTGATTACCGTAAGCAATGAAGAAGCAATAGCCGCATCCAAAGCACTGGCAAAATCTGAGGGATTGCTCGTCGGCATCTCAGCAGGAGCCAATGTTCATGCCGCATCATTGATTGCAGCACGTCCTGAAAACAAAGGAAAAACCATTGTCACGATCCTTTGCGATACCGCAGAACGTTACCTCAGCACCCCACTTTTTGAAGCCTAAATGCTACTAGAGACGCTTCGATGCGAGAACGGTTCCCCCCTCCATCTCTCCTACCATCAGGAGCGTCTCGAAGCGACCCTCCATACCCTTAACATTCAAACAACGTATGACTTACATACCCTCATTTTTCCCCCTAAACTCGGGATCTATCGATGCCGCTTTCTTTATAACGCAGAGGGGTATTCCATCGAATTCCACCCTTATATTCCGAAAAAAATCACTTCCCTCAAGTTGCTCTTCGCCGATGATATTGAGTACGCTATCAAATATTCCGATCGAAAAGCACTTGAGTGCTTATTTGAACAACGTGAAACGTGTGATGACGTTCTCATCGTCAAAAATGGCTTTCTTACCGATACGACTATCGCCAATATTGCCTTGGAAATTGAGGGGAAATGGTTCACCCCCCAGACCCCTTTACTTGCAGGAACCACACGTGCACGTTTGCTCGAGGAAGGGTTCCTCACCCCTATACCTCTCAGTGTATCCGATATCGCGAAAGCGACCAAAGTGGGAGTCATGAATGTGATGGTTGGCTTCATTGAAGTCGAAAATGGTATAATTTCCTAAAAACAGGTTTGTCGTTATGTTATTTGATATTATTAAAAGCTCTTCATTCGCACGTTTGATGGAAAATCATGTTCGAGATATGCTCATTTATCTTTTTGAAAACGACCAAAACTTCGGTATTTTATGTAAAATTGACCATGTCACCTTTGATCCGCCTCTCCCTCAACACTTAAGTGAAGAGTTTCGAGCCATGACCCTCTTTTTTCTAGCCGGATATACCTTTGAAAGCGCCCGAATCGATAATGATATTTTAATTTTTGAAGCAGGATTCGGTCATGAAAATATCGGCAGTTTCGTCTCCGTACCGTTACTCTCAATCGTCCAAGTAATTATCGATGATACTCCCGCATTTGTTAACTTAGCACTCCCGCAAGAGCAACATCCTGTTATTAATATTGAAAAGCATGAAGGGGTTCAGAACTCGATGAGCGCACTGCTTGCAAATCCCGAAAATCAGAAGTTTTTGAAGAAAAAGTAAAGGGTGAAGTTTATAACTTCAACCCTAGTAAGTAGGTAACTACATTGTCGATAAACGCATCATGTTTACGCTCTTTGCTGTAAGCGATGTAAAACTTACGTTTAATTTTATAGTTTTTAATCCGAGCCTCAAACAATTTTCCCTCTTCCACTTCATCACTGATAACATGGCGAGAGATAACCGATACTACCGGACGTTCAGCATCTTTAGGGGAACGCATCAGCGTCTCTTTAATCGCCGTCGAGCTGGCAACAACACCGATAACGCTAAAACTTGAACACTCAACACCGATCTCTTCGAATACTTCAGCAGTCAGTTTACGGGTATGGGAGTTTTCATCACGGCAGATCCAGTCGAATTTATACAAATCTTCTTTACGAAGCTGTTTCGGGATGGGCTGATTTGAGAAAACAACCAACTCATCCTCTTCCCATTCACGGTAAATCAACCCCTCTTTAAATACCGGAGATTCGATGAGGGCGATGTCGATTTTTTTATCCAATAACTGATCCACAATTTCTTCTGAAAAGGCAACCCGAATGTGTACTTCATTGTTAATCTTTTCTTTAAGCTGCCCCAAATACGACGGCAATACATAGTTACCTATGGCGTACGATGCACCGACAATAAACGTGAACTCTTTATTGATAATTTTAAGAAGCTCTTTTTCACTTGATTGAATTGCTTTTTCTAACTTAGTCGCAATGCGAAAAAGGTCTTCCCCCTCTTTGGTAAGCTTAATCCCGTTCTTTTTCCGTTCAACAACACGGGTATCCAGATAATCTTCGATAAATTTGATCTGCTGTGTTACCGCCGGCTGAGAAATTCCGAGTTTCGCCGATGCTTTGGAAAAGCTTTTTTCTCGGACTACCGTCAGAAACGTCATAAGTTTGGCAAAATCTTTTAACATAATAATTCCTATAAGCTGAATGAATAGCAGTATTATAACTCAATATTATAACCAATGCAAGAGTTTGAATGCAAATCAAATCCCGATAGTGTCATGGAATTTAAATAACAGAAAACTTGGGCTATAATAAATCAACTATATATTATGAGCAGGGCAAAAACGTTATGGATGAAATTCTCTCAAACCTTAATGAGGCACAGCGCAGTGCGGTAGAGCGGATTGACGGTCCTTTGCTCATTTTGGCGGGTGCGGGAAGCGGAAAAACCAAAACCATCACGACACGTCTTGCTTATCTTCTCGATCAAGTCGGGATTCCAGCAGGTAATACCCTCACCCTCACCTTTACCAATAAAGCGGCAAAGGAGATGCGTGAACGGGCAATGGGACTGATCTCCCAAAACTCTTATCCGCCGTTACTCTGTACCTTTCATAAATTCGGCCTTCTCTTTTTAAAATTCCATATTCACTTGCTCGGTCGTGCTAATAATTTCGTCGTGATCGATACCGATGACAAAAAGAAAATCATCAAAAAAATCAACGCCGATCTCCCTACCGCATTAATCGCCAGTGAAATTTCCCGCTATAAAAATTCCCTTATTGACCCAAGCGAAGCCTATGCTCAAGCAGAGCTGACCAACTACAAACACATTGCTAAAATCTATGAAGAGTATGAAGCCTATCTGCTCAAAAACAACCTTGTTGATTTCGACGATTTACTCTGCCTAACCTATAAATTACTCGATGAAAATCCTGAGCTTTGCACACAAACCTCGGAAAAATACCGCTACATTATGATCGATGAGTACCAAGACACCAACGAACTCCAACTCAGACTTCTTCAAAAACTCTGTTCTACCCACAATAACCTCTGTGTCGTAGGAGACGATGACCAAAGTATTTACGGCTGGCGAGGAGCGCATGTGCGCAATATCCTCGAATTTGATCAAGACTTTGCCGATGCGATGGTGGTCAAGCTAGAGCACAACTACCGCTCAACGCAGCCGATTCTTACCGTTGCTAACGCCCTGATTGAACACAATCGCTCCCGCCTTGGCAAAACCCTCATCGCAACGAAAACCGGAGGAGATGACGTTCAGACCATAACCTCAAACGATGAGAGTGAAGAGTCCCAAAAAATTGCTAAAACGATCAAAGGACTCATCAATCAAGGGGTGCGGCCGAATGAAATCGCCGTTTTGTACCGAATTAATGCCCTCAGCCGATCCCTCGAAGAAGGGTTAAACCGTGCAGGGGTCGCTTATAAACTTGTCGGCGGTTTGCGCTTCTATGACCGTGCTGAAATCAAAGACCTTATCAGCTATTTACGAGTTATTACCAACGTTCATGACAACTTTTCCCTCAAGCGTATCATCAATAAACCCAAAAGGGGTCTGGGGAAAGCGACCATTGATAAAATCGAACTCTCCTCTATCGAGCGCGAGCAGTCCATGTTCGAGTTTATCTCTACCTTAAACGACAGTGAGTTAGAAGCGCTGGTGCGTAAAAAAAGTGCCGGTGAACTGCGTGATTTTGTGGCTGAAATTCTCGAACTTCGACGTGTCTCTGAAGAGGCGATTTATCGTTTTATCGATCTGCTCGAAGAGCGTTTTAAGATCAAAGAGACCCTTAAAGGGCTTCCGGATGAAGCTGAAAAGATCGCTAATATCGATGAATTCTACGGACTCTTTCGCGATTACGTCAAACAAAATCCCGATGCCTCTTTGGCAGAATTTCTCAACGATATTACACTTCAGAGCGAACAAGATCAGGTAGAAGGTGAGAGCATCTACATTATGAGTATCCATGCGTCAAAAGGGCTGGAATTCGAGCATCTTTTCGTAATCGGATTGGAAGAGGGATTCTTACCGCTTATCGGAGACGGCAGCGATCTCGAAGAAGAGCGGCGTCTAGGCTACGTTGCTATCACACGTGCCAAAAACAATCTTACCCTATCCAACGTCAATAGCCGTTTTTATAAGGGGAGACGTACCGATCTGCAAAAAAGCCGCTTTATCAATGAAGCGGGCTTATGCGAAGGGTCGTTGATTTTAGAAAAAAATACCTCGTATAAAAAAGGGGATTTGGTTCGCCACAAAATTTTCGGCGCGGGTCGGGTTGAAGGGGTGAGCAAAGCAGGACGCGAATTTAAACTGAGCATTAACTTCGGTGGAAATAAACGGGATATTCTCGCCTCTTTTGTCGAAAAGCTTTAACCTCTATGAACCGCCTTTTTGTAGCCTACAAACCTTCCGGTATTAGTTCCAATCAACTTTTAGGACAGCTTAAACGCCGTTATAAAGTCAAAAAAGCGGGTTATTCCGGAACTCTCGATCCGTTCGCTAAAGGAGTTTTGATCATTGCATTCGGTAATCACGGCCGATTGTTCCGATTTTTAAATAAAACACCGAAACGATACCGTGCGACACTTTGGCTTGGTGCCTATTCCCCGACACTGGATATTGAAAAAATCGAAACCATAGCTAAAGTTCACCCTGTCACGACAGATCAAATAGAAAGTATCCTCCGCTCCTTAGAAGGGGAACTTACTTATCTCCCCCCCAAATACAGTGCCAAGCGGATAGAAGGGCGCAGAGCTTATGAGTTTGCGAGAGAAGGGAAAGAGGTTGATTTGCATGAAATTACTTCAACTATCTTCGAACTTAAACTCCTTCACTATTGCCACCCTTTTGTCACCTTTGAAGCAACCGTATCCGAGGGGACCTATATTCGATCTCTGGGAGAGATGATTGCTGCCGCTCTGGGAACCGATGGGGCACTTACCGCGCTGGAAAGACTCAATGAAGGGCAATTCATTTACGAGAATGAAACGCCTCTTGATATCAAAACTTCTCTCGGTATTACTAAAAATCGCTATAATGGCACATTACAAACGATTCTCTTAGGACAACCACTGCTACGCGAAGATTTCGATATTAGCGAAGAGGGAACCTACTGGATCGACAACGGTGACACGATCACAATCTTCGAGATTACCCCCGAGGGTGTCCGTTATCTACTCAACAAGGTTGAAGCATGCTGATTCTCTCCCGCAGACCTGAAGAATCAATCATTATCGCCGATACGATCACCGTTAAAGTGGTCTCCATCGAAAAAGGGGTCGTCAAATTGGGAATCGATGCACCCCATAATATTCGGGTACTGAGAAGTGAACTGGTTCGTGCGGTAGAGAACTCCAACAAAGAAGCTTCTTCGGGACATGATGTATCACTTCTACAACAGCTCGCTCAAAAATTAAAACTATGATTTGTCATCGTGCCTACGCTAAAGTTAACATTTTTCTAAAAATTACCGGGGTACGGGGAGAATATCATACCCTAAGCTCTCGGTTTATGCGTGTTAATAACCTTTTTGATACTCTTTGGTTTGAGAGTAAATCGACCCCTGAATTCGAGATACGTGGAAATTTCGACTGCGATGTACACTCTAATACGATCTATAAAGCCTATAAACATCTCCTCGCCGCTACCCACTCCGATAACCTCTCACAATGGATGGAAAATCATGCGATTTGCGTCGACAAACAGATCCCCTCTTTTGCAGGTCTCGGGGGCGGAAGTTCCGATGCGGCAACCTTTTTGCGAATGTGCAATGAAGAACTGCAATTAGGTCTAAGTATCGAAGAACTAGCAAAGATCGGCTCGAATGTCGGTGCCGATGTCCCCTTCTTTGTCTACGGTTATGCGTCTGCAAACGTGCGCGGCATCGGCGAGATTGTCGAACCCTTTAATGAGCCCTCAATTGATTTTGAAGTAACTACCCCTGAACTTCAAATCAGCACCCCTGCAGTCTATCGCTACTACCGTGAACACCGCTATGCTCCTATCACAGCCGAAGAGGCCACTCGTCTCGAAACCACCCCCTCACTAGAGATATTAGCTACTCTCAACTCAAAAGAGGCAAACGATCTTTACAGTGCCGCGTTAGGATGTTATCCAGAGCTGCAAGAAAAAGAGGGGTGGTTTTTCTCGGGAAGCGGAAGCAGTTTTTTTAGGATCAAGGAACAATAATTATGGGCGAAAATATAGCCACCAATAAAAAAGCTTTTTTTGACTACTACATCGAAGAGAAATTCGAAGCGGGACTTGTCCTCAAAGGCTCCGAAGTCAAAGCACTCCGTGCCGGGCGGGTCAACCTCAAAGACGGCTTTATCAAGATCGTTCGAGGTGAGGCATTCGTCTTTGGTGTCCATATCGGCGTGCTTGATACCACCCACCACTATTACACTCATGAAGAGCGAGGAAGCCGTAAATTGCTTCTGCACAAAAAACAGATCGACAAGATGTTTAAAGCAGTTGAGAAAGAGGGATTTACCCTTGTCCCTCTCAGCATCTATTTTAACGATAAAAACCTCGCCAAAATGCAAGTGGCTATCGTTAAAGGTAAAAAGCTCTACGATAAACGGGATGATTTGAAAGAGAAAAGTCTCAAACGGGATATGGAACGGGCATTAAAAGGGGAATAAGCTTAGGTTTGTTCGAATAAAAAGATTGATGGGGAAAGTAATGAGTTTGCCGCAAGAGAGTGCGGCAAGGGGAATTATTTGCGACGAATTTCTTTAATACGTGCTGCTTTACCTGCAAGATCACGAAGGTAGAACAATTTCGCACGACGTACACGACCACGGCGGAGAACTTCGATTTTCTCGAGGCTATCGCTGTAGATTGGGAATACACGCTCGATACCAACACCGTTAGCACCGATTTTACGTACAGTAATAGTACGACCGGTACCTTCTCCACGGATAGAGATACAGATACCTTCATAATTTTGAACACGTGACTTTTCGCCCTCTGTAATGGTTACAGCAAGACGAAGTGTATCACCCGCGCGAAACTCAGGAACGTTTTTGTTAGCGATTTGTGCTTGTTCGAAACTTGCAATGTACTTATTTTTCATAAGATGTCCTTGTTTTATGCTTTTGAAGCTGCTCCGGTCTGAAGTATTTTGTTTTGCATTCAGACAGAGACGATTTTAGTGCACGAATTTTACTGTGATTTCCCTTTAAGTATTCTGATGGAACACTCATATTCTCATAAACAGGGGGTTTTCCAAACGAAGGGGCTTCTAGGAGTGGCGATTCGAAACTCTCATATTCCAATGACTCACTGTTTCCCAAAACACCTTCGATGTTTCGGACAATGGCATCGGTCATTACCAAAGAGGGGAGTTCTCCACCTGTGAGGACGTAATCGCCGATACTGAACACTTCATCACCAAAGCGTTCAACCACCCTCTCATCGATCCCTTCATAGCGTCCGCTCACAAAGACCACATGGGACTTCATTGCGAGTCGTTTGGCATCGTTTTGGGTAAATTGTTTCCCTACCGGTGCCACAAAAATGATATGAGCCTCTTGCGGTAGTGAGCGAAGGGCATCAAACAACGGTTGAGGTGTCATTAACATCCCTGCACCTCCACCTGCGGCAGTGTCGTCCACTTTATGATGTTTCGAGGTACTAAAATCTCTTGGGTTGAGATAATCGACTGAAAATTTCCCTGACTCAATACCTCGTTTAAGGATAGAATCTTGAAAATATCCGTCTATAAGGTTAGAGAAAATCGTTACAAAAGTAAAACGCATCAGGATGCCTCTAACAGATCCAATCCGCCCTCTACGGTAATTACTTTCCCCTTTGCATCGGCATTTAAAACAAAACGATCAATGTAAGGGATTAAAAAAGTAGTAGGAAGCTCTTTAGCGACTAAAGCACTATCGGTTGCCACGAGTAAATAATCCAAGGGGCCGATACGCTCAATCTCTTGAACGCTGCCTAAAAGTATCTCACCCTCCATAACACTCGAACCTAACAAATCAAACCAAAAAAACTCCCCCTCACTCAAGTTACAGCGCTCACGCGTCGCTTCAAATGTGGTAAAAAGTTTCGCATTGGTGAGTGCTTTGGCCGCTTCGGGAGAATCGATCCCTTTTAGATGGATTAGTTCACGATCAGGATTATAGGAGGAGAGAGTGACTTCTTTACCGTTTTCCAAAATAAAAGAGGCATTAGCACTAAATTGTTCAGGGAAATCGGTGGAGAGGTTAAGTTTCATATCCCCTTTTAAGCCGACAACTCGGCCCAACGTGGCGACATGAAGAAGATCTTTCGGGGGTGAGTTACGAAATCGGTTCGACATTAATTCGGTAACTTTTTCCGTCTTTAGCTTTACAACCGGAAATGACGGTTTTGATCGCGCCGATCATTTTGCCCTCTTTTCCGATAAGCTTGCCCACATCCGCCTGATTGGCGTACAAAACGATTTCGGTCACTTCGTCGCCTTCATTCGATTCTACCCGAATTTCTTCGGGATAAGACGCTATTAACTTAGCAAAACCTGCGACGAAGTCCGCAACCATCATTATTTACCGGTAATTTTTTTAACGCGGTCTGACATTTGAGCGCCAACGCTCAACCAGTAGTTTAGACGCTCTTCATCAACTTTGGTTGTGATAGGGTCTGTCATTGGGTTGTAATACCCAATCAATTCGATCCAACCGCCGTCGCGACGTTTGCGACTATCGGTTACCGCGATACGGTAGAAAGGTTGTTTTTTGCGACCCATACGGGTTAAACGGATGACTGTTGCCATTGTGTGTCCTTTAAATGTTGTTTTGCACCAAGAAGCTTAGAAGAGTGTTTTACCCACAAAAGTAAAAGAAAAACCTCTAAGCTGCTTCAAATGCTAAGGATTGAACTCGAAGGAGTGCACACCTTAACATTTAACCTTGGCAAAGTTAACGCGGTAAACGCGCACCTTGCATCTGACCCATCATGCTCTGAAGGTCTTTCATCCCCGATTTACCGGAGAACCGTTTTGCCATCTTAGAAGCATTTTTAAATTGTTTTAAAATACGGTTCACTTCAATAATATCCAAACCGCACCCTTTTGCCAAACGGGCTTTTCGGCTGTTGTTTAAGAGCTCAGGGTCTTCACGCTCTTTTACCGTCATTGACGAAACAAGCGCTTTGATTTGTTTAAGCTGGCTAGAGTTCTCCAAATCGAAATCTTTGAGCGCAGATGCCATTCCGCCCATTCCGGGGATCATCCCCATAATGGATTTCATGCTCCCCATTTTTTTGAGGCTCTCCATCTGCTCTAGGAAGTCATTAAAGTTAAACTCCCCTTTTTTGATCTTTTTGGTAAGGGCTTTCGCTCTTTTCTCATCGATAACCGATGCGGTTCGCTCAGCCAAACCTTCGATATCACCCAATCCCATAAGACGGTTGACAATACGATCAGGGAGGAAGATTTCGAGATCTTCCATTTTTTCACCCGCACCGATAAAGCGAAGCGGTACTTGAATCTGGGAAGCGATGCCCAAGGCAACGCCCCCTTTGGAATCTCCGTCGTATTTAGTAAGGATAACCCCGTCGATCCCGATTTTTTCGTTAAAGGTTCCTGCCGTACGAACCGCGTCTTGACCCGATAGAGAATCGGCAACGTAGAAAATCTCATGCGGTTTTGCGACGGCTTTGACTTCCGCCAATTCACCCATCAACTCATCATCAATCGCCAAACGTCCCGCGGTATCGATCAATACGACATCGACCAATGCTTTTTGTGCATGGGCCAATGCCCCTTTGACTACTTCAACCGGATTTTTCGTCACATCATCGGCATAGAGTTCCACTTCGATAGAGGCACACACTTGACGCAATTGCTCAACTGCCGCAAGACGCTGTAAGTCGGCCGCAACGACCAGTACCCGTTTTTTCTGACGTGTTTTAAGCCAGTTGGCAAGCTTACCCGTCGTCGTCGTTTTCCCCGAACCTTGTAGCCCCGTCATCAAAATAACGGTCGGGGCTACCGGAGCGTAGATGAATCCCGATTTGCCTTTGACATCCAAAAGAGCATACAATGATTTGCGAAGCGCATCGAGAAATTGGTCTTTTCCGATACCGCTTTGTTTGGTTTGGAGTTCAACCGAATCAATCAGCTCTTTGACGACTTTATGATTTACATCGGCTTTGAGCAACGCTTTTTTAAGCTCGCCGAGTGCCTTGGTCAACGCCTTTTCATCGTCGTGAAAACGAATTTTGCGTATAGCTGATGTAAACGATTCGGTTAGTGTATCGAACACTTTAGCTCCTAAATGCTTTGGTTACAGGGTATAAAAAGTTTCGAATTATACTTAATTTTTTCTTCAATTACAATTAGAGTATTTAACTTCCGAAATGTCCAAATACTTTCGGCTCAGGCGCTTCAAATGTCTGTCCTAGCAAGGTCACTTTCTTCGCATGTAGCATTACCCGCTTCGACTGACGACCGCCGTAACTCTCATCCCCGATAATCGGATGCTGCGCATATTTCATATGGGCACGGATTTGGTGCGTTCGTCCATGATGGATAATGAGCTGTACTTTGGTTTTTTTCCCTGATACTTCAAGCGGTGTCACTTCAGTAATCGCAGGTTTCCCCTTTTTGGCAACTTTGGTATAGGCTTTGTTCCCTTTTTTCTCGGTAATAAGCGGCTGATCGATCACAAACGGCTCACTTACTAACCCCTCTACCCATGCCACGTATTCTTTATAGACATTGTCTTTTTTGAATTCGCTAATCGCTTTGAGACGAAACTCTTCATTTTTTACCAACATCAATACACCGCTTGTTTCACGATCAAGTCGGTGAAGAAGCTGTGAGCCTTTAAACTGTCGCTCAATCTCATCCGAGTTAACAAACGCCGGTTTATCGATAACGATTAAATCGTCATTCTCAAAAATCGGACGTGCTTTTTCCACTTTTTGAACGATAAAAATCGTCTTTGGACTGATCTCACCCCGTGCGATCATCACCTTGTTGTTTCCGACATAAACCAAACCGCGATCAATCAGTGATTTGGCCTCAGAGTTGGATATTCCCTCTTGCTCCGCTAGGAGCTTATACGCTTTTGGTTTTTCCATTTTTATTCTCCGTTAAATAATCTAATACTTTTTGCAGATCAATAGTTTCATTAACCTGTGACGGGGGAAGATCCTCAGCATGTATCAGCGCTTCGGAAACCTTGTCTAACGAAACAAATTGGACATGAGAGACGTACTTGAACAACTCCCGTTGTAAAAACATCTGCTCCCCCGTAATAATTTTGCACCCAAAATGAGCCGGTTCAAGAGGATTATGTCCTCCAATGGGTGCGAATGCCCCCCCTAAGATCGCTATATCGCTGATGGCGTAGAGGTTATTCAACTCTCCCATCGCATCGATAAGGACAATATCACTCTCCAGCGATTGCGACTCACTCCACCGTGACGTACGCATCATCGGAGCCGTTTTAGCAATCAATTCTCCTACTTTGGCAAACCGTTCGGGATGGCGAGGAACGACCAAAAGCTTGGCAAAAGGATTATGCTCGCGGTAAGCAATAAATCCTCGAATAATCCCCTCCTCTTCCCCCTCATGGGTACTCGCGGCAACAATGATCATCCCCTCGGGTTTAACATACTGCTTACTTGCCTCGATCTTTTGGGCAAGTTTGATATTTCCGACCACTTCAACATTCTTTGCCCCCAAAGCGATAAAGCGAACCATATCTTCACTGCTTTGGCAAAAAATACGATCACACTGAGAGAGTAAAATCCGATAAAACCACCGCATCCTGTAATATTTTGGAAAACTTCGATCACTAATACGTGCATTGAGGGCAATAATCCGCGCGCCTCTGATCCGAGCTAGACGAAACAACAGATACCAAAACTCCGCTTCGAGTACCACTACCGTTTTAGGACGTTCAATCCAAAACCACAGCCACATCTCATAGGGAAGATATCTCACCTGCGCCGCATATTTGGATGCCGCTTCATATCCCGTGTGGGTAATAACACTGATGGCAATCCGTTGATTCCCCAGTTTTTCTAAAAGCGGTGCAATCGCTTTTGCTTCACCCAATGAGCAGACATGAAACCAGATATCATGAGGTTGAAACGGCGGGTTCTTAATGCCAAAAAATCGTGCCGGAATTGAATCACGATATTTTTTCTTAAATGCAAAAAAGAGCAAAAGGGGAAGGGCTACGACGTAAAAAATCGTCGCAACCAAAGTATAAAAAAGATCGAATACTACGTTACGCACCGATAGCGTCAGAAACCGGCTCAAGGAATAGAATACGTCCGCAATGTGGACACATAGTAATCTCTTCGCCTTTGATAACGTCCGAATAGACTTTATCACTGATGGCCATGTAACAACCCATGCACGCTTGATTACGTACAGGAACGGCAGTCGTATTTTTTGCCCAACGGCGGATTTTTTGATAAAACGAAAGCCCTTTTTGATTCATCGCACCGACCAAAGTCTCTTTTCGGGTAAATACCTCTTTACGTGCATCGTCAATACGTGCCAATTTGACATCAACATCCGCTTTTACTGTAGAAAGAGTCCCTTCAATTTCAGAGGCTTTTGTTTCTAGCTCATCGATTTTAGCTTGCTTATGATCGATCAATTTTTCCAAACGTTCAATCTCTTCGTTTGCAAAACTCACTTGCTCTTTTGCAATCTCTTCTTCAAGTTGAAGCGATTTCATTTCACGTTCAGTTTTAACCTCACCGCTTTTACGAGCATTTTCTTCAAGTTTTGCAGAGAGTTCCGCAAGATGAAGCTCATTTTTCTGTTTTTTAATTTGCTCATCTTTAATCTCTTGTTTAAGAGCATTGATCTCATTAATGATGCTGTTTTTACTTGCTAAAAGAGCTTCATACTGAAGGTTCGCTTCTTCGATTTGCGGTTCAAATGCATCGATCTCTTTATCAACATGAGAGAGCTCGATTAATTGTTCAAGGTGTTTGTTCATACGGTTCCTTTTGGAGTTACACGATTACCTAATTTTAGCTCAAAGATAGGTGAAGGGGTTCTTAGATGGCGAAATTATAACACTCAATCCTAATTTTTCCAAATACCCCCCTAGAACCTCGCCAAAATAGCGTTCACTTTCATAGTGTCCGATGTCAATCATCGATAATCCGAGTGCCTTGGCCTCCATCGCATCGTGATATTTAATATCTCCGGTCAAAAAGCACTCCGCTTCGATATTTCGCATCAGCGATGCACCGGAACCGGTTACTAGAGCACAAGTTCGGATGTGATCGTGGCATTTCACCCCTCGCGTATGCGGTAATCCCAATGCAATTTTAATCTTAGCGGCAAACGTTTCATACGCTTCATCAACCCCTAAATACGCAACAAACCCCTCTTTGGCGATAATGGGATATCCCAGCACTTCAGTCGCCACATAATCGTTAAGGTGGGTTTGGTCAAAATTGGTATGCATTGCAATATTCGTAATGTTTTTACGAATCATAGGTGCTAGTATTTTTGCAGGATATTGATTGAACTGAAGCTGTTTGAGTCCGCCGAAAATAATCGGATGGTGGGTAATTAAAAGGGCGTTTTCTGGGATGGACTCGATCAACTCTTCATCTATGTCGATACTGAGTACGACATGGGTAATCTCTTGGGCGAAATCGCCGACCAAAAGACCCGAATTATCCCATCCTTCCTGTGTCACAAAAGGGGAAAGTTCATCAAGGTAGGTATAAATTTCTCGTACCGTCATTTTTCATAGCTCCTTTTATGCCGCTTTAGCCGCACGTGTACCGCTTGTGATCCCGATAAGGGATCAGAGAATTTGAATTCAAACTCCCCTAAGGATTCAATCAAATCAAGAAGTTTTTTATACCCGTAACTGCGCGGATCGAATTCGGGAGATTTATTGATCAAATTTTGCCCGATGGAACCTAAATACGACCATCCCGCTTCGTTGGTTGTGTCTTCGACCGCATTGCGTACCAGCGCTAACAGAGCTTTATTATCCGGTTTGATTTTCGTCGTGGCAGCTTCTTTATGATTAGCATCGCGACGAAGGTTTTCGGTAAAAATAAATTTATCACACACCCCGATAAACGCTTTGGGTGTTTTTTGTTCCCCAAACCCGTACACTTTTATCCCCGATTCACGGATACGACTGGCAAGACGGGTAAAGTCGCTGTCGCTGGAAACAATGCAAAAGCCGTCGAAGTTTTTCGTATAGAGCAGATCCATCGCATCGATAATCATCGCACTGTCGGTCGCATTTTTCCCCGTCGTGTAGGCAAACTGCTGCATCGGATGAAGACCGTGTTCTAAAAGGACATTTTTCCATCCCTTGAGTTTCGTATCGGTCCAATCACCGTAAATTCGCTTGACGCTGGCAATGCCGTGTGCGGCGATCTCATCCATTAATCCTGCAATGATAGAAGGCTGAGAGTTATCCGCATCGATTAAAACGGCGAGGCGCGCTTGATCATCAATCACGGATGTACCCCCAACGAAAGAAGCGCCTCGCGTGCCTGCGGAAAATCGCTCTGTAGGTCTAACGCACGCTTATACATATTTCGCGCTTCTTCAATCTCTCCCATATCAACGAGAAGATTGGCATAGTTATAATAGGTCTGGGCGTAAGAGGCATCAATCTCTATTGCCTTGAGGTAATGATCTTGTGAGCGTTCGTACGCATTTTCAGAGCGGTACAGTGAGGCAATAGCATTATGGGTCAAATCATCATTTTCATCGAGTTCCAATGAGCGCTCATACAATTCGATCCCTTTAAGCCGATCACCCGATTTGGCGGTAACAAAGGCGAGCTTGTTTAAAATCTCCGGATTTTCCGGTTCCAGTGTTATCGCTTCTTCCAACATCCTTTTTGCATTATCCAACTCTCCACGCTCATATGCGACATCCGCTTTATCTACTAGTGTCGAAGCGGATACCTCTACTGTTTTAGGAATATCGGGTTGGGCATTATTCGGAGACGAGTCTTCCAATGTTTGAACGTGACGATAAATCTGATATGCGAAAAAAAGTGTCGCCGCCAGCATTAAAATTTGAAATGTACCCATAGTGTTCCTTTTTTGTTACCTAAGTATAATATAATCCCGTTAACTTAAAACCAAAATCGGTAGAAACCATGCCTAATAATTACAAAGATCCAGCACTTTATATCAATCGAGAGCTTTCGTGGCTCCAGTTCAATACCCGCGTTTTGAAACAAGCACAAGATGAATCGCTCCCTCTATTCGAACGACTCAAATTTTTGGCCATTTACGGAACCAATCTCGATGAATTTTACATGATCCGTATCGCAGGGCTTAAAAAACTGTTCAGTGCAGGGGTCAATGTCTCAGGTGCGGATCGCTTCACACCGCTTCATCAATTGCGTGAAATTCGCACCTATTTACATAAAGAGCAACAAGAAGTTGAAGCATGTTTACTCGGAATTATGGAAAAATTGGAAAAAGAGGGGATCTTTTTTAAATCGTATAAAGAAGTAACCTCTCAACAACAACATATTCTCGATAACTATTTTAAAGAAAATATCTATCCGGTAATCGTCCCGATCGCCGTCGATGCGACCCATCCGTTTCCCCATTTGAATAATCTCAGTTTCGGACAGATCGTCAAACTTCGGGATAAAGACGACACGAGTGTCGAGCGTTACGGAATCATCCGCATACCGCGTGTTCTCCCTCGTTTCGTCGATATCGACAACCGTATTTATATCCCGATCGGAAGTATCGTCTCCGAACATATCCAAGACCTATTCCCCGGCTATGAACTGATTAAATTCTCAGCATTTCGCATTACCCGAAATGCCGATATCGCGATCGAAGAAGAAGAAGCGGATGATTTTATGGAGATCCTCGAAGAGGGACTAAAACTCCGTAAAAAAGGGGAAATTGTTCGACTTGAACTCAGTAATCATGCCGATGATGATCTGCTCAACTTTTTTAACCGCCATGCGAATGTTTTCAAAGACGATATTTACCGTTTCCAAACCTATCTAAACCTCGGAGCCCTTTGGCAAGTCGTCGGAAATAAAGATTTTGCCCATCTTACGAGTCCTAGCTTCAAACCTCGCAATCTTCCGCCGCTCGATTCGGATGAGAGTCTCTATACTATTCTCGACAAACAAGATCTCGTCCTTTTTCACCCTTTTGAGAGTTTTGAGCCGGTCGTACGCCTCATCCAAACGGCGGCAAAAGATCCCGATGTCGTCTCGATTCGTATGACCCTCTATCGTTCAGGTTCTAAATCGGTTATCGTTCAATCCCTGATCGCTGCTGCCGAATCGGGTAAACAAGTTACCGTAATGGTAGAATTACGTGCCCGCTTCGATGAGGAAAATAATCTTCAATGGGCAAAAGCGCTGGAGAGTGCCGGAGCACACGTTATTTACGGTATCACCGGATTTAAAGTTCATGCAAAAGCGGCTCTCATTACCCGCCGTGTGGATGGAAAACTCAAACAATACGCCCATTTGGGGACGGGAAATTATAACCCCTCTACCGCAACCGTCTATACCGATATCAGCTACATGACGAGCAATGACGCAATCACGTATGATATGACTCGCTTTTTTCACTTCCTCACCGGATTCAGTAAAAAAGGGAAACTTAATGAACTCTATATGGCACCGACGCAAATCAAGCCAAAAATACTATCCCTTATCCATAACGAGACCCGCATGGGAAGTGAGGGGATTATCATTGCCAAAATGAATGCTCTCGTCGATGAAGATATTATTCGCGCCCTTTATAAAGCCTCTCAAGCAGGTGTTAAAATAGAGCTTATTATCCGCGGTGTCTGTTGTTTGCGTCCGGGAGTGCCGGGGATGAGCGATAACATTCGGGTGATCTCCATCATCGGAAAATATCTCGAACATGCCCGTATTTTTTATTTTAAACACTCTACTCCGCAGACTTATATCTCCAGTGCCGACTGGATGCCGCGAAATCTTCTCCGTCGGATTGAACTTTTGACTCCGATAGCGGGGGAAGAGGCCTCGAATAAGTTGCTTCAAATTTTACAGTTGCAAACCTCGGATAACGTTCTTGCCCATGAGTTACAAAATGACGGCACCTATCTTAAAGTAGCACATGACGGACACAATATTATCGACAGCCATCAAATCGTTGAAACACATACCAACAAAGTGTATAATTCGGTCAAAAAACAAACTCCGAACTACGTACAACAGTTAACGACACGCTTATTTAAAGAAAGCTAATCAAGGATTTATATGGTTGGAAACTATCAACATTACACCCCTGAAATAAAAGATCGCGTTTGGATCGCCGATTCCGCCGATGTGATCGGGCGGGTCAAAATGGGTGAAGATGTCAGTATCTGGTTTGGATGTGTCGTACGCGGAGACGTTCATACTATCACGATCGGCGATCGCAGTAATATCCAAGATTTAAGTATGGTTCACGTTACCCATCACAAGCGCGATGATATGAGCGACGGCTATCCTACAATCATCGGCAATGATGTCACGGTAGGGCATCGTGTGATGCTGCACGGCTGTACCATCGAAGACGCATGTTTGATCGGAATGTCTGCGACCATACTTGATGGCGCGGTGATCGGAAAAGAGTCCATCGTCGGTGCCGGAGCATTGGTGACCAAAAATAAAGTTTTTCCTCCCCGTTCGCTCATTATGGGAACCCCGGCTAAAGTGGTACGAGAGCTTACCGATGACGAAGTTGCCGAACTTTACGCTTCCGCTGCACGTTATGTGAGTTTCAAAGAGAATTACCGTACCGCAAATGTTTGATCTTGTCGTTGCTGCCGATATTCTCGGAATCGTCGCGTTTGCCCTGAGCGGGTTTTTGGTTGGGGTACGCAACAATCTTGATCTACTCGGACTTATTATCTCTGCTTCCCTCACCGCATTAGGGGGAGGTGTTGTACGGGATGTGATTCTAGGACGTACCCCTTTTGCGTTTAATGAATACTACCCGGCTATCACCGTTATCACGACAATCCTGCTCGCGTTTGCTTTTCGCCTTTATCGCCGAGAGCAGCTGGAACGTCAATGGCTCTTTATCATTAGTGATACGATCGGTCTTGTCGCATTTAGTATCACAGGTGCTCTACTCGCCATCGAGGTAGAATTTAATTTCTTCGGCGTCATGATTTTGAGCTTCCTCACCGCGGTGGGTGGAGGAGTATTACGTGATACGATGATCAATCAAGTACCCTCCGTACTGATCAGTGATTTTTACGGTTCCATCGCTATTATCGTCTCTATTTTACTTCTTCTTTTAGTACAAATGGATATGCTCACGACATGGGGAGTTGCGAGTGTTGCCGGCTTTGCGGTCCTTTTGCGGCTTCTTGCGTATTATAAACAATGGCATCTGCCTAAACTCAATATGGATTAATGATGCGTACTTTTAAACTTATTTTTTTAGCGCTCCTATTCGGGGGAGCAATCGATATCGGCCGTTATTTTATTTATCCGAATATCTCTGATTTAAAAGAAGAAAAACCTATACCTACCGCTTTTATGGAATACCGCCAAGAGGAGTGGGCAGAACAAAACCGTGATAAAGAGATTCAACACAGATGGGTAAGTATGGAAAATATTTCCCCCAATGTTATTAAAGCGGTTTTAATCGGAGAAGATGATAAATTTTGGAACCACGACGGCTTTGATGTCAAAGGGATGGAACAAGCCATAGAGCGGAGTCTTAAAAAAGGTTCTGTTGCCGGCGGAAGTACGATTAGCCAACAACTCTCTAAAAATCTTTACCTCTCCCCGAGTAAAAATCCCGTACGCAAAATCAAAGAGGCGATCATCACTTGGCGTATTGAAAGTACCCTCTCCAAGCGTCGTATCTTGGAAATCTACCTTAATGTTGCCGAATGGGGAGACGGAATATTTGGAATCGAAGCAGCGGCACGTCATTACTACGGGAAAAGCGCCAAGAGGCTCACCGCCCGTGAAGCCTCACGCTTGGCTGCCGTTCTCCCTAACCCGATCAAATACAATCCTACGGGTAGCCAAAAATACGTCAAAAATCGTGCCCGTATTATTTACAAGATCATGAAACGTAGAGGAATCGTCATCCCTGATTTTAAAGAGGTGATGGCACCCCCTAAAATAGAAGAGACACCTCTAGACGAAAGTAATGAGAGTATCACCGATCTTTTCAGTGAATCGGCCCCTGAAGAAACTCCCATTAGCGAAGCGGAAGTCTCTGAAATCAGTGGCGAGAATAGTGAGGGGAACTCTTCTGCGACGTTTTAATTTTATGGTACACTATCCTATCACGTTAGAAGGATTTGTGTCATGAATAAGCGTACGTTTCTTAAATTTTTCGCCCTTACCACGGGCTCAATAGCTTTTGCCGGTTCCAATAGCCACGGTGCTGCGGCTCACGCAGCGCCTAACACTCAAGAGTTGCAAGAGATGGCCAATAAGATGTTTGGCGAAGTGATCTCCCAAAATGATTATTACGTCAATCATCAAGGGGCAACTTTTTTTGAAAAAATGAAAAATTCTCAACATCCCCGTGCAACTGTTATCGGATGCTCAGACTCCCGTTTTCAAAGTGACGCACTCGATAAAACAGCGGAAAATGATCTTTTCATTATCCGAAATATCGGTAACCAATTCAGTTCCAATATGGGAAGCATTGAATACGGAGTACGCCATCTCAACACCCCTTTGTTGATCATTGTCGGTCACTCACGCTGCGGTGCGATCAAAGCAGCTCTAAGCGATTATTCTGCAGAGGGACCGCATATCATCCAAGAGCTTGATTCTCTCTCCTTAGCGGTACGAAAAACATCCCTCAGCGGCACAGAAGATGCAAAATGGCTCTCGGCTGTTATCAGTAATGTTCATCAGCAGGCGTTTTATGCCCAAAAAGAGTTTAAAGGAGATGTTGAGAGTGGGAAACTCACTATCGTCGGCGTAGTCTATGATTTGGCAAATGATTTCAATAATGGCTACGGACGGTTAAAAATCGTCAATATTAACGGGGAAACCAATCCAGATAAAATCATGCAGTTTCCCTTAATGAAATCACTTTTCAAACCGGTACACGTCTAAGTACACTCCAGCCGATTAGCGATGTAAGCGCGATCACATATGCCGGTGTATACGGATCGCCGCTAAGTGCACTGAGTGAAGTCATCAAGGCGGGGGTAATTCCGCCGACGATTCCCGCCGCACTCCCTAAAATTACCGCTGTAAATGACGCACGATATCCATGATACTGCAAAACCATAACCGTCGAAGCAAAAATAGGGGCTTGAAAAGCACACAAGAGTATCACTAACGCGATCGTCCCTGCCATTGCACCCCAATACCCCCCGATACTCATACCGACCATTAAGGGGTAAATACCAAAAGCTAGCATGAATGCCGCATATTTCATTACACGAAGCGAGCCTACTTTATCGGCGACCATCGCCATCAACGGGATAAAAACAACCCCGATGATGATGGAAATAGTATTAATCTGCCCTGCTTCTGCCTTACTGAGTCCCGCACTTCCCTGAAGCCAGATGGGGAGATAAACGAATACCGTATAATAAAAGATCCATATTGCCGAAGCAATGCTCAAGAATTGCCAAAATTCACGACGATGATGTCGTAAAATCGCTACGATGGGAACGGTTTTATCTTCACTCGGCTGATACTCATCGGTTAAATTACGACGCAGATACAACCCCGCTGCCGCAATAACGATACTTGCCCAAAACGGAATTCTCCATCCCCACTCACCCATAGCCTCTTCGCCCAGATACCACAATAATGCACCACACAAGCCTGAGCCTAGAGCCATCCCTATCTTTGCACCAACAGAGACAAATGAGCCGTAGAGGTTTTGACGATTAGGGGAGGATTGCTCAACCAAATAGACAATGGAGCTAGCATATTCTCCCCCGACGGAAAGCCCCTGAATCATCCGAAGAGCGACCAAAAGAATCGGAGCCATAATCCCGATCTGAGCGTAAGTCGGTAAAAATCCGATTAAAAATGTGGGAAGTGCCATAAGAACCAATGAACTCATAAGAGCAAAGCGTCGGCCTATCCGATCACCGATATGACCGAAAACCAATGCTCCCACAGGACGCATAATCATCCCCGCGGCAAATGCGCCGAATGAGCCTAATAAAGAGAGCACGGGATCATCGGAAGGGAAAAAAAGATTCCCCATCATCACCGCCAAAAAACCGATCAATGCAAAATCATAATACTCAATGACGTTGCCGATAATTCCTGCCGCTACAATTTTTTGTTTTGGCGTTATCAAATAATCCATCCACCGCCGAGAAGTTTATCTCCATCGTAAAAAACACCCGCTTGACCTGAGGCTACACCCAGCACCGGTTCATGCAGTTCAACCACCGCATGATCGCCGTCGATTTTTACCGAACAACGTACTGCCGTAGTACGGTAGCGAAGTTTAACGTCACACTCAAACTCCGTGCGTGAATCGAACATATTGACACGCTCCAACTCCACACGGTTACACTCTAAATCTTCACGCGTCCCTACTACGATTTGATTGGCATCAGGTTTGATTTCGACAACGAAATGGGGATCATGTGCTCCGTTAACCGTAAACCCTTTTCGCTTACCGATCGTGTAATGCATATACCCTTTGTGCTTACCGACTATTTTACCGGAGAGATCGAGGACATCTCCCTCCTGATCAACAGGTACATACGGTTTCAAAACATCCATATAAGTCGTTTCAACAAAACAGATTTCACTCGATTCCCCTTGAGAGGCAAACGATTCTAACCCTTCGATACTAGCGGCATACGCTTTGATATCACTTTTGTGCCGTTCTCCGAGGGGGAACAATAATCGTGGAACCAGTGCAGGATCAATGTAAAATAGAAAATAGCTTTGATCTTTTGTATCATCATGCGCTTGCAGTAAATATTGTCCGTCATGTCGAATATAATGTCCTGTTGCGATGTAATCAGCACCAACACTGTCCGCATAAGCAACCATTGCACCGAATTTTATATTTCGGTTGCACAATGCACAAGGATTCGGGGTTTTCCCTTCACGGTAGGTTTCGATAAACGGTGTAAACACTTTCTCATTAAACTGCTCTTGCAAGTCAAGGATATGGAGTTTTACCCCGGCAAAATCTGCCGCTTTCTGCGCCCGTGCTTGATGAATTTCATGATAACCGGGTTTAGAATGGAGTTTCATATAAACGCCCTCTACCTCATACCCTTGCTCTTTTAAAAGCAGTGTTGAAACCGTTGAGTCAACGCCACCGCTCATCCCGATGAGTACTTTTTTTGCCATTAAATACTGCTCTCTTCACATTTAGTTCGATCTGCCATGTAGGAAGAGAGAACTTGATAATACTTCGTATCGTCCAATCCCTCTTTTTCTAATGTTGCCATCTGTGAAATTAGTGATTTTTCAATCTCCGTTGCAACAAAAGTTAAATCATCCGTCAGAATGATCAAATTAATATCTGCTTCATCAATCATCCCCTCAGCAAGCATCTTATCTCGAATAAACTGTATAAGCGGTGCATAAAACTCCGTTCCGATCACAAACAATCGGACACCCCATACTTTCCGCGTCTGAATTAGCGTCAAAGCCTCAAACATCTCATCAAGCGTTCCGAATCCCCCAGGAAAAATAACATACGCCATCGAGTATTTAACCAACATCACCTTGCGTGAAAAGAAATAGTCAAAGCTCCGCCCTTTGGTAATGTACGGATTCGGATGCTGTTCTGATGCCAATTCGATATTCAAACCGATTGATTCGACATCTTCATGCTCATAAGCACCGCGATTAGCCGCTTCCATGACACCCGGACCACCTCCGGTGATAACATTGTATCCGCGCGCACCCAGCATACTGGAAAGTTCCATTGCTTGCAGGTAATAGGGATGGTTTTCATCCACCCGTGCACTTCCGAAAATAGTTACCGACGGGCCCAAATCCCCGAGTTCGTCAAAGCCTTGAACAAAGTCGGCGATGATTTTAAAAACACTCCACACGTCTGCTGATTTAATATCTTTGACATAGCGGCTACTCGGGTATTCTTTTTCTTTCTTTTTTCGATGCGGAGGCATGGTTACCCTTTGAGTTTATTCAAACGATCGCGTTTGCTTCCGATTGAAGTAATCTGAACACCGAAATTTCCATCGACAATGACGACTTCACCCTGCGCAATAACATGATCGTCGACCAAGATGTCAAGAGGATCATTCGCAAGCTGATTGAGCTCAATAACAGATCCGATATCCATACTAAGAACATCTTTGAGAAGCATTTTTTTCTTCCCGATGCGGACACGAACGGGGAGCTTTACCCCCATAATCAAACCGATATTTTTCATCTCACCGTCTTCAAGTTTAACTGAAGGTTCAGGAGAAGGTTCATCAAAAATATTACTGCTGACATTTGCTTTGGGAGGGGGAGCAATCTCTCCGCTTAATGCATCATTGACAGATGAATCGATGGCCAACATCATCAAAGAGTTAATCGCTCCCAGTGAAAAACTAAAAACGAACATTTTTGCATAAGCATCAAGATTGACTTCACCGCTTTCGGGGATAAATTCAGCACGTTCGGGTTTGATGGTAAATTTAGGAAGTTCTTTTTGTGACGCCAAGGTAGTGCTCATCGCCCCAACAATATTCGAAACAATCTCTTTTGCCGCATCCATATCTTCATCCGACATGGTGTCATGCGCTTCACCCTCACCGCCGAGCATCATGTCACCCAATGCCGTTGCCAGTTGAGGAGGCATCATTACGATTCCTCGCCCTGCCGCCGCACCGCTAAAACTCACATGAATTTGAACAATCGGAGGTATGACATTGGAGATGATAGAGATATCTTCTGCCTCTTTAAGGGTAATACTCGGTGCTTGTCCCGTTAAACCTTCTATGGTTGCAACCGCTTCGTTTGCAAATACTGCGGGAAAATCACTCATCTTCATCCTCCTCTTCTATTGGTCCGCGTATCATCTCTTTAACCCCGCTGATACGTGCTTTTCGTTTCGTTTCAAACTCTTTAAGAGCTCGTTTGACCGCATCTTTTTCAGTATCGATAAGAGAGGTAATCTGTATCGATTTACGAAACCGCCGCAATCCCATCTGCCCGACAAAGCGTGCTTTTCCGTCAACACTGACATTAACGACATCATCGGCAGGAATATTAAGCCGAATTATATCCCCTTCACCTAAGTCTAAAAGCTCATGAAGACTTAATTCCGCTTCCCCAAGGTTCACTTCAACATTAACATGCGCTCCCCCGAGAAGGACTTGAAGTTCCTGATTACGGCTCTTTTTTGAACTGGTTTCATTGAGCATCAGATCACGACTGGCGAGTTTCGGTAATACCGGCTCCAATGCGATAACGGGATAACAGATGTTCATCATCCCCGAACTGTGCCCGATGATAATCTCCATAACGACCATGACGACGATCTCATTTTGAGCAACGATCTGAACAACGTTCGGACTCGACTCTTTCGATTCTACCTGCGGATAGAGATCGGTAACCGGTCCCCACGCCTCACGGAGGGTCCCCATCATCACCCGTAAAATCGTTTCAAAAAGGGAGAGTTCGATATCGGAAAACTCACGATTGGCTTCGAAAGGCTCCCCTTTTCCGCCAAGAATACGATCCAGCATCGGAAATGCGATAGAGGGATTGATCTCTAAAACACCGTTTCCTTCCAATGGCTTCATCGAAAAAACGTTAAAGCTGGTAGGATTAGGGAGGGACATCAAAAACTCACCATAAGTCATCTGATCGACGGAATGGAGCTGTATCTCTACGATGGAACGCATGATTGCCGAAATCTGTGATGCGATGGAGCGGGCCATCTTATCGTGGATACCGCGAAATGCACGAAGCTGCTCTTTAGAGACACGGTTAGGGCGTTTAAAATCGTAAAGGGTAATTTGACGCTGCGGAAATAGTGGATCTTCGTTCGACTCTAAAACCCCATCGCCCTCATCATCTACAACGTCTAAAAGGGCATCAATCTCTTCTTGTGATAATATATCAGCCATTAATACCCTCCTACCGCTTCTTTAATTCGTCGGATCACCGATTTGTGAATTTGTGAAATTCTTGATTCGGTGATATTGACAATTTCACTGATCTCTTTAAGTGTCAACTCTTCAAAATAGTAGAGTTGGATAATAATCTGTTCACGCTCTTCAAACCCCATCAAAACTTCTTGAATCGCTTCGATCAAATCTTCGTGTTCTAACCGCTCCAGCATCCCGCTCTCTTCGGGAGTTCCCAACTGATCGTCCAGTGGAAGTACGGTATAAATATCGGACGCGATACGCGCTTCGCGTACTTTTTCCTGTTCGATTCCCAAAATCTCGGCGAGTTCACTGTCACTGGGTTCATCGTCATGCGCGCTCATGTAGACTTCGATAGCATGATCGATCTCTTTAATCAGCCGTCTGCTTGAACGGCTTACCATATCGAGTGAGCGAAGATAATCGAGCATCGCTCCGTAGACGCGTGTTTTGGCATAGCCCCAAAATGAGTCATTTTGCCCCTCATCGTAACGACGTGCCAGTTTAACAAGTTCTTCAGTCCCTATAGCGCATAGATCCATATAATCAATCGAGCTTGGAAGCCGTTCTTTGAGGCGGAACGACATCGCTTTTACCGCCGGAAGGAATTGAATGGCGAGTTGATCTTCACGGTGTTTTAACTCTTGCGTATAAGCATTGGTACCGCTCATCCTTGCCCCCGTCCTTGATCATCAAGTAACTCTGATTTGTGCGTGTAAAATGCGTCAATAAACTGTTCGCGTTTATTAATTTCACGCACAAAGAAATCGAGATTATGTTCATGTGCTTTTTTAGGAAAAGATTGCGCTTTAATCCCCAACGATTGGAAAAAGAAGCCCACGCACAAATGGGCAAAAAGATAAAAAAAGAGGCTAATGAGGATCACAAATCCCAAGAAACTCTCCGCAGAATCCGATTGTAATATCCCAAAAACGATACCGATAAAAAAACCCTGTACCGTTAAAAAAGAGACAAAATTCGAACCCCGCATATCTTTCTATCCTTCTCGTAGCTGTCTATCCTAAAAAGCACTATTCGCCCTATCCGTGTAAACACAGTGGATCAAAAATGTTCCATTAGACGTTTAAACAGCCCACCTAACCCGCTATCTTTGGGATCTACTAGCACGTTTCGTTCCAATTTTTTGGCGATCCGCTTAACAATCTGCTCTAATTCGCTTGTTGGTGTTGCGGTAGGAAAATCACGAGAAAACAACGCTCTTTTTTTAACACTCATCGAAATTTTAGGATCACTTGAGATTTGTCCCAAATAACTTAACTGTAACGAGCCTCCGATATTAGCCGCCGCCACTTTATGAATCTTTTCAAATAAGCTTTCCGCTTCTTTAGGAGAACGGACTTGATTCATGATAACATTGATTTCATTACGTAAACGTGCCGTTAGCTTGATCGTAGCATAGGCATCGGTAATTGCCGCAGGATCGGGTACCGTCACCACAATCACATCATCACAGGCACGTAAAAAAAGCTGGATATGTTCTCCGATCCCCGCACCCGTATCGATAATCATCACATCCAAATCATCTAAAACATTAGCTTGATCCATAAACCGTTCAAACAATCCGCCCGACGCGTATTTGAAAATCTCTTCCCCGCTCTCACCGGGAATCAGTACCAAATTCGGCTCAATCGGAACCAATATCTCCTCGACGGTTGCTTCCCCTTTGAGGACATGCAAAATATTTTTTTTGATTTTGACATTAAACATAACATCAAGATTAGCAAGTCCGATATCGGCATCGAATATCCCGACTTTCAACCCATACTTCGCCATTATATAGGCCATATTGGAGCTAATCGTACTTTTTCCGACTCCACCCTTACCGCTTGTTATTGCGATAAATCGCGTTTTTTTCGCTACCGTATTTCGGTTTTGATTAACAAGGGCCTCAAGTTTGGACGCTTGATGGTTCATACATTTTCACCTTTGCCGAAGCCGTTCATAAGGCATTCGACTAAAAAATCACTCGTCGCCACTACCAAATCTTCAGGAACTTCCTGCCCTACCGAAAAGTAGCTAATCGGGACTTTGGTCTCATATACGAGAGAGAAAATATTGCCAAAACCTCTGGTCTCGTCAAGTTTCGTAAACATCATCGTATCAATCCCAAGCGGTGCAAAATTCTCATACGTCGCTTTAAGATCATCGTATTTAATCGAGCTTGGCATAACCAACACCACATCTACACTGTAATCGGTATTATTATCACGCAGACATTCGTAAATTTTTTCGATTTTCCCTTTATCGTACGGGGAAGAACCCATAGTGTCGATCAGAATATAATCACTGTAACGCAAAGCGTTAAGGGCACTTGAAAACTCCGGAGGGTCTACTACCGTTTCGATCCCCAGTTTCATCATCCGTGCGTATTGCATCAGCTGCTCTACCGCTCCGATGCGGTAGGTATCGAGGACAACAAGCCCTACTTTGTATTTTTTCTCCAAGAGATACGAAAAACGTGCCGCCAACTTCGCAATCGAAGTCGTTTTCCCGACACCGGTAGGGCCTACGAGCATAATCACTTTTTTACCGCCCGGTTTCGGCGATGTTTCCATTCTCACAGGAATCATTTTACGCATCAATACCTGAAAATAGCGCTTAACGGTTTCGGAACTCTCTCGCATTTTCGAGGGCATATGCTCGAGAGTAAGATGCATAATCTCGTCAAGATGTCCCTGATCCATTCCGCTTTGTTGGGCAAGACGGTAAATCTCTGCAAATTCAGGGGGAATAGCTGCCGTTGTTTTCGGCGATTTTTCAGACCAAAACATATTTTGGATCAGTTTGACTTTGTCTCCGAGTTTTTCAATCTCTTCTTTAATCCGCTTCAGATCTTCACTTTCTCTAATCGGTGCATGTCGAGGTGCACGCTCTTCTTCGGTAACTTCCGCAATTTTAGAGATTTGTTTGGCCGCTTCGGAAATATTATAAAGGACATCACTGCTTTTTTGTGCCAATGGACGCTGTTTCATTAAAGGCTCTTCGATTTTGGCCTTTGTCTTAGGAATAGTATGTTCTTCAACCCCTACTACAATCTCATACAAAGCACTTTTACCGAGTGATTTCTTCTGCACTTCGCGTGTCTCGATTAACATCGCCTCTTCGCCGACCTCCAACTGCGCTTTTTTTAGCGCTTCAGCAGGGGTGGCACCGCTAAATGTCAAGATTTTCATAATATCTCCGTGTGCTCTTTCGAGCTAAACTTCCAAGCGGTATGGTTACACTTACCCGCTCACGCCAATAAGGATGAGGAATACTCAACTCTTCGGTTCGAATGAACCGTTTTTCAAAGAATAGTATATCCAAGTCTAACGTCCTCGGCGCATTCGCAAAACTGCGACGCCGCCCAAAACGCTTTTCAATCCGCCAAATCAACCGCAATAATGCTTTTGGTTCCAATGAGCTTCCGATCTCGATCACCGTGTTGTCGAAATCACCTTGATCCACATACCCAAAAGGAGGATTTCGCAGTATCACACCGCTTCGGATTCTACATATCTGCGGTAATCTCCCCAAATAGTGCCAAAGATGATTCATTCGACGACGCGTATCACCGATGTTTCCACCAACCCCTAAAACAACGCGGTAACGATACCCATCCGCTTTAGAGAGTGTTTTGGGGAAATTGCGATCGACATAGATACTATGTCTCTCAGAAAGCTTACGGCACAGTGGCATTACTCTTCTTCGCTACCTTGCACAGCTGTGGCTTGCGCTTGACGCATTGCATTAATTTCACTCAAAATCTGCATCATCCCCACCATCGCTAAATGGTATCCGAAAGGGCCGAAACCGATGATCGAAGAGGTACATACAGGGGCTGTCATACTTTTTTGACGAAACTCTTCACGACGATAGATATTGCTGATATGTACTTCAATGGTCGGAAGGTTGACCGCACTGATCGCATCACGAATCGCAATCGACGTATGGGTGTAAGCGGCAGGATTGATGATGATCCCGTCGGCATCCCCGTAACACTCTTGGATACGGTCAACAATTTCCCCCTCCAAGTTACTTTGATAAAACTCAATCTCTACACCGTTTTGGGTTGCGACATCTTTCATTTGGGCATGAATCTGTTCTAAACGCATCGGCCCGTATACTTGCTGTTCCCGAACCCCTAACATATTGAGGTTTGGCCCTTGGATAACGACTATTTTCATTGATTAAACCTTGATCTTCTGTTTTAAGGATAGATTATAAGAGGTTCTATATTATAAGGAACTAAATCGCTTTCATCTTCGAAAAATTCGATTGCCCTAAAGCTCATTTCGCTATACTTTATCTTTTAAAAATCAGTATCAAAGGTCTAAAATTGCAAGTACTATTAAGTGACGCTATTTTTACAGATGGAACCGTTCTTCGTGATCACGGCATCGTATTTGATAAAACAATTCTCGAAGTCGCACCGAATGAAAATTTACGTTCACGTTACGGCACACAATGCACTGAATTAGGAGAGGGCTCTGTTCTTCTTCCGGGCCTTATCAATTCTCATGTCCATTTAGAGTTTAGCGCCAATCAATCCCATCTCACTTACGGCGAGTTTATGCCGTGGCTCTCCAGTGTTATCGCATCTCGAGATGAGCTCATCAACGCATGTAATGACGATTGTACAACCCGTGCGATTGAGACCATGCTCGCCAACGGTATCACCGCATTCGGTGCGGTAAGTTCGTATGGATTCGATCTCAATCCTTGTGTTAAAGCATCTCAGAAAGTTGTCTTTTTTAACGAACTCATCGGCTCCGATCCCGCCATGGCCGATGCACTTTATGCCAACTTCCAAGAGCGTCTTTTTGCCTCTCAAGAGCTAAAACGAGAAGGATTCCATCCCGCAATCGCCATCCACTCCCCCTACTCCGTTCATCGGGTATTAATCCAAAAAGCACTTAAATACGCAAAAGAGAAAGAGCTGCGTGTGACGGCTCATTTACTGGAAAGTCCAGCTGAGCGGGAATGGTTAGACACTAACAGCGGAGCATTTGCCCCGTTTTTTCAAAACTTTCTCAAACAAACCCAAGCCGCCAATACGGCACAAGAGTTTATAAACTATTTTTACGAAGTACCTACCCTCTTTACCCATGCCGTTCAAGCAACTGAAAATGAGCTCTCCGTTATCGCTTCAGGTGGACATAGTATTATCCATTGTCCCATCTCAAATCGCCTTTTAGGCAACAGCGTCCTTGATATCAATCGCCTCAATTCATTCTCTGTCCCGTGGGTATGCGGAACCGACGGACTAAGTTCCAACTATGCCCTCGATCTGTTTGAAGAGATGAAAATTGCCCTTTTTATCCATGCCGAGGATGACTTATCCTCTTTGGCTCTCCATCTTTGGAGGAGTGTCACTTCCGATGCGGCGAAAGCATTGAAACTCAATTGTGGTACAATCGCATCTGCTTATGATGCGGATATTTTAGCGGTACGAATCGATTACCCCATTAATGAACAACTGCCGATTCATCTGATAACACAACCTCGCATCATAGAATCCATTTATATCCAAGGGGAGAAAGTACAATGATGGAAATTATTAGAAAAATCGGCACTTGCCTCGCATCGGGACTCAAATTTATCCAAGAACATTTTAAAGCTACCCTCTTGGTACTCTTCGTCATTTGGCTCCTTCTCCCCTCAGGGGATGAGGGGATGACATCCCATAATCTCCAAAAAATTTCTCTTACGGGGCCAATTTTGGACGCAACCCCTATTGTCGAGCAAATCGACAAAGCCGGTGAAAATCCTGATATCAAAGGGGTCCTTTTTAGCATCGATTCTCCCGGCGGCGCCGTTGCCCCTTCCGTTGAAATTGCCTACGCAATCAAACGGCTTACGGAGTCCAAACCCGTTGTTGTCTATGCGGCGGGGATCATGGCAAGCGGAGGGTATTATTCCGCTATTTGGGGAAATGAGATCATTGCCAATCCCGGCAGCATGATCGGCTCCATCGGTGTCATTATGCAAGGAGCTGATATTTCCGAACTCATGGAAAAAGTAGGGGTAAAAACCCAAGTTGTCCATGCCGGAACCTACAAACAAGTGGGAACATTTGATCGAAAGTGGAGTGACATCGAACGTGCCGAACTTGATAAAGTGATCGGCGGAACCTACGCAATGTTTGTATCCGATGTCGCACGTGCCCGTAAAATCAATCCGTCACTTAGCAGTGAATTTGCCGATGCCCATATCTTTACCGCTGCTCAAGCGAAAAAAGTGGGTCTTGTAGACAGTATCGGAGTTGAATACGATGCCAAAAAACGGGTAGAGACGCTGGCAAAAGTGAGCGAACCGATTTGGAATAAAGAAGACCCGATGGATAGATTTTTCAAACGATTCGCCGCAGAGGGAGCAAGTTTGGCACACATGTACTTTCCGCCCGTATCTTTGCAATAACGATTAAATCGAAACGATCTCTACTACTTCCGAGCGGACAACTCTCCGCTCGTTCATCGCCTCAAACCGATCCCCGACACTGAGCACATCCAAATCGATCACTTTGCCATCCCGTGCGATCTGCGCAAATCCGCTTTTGTTTTTATTTTTTGGATGGTTGGCATTAAACCCTTCGATGAGCTGTGTAATCACAAACTGCTTTTGGCGTAGTGTTGATTCGATACTCTGATTTAATCGCTCTATCAACGGAGTAATCTCCCGTCGGCTTTGCTCTAAGCGTTGTGTCATTTGTCGATTTAAACGCTCTCGTAGCTCTTTGACCAACTCGTGTTGAACTTCCAAACGATGCTCAACCCCATGACGTTTAAACGCTTCCTGCATCGAGAGGAGCTGTTCGCGTTTACGCTCCAATCTCTGAGTAATCATCCCATAAGCACTGGAGCGAAGTTCATCGATACTCTGGTATAGCTCGTTTTGATCGCTAAGGAGCATCTGCATTGCCGCACTCGGTGTCGGAGCACGCATATCGGCCACATAATCACTAATGACCCAGTCGATCTCATGCCCCACCGCCGACATCACGGGAGTGTTCATGGCAAAAATGGCATCGGCAACAATCTCCTCGTTAAATGCCCACAAATCCTCAATACTTCCACCGCCCCGTCCGACAACGACCGCATCCGCATTTAACGTATCGGCATAGCGGAGAGCATCGGCTATTTGTCCCGCCGCACTCGAGCCTTGAACCAACACATCCAAAACGATGAGTTTGACCAGCGGCCATCGATGTGAGGCGACTCTCTGTATATCTTGCAATGCGGCACCTGTCGCAGAGGTAACTAAAATAATCGTTTGGGGGAATTTAGGGAAACTTTTTTTACGTCTCGGGTCGAAGTACCCTTTAGATTCCAATTTTTGTTTTAACTGCTCGAACGCTACCGCCAACGCCCCCGCACCGTAAGGTTCAGCACTGAACGCATTGATCTGATATTCGCCGCGCGGTTTGTAGAGGCTTAATGCCCCGTGCAAGATGATATGCGCCCCCTCTTCGAGAGAGAACTTTAGCCGGCTAGCGTTGCCTTTGAACATGACACATTTGATGGCGGAATCGTTGTCTTTGAGGGTGAAGTAGATGTGTCCGCTGCCGTGTTTAGTGACGCGAGAGAGTTCCCCCTCGACGCTGACAAATTCAAAAGAGGTCTCGAGTAGCGTCTTGATCTGTTCATTAAGAGAAGAGACGCTAAGGGTGGAAGCCATAAAGCTACTTTTTACGGGCAATTATCAACGTTGAAATATCCATTGAAAAGCTTTTGGTATAGAGCATTTCAAATCCAGCTTCTTCAAGCTCGCGAGACATTTTACCTACGGTTAAAAAACCTTCGATAGAATCGGGGAGATAACGATACGCTTCGTAGTTGTTAGAGATCAATCCGCCGATACGAGGGAGGACGTTGTTCATGTACCAATCACGCACTTTTCCGAGCATAGAGGGATTTTCGTTTTTCATAAATTCCAATATTACGACAAGCCCCCCTGTTTTAAGGACGCGATTAAATTCATGAAGTCCCTCTTGACGCTCTACAACATTACGAATTCCGTACGAAATGCTGATGATATCGGCAGAACTGTCCTCTTTGGGAAGTTGTGTTGCAGGGGCGATGTGAAACGACATATCCGGAAATTTTTCACGTCCTACACTCACCATCCCCTCACTAGGATCAATCCCGACAATACGATCAACATTCAATCCCGCTTTATCGGCACGACGTTTCCAATACCCCATCATATCCCCGGTACCGCATGCGACATCAACAATGGAGTCAATCGTTTTTGAGGGGCAGTAACCAAACGCCAAATCGCATGCCCTGCGACGCCAAAAGGTATCGATACCCATACTGAGCACTCGATTAGCACGATCATACGTCGGTGCTATATCGTTGAACATCGATACGATTTTCTCTTGTTTGGTCATAAATAGTCCTATTTTTTCTTCATCCAAAGGATAATATTGTCAGTGATTTTAGCGTTCATTACCTCAAAATCCTCTTGAATTACCCCAAGAGTTTGTGATCCACCCCCAATTTTAGGTGCAATGTAACTCAGATACCAATCACATACATCACGACTCGCCTCAAACATCCCTGCACCCCCTTCAATCATAACAAGACGATACTCCTTGATCCGGTCAAATCTTGATTCAATAAAAACTTGACGATTAGAGACGTTAAAGAGAGGAATGGTACGGTCAAATTCTTCTTCATAAGAATAAATCAACACGTCGGGAGCCTTTCCCTCTACAAGTCGTGCATCGAGCGTTGGACGATCAGTGCGCACCGTATTGCCTCCGATTACGATCAAATCGCATTTATCCCGAAGCGCATGAACATGCTCACGTGAATTCTTTGAGCTAATCGTTCCGTTATCAATCGTCCCGTCAAGTCGCTGTGCCCATTTAAAAAATACAAAAGGGTTCTCTTGCCATTTCAAAAATGGTTCTAAAAGCTCACCCCCCTCTTTTTCCATAATTCCAAAAGTACATTCAACACCTGCGTCGCTCAAAAGTGAAGCACCGCCTGAAGCTATCGGATTGGGATCTTTGCACGCGATAAAAAGCTCTTTAACTCCCAAATCTCGGATGAGTAATGCGCATGAAGGAGTTTTGCCGCTGTGGGAGCACGGTTCCAGCGTCACCGCCATAGAAATCGTTTTAAAAATACCGTTGTGGTGGGTTCTGAGGTAATCGTGTATAACGTGGGAATCATCGCTCAGTGCAATCGTGTTATCACCTGAGAGAATCGTATAAGCATCCCGTAATGCGTAAACTTCGGCATGAGGACCACCCGCGATTTTATGAGCACCGTGTGATAGGATTGTCCCTTTTTCTGATATACACGCTGCACCGACGGCAGGATTGGGAAAAGTGAGGAGTTGAAAGTCCCACGCCGCTTCGAGCGCGAGTTTCATAGCATGAAGTGCGGTGGTTTTCATTACCACTCGAAGTAGGTTTTAGCCTTGCTGATCGAGCGAAAAGGGATTTTTTGCTCACCGTTTTCTTTGGTCATTAAAATGATCTCATCGTTTTCGACACCGATCATTTCACCCTCATATTTCTCTTTAGAAATGGTACTCAAAGCAACTTTTTCACCCACGGATTGGATAAAGTGTTCTAGTGTTTTGAGACGGCGTTCAATGCCGGGTGAACTTACTTCGAGACGATATTCACCGCTTACCGGAGAGGTAACGTCTAATAGCGGATTGATGAGATGGGTGAGCTCAGCACATTGATTGAGCGTAACACCCCCTGGCGCTGTAACACTAACACGGAAAATGGTGTTCTCATTTTCGTTAAGTACAGCGGTATCATAGAGAGACAAGCCGATGGATTCGACCATTTTTTTGATGTCAGATTCAAGACTCATCTTTTTTCTCCTTGGCGATTTGGGCGAACAACGCCTCAATATTTTGGCTTCGTTTGAGGGTATCATCAAATACGAAGGTCATACGGGGACTGCGAAACCACCCTTGATCTTTCATACAGTGCTCTTCGATAATCGGACGCGCTTTTTCAAGCAGTTTTAAAAAAACGGCTTGTTCTTGCGGAGTGTAGTGATGAGGATCAAGATAGACTTTTGCATCGCTTCGTCCGCGTGAACAATGGACGTCGATAACATCCACTTCACGCACACGCGCATCGGAGAGTTGACTGATCGCTTCGGGAATCAACTCTTTTAGAATTGACTCCGTTCGCTTGATTTTTATTTGTGCCGGAGTCACAGGGATACTTTAGTCTCGATTTTTTTGAAGGTTTCGATAACGTCACCCACTTTGACATCGGTGTAGCCGTTGAGGACAACACCACAATCCATCCCTTTACCGACCTCTTTGACATCGTCTTTGAAACGTCGGAGTGACGTAAGATCACCCTCATGGATAACGACACCCTCACGGATAACACGAACCATTCCGCCGCGTACGAGTTTACCATCAACTACAACACATCCTGCGATGGTTCCTGAACCTTTAGGCATTGGGAAGGTATCACGAACTTCCGCCTGACCCGTGTTCTCTTCTCTAAATTGTGGTGCCATCATACCGCCGAGCAACAATTTAACATCGTCGATCAACTGATAAATGACAGAGTAGGTTTTAATCTCTACACCCATCTGTTTTGCCATAGCATTAACATTACCCGTAGGACGTACGTTGAATCCAAGTAGTGCACAGTTTTCACTGTTGTTAACCAATGCGACGTCATTTTCAGTGATTCCACCGACACCGCTGGAGATCACTTCAACTTTGACCTCTTCATTACGCAACTCTGCAAGGGCCGATTTAATCGCCTCAAGAGACCCGTGAACGTCGGTTTTAAGCACGACTTTAAGGGCTTTGATACGACCCTCAGCGATCAACGAGGTCAAATCATCAAACGATGCTTTCGTACTCAATGAAAGTTCACGGTGACGATCGTAGTCGGCACGTTTTTGTGCGACTTCACGTGCTTCACGATCACTCTCCATCACCATCATCACTTCACCCGATGGCGGTACGTCACTGAGTCCTACAACAACGGCGGTTTGACTCGGTCCGATCTGTTGAAGCTGTACTTTACGATCACTAATGAGTGCTCGAACACGTCCATAAGCGCCACCGCACACGATGTTATCACCGACACGCAATGTTCCGTTTTGAACAATAACGGTAGCAACCGGTCCGCGACCTTTTTCCAATGTAGACTCAACAACAACCGCTTTTGCCATAACATCAGGGTTTGCTTTGAGTTCCATCACTTCGGATTGGAGCAAGATCGCTTCTAAAAGCTCATCAATCCCCGTCATTGCTTTCGCTGATACGCCGACAAACTCAACATCTCCGCCCCACTCAGTAGGGTTAAGTCCGAGTTCTGCCATTTGTGCTTTAACCATATCAGGGTTAGCACCCGGTTTGTCCATTTTGTTCACGGCAACGATAACCGGTACTTTTGCATCTTGTGCATGTTTTACCGACTCACGAGTTTGAGGTTTAACCCCATCATCCGCCGCAACAACGATTACGATAATATCGGTAAGCTGTGCCCCGCGTGAACGCATTGCACTAAAGGCTTCATGCCCCGGAGTATCGAGGAACGTAATCAACTTACCTTTTTGCTCTACCGAATAGGCACCGATGTGCTGAGTGATTCCGCCCGCTTCGCCGTGTGCTACTTTGGCATTACGAATCGCATCAAGAAGAGAAGTTTTACCATGGTCAACGTGCCCCATGATCGTGATAACCGGAGGACGCTCAACGGCACCTTCACTGTCCTCGTGCTCTTCATCGTACGCACTCTCAAGATTAAACGCATCTTTTGGATCGATAGTGGTTACTTCGACACCGAACTCGCTCGCCAAAATTTCGATTTCGTCTTTTCCGAGAAAGTCATTTTTGGTTACCATCATTCCAAGATCAAAAAGAACTTTGATTACGGCAGAAATACTCTGACCTACTTTTTCCGCAAATTCGTAAACACGAACATCTTCTGCGATTTCAACGTGAGTAATTACTTCATCTTCTTTTGCATCTTTGGTATAACGTTTACGTGCTTCACGAGATACTTGACGCGGTTTATTCCGGTTAGCACCTTGTTTTTTACCTGCGTTACGGCCAATCGGTTTTTTCTCTTTTGGTTTTTGTTCTTCTTCCGGCGGTAAAGAAGCACCTAGATCGTTGAAGTCCATCAATACGACTTGATCTTGCTCATAGTCCATAGAGACGTCTGAGATACCCCCGCCGAAAATATCAAGACGAACTCCTTGATCTTTTTTCTGTACCGGAGCATTATTACTTTGTGCTTTTTTTGCTTTTTTTGCTTCCAACTCACGCTGAGCTTGTTCGCTCAATTTTCCGTAGCTGGAAACATTGAGATTTTCATGACGTACAGGCGCAATGAACTCTTCTTCTTGAGGACGTTTTTTCTTAACGATTTTCAATCCTGAACGCTTCGGCGCTTCCGGCTCAGACGAAGATTCTTCGCTACTTTCCTCTTTTTTCTCTGCTTCGGCTACTAAAACCGGAATACTCTCTTCAACCGCACTGAGGGTAATTGAAGGCTCTTCGGAAGAGGTAGTTTTTAGGGAAGACTTGGGCGCCGTAGTCTCAGTAGACGCCCCGCTCATGATATAGTTCATGATTTGCTCAGCTTCTTCGATCGAAACCGAACTCGAGGCAGTTTTTACATTAAGCCCCATTGCAGCTGCTTTGTCTACTACCTCTTTTGAATTAATACCAAGCTCTTTGGCAATTTCATGAACTCTAACTTTATCCATCATTAACGATGATCTCCTTTAACCGATTCATCAGCTCTACGCTAGCGCCGCTTTTACATTGACGGGATAATTGACCCGGAGTTTTTTTATGGTCGATACACGATCGACACAGATAAAAACTTCTCCCTTCTCCACGATAAGGTTCTAATAACCCCTCTCGGCATTGAAGGCGTAAAAGTGAAAATTGAGCGAAGCGCTCACGACAAACCACGCACATGCGTATAGGCTGATGTAACTTTTGCGCCATTATATCCAATACTTTCTTAGTTATCGTTCGACAACTAAACCGTCATTGTCAAAACCTAAAATTTTAACCTCAAAATCGGTAAATTCCGACTTGAATTTATCGGCTAACATCTGAGCATCCTGATCGTAGACCATATTAAAAAAAGTGGATCCGCTTCCCGAGAGGGTTGACATCAATGCCCCGTTATCGTACGCCATTTTTTGGACGGCAAAAAGTTCGGGCAACATCTTCATCCGCACTTTTTGGTGAAAGCGATCTTGAGTCGTAAGGCGGAGCATCTCCCAATCTTCATTGAAAAATGCCCCAACCGTCACTGCCGTATGAGAAAGGTTAAAAACGGCGTTCTCTTTGCTGTACGACTTAGGGAGCGTCGTACGCGATTTGGCGGTGGATATCGGTTTGTTCGGGATTACAACCACCGCCTTGAGATAATCGGGGAGATGTTTTTGTTGAGAAAATACTTTTTGTTTTTCCACCATCGCCGCATTGAATCCCCCCATTACCGCCGGAGTAATGTTATCGGGATGAGATTCATACACCAGTGCGTGATTGAGAATACGACGTTTGGAGACCTTTACTCCCGCAGCTTCATGAGCACAGCTGATGGCGCTTACAATCACGGCAGAAGAGCTCCCCAAACCGCGAGACATCGGTATTTGGTTATAAAATGTAAATTTAAAATTTTGCCGTTTTTGGGTCAGACGGCGGTAATGTTCGTTAAAAATAGAGACGAACAGATTATTTCCTTTGAGACGGGGATTATTTTCACCTTCACCTTTGATAGAAACAGCAAAAAAGCGTGACGGTACCAACTCTACTTGGTTCCGTAAATCAACCGCAAGGCCTAATGAATCAAATCCGGGTCCTAAATTCGCACTCGTTGCAGGTACACTAACGAACAAATAATTTCCTTATCCTACGGCATCAATCCCATAATAGGGAAGATTGTCCGAATCAAATTTTTCTAAATCGATCTTTTTGGGGAGCGTGAACGCTATTACCTCAGAGGAAACTAACGGTTCTAACTCAATGGTTGAGCTATTTTTAACAAAATAGAGCTTTCCAACTGCTTTGATGGGGCTATTTTGATTAAAAAAGAAAGCATCCGTAGCTAAAAGGGGAATCTTTTTCGTAATACTAAGGGTTTTTAAAAAGAGGTAAGTAACTTTTATCCCCATAAAACTTCCGGGGCCTTTAGCGTATATCAAATTGGAGAACGTGTACCGTTGAAGCAACGAATCAAAAATCTCCGCCAAAACATCTGAACTCATTCCCTCGCTTCGAATCTCTTCGATTAGATCCCCATCTTTATAGATTCCAACGAGAATAGGGGAGCTTAGTGCAATAACGAGGGCGTCATGCATACGCTTTCGCCAACTCTTTAGACTCGGAAGTTGCAAGTTCGACAATTTCGTAATTGGCAGGATCTTTTAAAAGCTCCAACGTCAATTTATGGTTCAAATCATGACTCCCCGCAAAGGCTTCGTAGTTACCGATAAAATTCATCCCGATCAGGGACATATCCCCGATTGCATCGAGGATTTTGTGACGAACAAACTCATCTCCGAATCGAAGACCTTCGGGATTAAGTACTTTTTTATCGTCCAAAACAACCGCATTTTCCAAACTTCCCCCTAGGGCAAGTCCTTTGGAACGAAGATACTGGACTTCATGAACAAATCCGAATGTTCGCGCCCGTGCGATCTCTTTTTTATAGTTCTCTTTTGTAAACGAGAGGATATAACTTTGCCGGTCAATAACGGGATGGGAAAATTTAATCGTGAAATCGTAGTTCATGTCGTTTGAAGGGATTAATTTAACGTATTTATCTCCCTCTTGCACAATCACCTCTTTCTTAATGCGCATCATCTTTTTCGGAGTGTCCTGCGGGACGATTGTGGCCTCTTCGAGGAGCATACAAAAACTCATGGAAGAGCCGTCCATCACAGGCACTTCGTCTGCATCTACAATAACACGCAGATTGTCGATTCCATACGCATAAATTGCCGAGAGCATATGCTCGATTGTCGAGATGGTGACGCCCTCTTTACCGATAACCGTTGCCATTTTCGTATCCACTACATTCTCAGGAGTAAGGGGAATCGATATACCGACATCACTACGGTAAAAAACGATACCGCTGTTCACCCCTAACGGCTCAAGTCGTAATTTTACAGGTGAACCTCGGTGCAAACCGATACCTACGAGTTCGACACTTTTACCTATCGTTGTTTGCATCATGGTTTTATTTTCCTTAGCTCTATTCGACTTATCTAATTATACCGTGTTTCACTGTTGGCTAATGATGACTTTTGCACTCTCGATAACACTCGTAATGTTGTCATAAATCCATTTTGTATCCATCCACTCTTCGGGACGTACTTCAATTCCTTGTACCAAAATACCGAAGTGAAGGTGATCTCCCATCGCATACCCGCTTAATCCTGTTTTAGCAATCTGCTGGCCGAGAGCTGCGATATCCCCTTTTTGCACATGGACTTCCGAACAGTGTCCATAGAGGGTATACAGACCGAATCCGTGATCGATAATCGGGAGATTTCCATAAATTCCGTTCGGCTGAGAAAATACGACATTTCCTCCATTCGACGACGTAATCGGCCCCATTGCGACACTCGCTAAATCGAGCCCCATGTGATAAGCTTGAGAAATATTTTCTTGACCCTTATAGCTGTAAATACGGTGATCACCGAAGTCTGCCACTTTTTGACCGTTGACAAGCGGATAAAACGGCTCAGGAGCAAAATCAACAATCATATTCTTTGAAACTTTTGACGTAATGTCATGGATGATTTTTTCATTATCGGCGCGCACTTTTTCGTTAATAATACGAAATTGTTCCAGTCGATCATCTACCCCTGCCGTTTGCTCGTATTCATTTGCAAGCTGTGCGATTTTGCCGTCTAAAAAAGCATCGCTGAGTTCAATATTGGATACTCGATAGCGGTGATCTTTTAAACGAAGCGGAACCGCATTTCTGGTTTCATTCCCGGCACGGTCACGAGCAATTACCGTAGCACTGAAACTTGCTTCTTGCACCGGCCATGCCACAAGAGAAGCATAATATCCCTGTTTCATAAACGGTTGAGCGATAAATGTTTTTCCAAAATTGGTCTCAATCTTTAAACTTTGCAGATGGGGGTCATCCGCTTTGAAAATAACAATAGCCGAGCCCCCTTTTTGAATTTTATAGGAGTTAGCAATGATAGAGAGTACCGGTCGGCGCTGATCGATAACCAACGTCATCTCTTGCTGGTAAGTATTTCCCATAAAGAAGCCCCATAAGCTCTTATCCGTTACCTGAATTTTAAGTACCACCGAAGTTGCTTCTACTCGGTGAACCCCTTTTGGAGGGAGAACCTCAAATACCTTTTTAGTTTCCGCTGATGGGGTATTCTCATCAACTACTATCCATTCATCATGCGGTGTAGCAATCGTTGCTTTAAACGATTTTAATCCGCTTGCATCTTCTACGCTCACGTGAATAGGATCGTTAAAATTCCAGTATCCCTCTTGAGAAACCGTAACTTTCGGTTCATCTCTCTCAAACAGTGGCGAAAAACCCATAAATCCAAGGGCACTCAAAACCAAAACAACACCTATCCATCCCATAATTCCCGAATTGTTTCGGCCTCTTCTCACTCTAACTCCTTTGTTATCAGCACTATCATATTTTTTACTAGCTCATCATATTTTTCATGTTTTAGACGTGTTCCGGCACGTTTGAGATGTCCGCCGCCGCCGAATGACATCATCATATTGGCGGCATTAACAGCACCGTCTGTCCGTAATGAGAGTTTAGCTCCTCCTCGGGGATGTTCAATCACCATCATAGCGGCTTGAACACTTCGCATCCCCAATGCTTCATCTAACACTCTCTTGCACTCGCTTAAAGTGGCACCGGTCTCTTCCAATACAGATAAAGGAACTTCAAAAACCGCAAGCCGTCCGTCAACCAAAAGCTTCATCTGTTTGAGTAGTATTCCCCTTACCCTCAACGAGGCAAGAGAGCGGCGGCGATAAAGCCACTCACTGCATAGCGCATGATCCGCTCCGCAATCTATCAAATCTTGTGCCATAGCAAACGTTTTGGAACTACATTCGGGTACACTAAAACATTTCGAATCATCGAGCAGTCCCGCGTAAAGCGCCGTCGCTATTTTACCATTGATTTTTATACCATTGGCAACAAAGTAGTCATAAACGACTTCGGTCGTACTGATAGCCGACGTATTGATAATATTATGGGTACCGTAAAAATCATTACTGATATGGTGATCAATATTAAGAAGCGGCAATTCGTTTTCAACCCCGATCCGTCCGTAGCTGCCGCAATCAAAACTAATTATACAGTCTGCATCTTCGGGAAAACGGTCCGTAATTTTGTCAAACCACGGTAAAAATGCAAGATTTTGGTTCACCTCGGCAGAGACACAAAAAAGGGTGATTTTCTTTTGGCTTCTCAACAGATAGGAGTAAAATGCACATGCAGCGCCCAGTGAATCGGCATCAGGGTTTTTATGGGCGATTAACACTATATGGTGGGACGAATCGATCAAGTTAGCGGGCATCAAATACTCTAATAGCCTGTATTTAGGCGGAAATACTTCGATTATAGCACTTCTCTTTTTATTTGGGGAGAGTAGAGTGATTAAATTTTAATCACTTTTTAAAAACTGCTCCATATTCTCTTGACAATAATACGTTACCTGATTACGTCCATTCTCTTTTGATCGGTACATTGCGGCATCTGCGTGACGAACAAGCATTTCAATCTCTTCGCCGTGATCGGGATAAAAAGATGCTCCAATGCTTGCCCCGATATTCATTAAGTTTCCATTGGCCGTAAACGGTTCTTTTAATACCTGCAGTATGCGCTCCAATAAAGGTTGAACTTCACGGATTGAATCAATATTGCTAAAAACTATGACGAATTCATCTCCCCCGATTCGTGCAATCGCGTCACTTTGACGAAGAACCTTTTCAAGTCTACCGGCAACTTGTCTCAGAACATGGTCCCCCACTTCATGCCCGTATATATCATTCACCTGTTTGAATCCATCTAAATCGAGAAACGAAATAACCGCTTTTGAATTTTTTCGTTTTGAAAATGCTAATATTTTCTCCGCAAGGCTCATGAACAAATAGCGATTCGGTAGATTTGTCAAAGGATCATAGTTGGCCATATGGTGGAGCTGCTCTTGGCGTTGTTTGTGCTCCGTAATATCGCTAAAAATTCCAATATAATTTTCTATTTCTCCATTGGTATTACGTACCGCATCGATACGCAAAAACTCAGCATACGTCTCTCCGCTTTTTTTCTGATTCCATATCTCTCCACGCCAAGAACCCTCACCGTTTATTGCTTTATCGAGTTGGTCATAAAACTCTTTTTCATGCATACCGGAGCGGAGGATTATAGGCTTTTTGCCGATCACCTCGTCTCGTGCATACCCTGTCAATTCGCAAAAAGCTTCGTTCACTTCAATAATTGTTTTTTGCGGATCGGTAATGACAATCCCCTCTCTGGAGTTATGAAAAACATTAGCGGCACGACGCAAATATTTTTCGCTCTCCTCAACAATTCTAATCTGATCTTCCAAAGACTCTGATTTGATCCGTAGAGTGCCGGCTAAGCGTATCGTCTTGCTTACAAGAAAAACTAACAATGCTACCACGCCGCTCAATACAATGATAATAAATATAGCATATTGATGAATAACGTCTTTGAGTGAGAACGGTGGAATCGTATCATAAGGCTTTATGCGCAGCGTCTGCATTAATCTACGGATACCCTCATATGAGAGGGGAATATTCCACCCGTAATATCCCGCTGTTTTGGTAACCTCGGAACCATACGGCAAAGTAAGTAACGCAACCATCACCTGATTTGCCAATACGTGATCGGTCATTTTTGAGGAAGCAAACGGCCATTCAGGATAAAGTGCGGTAGAGAGTGCTTGCGGGTAATTACTTATCGGATGGATAATCTTAAAATCGTTACGATTTACTTTCCCCTCTCTTGCCATTTTTTCCAATACCCCCGTACGGATAAATCCAACATCCGCCGAACCGCTTTCGACTATATAAACCACTTTATCATGCGGCATATCGGTGTATTGTAGTGTCGCCTCTTTCGTGATATCAATACCGTTTTCTTGTAGTAAAACCCGCTGAGCCAAATATCCGCCAAGAGAGAGTTCATCCACTGCGGCTATATCTTTTCCCCGCAGGTCATTCAGATTTTCAATATCTCGACGATCCGAACGGGCTATGATCACTCCGCCGAATTCGGTAAGCTCTGTTCCGTTGACATTGGCACGAATCAGGGTCGCCATACGGCTGACATCGTATTTAGTAGAGAGATAAATATAGTGTTCGGGATTGGTAAACATAAAATCAAGTTTACCCTCATGCGCCGCTTTGTTGAATTCAGCATAACTAAGGGGGAGTACGGTGAAGCGGTGGGTTAAAATTTTGTTGTTGAGATACGAGGCTAAAGGCTGCCATTCCTGGAGTGTATCGGCTTTGGAACGAAAAGCCAAAACACCGATGACAACTTCATCTTTGGTATGTTTTGCGATTGTCTCACCACTAAGAGAGAGGGAGAAGATCACGAAGAAAATAGCCGTTATGTACCCTCTGATTTTCATTTTATACCTCATATTTAAGATAGTATAAAATGAAAAACTTAAATATATCGTTAAGAAGCGTTATATTTTACTCTACAGTACTTTGTAAAACCACCTCGAAATCTTTTTGTGCCTGTAATAATGCCGCTTTACCCTCAGGGTCACTCACCCGCGCACTGCTCATCCAGTTATAAACTCCAGGGAAACCCATAACGATTTCATCCGCATCTTTTTTCTTATACACCATCAATGTACACGGTGCAAATGCCGCCGCTTCAGGAGCGGTTTTAGCTACCGTATAGATCACTTTAAGCTTGCAGATAGAGTAAGTATCGTAAAAATCAAACGGACTTTTTTCACCCAAAACAAAGTTATAATCGGTAAAGTTGGACATAACAAATCCGGCAGGTTTGAGTCCGTCTTCAATCATCATCTCAACCTCTTCTTTATCCGCCGCCCAACTTTTGGCATCGGATGGACGAACATAACGACTTAATAAAGCTCCCACGGCCGGCAGAGCTGCTTTACTCATCGTTACTTTTGCACCCGGCAATGCTTTTTTGAGCGTTGAGAGGGCTTCTTTTTCAATTAATGCAAATTCAGGGGCCTTAAAACCGGCAATTTTTGCCATAGCTTCTGCACTCAAGATAGAGACATGAAACTCTTTTTCCCCGCTTCGTTGGTAAATACCAAACCCCATCGGAACAAATATTCCTCCGTCGGGATGAGTTTTAACTAAACTTTCTGAGAGATTTTTATGGAATGCCGTCAAAAGATTAAATTGTGCAAAGTCACTTTGTCCGAACTGAATTTTAAACGGACCGTTCATTTCGCTGTTCGCCGAGATAACAAATCCATTAGCCTCAAGCGCTTTTTCGATGACAGCGGCATTTATTTTGCCATCTGCATTGGGAACGCTAAATAGGTGAAGATCACCGCCGAAAAGGGATAAAAATCCCGCTAACATAGTAATAAAAAGAATTTTCATCATGAACTCCTAAGGTTGTATGTAAAATGCGCCCTCGGTGGCGCGTTCGATCACTTCGGCAATCCCGGCCGAAACAATCTCGACATCTTCAATCAGCTGATCGGGAGAAATCTTTTTTGTCTCCATGGTATTGCCGCAGGCGACAAATTCGACACCGTATTGTTGCAGTGCACGTACTCGCACCGCAATCTCTTTTTCACTTTTAAGCAATGTACGGATGCCGTGATAATACGCAACAATCCGCAAATGGATCTTTTCAGGTCCATAAAATTTGAGGACATTATTAGCCGTACTGAGACCGTGATGGATTGATTCATTATCACCCAAACTAATCCCCATTACCACTTCACGCGGTTTATCGATTGAAGGGATCGGTTCAGCAAAACGGACATCAGCAAAAAGTAGCGTAGAGAACAAAGCCCCTACTATAATGAGGTATTTCATGATTATTCCCACTCCAATACTCGATAAGATGACTCAACATTATGACGATGAGTACCTTCATAAAGTTTATACTTTTTAAACTTATCCATACTCACTTTTTTAATCGTTTCATCAATACCCAATCCGTCTGCAATTGCGGCACGGATTTCGTTACGCATCTGCGTAAAATATTCTCTCGTCATTTGTGCCGCATCTTTATCGGTACGATTACCATGACCGCCGACAACATGAGCCGCTCCCAATTTATCCAAATCCTCTAGTGCTGAAAGCCATCCGTTAATATCCCCTCCTCTGACGGAAGGGAGTCGATCGTTAAAAACCAGATCGGCCGCTATTAGCACTTTAGATTTCGGAAGATAAACAACCATATCTTTTGCCGTATGGGCTTTATGCTTAGCAATTTTAAGCTCTAGTTTTTGATTACCGACGGTAAGTATCGTATCGCTACTAATCATCTCGGTAGGAAGTGTCGGTACCGTTTTAGCGTACGCTTCGGGAGAAATATAAGTTTGCATTCGGGTAGGTATGCTCATATCGGCATTAACCTTGAAATCATCCGTTGCCAATACTTTAATTCCCTGCTCGGTAAAATAGTTATTCCCCAACCAATGATCATCATGAATATGGGTATTTATAACAAGTTTAACGGGGAGAGATTTAATCTTTTTCATCGCGTTATAAGCAGATTCGGCATATGCATACGAGGGACCGGTGTCAACGACCACGTACCCCTCCTCTGCATCGATGTAACAGCTGTTAACGATGTTGCCGTTGTTGGTTTTATCCATGATCTCGGGTTTTCCAAAAAAACAGTGAACGTCCGAGGTGACACGCACCGGTTTAAGGGCGTAATCGTACGCACTCAAACTCGTGATCGTAAAGAATAAAGTTCCCAACAACAGTTTCATCGCTCACACCTTAGAAGAGGTAGTTAATTTCGAAACGGTATTCGTTGTATGAGTTGTTATCAACTGTTCCTTGAACTGTTGCACTCGTATAAGCTGGATCAGCATCAACCGTTGCGAAACGGAATTTAAACTCTGTATTTGGCAATGCTTTAAACGTTTGCCAAACATCTACGTGGAAAATATCACGATCGGTAAATGTTGATGTAAATGCTTTTGAATCATCAAAATTCATATTTTCATAATCAGCTGCTACTTTTAGCCCCGAAATCATACCCGCTTTTCCAAAATCATAAACCGCTTTTACTGCCCAGTTTTTGGTGTTCGCGATCCAGTCGACTTGCGCCATTGAACGGGTATATCCACCTGTCGGGAATCCGCGCCATGGAGCGATAATATCGGCATCATCAGAAATCTTCGAGTATCCGGCTGAGAGTTCTAATGGTCCATTAGCCGCAACCAAACGTGCCATAATAATACTACCGTCTACATTATCACCAGCCGTATACCCTCTTGAAGCAGCATTTGCAGCTGTTACAGTACCTGCCAAAGATGCACCACCGATTTTACCGGCACCGTCATCCATTTGACGAAGATAGCGGATACCCGGAGTCAATGTCCATGCATCACCGAGTTTAATTTTATAGTTGGCTTCCGCAATCGCTGTATTGAAAAAGCCGTTTAATCCTACATACTCTCCATTGAGTTTCAAATTAGGTACCGAGGTATTTTGAACGGTCAGTAAAATCATCTCTGGATCAACATCTCCGGCTCCGCGTGAACGAATATTTGCAGCAGTTAGTCCTTTATGAGCACCTGAATCATCATTGGCTGAATATTTTGCAAATTCAATGAGACTGTGAAATGTTTGGTGGTCACGCAGTTTTTGAGACATAATATAACCGGCACGAATAGAAGTATTTGGAATATCTTTATTTTCGATAACGGCCGCTTCAAACGTATTAGGAATCATTTTCGTGTCATTCGTTGCAAGCATCATACTGTCGATGCCCTGTCGCCCTACTTTAATATTTGATTTGCCGTTTTTATATTCCAAATAGGCTTCGGCAAAATTACCCATAGCCCCTTCAGTACCATCGGAACGTGTATGATAAGTATCTTTACCCGCTTTACCGTAGTTGGTTATCCCCGTTCCCAAGGTATTATCGTTATGCATTGGAACCGTTCCATAAAACCCTGCCGTTGCACCAAAACCATGGAAATAACCGGTTTTATACACTAAACTACCACCGACACCCCACATGTTATTGTCTTGAACAGCAGAACTTTCATTGTCCCAGTCCCACCAGAACATATTCGAGCGGAGACGTCCGTAAACTTCACCCTCGGTAAACATTTCACCGATAGAGTTTACTGCACCCGGTACTTTGGTATATTCTACTTGATAATTACCTTTAACCGTACGATCTTCTGATTTAAGCGCATGCGCTGACGTAGCTAACAAACATGTAGCCGCAGCTACAATACTGAGATTGACTAATTTCATTCCTAACTCCTTAAGTTTAATCGATTTACACGAGGGGCTTAGCACCCGCGTGCACCTTTTTTCGGGCATCCGCAATCATAATCCATCAGTTTAACATTGCTGTTTCCGCTGATATTGACATTTTTCTGACGACGAATATACGCCGCAGTCACATCGTATACTGGACGTGTCAAAGAATCTTTTAGATTGCTCCCCGCATTTTGCAGATTGCCGCCCCATGAAGAGACTTTGTATACCTTGGTATCGTTTAGAGGTTTCCCCCCGATCATAATATTCGTAATCCGTTTTCCACTCACAGCACCGACACGGATTTCGTATGTTACTCCGCCCAAGCGGCTCATATCGCCCCCTTGTTGATAAAGCGGGTTAGCGTTAAAGACGTTATCCGCAATATCTTCAAGCAACGTACGGATATGAAGACCCGTCAGTTCAAACGTATACACATTCGGATAGGTGATCGCCGTCATATCGTAGACATCGTCCATCGTGATTTTGTCACCACCGAGAACCGTAGTTCCCCAGCGGTATCCCGGAGTAAACGAGATGTCCGAATCCATCGCATCGATAATCGAATCGTTGATCAGCTGATCGAACGTCGAATGGAACGTGTCCCGTTTAAACAACGTCGATTTGGTAATCCCCAATACTTCGGAGAGTTCCGAATCGTACGGTGAATACAACTCTTTGACCAACGCTTCACCTTCAGGATCAGCCGGAATCAAGTTGGACGCAACCGGAATTAGTTTGTACTCATACCCTTTGACCTTATGGTTTTGGATGTCGATATCCAAACGTCCTACGTATTTGCCGTGGCTTCCCGCGATTACGATGACCGTACCGTTAATAACGGTCGGCTGCGGAGAAGGATCATGCGTATGACCGCTTAGGATAAAGTCAATACCTTTAACCTGACGGGCAACCTCTTGGTCAACACTGAAACCGTCATGCGATAGCACGACAACACAGTCCACTTTTTCCTCTTTACGCAGTTTATCAACATACGTTTGGAGAGTATCGAGACGTAATCCGAAACTCCACCCTTGAGTAAACTCTTTCGGATTTGCGGTAGAGGTAAACGGAAACGATTGGCCGATAATACCGATCTTCGCACCGCCGCGTTCCATAATGGTATACGGTTCAAAAATAAGCTCTTCGAAATCATCGGCGAATGAATCATCACCGATAATATTTTGTGAGACAAATTTTGCGTTAAGCATTTCGATCAGCTCTTTGACCCGTTTTTTACCGTAAGTAAATTCCCAGTGACCGACCATAACGTCAACACCGAGATAATTTTGCGCTTTGACAATCGCTTCACCGCCGGTTTTGAGCGCAACACCCGTCCCTTGCCATGTATCTCCTGAGTCGAGGAGCATCACATTATCCGCCCCGCGCTCTTTTTTGATATGGTTGATGAGGGTTTTCATGTGTGAAATTCCCCCCATTTTTCCAAATTTGTGCGCTAAGGCATCAAAATTCATGAACGTATCGAAATAAGCATCGAGCGTTTTGCCCTTCATTCCATAATGTTTTAAAAACGATTCACCGCATAAAAATCCCGGAGTCCCGGTGAGATTCGGCGCTGAGATCAGTGTCGACGGCTCTCGCCAGTAAAGCGGTTTGATATGAGCATGCATGTCACAAATATGCAATAGTGTCACATTTCCGCGAGCTTTAAAAGAATAGATATCTTTTAATCCCACTTCATCGATCCGTTTAGGAGTCGATGCGGCAGAGGCTACCGAGGGTAATCCGATCCCAAGTGCAGCCGCGATATGGAAAAAATCTCTTCGTGATAAATCCATAATTCAGTCCTTAACGTTTCACGCTAGGGACACTGATCGCATTCCCTTTGGTTTTATTCGTCACATATACTTCCAATGCAACGATCTCTTTCGAGCCGAGTGGAATCTCTGCAAGTAACGCATTTTTCATACATTGTTGCATACGCTTATCCAACGTTACCATTTGACTTTGGGTCATACGGTATGCCGGCCATGTTCCCGCCGCCGCTGTCTCTTTAGCCCCTAAATCAGGAAGCGGTTGCATACGTAGACGTTGACCGACGATATCCATACTGTGACAATTGTTACAGGATAGTCCGCGACCGCCGCGACGCTCTTCAAATACCTCTTGTCCGAGTTTCATCATCTCTGCCATGTGTTTGTTTGCTTTGACATCAATATTGGTTTTTTGTCCGTTTGCGATTGATTTGACGTACGCAGACATCTTAACCATCTCTTTGCTCTCAAGCTTTGGAACCGGTTTTTCACTAGCTGCCGCCGCCATTTGAATGGTTTGCGCCAAAGTAACTACTTTTTTCGCCGGTTCTACGTAGCGAGGAAAACCTGCAATGTATTTTGGAAGATCTTTCTCTTTAACCCCTAGCATTTTGGCATACCCCGCGGTTCCGATAAGCGCACCGAAGAGTTGTTCCCCTTCAGAGACTTCCATCTCTGCCGGATTGTTATCAAGAAGCTCAGCATACATTGCTTTATCCGCATCCGACATACTGAGTTTTTCTTCTGCAAAAGCTGAATTCAAAAGTGCCAAACACACCAATGCAGCCGTAATTGATAATGATCGCATGGTTTATCCTTTTGGAGTAATTTGTGTCGTACTCTCGACGCTTTGCCCTTTGTTATCTTTGGCAATTACTTTTAGGGTTCCAGCACCCGGTACTTTAAAGCTAATACTCATAAGAGGATTAACGGAAAGTGATTCCCAAATGACCATTTTTGTCACCAATGTGTCGTTGAACATAAATTTGACTTCATCGATATATTCTGCCGGAATCAATGCTCCGGTATCTTTGTTTTTACGCATCCCTGTTTCCATCGGGTGCATCGCCATAAAATCGATTTTAACGATATCGCCTGCTGCGTATGTTTTCGGTTTAATTTTAATCAGTGTTTTCATCTCTGCCATGGGTTATCCTTTATCTTTTTCTTTCAATACGTTTTGTGATGATGATTTAAAATCAACCACATCCGCCGATGGTTACTTTAACGTTCTGTTTAGCGCTAAGGAATGATCCGTCACTCATTTCAGCAATCGCAACCACATCCTGAGTTCCGCCGAGTTTTACACGGGTACCGAAAAATGCCTCACCGTTAGCCGGTGTCAAATAGATATTGGCACAACGTACGTTTCCGTTTTTAGACGCAAGAATATGGATCGCTTTTACGTAATCTTTACTGTTCATCGGGCTATCTACCGTTACTTTAACCGGTACAACCGCACCGTTTTCAGCGATTTCAGGAGCTTCCATTTTTACTTTTGCGGATGGTGTCAATGCTTTACCGCCCGTAATCGCCGCTACTGCCGTCTCATAATTCATCTCATTCGGGCCGCCTGCTTTTTTCTCTTCCGCGGCACTGGCAACATGTGGCAATGCAATCGCACATGCCGCAGCCGCTCCAAAACCTTTTAAAAATGATCTTCTTTCCATTTATTACTCCTTGTATTTATTTTTTGACTGCTGTGATATACGATACCAAATCGCACACTTCACGCTCATTCATAAGACCGTTGGCCAAATTAACCGTCATCGCTGATTTTGGATTGTCCAATCGCGGATCTGCTATTTTTTGATACATAAATTGAGCATTACGAACGCCGCTATCCATATAAAGTTCTTTGTATTTGGTCAAATCCGGTCCGATATTACCGTACCCTTTTGCCCCCTCGATATTGTGACAGGCGACACAGTTACCCATTTGTTTCTCTTTTCCGTTAGGAAGAAGTCGCGTCAACCCCTCAGGCGGATTCTCTTTTGCATCTTTACCGTTTAGGTTATGGAAGATATAGCTTCCACGAGCAATTGCTTTAGGGTCATTACTGACACAACCTTCGGGCATCGTATACGCTTTCGCAGCAGGCAGGGCATCTTTTTTCAAAATTGCCGTCGCATCCGGGGTTTCAATCACCTGCGATAAATCGGCTGCACTTAAAAAAGTAGCAAGTCCGAGCATAATCACTTTTCGCATTGGCTCTCCTATTTCTGTATTTCACTGAACATTGTAGGCGAGGAATGTAAAATTTATGTAAAAAAAATAAAAAATTATCCGTTATTGTAAATAGGAGGAGAAAAAGTATACGAAAAGGTACTTCCTTTACCGTACGTAGAATCGATAGAGAGCTCGATACCTGCTTTGTCGATAATCGTTTTTACGATATTAAGACCTATTCCAAAGCCCCCTTTATCACGATTTTCACGATAATAGCGCTCAAAAATGCGATTAACGTCTTCAATCCCTACTCCGTTATCTCGGAAATGCAGAGTGCATCGGTCTGCATACTTTTCTAAAATCACTTCGATCTCTCCCCCCTCATGGGAGTATTTGATCGCATTGGAGAGATTGTTATCGATAATGCGTTGCAGCTGTGTCGGATTAAAAGTGATACTCACATTCTCATCGATTCGGGGGATAAGGGTAATATTTTTTAATGCGGCTACTTCATAAAAATAATCGATCCGCTCTTGCAAATACAGACTAAAATCAATCATCTCATATTCGAAGGACAACCGCTCATTTTTAATCAAATAATCCATATCGTTGTACAACGTTGCCAGCGTTTTGGTTGCCGCTTTAATTCGCTGAAGATATTTGTTTGTAGGGTTGGAGCGATTATAAAGATCGATATTAACATTTATAATAGAAAGAGGGGTATTGATCTCATGCATCGAATCTTTAATAAATTGATCCAACCGTTTATTCATTCTCTGAAACGGTAGCGCAAAACGATCTAAAAAGAAAAGGGAGAGGACAAAAATCAGTGCCGTTATCGCAAGAAGAATGATAATAACATCCTGATAAATCCGTGCGTACGATATTTCTCCCCCTACAACCAAGTAAGAAGCACCGAAATAGCGCTCTTCAGGAAGAGCAACTACTAAATACGCATACGAATCTTGGATATGATACCCTGTTTTTTGCACTTTGAGCGGTAGCTCAATGACACTAAAGAGAGGTTCAAAATACTTATCATACAACCCCGATTCAAACGAGCGGAATCGCGGATAATCAAAAGCTTGTTTCTCTTTGGGATCAAACTCTTCCATGGCCCGAATAATCAAATGCGATTGTCGTTTGAGTTTAAATTCGTACTGTATTTCATAAACGTATTTCATGTAAGTGACATACAGGTACGTCGGTAATAATAACAATACCGCAACCAGCATCGTATAAAAAAACGCATTTTTAAGAGCGTAGCGATTATCGTTCAATGATGTATCCCAATCCGCGTCGATTTTGGATGATCTCTATGGGGAGTTTTTTACGAAGATTATTGATCTGTACCCGTATATTGGCGGGATCGACGTACTCACCCCAAATCTCATCTTGGAACATCTCGACCGATACCACTTGATTGGTATGTTTTAACAAAACGGTGAAAATCTCTTTTTCCGTTTTGCTCAAAGTGATATTATGATCGTTATGCATTAACGTAAAATTTTCGGTATCGTAAATAAGTCCTTCTCCAAAATCGATCCGATTCTCCCCCTCATGATAGAAACTTTTTAATGCCTGCATGATCCGTACCTGCAGTTCGGTCAGATCAAAAGGTTTACGGATATAATCACAACACCCTGATTTATACCCCTCTTGCAAATCCGTAATATTGACCATCGAGGTGAGAAAAATAGCCGGTGTCTTATTCCCCTCTTTACGCAACGTGCGAAGCAAATCGAACCCGTTCATCCCCGGAACATTCACATCTAAGAGGTAAAGATCAAAGTGGGTCTCATAAATCGCATCAAACGCCCGTTCTCCGTTACTAAAACCGACCACTTCCAGCCCAAGTTCTTCTAAAAATTCGGTAATGCTGACACGCAGCATGTATTCGTCTTCGAGCAACAATACTTTCATCGAATCTCCCCCTTAATCTCTTTGGTTACTTTGTAATCGAGCATAATCCCTATCAATTCTTCTTTGGAATATTCATTCAGACGTTCACGTGCTTCTTGCAAATAGAGTTCCCTATCTTCAGGAGGTACCGTATCTTTAAGATACAACAGCTCTTTATCGTACACACTTTGGAACTGTGCGTTGTCTAACGATTTTTTCACCATCACATCATAAAGTTCATTTCTAGAGAGATGAATCAAAAAGGATATGTCCTCTTCATCCGAATGGGCATACGTACTAATCTGCTTCGGTGAAAGTGAAAAAATAAAAGCCCCGATGTTTTCCCCTTCACCGTTTTTCATCGGCTCATAAAACAAATAACGCCCTCCGCTAAAAATAACTCGAGTCGTTTTCAATGTTTTAAAATCGATCCCCTCTAAAAGTTTTAAATCGCTTTGGGTATATTTTGGATTGGCTAAAATATACTCTTTTCCGATTGCAGGGTTTTCTTGCATAAATACTGCCGTTTCATAAAATCGTTCATCCATTAAAATGTATAAATCAATCCCCAACCGATCAAAATACTCTTGGGTCGATTCGAAAAACGAGACCACTTCTACAAATCCGATCATCTTTTCGCTGTGATAGACCGGAACCGTTGCTTTAATCCCGATTTTTCGCCCTACTTCGATAGCGGATCGGGGGTTTTTATGGGTTTGAAAATAGAGAAGATCGGGGCGGTGAAAATCCAGAGGCATCCCTGCATAGGAGTTATCCCAGCTCCGTGCAAAAATAACATAATCGGCGGTTATAATCTGCGAGCGTATCAACGAGTCGGTATGCAGTTTAATCGACTCCATCACTTCGGAAAGGATCTCGAATCCTTTATCTTCATCTTCTTGCTCCAGTGCATCGCTAAGAGAGGTGTTTTGCCCTAGTATCAGGGCATAACGCAATGCCGTCGAACGCTCTTTTTCAAGTTGATTATTAAGTGCTAACGAGAGTTGATCGCTGAGGCGTTCGAGTGTTTGTGAAGTTACCTTTTGTTCTAAATACAACATGATGCCGCCAAGTACGACCATAATGAGGAAAAATATTCCGGCAATCGTTTTCTTATCGGAAAAAAAGTTCAGCCAGCGATCCATTACCGACCCCCTTTTTGTTTCTTGCCCATTTTATAAACATACGCCAATACTTCCGCAACGGCGGCAAACAACATATCGGGTATCGGACGATCCACTTCGACCTCTTTATACAGTGAGCGGGCAAGAGGAGGATTTTGGACGATATGGATACCGTTTTCACGTCCTATTTTTTTAATCTGGATGGCCATATTATCTACCCCCTTTGCCACCACAACCGGAGCATTATGTTTTGTTTCATCGTACACAATGGCTACCGCATAGTGGGTAGGGTTAGTAATAATAACATCGGCGGTCGGAACCGCAGACATCATCCGCTTCTTGGCCGCCTGCATCTGAATCTGACGAATTTTGGCTTTAATATGAGGATCTCCCTCCATATTTTTCATCTCGTCTTTAATTTCTTGTATCGACATTTTAAGTTTTTCAAAATAGTTTTTCCGAACTAAAAAAAGATCGACGATAGCATAGAGAAAAATGATGATCAGCATCACCGAAGCCAACACGATCGCTTTATCTCTCAACCACCCCATTTGATCTTCGAGATTGAACAATGCCACCGTCGGAAGTTCTTCTACGTAATACCAAAAGTAGAGGAACCCTATCCCCAATGCCGTCAGTGATTTAAAGGTGATTTTCACCGATTCCAGTGCTTTTTGGAGGGTAAAAAGATTCGCAAATCCTTTAATCGGATCGAGCTTTGAAAAATTGGGGGTTAGCGGTTTGGTCGTAAAATTAAATCCGATCTGACCTACGGTACCCAACACTCCCGCAACCGCAACAATAATCGAGATGGGAATCGCCATAATGAGGAACTCCCTCATTGTCACCACCGCCATATCGAACATCAGCTCTCGATCCAGCGGCTGATTCATAAGAGAAAAATAGTACCGTGAAAGGGTGAGCATCCGATCCGCGATAAACGTAAACATCATAATCAGCGCCAAAATGGCAACTAAAAGAACCACTACCCCGACAATATCCTGACTTTTGGGGACATTCCCTTCAGCACGCGCATCTTCGATCTTCTTGGCGGTGGGTTCTTCGGTCTTTTCTTGATCGTCAGCCACTTATTAATCCATTTTCATTGACATATCGATCCAATTAGCCTGATGGATGAGTGAGCCGGTGCTAATCGCGTCCACTCCGGTTTGGGCATAACGCTCGATGGATTCAAGGGTGATGTTGCCGCTTGCTTCGAGTAATACGCTACTGTGGTGTGCCCATTTGTATTCAACCACTTCCCGCAGCTGCTCGACGGACATATTATCGCACATCACGATATCGGCACCCACTTCCATAGCATGCTTCGCCATCTCTATCGTCTCCGCTTCAATCTCTATCTTCGCGGTAAACGGTATTTTTGCCCGTGCCTCTTCCATAAAAAGCTCTAGATTTGGAATCGTTTTGAGATGGGTATCTTTGAGCATCAATGCATCATCCAGCCCCATCCGATGATTCGTTGCCCCGCCGATACGGGTCGCGTATTTCTCGAAATTGCGCAGCAGCGGGCGGGTTTTTCGGGTATCGAGGAGTTTCGTCCCATACGGAGCGATGAGATCGACATATTTGCGGGTCAGTGTCGCGATAGAACTCGCATGAAGGAGCATATTAAGAAGCGTCCGCTCAATCCGAAGGAGTGTGTGTGAATCGCCGCTTAGCTCCATCAACACCTCCCCTTTCGCAAACGTCTCGCCGTCATGTTTGTGCCATATGATCGTAAACTTTTCGATATCCGCCAATACGCTCAAATATGCTTCACCGGCTACAACCCCGTCACTTTTCGCGATGATCTTCGCACTGGCACTCACCGCATCGGAAACCCGCGCATACAAATCCCCGCGCCCTACATCTTCGGCTAATACTTCACGGATAAATTGTTCGATCATAGAGTTACCTTTTAGCATTTTTATCATATCAGCGATATATTAGTTGAATGGATTGATGATTTTCAAATTTCCGTCTATCAGCATTTCGTGTTGCATATCTTCGCTGTAAACGACTGTACAGTTATTTTCTAACGCTGTAGCTACAATCAAAGCATCATAATATTGAAACTGATATCTATCTTTGAGTTTGAGTGCTTTAATTTGAGTCGTGAGATCAAAATCAACAATCGGGAGAACATTATCGATTTCCAGTAAAACATTTTCTACTTGGTCTGACCCTAGTTTAAATTTTTTGAGAAGAATATTGCTAAGCTCATTGATGACTTGTTTTGAGATTATTACATTATCTTCGAAACTATCGAGCAGCTGCAATGCTATGGATTGTTTTTTTGGCTCATCTTCCGAATACGCATAGATCAGGATATTAGTATCCAAAAAGGCTTTATCGTGCATTTGCCTCTTCTCTATCAAACCGATAGCCCTTTGTTTTAATCGAAATAGAGTTTAGCTTTTTAGGCTTTGATTTAGTAGTGCTTTCTACGGTCAATTTCACATCATTCTTTGGCAGGTTGTTTAAGAAAAACATCACTTTATCAAAAACTGTATCATTGACTTCGAGTTTGAGTGTATGCATCTGATCCCTCCTATGTTGTAATTGAGTAAATTATATCCCAAAACTCATAAAGAGATTCACAATAAGGAAGAAGCTTATCTCAAAAGTGAAGATTGAATATATAAGGCCTATTTCTATAGCACATCACTATTTATTCATCTTTTCCGATTGTCAATTTACGGGTATTATCTTCAAGCATTTTGACTCTTCGGGCTTTACGAGCACTTGTAGCTTGTTCAGGCAATAACAAATTTTCATTTGTACTATATTTACAATACCATGATGCTGAAGGTCGCGTAGTTCTGTTCTCATCCCCTTTTAATGCGTCATCAGCGCCTTGTAAATAAATAAGCGGTAGTTCCTTACGCATCTTATAAAGTTCAGGAAAAGATTGCTCTAAAATAAGATTCCATGGGATTCGTGTAGGAGTAGCACACTCTGAAGCATCTAAAAAAGCATATGTTCTTGCTTTTGCATATATCTTCACAGCATCTTCTTTATTATCATCGATACTTCGATATGCAAGGATATATAATAATGGCACATATCCTAATTTCTCTTTTTCATGCAACCATTTCATATCAGTACTACGATTGAAGAATGAAGGAAATTTATGAAACTTTTCAGGTGCTAATGTTATTAAGAGCTGATCATATTTTTGTTCTGATAGCAAAGCGTCCAATTCTCCGATGCGTGTATCATTTGCATATGAGAAAATGCTCGTCAATAACAAAATCCCTATAGTTTTAAAAAACAATTTCATTAATACTCCTTTTAAAATCTCAACAAATTTAGAGTGCCATCATCCTCTCCAACGCAATTTTCGCCCAATACGCCGTATCCTCATCCACTTCGATCTCATTGATTGGGTTGCCATCTTCAATCGATTTAAGGACATTATACAAATCTTCCAATGTCGTTTCATTCATCGTCGGACATTCAGGTTTTGTTGACGAAAGAATATAGGTATTAGACGGGCGGAGGCGGTTGACCATATTAAACTCCGTCCCTACCGCCACCTTTTGCTCAGAGGGGAGTTCCATGATATATTTGATAAGTTGAGAAGTCGATCCGACGAAATCGGCACGATCACAGATGGCTGGATCACACTCAGGGTGAACCGCGATCAAAATCCCCGGATATTTATTGCGGTAAAATTCGATGTCATCGACACTGAAAAGCTGATGAACGGAGCAAAATCCGTCATAGCAGATGATGTCGGCTTCTTTGGGATCGGTTCCGTCTCCGAGTACACACGATTTCAACCCCATCATATTGGCGATATTTTGCCCCAAACAGCGATCAGGGACGAAAAGGATCTTTTTCCCTTCGGTAAGAGCTTTCGTAATAATCATTTTGGCATTGGAACTGGTACAGACCATCCCCCCCATTTTTCCGACGCGCGCTTTAACATCCGCATTGGAATTGATGTAGGTGATCGGGAGGATATCCTCACTTTTGATCCCTGCATCTTCGAGTTTTTGGATCGATTGGTCATAATAAAGCCCATCAATCATTCGTGCCATCGCACAGCATGCCACTTTCGGCATCACGACCCGTTTGTGGGGGCTGAGGATTTTGACACTCTGCCCCATAAATCCGACACCGCAAAAGACAACGAACTCTTTATCATCCGCCATGGTGCGTTTAGCGAGTTCGAGCGAATCACCCGTAATATCCCCCATCTCAAACACTTCATCGCGCTGATAAAAGTGCGCTACGACCGTGACGCTGAGGCGATTTTTTAGATCAATAATTTTTTGTTTTAACTCTTCTGCGCTACTGTTCAAAACCATTCCTTACTCTCATTAGGATGTTATTATATCTTTTGAAATATAATACCATCCAAAATTTACCAACAAAGAGCCACCTATTATGGATTTTTTATTTAACCTCAATGTTCAGTTTTATCTAATCGCCTATCTCCTCGGCGGTATCCCTTTCGGATTGATTTTGGCAAAAGTGTTTGCAGGGGTCAATATCACCGATTCAGGCTCGGGAAGTATCGGGGCCACCAATGTACTGCGCGTTGTCAAAGAGACAAATCCCAAGCTTGCTAAAAAGCTCGGTGCCGCAACCCTTGCTCTGGATGCGCTCAAAGGGATTATTGTTGTCCTCGCCGCTAAATATTTTGAACTGAGTGACTCGGTTCAATGGATGGTTGCCGTCCTCGCCGTTATCGGACACTGTTTTAGTCCTTATATGTGGTTTGAGGGGGGTAAAGGGGTTGCAACGGGAATGGGTGTAATGGCCGTTATGCTCCCGATCCCTACCGCTATCGCCCTTATCGTGTGGGGAGTTGCGGCAAAAACGATCCGTATCTCGTCACTCTCTTCGATGCTCGGCTTACTTGCCCTTGTTGTCGCTTCGTTTGTCCTTTATCCTACAATGTTCCACGCTCCGGTACTTTTCATCGCCTTTATCCTCTTTTACAAGCATATCCCTAACTTTATCCGCCTTTTCAAAGGGGAAGAGAAACGGGTCGCATGATCGTTCTTATCGAGAATCTCACTTTTGAGACTGTTATCGGGATTCTTGATTTTGAGCGCACTCTCCCTCAGAGGGTTCAAATCGACTGTACTATTAACTATTCTTATGCAGCCAATCTTTTCATTAATTATGCTGACGTAGCCCGAATGATTGAAGATACAATGAAAACTGAAAAGTTTGAATTGATCGAAACGGCACTGGAAGTCCTCGGCGTTACACTCAAACAACATTTCCCCCTTATTGAAACCCTTTTGCTTACCATCCGCAAACCGGATATCCTTCCAAATTGCACCGTCGGTGTTCAAAAAAGTTTCATTTTTTAAAAAAAATTGAAAAAAAGTTTAAAAAATTCTAAAACTATGGTATCATTTCGGCAAAATTTCCGTTAGATGAGGAATCTGAATGCGTATTCTGATCATTGAAGATGAAGTAACCCTCAATAAAACCCTTGCAGAAGGGCTCAAAGAATTTGGTTACCAAAGCGATGTCGTCGAAACCCTAAAAGACGGCGAGTATTATCTCGATATTCGTAACTATGACCTGATTTTGATGGATTGGATGCTACCTGACGGTAACAGCGTCGATATCATCCCTGACATCAAAAGCAACACCCCTAAAACTGTAGTTGTTGTCCTCTCAGCACGTGATGACAATGAGAGCGAAATTGAAGCACTTAAAGCAGGTGCGGATGATTATATCCGTAAACCGTTTGACTTTGATGTTCTTGTCGCTCGTATTGAGGCACGTTTACGTTTCGGCGGTAGTAATATCATCGAAATTGATGATTTGACGATTAATCCTGAAGAGGAAAAAATCATTTATAAAGAAAAAGAGATCGAACTCAAAGGTAAACCTTTTGAAGTATTGACTCACCTTGCACGTCACCGTGACCAAATCGTCTCTAAAGAGCAATTGCTCGATGCAATCTGGGAAGAGCCTGAACTCGTTACTCCGAACGTTATCGAGGTTGCGATCAACCAAATTCGCCAAAAAATGGATAAACCGCTCGGTATCACTACCATCGAAACCGTGCGCCGCCGAGGGTACCGTTTTTGTTTTCCAAAAGAAGCATAAGACGACGCTTTCTCTTTCAACTCATTGTCGCTTCGGCGGCATTGGTTATCCTTTTCTCCTCTTTTTTATATCTCTTTATCAAACAATCTATTTACGATGAAAAACAAGCCGAACTGATCGGTTACGCTGAAAATATCTCCTCGTATAAATCTCTTTTATCGGCACAACAAAATAATACCGAAACCCTTATGGGACTTAACGTAGAACTAATCAACCTTACTCCGAATGAAGAACATCTCGATTTTTATGAGACGCTTCACAAAGATAAAACAACAACCCTTACCCTCATCTATCCGTTTGACTTTGAACGCTCCTCCTATTTGAAAGTGAGCCGTGACATCACGACGACCAAACGTCTATTGACCAAAATCCTAAACTCTATTTTTATTATTAATGCGGTCGGATTTGTCGTGATTATTCTTTATGCTATCGCTTTTTCAAAAATGTTGATTGCGCCGATCACGGCACTCTCACGCAGACTAGCCAACATGAATGAACATTTGATCCGTCCTATTAAAGTTGAACAGCTCCCCGATGAATTCGAGCCTCTCGGTGAAACCCTCAATCGTCTGATCGCTCGGATACAAAATTTCGTCAAATACCAAAAAGAGCTTTTTATCGGAGCCGCTCATGAGCTTAAAACGCCTCTCGCCGTGATCAAGCTCAAAAATCAAGTAACCCTCATCAAAAAACGGAGCCCCGAAGAGTACATTGAAGCGATCCGAATCACCAATCAAAGTGTCGATGAGATGAATAAAATCGTTGCGGATATCCTTAATATCGGTCGTCAAGAGGGGGCACAGCTCGAAATTCCAATCCAAACCGATGTGATTCAAATCCTCAAAAAATGGGAAGGAGATTTTAAACTTTTGGCCAATAGCGAAAACAAAAACCTTGTCACCCATTTTGTTCCGGATGCCTTTAGTGCCGTGTTACAAGTGACCCTCCTCAATCAAATACTGCAAAACTTTTTGCAAAATGCATTAAAATTTACCCCTGAGGGGAAAACGATACTGTTTCAAAGCTATCTCAATAATATAGGGATTGTCATTGAAGTGATCGATGAGGGGTGTGGTATCGATGAGAGTGTCGATCTGTTTGCACCGTTTAAGCGACAAGGGAACAAATCAGGGGTAGGGTTAGGTCTCTTTCTGGCCAAAAGTGCCGCTGAAGCGATCGGAGCGATCATTACACTCACGAATCGAGAAGATGGGATTGACGGTTCGTGTGCCCGTCTTATCCTCCCCTCAAAACTGTGTTGTATCCTCCCGCAGCGATAAGTTTTGAGAGTTTAAAACTCCTCAAAGGTTCCTTTCGCTATAAATCGCGCAATAACCAATAAAAAAACCGAGGTTTACCCTATGCCATTACTAATAGTCGATGAATGTATCGCATGCGACGCATGCCGTGAAGAATGCCCGATGGATGCTATTGAAGAGGGCGATCCAATTTATATCATCGATCCGGACCGTTGTACCGAATGTGTAGGAACCTATGATGAACCTGCTTGTATTGCCGTTTGTCCGGTCGATTGTATTATTCCGGATAAAGATAATGTGGAAACGATGCAAGAACTTCTTTATAAGCACAAACAACTCATAGAGGAAGAGGAGTAAATGGCGAAATGTACCGCCGTTATCGACATCGGAAGTAATTCCATTCGCCTCGCGGTATTTCAAAAAACCAGCCGTTTTGCTTTTCATATTCTTCATGAGGCTAAAAGTTCCGTTCGCCTAAGCGAAAATGCCTACAAAAACAATGGATTTCTTCAACCTGAAGCGATGGAGCGTACCGCTCTGGCTCTCGGAGAGTTTTTATCGATAGCCCGATCTTTCGGCGCTCGAAAGATTTTATGTGTTGCCACCTCCGCTCTTCGTGATGCCCCGAATGCCTCTATTTTTCTCTCCCGTATCCGTCGCAACCACGATCTCTCTATAAAAGTAATCAGTGGTGAGCGGGAAGCCTATTTAGGAGGTATGGCGTGTGCCAATCTTCTTCCTCAGATTCCAGAAGCCGTTACTGTCGATGTAGGGGGAGGCTCAAGCGAATTCACCCTCCTTCGTGACGGTAAAGTCGAACAACTTTTTTCCCTCAATATCGGAACGGTTCGGATCAAAGAACTTTTTTTTGATACGGATAATATTGCAGGTGCCATTGAGTACATTGATGAAGCGCTCAAACAACTCCCCCGTTTTGATACAACGACCCTGATAGGGATCGGAGGAACCTTCCGTGCTATAACCCGTGCCTTGATGAAAAAAGAGGAATACCCACTTAAAAAACTGCACGCTTATACGACGGATGAAACCTTATTTTTACGCTTCACCGATCAGATACAAGACTCTACCCCTAAAAAACTCCGTTCCCTTTTTATCAAACCGGACCGTTTTGATACGATTAAACCCGGTTCACTGATTTTGGAGCGTATTGTCCGCTATACAAAAAGTAAAACACTCATATGCAGCGGTGTCGGCGTACGCGAAGGGGTATTTTTGAGTGATCTGCTTCGCAATTCGGGTGATCGGTTCCCCGCAAACTATAATCCAAGCGTCCGCTATCTCCTTGATACCTACGGTTTGCACAGTACTCACGCCCAGCAATGCGCCCATTTAAGTAAACGTCTGTTCGAACTGCTTCATGTTTCTCTTGGAATAAGCCCTGAACATCACCGTGAGCTTAGTATAGCCGCAAAACTTCTCTCAATAGGGGTAGACGTCCGTTACTATGCTTATCAACGTCACAGCCACTACCTAGCGATGAATACACTTGATTATGCACTAAATCATTCGCAGATCGCGTTGATCTCTCATCTTCTGCTCTTCAAAAAAGGGCATACTTCCTCGTCTTTGGTTCCCAAAGAGGGCTACGGCACCCTCTTGCCCGACAACTCTACCCTCGATGCACTCAGTGCCCTTCTGTGGCTCTCTCATATCCTCTTAGCCTCACGCATCGATGCCTCAGAAGTATCCCTACGTATAGAAGAGGGAAAATTACTTGTTAGCGGAAAACATCTCTATTTGGCACGCGAACAGCTCAAAAATATCATTTTGCCAAAAAATCTGATTGTGGTGTTTGATTAAGTAAATGCAGTGTTAGCGTTGCCTATCGGGGCTTAGCTCCGATGGCGTTTTAGAATCTAAAATCTTTGTCCGATTGTAAACTCGAAGTGAGTAACATCATCTCCCGGTTTGTCGCCGATAGGATTTGAGAATACAAGCTGTAACGGCCCGACCGGACTGAACCACTCGAGAGCTATCCCATATCCTCCACGCTTAATTTCACTCAAACTCTCTTCTCCGATCATACCGTAATCGACAAACGCCGTAGCGCGCATACGTGCCTCAGGGACAAGCGGAGCACTGAATTCCAATGAGTTAGAGAACGTTTGCGTTCCTCCGATTTTATACGGTTCACCGGTCGATACGTCAATCCCGTTTGTTGGAGAGATTGAATATCCCTGATAGCCACGAACCGATCCGATTCCCCCCATATAGAATTTTTCACCTAACGGTAAATAGCCTGTCTCTTCGGCATAATTAAAGCGGGCTTTATAGCGCAAAATCAGGTCAAAATCGGTCAGTTTTTGGAGCCCTTGGTAGGCACCGAAAGTAGTACGGCTTTTAATGAAATCGGCTTCGCCTCCGACTCCCGCTTTTTCAATACTTTGTGAAAAAGTAACCCCTTCACGCGGCACATAATAATCATCGGTATTATCAAAGGTAACCGACGTAATTACTGAACTCTTTGCATAGCTTTCATATGAACGAGGATCAAGAGTCGACGTTGTCGTATCTACATCGCTGTAATCATTTTTAGAATAGTTATACCCCATATATCCGCTCCAATAGCGGTTAAACCGGTGTCCTACCCCTACGCTCATTCCGGTTGAAGAGGTGGTATAGCTGTCGTATTCCGTTGAACTGTCATAGATCGAGAAATTACCGCTAAAGTCACTGTCATTAAGGCGAGGATTTGAGATATTGAAGGAGTAGTTACTGGTACGTTGTGAACGCTCTAAATTTAACCCGACATTGATCCCTGAACCGAAAATATTACGATCACTGATCGCAACGCTCACCAAAATACCGCCGAAGCTTCCGTATCCGCCCCCGAGTTGAATATTCCCCGTAGGTGCCTCTTTGGCTTGGACGATAAGGTCCATCGACTCATCGTCAATCCGCTTCTCTTCGATCGTGTTGCTCTCGAAATATCCAGTTCGTCCCAATGCGTTGCGTGAATCTTTGAGATCGCTCAAGCTGTATAAATCACCCGGAGCCAAGAATAATTCACGTCGGATAACACGGTCTAGCGTACGGTTATTTCCGGAAATGATAACATTTCGGATCCGTACTTTTTTACCCGGAGTAATACGGTAGACGACATCGACACTCTTCGTCTCTTTATCTTTGCGCAAATCAGGCTGTACTTGGACGTATGCGTATCCCAAATCGGCGATTTTGGTTTTAATACGGTCTGCATCTTCGCGGAATGTTTTAATATTGAACGGTTTATTTTTTTCTAGCGCGATAACCTCAAGAAGCTCTTTATCGTCAATAACTTGGGTATCTTGAAATACCAAGATATCGGATACGCGATAGACATCCCCCTCAAAAATACTGTAGCTCATTTGTGCTTCGTAACGATCAAAATCGACCGCCACAAACGGCTCATCCACTTTTGCATCGAGATGACCGTGCTGCATATAAAAATCTCGGATACGAAGCGGATCGTATTGTAATTCGGCAACTTTCATCTTACCGTCATTACGTCCCCACATCCATCCCATGAATTGCTCTTCTTTATTCGCAATCATGCTATCAAATTCATCACTGTCAAGAACACTCACTCCCGCATAGGTGAGTTTTTTAATGATAATCTCTTCGCCCTCATTAACAATAAACGTTACATGCATACTTCCGTTATCGAGTTTTTCACTATCAATCTCAACAACCGAATCGATTTTACCGTCCGTGCTTAACGCATCTACGATCCGCTTTTTAGCGCTCTCAAGTCTTTTTTCATCGTAAAGGCTCCCTTTATCGATCTGTAAAAGTGTTTTTTGAGCCTCTTCATCGTTCTCTTTGTACCCTTTGAGCTCAATTTTAGAGATAATCGGCTTCTCTTTGAAGTGAAAAGTCACTTTTCCTTCATTTTCGTCTGCCCATACATCTTCGAAATAACCTTGATCAAAGAAGTTTTTGATCGTTTTATCAACCGCTGCCGAATCCAAAGGTTCGCCGATTTTAACCTCATTAAGCCGCTTTGCTACGGTCTCGGAAATATGGATCATTCCATCATACTGAATCGATTGGACGTTTTGCGTAGATGCGTGTACCAATGCACTCGCGACTATCAATGAGAGGGTAATTGTTTTCAAGCCAAAGTTTCCATTGCGTTAAAATAGTCTCCCATTCTATCACTCTAACGATTAATAGTTCTGTAAATTAAACTTAAAAGGGTTAAAATAGTACCATTAGAGTCAAAGGGGTGTCATGAAAATCGGTATTGTGGGGTTAGGATTAATGGGAGGTTCGATGGCGCTTGCCCTCAAGCACCGCTCCTTCATCTCCTCTATTATCGGATGTGATCACAACGAAGAACATCAAATGATCGCTCTGCAACGGGGACTTGTCGAATCTTTTATGAGCTTTGAAGAGCTTAAAACGCATTGTGATGTAATCTTTTTAGCGGTCCCCGTAGACGGTGTTATCGATTTTCTCCAAAAATCGACCGATTTGGTCGGAAGTGATAAAACGCTAATCGATTTGGGGAGCACGAAAGCCCTTATCGTCGATGCGATCCCCGCCGTTATCCGCAAAAATGTCGTCGCCGCTCATCCTATGACGGGTACGGAGCAGTTTGGCCCCGGTGCCGCTTTAGAGGGGTTATACGCGGAGAAGGTAGTCGTACTGTGTGATCTGGAACACAGCGGTGATACGCAACGCGATACGGCTCTGCGGATTTTCCAAGCGATCGGTATGCAAATACGCACTATGGGAGCAGCCCAACATGACCGCCATGCCGCATTTATCAGCCATATGCCCCACGTTATCTCGTATGCGCTTGCCAACACCGTGCTAGCCCAAGAGGAGAAAGAGAATATTCTCACCCTTGCCGCAGGGGGATTTCGCTCCATGAGCCGTTTGGCTAAAAGTTCTCCCGTTATGTGGGAAGATATTTTTCGCCAAAACCGTGAAAATGTCCTCGAAGCGGTCGAACTTTTTGAAGTAGAGTTGCACGCCCTCAAAACGGCATTGCAAAATAAAGATTATTCTGAATTGCGCCGTGAAATGAAAGGTGCCAACAAACTCTACGATATTTTCAAATAATCACCCTTCAAATAATCTCGTCACCCTCGGTAAACGCTTCATCGGAATTGGAGTATTAGGAAGTGGTGAGCGGGCTTTGCTTCCACCCTTATCCTCATCTACTTTTCTCGATTGTGTTATTTTGATTTTGGCAATACTTTTTTGCAGATTATGACGGGTTCGTTCTTTTAAAATCGGATCGGTTGTGTAAACCCGCTCATACCAATAGCGTGCTCGTTCATAACGGCCGCTCATATAAAGAGCATTGGCTCGGTTATAACGTACTTCGGGAGAATCGTGTTGCAACTGATATCGAGTATAGAGGCGTTCGCTCTTTTCATACTCTCCACGCGCATACGTTGCTTTTGCCTCCGAGAGTTCCCTGAAATCTAAAAGTCCCGCATTACCGGACGTGGGATCGAGACTGAATAGCAATAACAAAGTGCTAACACTCACACTGCGCCGTTTACTCATGGAGGAGAGGGCAAATAAGATTAAAAGCATCGCCACGCCCAAAGGATAAAAAAAGAGGGGAATATGCACTTGTTTTTGATTTGTCTCTCGCAAGTGCAAAAGTTTTTCATGCACGTTCACTACATCTGCTGAAGAAGAAACCGTGATGAAATTCTCACTTTTCAAGGCGGTTGAAGTGACAACGATTTTCAAATCCGCTTGACTCTGAAGCAGTTTTTCTTCCAAAATACTTTTATTCGAAAGTTTCGCAGAAGGTGCAAGGTGTTTAATCAATTCGGCCAAGATCCCTCCATCATTACTGCGTGGCACGATGCGATAGAGATGATCATCAAACGCTATCAGCTCGATTCTCTCTCCCAATAAAGTGTAGAGGGTTGAGAGGGCATGAGCGTGTGTTTGTTCAAAATTATCTTCCCCCAGGTCAATGGCTACGATGATATGGAGTTGTTTTCCTTTGATCGGTGTCGAATCAATAATCACAGGTTGCGCCATCGCGATGATCAGCAGTATCGCCGCAGCAAGAAACAGTGTGTTACGCGGCTTTAACCCCATCGTCGTCTCCGGAGCACGCAGCTTTAAGAGTACCTCTTCATCCAACCAACGATTTCTAAGCGGCTTTTGGGTGAGCCAAAAATAAAAAAGCGCTAAAGTCGGAGCTAACAGCCAAAGTAAAAATTCCGGATGCAAGAAACTCATGCCAGACCCTTTTGATTGCGCCCGTAAAGGTAAAGTAGCATCGCCAAAAAACCGATAAAGAGAGGGTAAACATAGTAATAGACAAAATATTTTTGCACCGCTATTATTCCAAACGGAGGGTGAGAACGGTTACTCACCTCTACCCACTCTTCATTCGGTTCGATGACACTAACCTCTACCCCTACCGGCAAAGAGCGAACTAATTTTTTCGGCTCTTCCGAGAGGATAATGGCCCATCCTCTCGCTTCAGGAGTTGTGTAAAAAAAACGTTCTATCTCTTTTGTCACCTTCTGTTCAGAGTGCTCAAACGTCAGTTGCGAGAGAATTTGATGCAGTGCCTCGCGGTCATCGCTTAAAGGGATCATAACAGGTGAAGCGGTAGGAATGTAAAGGGCAAATCGATCATTCCTCCGTGCCTTAATAAACGATTGAACATCCGCAATCATTTCAGGGCTAATCGATTTCGGATCAAGTACAAAAAGAATATCGTACCCCGACACTTCTTCTTTGACCTCCCGAACCGGAGACATCAGTGCTACGATAAAAAAGGAGATCATCGCCCATTTAGCGATCCACATCCAAAAAGGTGCTTTACTCTCGTCTGTTCCAAACATCATGGTTCGGGGAAAATAGATCGGGTTACTGCGAAGCGGACAGAGTGCCTCACATGCAAGAAAGAAAAAGAGGATAAATCCGAGTTTTGGAAACTGGAAATAGATCCCCTCAAACATCTATGATCTCGATATAGAGACGGTAATACCCCAACGTCTCCTCGTCGATCATCTCCACCTTCGGAGCGTATTTATAGGGAGCCAAACGCTCGAAGAGGTTATGATATGCCTTTTCTGTACGTTCGTTATCGGAGGCGAACACACGTCCGAGCTCACTGATAGTGTACGCGGCACGTTTGGGATCAGAGAAATCGACGGATGAGAGTGCACTAAAACGCTCTTTTCGCAAATTTACACGACGTTTTCGGATCTGCTTGAGGAGTGCCAAAATAAGCGCCAAGCTCAAAGCAACCGCTATGAGAACCACCGCGATAAAATAGTAGAGTGAATAATCGTGTATCTCAACCAACGGAGCGATGTCATTGATCGGTATATTAGAATCTCTCATACTCTCCCCTCAAAAAGACGGCGTAACGTGACGATCGCATTCGCGTCCGTATAAAGCTTCGTTGCTCTCACACCTGCTGAACGAAATGACTCGAACAGTTCGATGTCATGAGCCCTCACCCGTTCACGGTAACGTTTGATACTCCGTTCATTAAAATCCCCCTCCAATACGGCACCACTTTCAGGATCGATGAGGGCACTAAATCCCATCACCGCAGGATTCTCTTCGGCACGGTCGCGCACGACGATGGCAACCACTTCGTGCTTTCGAGCGAGGAGTCTCAAATCGGGAATCTCGAAAAAATCCCCGATCAACACGATCAGGGAACGACGCTTCGTCCGTCGATAAAGTTCTTTGATACAATGGGCTAAATTAACACGGTGATGCAGTATCTCCACATCCAAAACGCTTTGTGTCGCCTGCTGTACCGAAAAGCGCTTTTTCGCGGGACGAATCTCGTTTCGGAGGGTTTCGGAGTAATTGGCATGAGCGAAAACATCGCCGTTTGCCACCGCAGAGTATCCGATCAATGCCACCGCTTCGGCGACAGACTCGATCTTAAACTTCTGTGATCCGAAATGAAGCCCCCCGCCGAGCAGTGCGACGGTGAGGACATTAAGCTCCCTCTCCTCCCGAAACACTTTGACGAACGGTTTTCCCATCTTTGCCGTCACGTTCCAGTCAATATGGCGAGTATCATCGCCGCTGACGTATTCGCGCAGTTCGATGAAATCATACCCCTCCCCCCGAAACATCGAGGGGTTATTTCCGATCCGATCCCCGATAATCTGGCGACGGGCTTTGATAAGAATCTGACGAGAGTTATTCATTACGGTACAGGGACAACTTTAACGATCTTCTCAATCAGCTCGTCCACATTAATCCCCTCTGCTTCCGCTTCATACGAGAGGACGAGACGGTGACGCATCAGCTCTTTGATAACCTGCGCGATGTCACTCGGTGTGACAAACTCCCGACCGCGCAAAAACGCTACCGCACGGGAGGCTTTAAACATATCGATACTCACACGGGGAGATGCCCCGAACTGCAAGAACCCTTTGATCTCACCCAACCCAAAAGCTTGGGGATCACGTGTCGCGCTAACGAGGCTGATCATGTATCTCTCCACCTCTTCGTCGATATGGATTGCTTTGACTCTCTCTTTGAGTGCGATCAATCGATCCGCATCGATCACCGCATTGATCGTTTCTCCTAGAGCCGAGCCGACACGCCGTGCGATGGAGAGTTCCTCTTCGGGGGTGTTGTAACCGACGTTGATTTTGAGCATAAAACGGTCTAATTGCGCTTCAGGGAGCGGATAAACCCCCTCGTTCTCGATCGGATTCTGCGTCGCCATAACGAGAAACGGCGGAGAAAGTTTAAAACTCTCATCCCCCAGTGTCACCTGTCGCTCCGCCATCACTTCCAGAAGTGCCGACTGTACTTTGGCAGGGGCGCGGTTGATCTCATCGGCGAGGAGGAGATTGGTAAAAATCGGCCCTTTTTTGATCTTGAATCCGTTATTCTGAGGATCGTAGACCTCAGCACCCAAAATGTCACTCGGGAGTAAATCAGGGGTAAATTGCACCCGTTTAAATCCGAGTCCCAACGATTCTGAGAGGGCTTTTACCGTTGTCGTCTTCGCCAGTCCCGGAATCCCCTCAATCAGGATATGCCCGTCACACAGCAATCCGATCAACAACCCGTCGATCATTTTTTCCTGTCCGACAACGACTTTGGCTACTTCTGAACGTATTTGATTAATTATTTCTAGCATCATCTTACCTTTTTATCTGTTGAGAGTTTATCGAGTTTCTTTTTAGCTTCACTTAATCCGATCTCCCCTCTTTCGAGCATGTCGATCACTTCATCGTAACGCTTGTCTCCGGTTAGGGCGAGAAGCATCACTAATTCTTTGGATGTTTTGGCATCATCGTAAAATTGCTTTGCCTTTCTTCGTGGACGAAGCTTCCACATCCGTCGTACCGCTTCACCCAAAATTACCCCTATCAAGATCAATGCTCCATAAAGAGTATAACGGGCTATATTACTCCAGTCACTAAGTTGGGGAGGATCTAGGAGATTAGACCGCTCAAAACCTGATGCTACGTCTATCGCGACCGCATTGCTTTGAAGCCGTTTGATTGTCTGACTCTGCGTATCAAATACATCTATCGTAATTTTCGGAATCACATAACTTTTATCACTCACCAGAGCAAATTCTTGACGTATCTCCCCGCTAAACCCCGCCGTATCTGGAGAGATATTGCGCATCGGTTCTTCGGCGAAAATATTCACTCCGCTGATATTCAGCTCATAAGGGACGTACTGATCGAGATTTCCCGTCCCTCGGAGAAAGAGGCTCATATGGACAGGTTCATGGGCAATAACACTTCGCTTGTCAATTTTTACTTCCAGCTCTATCTCTCCACTCAGTGCGGCTAAATTCTCTTTAGCGTGAATACGTACTTTCGGCAAAGGTACTTTTTCATCATCAAAATCGTACTTTTTTACATTATCCCGTCCAATCGATGCATTCTCAATCGACGCAAAGGTCGTATGGCGAACCAGTGCTTCCAATGAGACCTCAATACTCCCCGCTTTGACAGGGGTAATCAGAACATCGAACGTCTGTACCCGTTTTCCCTCCACAATCCGATCGCGCTGAGTAAGGATAGAGACTTTAAAACGCTCATTTCCCACAGGTTTGAAATCTATCGTATAATCGGCTGCATTGGTTGAAAAAGTACACTCATACCGCACGACACCGCTTTGGTTGACATAGAGGCTTTTCGGTGCTTCTAGAAGACGCCACTGATACGTAGTTCCCCAAAGATTTAAAGCCGTTAGGAGGATTAAGAGTAGCACCTTACCAAGGCTTTGTTTCATGGACACTCCTTTGATTTATCAATTCGTATTGGCGAGAGCTGAGGGAGGCTTTCCCCTGTGATGTTGAAAAACGGGGATCAGCCTGTGCCTTTTTACCCGCATCTCCCGCACCGGAGGAGGCAATATCACTTTGCATATTCGATCCTCCCCCCTCTTTACCTTTTTTTCCTTCACCTGTCGGCTTATTCTCATCGGATGAAAATTTATCGTTTTTTTCCTTACGGATATTAAGTGTTTTTTGTTCCTGCACTCCCGTAATCGCCCGAAGATTCTGATCGGCTTCGCGGCTGTAGTGTAACGTGAGCGATTTGAGCAGTGATTGACGCGCGTTTTCAAATTCACTCAGACGAATCTGCGCGTTTCCGAGGTTATAAAAAACCTTCGATTTAAACATCGGATCATTCGTACGGATGGAACGATACAATCCCAACGCCTCCTGATATTTTCCTCCTTTGTAGAGAGCGTTAGCACGATTGAATTTTCCTTGAGGTGTGTCTATCTCCGAGTACCACTGTGCTGAACGTTCATAATTTCTCCGCTCGTAATCATACTTCCCCGCCGCCATATAAGGATAATCCACTACTGTGCTGTTTGCATTCATCCCGATCAATGCGAGTAAGAAAAGCAACCGTTTAGCAAATTTTTCCCCTATCGTCGTGTAGGCGGCACTGAAGAGAATCAATGCTATAACAAGCGGGAAGTAAAAAAGTTCCTGATACCGCGTCACCGTTGTAGAACCCGCAAAATCTTCGCTCCTCTCCCGCTCGATCCACTCTAACACACTCGTCGCATCGGCTCCGTCGATCACTTTCCCCCCGCTTTGCTCTGCGACAATGTTGATCGCATCGTTACGTGAACTCACTACGATATGACCATCCTCATCTTTGAGCGATCCGTTATCGGATGGGAGAGTGCTCCCTTGCGTTGAAGCGAGCATAACAATACACACTCTTAGTCCGTTATCCTCCGCATATTCCGCCTCCTTGACATACGAGAGTTCGTCCCCTCCATCGGTGAACAAAACGACAAGCGGACGCTTGGCATGAGACATTTTACGTGAGAGTTCCAGCGCACTTATCACCTCTGTCCCTTTAGTGATAATCTGCGATTCATCAAGCGAACCGAAGAGATGGGTGAGGAGTTCCGTATCTTTGGTGAGCGGTGAGAGGATAATCGCGCTTGTCGTATGGGCGAGCACTCCGAAACGATCTTTTTTATCACTCTCTACGATTTGGTTCAACATCCTCTTCGCCGCATCCAAACGTGTCGGTGCCATATCGGTTGCCCTCATCGAGTAAGAGACATCGACCGCTAAAATCACGTCACTTCCCGCCTCTTCAACGCTAATCGGTTTTTCGGAGATGACCGGACGGGCAAGTGCAAAGATTAAAAAGAAAACGCTCCCTATCAACCAAATTTGCGTATCCCATCCGTAGCGACGCGCGCCCCAAAGATAGAGAGGGATCAATAACAGAGCTGTAAGCCACAGAGGGGAAAGAAGCATCATAATTTCACCCTTCTACGCCAGATCAGTAAAAGAGTAATTATCAACGCTCCCACTACGGCATACTGGTAATAGTGCTCAAAAAAGGTGTGCTGCGCACTTTTGATACGGGATCTCTCCAGCGTATCGATTTGATCGTATACCTCACGCAACTCTTTCTCATTCGCCGCCGTAAAATACCTCCCACCTCCATCACGTGCCATCTGAGCTAAGAGTTTGCTATCAAACTCCCCCTTTTCGCCGATCCCGATGGTATAGAGTTTTACCCCCGCTTTGTGCGCCATAGCCACCGCCTCTTTGGGGGAGATTGCACCGCTGTTGTGCTCCCCGTCGGTAAGGAGGATAATCACTTTACTCTTAGCTTTGGAACCTTTCAATGCCCGAACGGCCTGAGCCACCCCTTCGCCGATTGCGGTGTTCTGCCCTGCCATTCCGTGACTCAAATAGCTGATCATCTCGGAAATAATCTCTTTTTCATAGGTCACCGGAGTCGCGATAAAAGCAAAATCCCCGAACACCACCACCCCTACGTTATCTTCGCGCCGTTTCATTACAAAATCACTTGCGATTTTCTGCACAACCTCAAACCGTGTGACACGGCTCTCATCGCTCGAAAACCCCGAAGCGTTCATCGACCCGCTGGCATCGAGAGAGAGGATGATATCGATTCCGTTACGGTTGCGTGGATCAGAATAATCGATCACAACAGGGGTCGCCAATGCCCCCACCATCAGTGTTACCGCGAGTGCTTTGAGAAGCCACTCGATATTACGCCATTTTCCCGGATTACCGAAAAATTGCAGATGGGGAAAATACCGTTTTTGGGGGATAATTTTACAGCGGTACAGGCAATAGAGAATAGGAGGAAGAAGTAAAAATGCCCATAGTGTTTCAAATGACCAGATATTCATATGGGAGATTATACCTTTTCGTCCGTAAAATCTCTTGGTCTATTATAAAAATTTATCCGCAGCACGACCCGCCGTTACACTTTGTATCCTCTTTTTTAAACCATCCGCGTATCAAATGCCATCCGATTAATCCCAGCATCAGCACCGCTGCAGCTTCTTGAAACAACCCGTGATGTTCATCCATATCCATACTCATATCCACGGCTAGAGTATCAAATCCGAAATCGATTAATCCCCCGAACAGTATACTTCCGATCACAATGGTCGAGAGATAGATTACTAAAGCGCGCATTCCCAACATCGATTTTACGACTCCCATCGTCACAGTGTTCGTCGCAGGGCCTGCACTCAAAAAGATAAATGCCGCACCCGGAGAGACCCCTGCTACAATAAGTGCCGCCGCAATCGGAAGCGAAGCGGTCGCACACACGTACATCGGTGCCGCGATACCCACTGCGATCAAATACCCCAACAATCGATTCTCATTAAAAAGCTCATGAAGATTACTCGGAATAGCGGCACTGATCACCGCTCCGATCAGCAATCCCAAAAAAAGAGGCTTACTGAAACTCCCCAGTAACGTAATAAACCCGTATTCAAAAACACTCAAAAGTGAAAACGGTTTTTTCACCTCAGGCTCACTCGATACTAGTATTTTAGGGGGATTATTCGGAGCAACCGCGCTGAAAGCAAACGCTTGTTTCGGGATTTCTTTCGGCTCAAACCAATTCATAAGTATTCCCGCTACGATCGCTATAACGACTGAACTTATGACACGGTAGAGGGTAAATGCCCATCCGAACATTCCAAATGTTGCCAATATTGAATCAACCCCTGTTATGGGAGTCGAGATCAAAAAAGAGAGGGTAGCCCCTTTGGATGCGCCGTTGCGTCGAAGTGATGCGGCAAAAGGGATAACACTGCAAGAACATAACGGCAAAGGGGTTCCAAACAATGCCGCTTTGTACACCGACCCTTGAGTATCGGAACCCAAATGTTTTCGAATCCATTCCTCACGAATCAACTGATGCAGCACCCCCGCCGCCAAAAGACCGAAGAGAATATAGATCCCCATATCGACACTCAGTTCCCAAAACGCATTCCCTAACGCATCCATAACATATCCATTAATTCAAATTTTATAATAATGATACGCATTTTTTTAAATAAGCGGTTTATACTTTAAAAGTTAACTCATAAATTCAGCGGCACGTCACATTGACATCGAAAATAGCTTCCTCTTTTTTGGCGTGGGCGCATTGCGTTTTTCTCATTACGACATCATTAAAGCGAGTTTCCCACAATAACGTATTTTTCATTTTTGCCGTACTCAAATCGTTACGGATAAACTTAGATCCTCCGAGTTCGGAACCCCGAAAGTCTGTTTTAGAGAGAATGGCATCGGTGAAATCAGCTTTCCACACCTTGGCATCGCGTATATCGGCACGGCTGAGATCGCTTCCGTTAAAATGAACCCCTTTGAAATTAGCTCCTTTGGCATGAAGTCCGCGTAAATCGCTGCGTTCCATCGAAGCTTTCCAGAAAACTGCCCCTTCCGCCTTCGCACCGCGCAGATTGCAAGCATTAAAATCCGCCAATTCAAATACACTTCCGCGTAGATCCGCTTTGCTCAGATCACTGCCGTGAAAATCACCGCCGCTAAAATCCATCTTACTCAGGTTCGCACCTCGCAAATCACATCCGATACACTCTTTCTCTTCCAATGCTTTTTTTAGTTGTGTCGTATCGTAAGCATTTAGAGTCACTCCGAAAATAATCGCTAATAAAAGAACTTTCATTTGATCCCTCGGATACGGCGTAACTCATTCAAAAACGGTTGGGGGCGCTTGCTCCCTATAATTGTCTCTTTTTTGTTACCGGCTTTGTCGATAAAAAACATCGTCGGAATCCCAAAATAATCATATCCGTCAGGGAGTTTGCTCTTATGAACATTTTTTTCAATTACGATGAAATTTCGGCTCATATATGCTTCTACCGCTTTATCGTGAAATACTTTTTGTTTCATATAGGCACATTCGGGACAATCGTCCGTCGTATAGATCATTAAAACCAATTTATTCTCTTTCCCCATATCCGCTACCGCATTTTTAAACTGCTCATCCATTTGGATGGTTCCTCCCAAAAGATTCAAAACAACCAGACAACTTACAAAAAATACTTTTATCATTACACTTCCTCTCTACTTAATAGAGCTATTTTATCATTTTTTCTAACCCATTTAGCTCCAAAAAGTGTACTTATCACTTCTTAAGATACTAAACATCCCCTCTTTATTCATATCCTATTGACAAAAAAGGACATAACCGCTATAATTCCCGTCCATAAATTGTGCTGGAACAGTTTATAGTTATTTCATGTCTCGTTAGCTCAGCCGGTAGAGCATCTCACTTTTAATGAGGGGGCCGATGGTTCGAATCCATCACGAGACACCACTTTTCAAGCCGCTTTATGTGGCCCCATCATCTAATGGTTAGGATTCCAGATTTTCATTCTGGCCATACGAGTTCGAATCTCGTTGGGGTCACCACTTCATTTTTCAAAAATCATGTTAAACTTCCCATAATTTTAATACCGTCTTAAAGAGACCTCATGAGAATAAAAAATAATTTTTACATTGTCATAACCATCTCCGTATTAATGATCGCCCTCTCGATCAGTATTTCACTTATTAATTTCATGGTTTCTCTCCGCTCCACCGAAACCGATCTCAAAACCCGTTCCCTCCCGCTGACGGTGGACAACATCTACACCGAAATCCAAAAACACGTTATAGAGCCCAATCTTGTCGCGTCGATGATGGCGCACGATACGTTTCTTAAAGATTGGCTTATCAATGATGAACAAAATCGAGAAAAAATCACCCGTTATCTCGAAGCGATCAAAAATAAATACGGTATGTTCGTCGCTTTTTTGGTTTCTGAAAAAACCCAAAGCTATTACACCCAAAACGGTTTTCTTGAACATCTCAGCAGTTCAAAACCTAATAATGCATGGTATTTTAATTTCAAAAAAGTGCAGGGGGATAATGAAATCAATCTCGATTTCAATAACAATCTAGATAATTCCCTGATCATGTTTATCAACCATAAAATTTACGACAACGATTACCATTTAGTCGGAGCCACCGGAATCGGTTTGAAAATTTCCTACATCAACGATATGCTCAAACGGTTTCGACAAGAGTACAGTTTCACGGTAATGTTTGTTAACGAAGAGGGTCAAATCATTTTATCCGAACGGACTGAGAGGAAAATCCAAAACCTTTCCGATACTCCGGAACTAAAAAATCTGAGTGATCAGATCATCGTCAAAGACTCAAAAATTCTCGAATACCAAAAGAACGGTGAAAACTATCTACTCAAGACCAAATATATCCCCGAACTCGATCTGTACCTCATCGTAGAGGCAAAACTGGATGATTTTACGAAAAACGTACATCGAACGTTTTACCTAAATCTCGCCGCTTCATTGCTGGTTACCGTCATTATCACATTTATCATCCTTCTTATGATCCGAGGGTACAATAAAAAGCTCGAATTTATGGCGCGTAACGATACTCTTACCGGATTGATGAACCGAAATGCCTTCAATGATGCCTTCAATGAGTTTCTCCACCTTTCCAAACGAAACGGCGATCCGCTAAGTCTTATCTTTTTTGATATTGATAATTTTAAAACCATTAACGATACGCTTGGCCATCAGGCGGGAGACAACGTACTCATCCGTATTGCCGAACTCCTTAAAATCCGTCTTCGCCGCACCGATATCGTCGGTCGTTGGGGTGGTGAAGAATTTATTATCGGATTGATTGATACCGATCAGGAAAATGCTGAAACGATTGCTGAAATATTACGCAAAGCGTTCGAAGAAGATACCCGTCTTATCCATCTTTCCCCCTCGCCTGTAACCGCAAGCTTCGGTATTGTCACTGCCCGTACCGGTGATACGATAGAGACCCTTCTGACGAGAGCCGATTCGGCACTCTACCGTGCAAAAGCAATGGGGAAAAATCGGATAGAAACAGCGATTGAGCATTAAATATCAAAGAGTAATTGAATGAAACCATTGATTGGACTAAAGGACAAGTGAACCAAGGGGCAAATTACGTGAAAGAGAAAACGGAATAGATTCCTCTTTCACTTCTGAGAAATAGTCTCTGAAGGCTCTCCGAAGTAATAACCCTGTGAAAAATCAACATCCAACTCTTTCACTTTTTCGCAAACATTTTTAGAGTGAACGAATTCTGCGACCGTCTTAATATTCATGCTTTTTGCAAAATTGACAATTGATTTAGTAATGATTTGAGAGTTTTGATCATTGTCAATATTTTTAATCATTGATCCGTCTATCTTGATGTAATCAACCTTGAGTTTCATCAGATATTCAAAGTTTGAATACCCTGTTCCGAAATCATCGATAGAAATTTTTACACCATACTTTTTGACACTCTCAATAAATTCTAGAACTTGATCAAAATTCTCAATTCCCTCAGATTCTATAATCTCAAAGACTATTTTTTTCCCAATGGAAGACTCTTCGAGTTTGCTAAAAATAAAATGATGGATCTCTTTGTTTAAAATATCTTCTACTGAAATATTAATAGATACAAGATAAGGTAAATACTCAAACCTTTTAAACGTTTTATCGATAATGATTTTTGTAAGCTGATGATAAAGCTTATTCTTTTTTGCAAGTTCCAAGAAATGAATAGGAGCTATCAGTCCTCCTTGATCATCTACCATACGCATAAGCGCCTCATATTTAACGATTTGTTCTGTTTTTGTATCGACTATAGGTTGAAAAACCGGTATGATTTTATCTTCTTCGATCGCTTTTTTAAGTCGCTTCGTCCACTCAAAATTTTTCTCATATTCTTTTGCCATCGCCATGGAGTCATCGTAAATCAGAAAATGTTTTTTGCTTTTCTTTGCCAGTTTAAGTGCGATATCGGCATTCATCAACAGCTGATCATTTCCATACGATATTCCTATCGTCACACTTAGATTGACCTCACTTTTATTATCAATATTAAAACTTTTTTGTCCAATCTTTTCACTGAGATAGGAGGCAAAAATCTTAAACTCGTTTAAATCCATCTCTTGACTACACACATGGGCAAATTCATCTGAATGAAGTCGATATATCCCCTCTTCTTGATGCACCAGCTCTTTTAAATAGAGGGCAAATTCTTTTAAAATAGTATCGCCTGCTTGATCACCGTATAAATCGTTTATCTCTTGGAACGCATCGATGTTAATAATCATCAAAAAGAGCACTTTTTTCTCTTCAAGCTTTTCTGTCAGCTTTCGCCGATTTTCCAAACCGGTTAGACTATCAAAATAAAACTGGTGTTCTATCGAGTCAAGCATGCTATTGAAAATATCTTTTATCGAATCTATCTCTTCAATATTATCGTTCACTTCCACCCGTTTTTTTATATCTTGTGATGCCGTAATGTTTTTAATGACATTCGAAAAGTTTTTAATCGGTTTAATCAAATATTGATTCAATTCTATAAAAATCGCAACAAAGACAACAAAAGAAAAAATTACGATAAAAATAATAAAAAAGTTGATCATTTCAGTAAGTGAAATTTTTAAATCGTCTATCGGATACGAAACATCAATCACCCCTAATACATCACCTACCTGTGCATTGGTATGACATCTTAAACAGTTACTTTTAGCAATTACAGGAAAATAGTATTCGATAAATTTAGAATCTGCAATATTTAATACTTCCTCTCCCCTAATAGCTTTTGCAATATCTTGATTTGATTCTCTGGCTAACCTGTCTTTTTCTATTTCACCAAAAAGTCCTGCGACAACCTCACTTCGATAAACATTAACTTTCATACGCTCATCAACACCATTAAGCCGACTAATAATCTCGTGTAAATCATCTTTATTCCAACCTCTCTGCATCGCAGAGTAGAGTGCTTCAAAAACAAGCATACTTGTTTTTCTGGCATCCACATGAGCAAGATTCGATATCGCCTCTCTTTTCATGTACTCACCATAAAAATAGGCGGCGCTAAGGGTCAAAAACATGGTAATAAAAATAATTTTTGCCGCAATTTTTGTGTAGCTTGTTTTTTGTGACATATTTGCCTACCTAATAAATACTCTAAAAAATCTATCTTATCGAACAGGGTGTGAAATGAATATTAAAAACTTCGAGTTTACCTCGTTATGTAACTTTTGTTACGGTAAAATTGCTTTTTTAACCCTACAATACGGAATATTAGTTTCAAGGATTCTCGATGTGCCTTATACTCACCCTTGCCTTTATCGTTGCCGCTTTTTCTTTTTTTACTCAAGGGCTCATCCCTCATGCCATTATGAGTGCAATAATCGCCGCCATCTCTCTCTTTTTCTTTATACGCAAACTCATCACAAACGGGCGATGTATTTTCGGAAAAGATCGAGATTGTAACAAACCCTAAGAGTGCTACGCTACAATTTCCTCTTTTACCCAAGGTGTTTTCTATGCAAAAAAATCTCTTCTCTTTACTACTCTTTTTTAGTTTAACCCTTGCGGCCGATGAACCTACACAATGGGGTGAAAACGTCACCGGAGTGGTGACAACGTTTAACTCCTCTAAAAAAGAGATTGCCCTCACTTTCGATGCATGCGGAGGAAGTTTTCGCAGTTCCCAGTATGATGCCGAACTAATTGCCTATCTCATCGAAAATCGTATCTCGGCTACCCTCTTTATCAACTCACGTTGGATCCACAGTAACCCTGAAATTTTTAAAGAACTAGCCGCCAATCCACTGTTTGAAATCGCTAACCACGGCACTGCGCACCGCCCCCTCTCAGTCAACGGTAAAAGTATTTATAACATTCAAGGAACCCGTTCGAGAGAAGAAGTATTAGAAGAGATTAACGCCAATGCGCTTCTTATCGAAAAACTGACAGGTAAACGCCCTCTCTTTTTCCGCTCCGGCACTGCCTACTATGATGAACAAGCGGTTGCGATTGCTCGACAAAACGGAGTAGAGATCGGAGGCTTCAGTGTTTTAGGGGATGCGGGGGCAACCTTTAGTGCCGATAAAGTAGCCTATCAGCTCACTAATGCCAAAAGCGGTGACATTATCCTCCTCCACATGAACCACCCTGAAAGCGGTACCCGTGAAGGGGTTAGGGAAGCGGTTGAAAAACTCAAAATCGACGGGTTTAGCTTCATCCGCCTCAGTGACGTTAAAAATCGCCTCAACCCACTCCCTTGATTGCCTCTCCTATGGTACAATGATCTCAATAACATCGGTAGGGAGGTAAATTATGTCTTCAAATCTCCGTTTTTTTTGGACAGATACGGGGATCTACTCCGCACTGGTTTTCCTAGTTGCTTTAAGTATAGTGGTTCTCCTATCCCAACATCTCCGTCATACCTATATCATCCACCTTGATCAGATGGTTCTTTCATGGTTCCACTCGATTCAAAACTCCTCTCTTAATCACTTTTTCTCTACCGTTACCTGGATGGGATCACTGTGGATTCTTCTCCCCCTTTATCTCATTCTCACGATACTTATTTCCCCTCATATTCAACATTTTGAAAAAATCGTAGGGATCACGTTTTGGGGAACGGTGGGAACCGTCTATTTTCTCAAATACGAATTGGAGCGCACACGTCCCCACTTTTTCGGACCGATCGACGAACTTCCGATCGACCCCTCTTTTCCCAGTGCCCACACGGCACAAATCACAGCATTCAGTTTAGGAATTTTGCTTGCTTTGCTAGGAACTCAGACCCTTTATAAAAACATCACCGCATCGGTTTTAGTGTTTATGGTCTTAGCGGTCGCGTTCTCTCGTATGTACCTTCAAGTCCATTTCCCCACCGATGTGGTTGCGGGATTTCTCGTCGCATTGATGTGGGCAATCATCGCTTTTTGGGTTGTTAAATTAGGAGTTTTGGGATGAAAAATAAATTTTTAGAGACAGGCGAACACGGCTACCATCCGCTTCGGAAGTTCAGAATCATCCTCTCCGGCCTCCGTTTTGCCGTTTTACACGATTTTAGCGTTTTGTATAAAATCATCATCTCCGTTTTGATCCTCATACCCGTAATGATCTACAAAGAGTGGGTAGATGCTTCGCTCATTATTCTCGCCACAGGGGTGATGATCTCCGCAGAAGTCTTTAATACCGCAATCGAAGCAATATGTGATTTTATGGAGACCCGCTACAACGAAAAAATCAAGATTATCAAAGACATCGCTGCCGCCGCCGCAGGGATTACAATTTTTACCTGGATCGCTGTTTTAACGATTGAACTGATTAAAGTCCTTCCTCATGTCACCGGTTAAAATCGTGTGTAACTAAGGTTACAGACACCCCCCTATTCATTGCGTTACAATGCTCCTACAAATTTAGGGATTTATCCCGACCAAGGAGTTTACATGTCATGTAACGCAGGAAAAATCGATCGTGCACTTAGAATTATTGCAGGTGTCGCACTTATTATATGGGCGATTATGAGCGGTAATATTTTCGGTTATGCCGGAATTATCTTAGTTCTGACCGGAGCAATAGGTTTTTGCCCGTTTTATCCTCTTTTGGGAATCAATACCGGATGCAAAACTAAAAACGACTAACCCTATCGCTCATGCTATAATGCCTCAAGAACAATGAGGCATTATTATGGAACTTACTCAATTTACTTTTTTCTCCCATCTCTCTCCAGAACTTCAACAATTTGTCCTTACCCACGCACACCCCATTACCGTACCTAAAAACACTATTTTATTTTATCAGGGTGATGTATGCAAAGATATCCTCTTTTTAACCGAAGGAAATGTCCGTCTCTACATCCAAGGTGACGGTATTGAAGAGATTACCCTCTATACTTTAAAGCCCTTGGAGCAATGTGTCGTCAATACGGCCAGTCTCGTCTCCCAAAATGTCGCCATCGGAACCGCCATCACGGAAGGTGATATCAAAGGCTATCTGCTAGACCACGAATCTATCCTTTCTCTAATGGCACAAAGTCCTGAATATCTCAGTTTTATGTTTTCCCTCTTTACCGTACGTCTCGCATCTCTCGCAACCTTAGTCGAAGATATCAAGTTCAAACGTCTCGATGTACGTTTACTGGAATGGTTAACCCATCAAGAAGAGCACCGCATTGAAATGACCCATGAGCAAATCGCGATTCAGCTAGGAACATCACGCGTCGTTATCAGCCGTCTTCTGAAAGATTTGGAACATAAAGGGAAAGTACGCCTTGAACGCGGTGCGATTGAACGGCTATAAATCAGCTCGCTTCGATATAATTCCATACTTATTTTTTAGGACGCATTATGAATGAAACGCTTCTTATCCTTGCCGTAGCCTTGGCAATGGACTCCGTTGCCGTCTCCATCGCTATCGGCTCAAAATACAAAGATTTATTCCTCTCTAAAGTATTCTTTAGCGCTGCAGTTTTTGGCTTTTTTCAAGGAGCTATGCCGCTCGCGGGATACTTTATCGGAATCAGCTTTGCCGAATATGTTCAATCCTTCGATCACTGGATCGCGTTTCTCCTCCTCGTGGGGCTTGGGGGGAAAATGCTTTATGAAGCGTATAAAAATGAATTTGATGAAGAGGTCACCGACCTCTCAACCAAAACACTCATCACACTCGGTATTGCTACGAGTATCGACGCAATGGCGATCGGGGTAACCTTCGCCTTCTTACAAACCGATATCTATACTGCGGCAGGGGTAATCGCATTGGTAACGTTTGTTTTGTGTGTCGCCGCGGTGTATGTGGGGAAGAAGCTGGGATCATTACTGGAGAGCAAAGCAGAGATGCTCGGCGGGCTAATTCTTATCGGGTTAGGCTTTAAAATCTTATTAGAGCATACGGGAGTGATTTAATTATTACCAGCCATCCGTTGCATGGTTATCATGCTTTGATTTTTTATAGCGGCGGGCATTGACCCGCTTTTCCAACTGATTTTGGGCGTAAAAAAGCTCTTCTTTTATCGTTTCGATATCACTCTCACTTGCTCTGAAATCGAGAATCTTCTGACCTAACGCTTCGAGTTCCATGTATTCGTCTTTGTAGAGTTTTACCGCTTCATTTTTTTCCAAAAAGCGGAAATTCATATCCACCTTCTGATTATACTGCTCTTTTGTGGGATGATCGCTCTTCGCCAAATAGGAGAGTATCCCGCTGATAAACCGTCCCAACAGCCGAATATACCGAAGCCGTTTTGAATTTTCTTCTTTAGATACGCTCATAAACCCTCACGTTAGTAATTCATCGATACAATGTCGCCATTATACCTCGTAGGAGCCAATATGCGCTTAGCCTTTTTATCTCTTTTACTCACCCTCACAACCCTTAGTGCCGATTATATACGACAACCAATCGATCAAAAAATAATCGACAGCAAAATTAAAATCATCGATATACGCACACCTTTAGAATGGAAAACGACAGGTCTAGTCAAAGGCTCTATCCCGATTATGTTCTTCGATGAAAAAGGAAACTATAATGCAGAAGTGTTTGTAGGAGAGCTGAATAAAGTCGTCAAAAAAGGGGAAAAATTCGCCCTGATCTGTAACAGCGGAAATCGTACCCAAGTCGTCGGTAATTTTTTAGGGAAACAGCTTGGGTATAACGTCATCGATTTGCAAGGGGGCATTCAATATGCCATCAGCAAAAAAATGCCTCTCGAACCGTATAAACCGAAACCTTAACGGAGAAATTCGAGTAAATCGATATACTCTTTTTCAATAACCCCGAGATTTTCAAGCATACGCATCTCATCGACACCGGGGTTATCACTCAAAAACTCTCTACGCCATTGAATGTTATCTTGTAACTCCGTGAGTCCGGTAGAGAGGTATTCAATCATCGTATCGATATCGGCACCCCGAATAACCCCTTCTGTATCCGCTTTGTAAAATAACAGCGCATAATCACCCGTTTCGTGAGAAAAACGGAAATCTTCAGCAATATTATGAATGATTGTTTTGATCCGCTCATCTTTAATGAGTCGTTTTGCCATCATCTACCTCCCGTTTAAAGTGCCTTATTGTAATCCCTTTTGGTATAGGAGTTGCTTAGTTAAACTATCCAGCATGGAAAGATTAATCAAAATTGTGAAATCACTTAAACTCAAAACTAAACTTGTTTACTTGTTGTTACTCGTAGGATTTGGGCTTGTCGTAGTGGGGTTAATCGGTTACGTTAATATTCAAAATATCAAACGGAACATGGATACCCTCTATTTCGGTTCCTTGCTTCCCCTTAGCGAACTAAACTCTATTACCTCTACTTACCATAATGATCTTGCCTCTTCGGTTTACCAATGGAGCAATCAACTGCTTAGTGATGAACAAGCATCAGAAAATATCGTACGAGGGCTAGAACGTATCAACACCCTATGGAGTTCCTACCTCTCTCATCACAAACGTCCTGAAGAGATGGCGTATGTCAACTATACCGAAGCCCAGATTCAAACGATCGGAAACTATTTTACTCAAGTACGCTCTTTGATCAACGATCCGGATCATTCACATCCGCTCTCTCTGATGTCTATGGATGAAAATATCCAATCTATCCACAGCACCCTGCAACAACTTATTGCCTATGAAAATGACGTAGCCAAATACGAGCATACGATACTCTTGGCGCAGTATGAAAATGCCCTAATGCAACTTATCCTCTTTTTAGGGGTTATTTTAGTGTTGGTCATGGGGTTGGCTTGGATGATTTTCGCCCGTATCGAAGTTCAGCAGCAACAGCTCATTGCCTCCAGTGAAACTCTTAAACACCTTAACCTCAAACTTGAACAAGCCTCATATACCGATTCTCTCACGGCATTGTTTAATCGCCGCTATTTTAATATTGTGTATGAGCGCGAGTTCAAACGCTCCTTACGTGCCAACAAACCTTTTATTTTTATGATGCTTGATATCGATTTTTTTAAACAATACAACGATACTTACGGCCACCTGCAAGGTGATGCCGCCCTTCAAGCCGTCGCCAAAGTGCTTAAAGCGACCCTTCAACGTCCGGGTGATTACCCGTTTCGTCTAGGGGGAGAAGAGTTTGGGATTATTCTTACCGATACCGATTGTAAAACAGCTCAGATTATTGGGGAAAAAGTACGTGAGGGGATTGAAAACCTAAAAATAGAGCATAAAGGGTCTAAAATTTTACCGATTCTCAGTATCTCTATCGGGGGAATATGTGTCACCCCTACCGTTAACATGAATGAAGATGCCCTCATCCATGCGGCGGATACAAACCTGTATGCGGCTAAAGAGCGAGGACGCAATCAAGTAATGTTCAGTAATCAATTATAAATTATTTCGAGTTTTTGAATGCAAAGCCGAGTCTTTCGAGGTTGACGCGTACTTTTGGTGCGATATCGCCTTGAAACTCCATCCATCCCTCTTTATACGCCCCACCGCATGCGAGTGACTTCTTGAGCGAGGAGAGCGTTTTTTGGGCATCATCTTCGCTCAGGCTAAATGGGCCGACGAGAGTGACCGCTTTCCCGCGACGTTTCTCTTTTTGAAAGACGAGGCGGTGCGCAGAGGGTTCAAGGAGTGTCAACGTTGTTGCACTTTTTTCCTCTTCCATACTCCACCCCTCGCCCCAAGAAGCTCCTAAGTCGAGGATGAGTTTTGTACCGCGGCTCATTGCACCTCTCCGCAATATTCGAACCGTTTTACCCCGTTTGGGAGAATTTCAACAAACATTTTCAAGGGGCGAACCCATAATCCCCGCTCACCGTAGAGAGGACGATACACGACAAGACTCTCGGAGGTTTCGGAGTGTTTCGCCACCCCGATCACTTCATAATGCTTCCCCTTATAATGACGATAGAGGCCACTTTTAACCACGCACAACCTTCTGAATGAGGGCACTGATTCCATCGCCTTCCAAAGCACCGCGATTCGCCATTGAGAGGATCGGATTCATACAGTATTTGTTGTTGTCATACACGACTACGATCACCTCATCCCCCTCCCTCAAAAAATTTGTCTCGCCAAAATGGGTATAGCGGGTTGCTCCGATGCTGATGATGGCTTGCTTAGGATACCCTGCATCTTTAAGATAGCTTCCGATCGGTTCCAGCGGACCGAAATCAACCTGTGTATTGATTTGATTTTTGAGCCAGTCGATCAGTTTTCCATGGAAATAGCTATAGCCGCTAAGCTCAACATCTTCTCCGTAGCGCATCAACATCCCATCACGCCGTAAGAACGAAGCGATGCGATACGTATCCATCACGCCGTCCTTTTTGAAAGTATCAATGGGAATCAGAGTCGATGCCAATCCTTTAGTATCCCTGCCCCAATTTTTTTTGTGGCTTATTTTAGCCGCACCCTCTTTGCGGAGGGAACAATCATTATACGCACCGAAAAATTTTGGGGTAATCTCGGTTACATTCCCCTCTGCGTCATATTCAAAATCGCAAATCAACGCAACTTCGGGTTCAGGCTGAACATTGCACGCTTCATGGGGGAGAATAATCGTATCAGAGCTAATCGGATAGAGTCCGAGTTGCCCTTCGCGCTCGGGAATATAAAAAGGGAATATCCCTTTTGGTCCGTTGGGATCCTCGGTTAGAACATCTTTAAAATCGGTGCTTTCACCGGCTTGCTCAAGGTGGAGAGCGAAATTGCCCGCAACCCCTAATCCGACGTAATTTTTATAAACTTCCACTTGCTTTGGCCTCGGCAAACTCTTCGTACGTCCCTTTGAAATCAATGTAGCTTCCATCAAGATGCAATTCGATGACACGCCCTGCAAACGCATCGAGAAGCTCACGGTCATGACTCACGCAGATAACGTTCCCGTCAAACTCATACAATGCTTCACCGAGTGCCACGATCGCTTCGAGATCAAGGTGATTGGTAGGTTCATCGAGTACGAGGAAATTTCCCCCCTCAAGCATCATCTTCGAGAGCATCATACGGTGTTTTTCACCCCCGCTGATCTTCTCAACACTTTTCTCTTGCTGTTCACCGTTAAAAAGCATACGCCCTAGACAGTTACGAATCTCTGAGATTTCACGTTTCGGATCAAATGCACGGAGCCAATCATAAAGAGTCCCGTCTCCTTTGATGCGGTCGGTTGTGTCTTGCGGGAAGTAGCTCGGCTCAATCGTTGCTCCCCATTTGACGCTTCCGCTGGTTGGTTTGATCTCTTCCATAATGATTTTACATAAAGTTGTTTTACCCGCACCGTTGGCACCGATTATCGCGATTTTTTCGCCCGGAGCAATTTTAAGCTCGATGTTGTGTAAAACATTCAAATCATCATAACTGTGAGAAACATTGACCACTTCAAGGGCTTCGTCTCCCATTTGACGTTTTGCTTTAAACACGATACTCGGATCACGTCTGCTTGAGGGCTTGATATCTTCAATCGTGAGTTTATCCAACTGTTTCTGACGTGAAGTCGCTTGTTTTGCTTTTGACGCATTTGCCGAGAATCGACGAACAAACGCTTCAAGTTGCTCTTTCTCTTTTACTTTTTTATCTCGATCAAGCTGTGCTTGATTCGCCATAACGGTTGAAGCGAGATACCAATCATCATAGGTTCCGGTAAATTCACGGATTTTTTGGAAATCGACGTCGAGGATATTGGTAACAACGGCATTGATAAAGTGACGGTCATGCGAAATGATAACCAATGTCCCCTCATGACGCTGCAGCTCACGCTCTAACCATCCGATCGTATCGATATCGAGGTTATTGGTAGGCTCATCGAGAAACAAAACATCCGGTTTCGGGTAAAGAACCTGCGCCAACAAGACTTTAAACTTCTCCGATGAAGGGAGGCTCGACATCAAATCGTTATGATGCTCAGCCGCAATCCCGACATTTTCCAAGATTTTTGCGATTTGAACGTCATATTCATAGGTCGGATCTTCTTCAACACAAATCATTTCCAAATCAGCCAAACGGTTGTTTACCGCTTCATCTTCAAAATCTCCCGTTGTGTACAAATGCTCTTTCTCTTTGATAGCATCGTACAAACGCTTGTTTCCCCATAATACGGCATCCGCGATGGTGAAGTCTTCGAACGCAAACTGATTTTGTCCCAAAATACCTACTTTGAGACCCGGTTCGATGGAGATATCCCCTTCGTATTCTTTGATCTCACCGCTAAGGATTTTCAAAAAAGTTGTTTTTCCGGCGCCGTTCGCACCGATAAGACCATAGCGTTTATTGCGGTCAAGTTTGAGGTTAATACCCTCAAATAAAACTCGGCTTCCAAAACGCATTGTTAATTTTGTGACTTGTACCATACTGAAACTCTTTACATAAAAATTACGCGATTATATCCAAATTCAAATTATCCCTTCCTAATGTATTTTAAGAAGCAAGTTTTAAACTATAACAAATTAAAATACTTCAATCACAATTTAATCACTTTTTAGGACTCAATGCAAACCGAAGCACCCATTTATGATGTATTAAACTACCTGCCGGATGGGATCATAATGGTCGATGAGCGTGGCGTTATTCTATTTGCCAATGAGGCTTTTTCCGAGATGGTCGGATATGAAAGCGACATTCTTTTAGGGCTGAATATGCTCAGTCTTTTAGCCAATATCGATGTGTTCCAAGAATGTATCGCGAAAGTGATGCGAGAGGGGAAATCCCTCAATGCCGAAACCGATTTTCTCCACCGTGACGGACATATTGTCCAAAGTATCAAAAGCGTGAGAATGATACGGCATAACGAACACATCCGTTTTTTTGTCAATGTCCGAAATCTCACGGAAACATACCTTCTCAATAAAGAACTTCGTGATTCAAAGGAGTTGATAGAACTTCAAGCACATGAACTCTCCGTATTGCTTAATTCGAAAAATCAAGAGATTGAAGAGATCCTCAGCAGCCTTGATGAAGTCATCTGGTATATCGATAGCCAGACTCTTTCATTGCGCTATGTTAACAATGCCGTTGAAGAGATTTTCGGATTTTCCAAAGAGATGTTTTTAAGCGATACTGCCCTTTGGCAACAACAAATACATCCCGATGATCGCGCTTTGGTTCAAATGTTTTTTGAGACGCTGCGACCGGGACAATCCCAAGCTATCCGATTTCGTATCTTCCATCATGGGGGTGAAATGAGATGGCTTAACAGCCGTATCCACCATCATCCGAAACTTAACCTTTTCATCGGAATAACCAGTGATATCACCGCTCCCAAAGCGCAAAGTGAAGAGATTGCATTTTTAGCCTATCACGATCCACTCACGTTGCTCCCTAATCGCGCAAAACTTAAACTTCAGCTAGAAAACCGTTTCGAATACTCTGCGGCCGCCCCTTTTGCCCTTTTGTTTTTGGATCTGGATAATTTCAAACACATTAACGATACGATGGGACATAAAATCGGCGATAAAATACTTATTGAAGTGAGTCAACGGTTCCGAAACGCCCTAGGAATATATGATTTTTGCGCCCGTTTCGGAGGGGACGAATTTGTCATTTTACTTCAAGATGCGGATAAATCAAGTGTTGATGCCATGTCAAAACGTTTAATCCAGACCTTTAAAGAGCCGTTTACGATCAATGAAACCGATTTTTTCCTCTCATCTTCTATCGGAATCGTCTTATACCCCCATGACGCTACAAGCGGAGAGGATTTAATCAAACACGCCGATACCGCCATGTACGAAGCCAAAAATCAGGGGAAAAACCGATTTGTCTATTATGATGCATCCATGCAGCAGACGCTCAATGATTTTTTACGGATTGAAACATTGATACGTGAGGGGCTGTCGCAGAACTATTTCGAGCTCTACTTTCAACCCCTTATTGACAGCAAAACACTCCGGATGGAAGGGTACGAAGCACTCATGCGGCTTCCCCATCCAAAAGAAGGTTTTATTCCGCCCGATCTCTTTATCCCTGTTGCTGAGAGCAATGGAGATATCCATCATCTAGGTAAAGAGGTTCTCTCGCAAGCATGCGATTTCATTGACACCATACGTCAGCTACGGGATGAACCGTTTTTTGTGGCAATCAATGTTTCGGCAAAACAGCTTCACCAAACTCATTTTGCCCATGAACTGCTTACCTATTTGGAGGAACGTGGAATTTCTCCCTCCTTTTTAAAAGTCGAGGTGACCGAAAGTACCGTTATGGAAAATATTCACGCTGTCAGTCGGCAACTTGCTGAGCTAAAATCGGGAGGGATACGTATCTCCTTAGATGATTTCGGTACCGGTTACTCTTCTTTCGCCTACTTGGCCCAACTTCCGATTGATACCCTGAAAATTGACAAATCCTTTATTTTGTCTTTATTTAAAGAAAATTCCAATCGTCATATCGTAGAAGCGATCTCTAATCTTGCCCATGCCTTGGGAATGAATGTTACGGCTGAGGGAGTTGAAGAAGCTGAGCATTATGATTTTTTAATCGAAAATGAAATTGATACCTTGCAAGGATATCATCTCTGCCGCCCTCTCCCGCGAGGAGAAATTCTCCAAAAATTACAAGATGAAGCCCCCTACTTTACACCGGCTCCCTCGTTAGGTTATACTATCTAAATGGATGCCTTTTAAAATGGCATAATCCTCATTTATTTAGGAATTACCGATGGTTGAGTCCGAACTTTTCTCCCTTTTATCACACTCAGGATTCCAAATTCCTCCGTTTCGCCGTTTTGCACTTGAGGAACCTATATCTCTCGATTTTTATCCCGTTGCACTCAAAATAGAATCTCCTAAAATTGTCCATAAAAGTGATGTAGGAGGAGTAGCTATCTCCTTGAGCAATACCGATGAGGCGGAAGCGGCACGGACTCGAATACTAAAGCGTATTGCGGAACACACGATTACTTTGGATTCAAACGATGGCTTTATTGCGACCGCGATGATACAGGGTGAAGAGCTGTTTGCCGGGGTTGTCGATGATCCGATTTTCGGCCAAATCATCCTTTTCGGCAAAGGGGGAGTATTACTCGAACTTTACCGTGATGTCTGTTATATCGATATACACGCCGATGCAACTGAAATCCTCCGCGCAGTGCACACCACCAAAATCAGCAAACTGTTTGAAGGTTTTCGGGGTACAAAACCGATGATGGATCAAATCGTAGGTTTTATCCAAACTCTTCAACGCTTTATAAAAGAACATCCGACGATTCGTGAATGCGATCTCAACCCTGTTATCTTCAACGCAAACGGTTTGCATGTCGTTGATGCAAGAATCGAGTATCATACACTCACTTCCGATACTCCCCCTACGCAACGTCTCCGTAGCAATTTTTTTGATAACCGTCACGTCGCCGTCATCGGCGCTTCCAATGATCCCACTAAAGTGGGATACGCCATTGCCCATAATGCCCTCACTTTTAACGGTAAACTCTCTTTAGTAAACGCTAAAGGGGGTACTTTTGAAGGGCATCGCCTTTATTGTTCTCTTACAGAGATAGAGGATTCGATCGATACCGCTGTCATCACCATCCCCTCTTGCCATGTTATTGAGATAATCGAAACCTTAATCCCTAAAGGGGTTAAAAATATCATCATTGTCTCGGCGGGCTTTAAAGAGATCGGAGATACCCGAAGCGAAAAACGGCTAAGCGAGTTGGCGCAACAGCATAATCTTAATATCATCGGACCGAATTGTCTGGGCTACTACGAATCCACCCAAAGCCTTAATCTCACTTTCGGTTCATCTGATATCAAAAAAGGCTCACTTGCGCTTATCGCCCAATCGGGAGCCGTTCTCTCCTCCCTTATGGATAAAGCAACCCAAGAGGGGATCGGATTTTCCCATATCCTCTCCGCGGGAAATATGGCCGATATGGGTTTCGCCGATATCATCACGATGCTCTCCGCTGATCCGCAGTGTGAAGCAATCTCCCTCTATGCCGAGGGGATACAAGAGGGGAAAGCATTTTTAGAATCTCTCAGGTCTTGCCCGAAACCGATTCGTGTTTATAAAGCGGGAAAATCACCGCAAGCTCGAAAAGCGGCCTTTTCCCATACGGGAAATCTCAGCGGTGACTATCCGATGTTTCGAGGTCTCTTAGAGAGTGTCGGCGTTAAAATGGTCGATTCTATAGAAGCACTCCTGTACGCCCGAAATTTTGAGAATATCGCCGTTATCACCAATGCCGGAGGGCCGGGAACCATTATCACCGATGTCATTATTGAAAGAGGATCGAAGCTTTACACCCTGAATGAAGACGATCTTAAAGCGCTTGATGCCATTCTCCCTTCCAACTGGTCACGGAACAACCCTATCGATATCATCGGCGATGCTCGAAGTGAACGATTTGAAACGGCACTGAGATGTGTCGATGCGATGGAGGGAGTCGATTTAATCTATCTTTTAATTACCCCTCAGATGATGACCGATACACTGGAGATTGTCCGCCTTTTAGAGCAGCCTTGGAGTAAACCGGTTTTTCCTATCCTTTTAGGAGGAGCTATGATGAGCGAAGCACTCCTTTTCTTACGTTCTCATTCTAAGCCGTGTTTTACCACTTTACATGAGGCTGGAGCCTTTTTGTAAAGTTTTTACATGGTGTTTTGACTAATCGTAAATATACAATTATTCTTAACATTCTCATAAGATTGTAATTGCTAGAATGTGTTAAGGATTATGCTGGTTATAGTTCGATTTTTTCACGGAGTACAATGTGACACAAATTTATGTCGGGAATATTCCCTACGGCAAAGACGAGAACGATCTTAAAGATCTTTTCGGACAATACGGTGAAGTTAGTTCAGTTAAATTCGTAAACGATAAAGAAACAGGCCGTTTTCGCGGTTTCGGTTTCGTTGAAATGGCGAACCAAGACGAAGCTAATAAAGCGATCACTGCTCTTGAAGGTAACGATTTCGGCGGACGTACACTTCGTGTTAACGAAGCTCGTCCACGTGCTCCACGCCCTCCACGCGACCGCTGGTAATCACATCCATGAGGCCCTAACGGGCTTTCATGCCACTTATTTTTATTCTTCTCATCGCCTACTTAGCCTAATTTTTATTTAAAGAAATATCATGACCTATACCCTAACCGAACCCTATATCGAACTCCATAAACTGATTAAACTCTTAGATCTTGTCGATACCGGCGGACAAGCCAAAATGTTAATCGAAAACGCTCATGTTTACCGTAACGGTGAAATCGAAACACGCAAACGGGCCAAAATCACAAAAGGGGAGACAATCACCATCGGTGATGTCATAATTCAAGTGATCTAATTCCATTGTTATTTAATGGAGTTTTCACTATAATTCCCCATCTTATATAACGGCTCTACACGAGGTTCGGAAAACGTATGAAAAACACAAAAATGATGGTTGTCGGTTTTGTCAGTGCTGTAGCGGTGAGTGTTGCCCTCTCCACATCGTTGTTAGCCAAAAGCGATACTGCCGCTGCCCCTGCCGAAGCCTCTGTAGAAGCATCACGCCTCCAATCTTTAGCTAAATTTACTAAAGTATTGGGGATCGTTGAACAATACAATGTTGACGGTCTGAGTATCGATCAACTGATCGACAAATCACTTCAAGGGATGCTCTCTAACCTTGATGCCCACTCCACGTACATGGACAAAAAAAGCTACGATAATCTTAAAACCCAAACCGACGGTGAATTCGGCGGATTAGGGATAACGGTCGGAATGCGTGATAATGCCCTCACCGTTATTGCCCCGATTGAAGGGACACCTGCAGATAAAGCGGGCGTTAAAGCGGGCGATATCATCCTTAAAATCAATGACAAATCAACCCTCAGTATGACCATTGACGATGCCGTTAGCTTAATGCGCGGAACCCCTAAAACACCTATCGATATCACCATTGTACGCAAAGGAACCGCCGATCCGATCAAATTCCATATTATCCGCGATATTATCACCGTTGAATCGGTCTATACCCGCACAATCAGCGGAAATATTCTCTACATTCGGGTTACCAGCTTTGATAAAAAAGTAGCTGCAGATGTTAAAAAAGCGATTAAAAAACATGCCGCTAAAAGCAAAGGAATTATCCTTGATTTACGCAATAATCCGGGAGGATTACTGGATCAAGCGGTTGAACTCACCGATTTGTTTGTAAACGAAGGAGTTATCGTATCCCAAAAAGGGCGTAATAAAGCCGACGATGTCACCTACAGCGCAACCAAAAGCGCTACCATTTGCGATCTTCCTCTCGTTGTTTTAGTGAACGAAGGCTCTGCCAGTGCATCTGAGATTGTCAGCGGTGCCCTTCAAGATCTCAAACGTGCCGTCATCGTCGGAGAAAAAACTTTCGGCAAAGGTTCTGTTCAAGTGGTAATGCCGATAACGGAAACCGAAGGTATCAAACTTACCGTTGCACGCTACTATCTTCCAAGCGGACGAACAATTCAAGCCGTAGGGGTTGCTCCGGATATTGAAGTGATCGCCGGTGAAATTAAACATCACGATAAATCGTTCAACATCAAAGAGGCGGATCTCAAAAAACATCTTGAATCCGAACTCGAAAAAAATGACGGAATGGTTGACGTTACCGAAGTCAATGCTACCAATAAAACCGTTATTACCCCTGAACAAATGAACAAAGACATCCAACTCAAAGAGGGTGTCGATATTATTAAAGCTCTAATTATAGTCAAAGGAAAATAATCATGGAAAAACGCGATCTCATCTACGAAGGAAAGGCTAAACGCCTCTTTAACACTGACGATGCCAATCTTGTCATTGCAGAGTTTAAGGATGATTTGACCGCATTCAACGGAGCCAAAAAAGATAATGAATCGGGTAAAGGGGCTCTCAATAACAAGATCTCTACCGAATTGTTTAAAATGCTCGCTTCTCGCGGGGTAGAGTCCCATTTTGTTGAAATGCTGGATGATACCCACATGCTTTGTAAAAAAGTGGACATTATCCTCATCGAAGTGATTGTTCGCAACATTGCAACCGGAAGTCTCAGTAAAAACCTCGGTATCACCGATGGAACCGTTCTTCCGTTTACCTTAGTCGAGTTTGACTATAAAAATGATGCTTTGGGTGATCCGAAACTCAACGATCAACACTGTTTGATCCTAAACCTTGTCAAAAATGAAGCCGAACTCGATCAGCTTCGTGCTATGGCCCGTGAAGTCAATAATATTTTACGTCCTTACTTCCATGAAAAAGGGCTAAATCTGGTCGATTTCAAACTCGAATTCGGTCGTGATGAAAACGGTAAAATTATCCTCGCCGATGAGATCAGCCCTGACAATTGCCGCTTTTGGGATTTAGAAACGGGTGAGAAAATGGATAAAGACCGTTTTCGTCAAGGGCTAGGCGGACTCAAAGTCGCCTATGAAGAAGTATTAAACAGAATATTGGGGTAATAGATGAAAGCAATTGTAAATGTATTTTTGAAAAACGGAGTTCTCGACTCTCAAGGAAAAGCCGTCCTCCATGCACTTAGCGGACATGGTTTTGGTACAGTGCGGGATGTACGTGTCGGAAAACAGATTATTATAGAGATGGATGAATCCGATACGGCCGCGGCAAAAGAGAAAGTAGCCCATATGTGTGAAGAGCTTTTGGCGAATACGGTTATTGAAGATTACGAGATCGAGATCCAAGCATGAAAGTAGGCATTGTTCAGTTTCCCGGAACTAACTGTGAGTACGATACCCAGCATGCATTCGCAGCATTAGGGTGTGAGACGCAAATCCTATGGCACAAAGAAGATCTAATTCCTGAGGGGACAGATCTCGTTGTGGTAGCGGGTGGATTCAGCTACGGTGACTATTTACGCAGCGGTGCCATCGCAAAAATGTCTCCGATTATGAAAGCGCTTAAAATCTACGCCGATAACGGCGGAAAAGTTCTAGGAATTTGTAACGGATTTCAAGTATTAACCGAAACAGGACTTCTTCCCGGCGCCCTCAAACGTAACGAAGGGCTCCATTTTATCTCGCGTCACCATCATCTAAAAGTGCTCAATAACGATAACGACTTCCTCCGCCATTGTGCAGTTGATCAAGTGGTTAATATCCCTATCGCACACCATGACGGTAACTTTTACATTGATGAAAACGGCTTGAGCGAGCTGTATGCTAACCATCAAGTCCTTTTAAAATATACAGACAGCACCGGTATGATTGATAATCCTAACGGTTCTGTTGACTCAATTGCGGGAATCTGCAATAAAACAAAAAATGTATTCGGTCTTATGCCGCACCCTGAGCGGGCAATGGAAGCACTGCTTGGTTCTAAAGATGGGAAGCAGATGCTCGAAGGGTTTATAAACGCTTGAAAACACTGGCATTTTTATTTCTCCTTTTAACACAGATTGTTTTCGCTGAGCCTTCAGTTCTAACCGATCCTGTGCCTGCAGCCGCCGATACGACATCAGATACAGTAACTAGCCCTTCATCAGATATCGATACTCTTTTTTCCGGTGTATCAACGGCGGGATTAACACTGCAGTTTAGCGATCTTCCGACACCCCCCTATGTCGGTGAAATCATTGCCGTCACGGTTAAACTTACCCCGACAGACGTTGCTTCGGGAAATATTGAATATACCCTCCAAAATGAAGAGGGGATACGTATTTTTAGCGATACCCCTCGTCGAAATGTAAAAGATGACGGAGTGTATGACACATTCTATTTTTTAGTCCAATCTCCCTCAATCCGTCTCCCCGATATTTCTGCAACACTTACATCAAACGGAACTACCTCCGAAACATTGATCGGGACTCCTCTCACGGCAACAACATTGAGCCCTCCATCAGGCTTTGCCAATGTACTCGCAGATAAGTTTGAAGTCATTGATTACAAAACTACCCCGTACAATAATGAGAGTAATGTCGTTATTTTCACCGTAAAAGCATCCCGCTGTAATATCAGTGATTTTTCGATCCCTAATGCAATAAAACAAGGGTTTGAATCGAAGCTATCCAATGTCGGTGAATCGCAAATGACCTATTATGTGATCATTCCGAACACCGAAGAGAGTCTCAACTTTTCAATTTTCAATCTTAAAAAACAGCGTTATGAAACATTATCTATCCCTATTGTTGTAGATGATGACACCGTTTCTACGGGACAAAGCGATCTCTCTCCGACGGATGCACGCCATACCGAACTCAAAGTCAGTGCCGCTGCCGTTGTTGTCCTCATGCTTTTCGGACTCTTTTACTGGAGACGGGAAAAATGGTATTTATACCTTTCGGCTGCTCCGATGTTTTACATCGTTTATGCACTGCTTCCTAACCAAAATATATGCGTAAAAAAAGATGCACCCGTTTATTTGCTCCCGATTAAAAACGGGACCATTTTTGAAATGACCCTGGAAGAGGAACATTTGGAAGCGGAAAAAGAGGTAGGTGACTTTATTAAAGTACATCTCGATGATAATAAAGTCGGATGGGTAAACAAACGTGATCTTTGCACGAATTAAATGGCTTTATGCCGTAATCGTCATCTTCAGCGGGATGACGCTTATGATAGTCACTTTTTATCTTCTCCCAAAGCCGTACGCCGTTAAATTTTCGGCATGGTTTATCCGTCTTCTCGTCTTTGTTCCCGTACGCATCAAAGGCTCTCCCGATCCTGATGTGCAAATGTATCTCATCAATCACCAAAGCGATATTGATATCGGTATTATGGAAACGATTACCTCCAAAGATTTAGCATGGGTAGCTAAAAAAGAGCTTTTCAAAGTACCGTTTTTCGGTCTTGTTGTCCGTCTTCCTAAGGACATTGCATTGGAACGTGAAAGCAAAACTGCTCTCGTCAAACTGATCAAAGATTGTAAAGAGCGCCTTGATCTAGGGCGTGTCATTACGATTTTTCCCGAAGGAACCCGTACCGAGAGCGGCAAAATGAAGCCGTTTAAAGCAGGGGCCAAAATGGTTGCGGACAAATATACGCTCAAGGTTCAACCGGTTGTATTAATCGCCACCGCATGGCATTTCAGCAACAAACGCAAAGTGTTTAACCCCGGAACCATTACGGCAATCTATCTCGATTCCTTTATCGCCGATAAAAGTAATCCTGAATGGCTTAATGAGACCCATACCCACATGCAAAAGGTTTATGATGATGAGCTGGCAAACCATCCTCGCTATCGGTAGCGGTGCCTTTTTAGGTGCGATACTTCGTGCCTATATGAACGGTGTTGTCAATCATCACTTCCCCCACTCACTCCCGTTTGGAACACTCTCGGTTAATCTGCTGGGGAGTTTTATTATCGGTGCCCTCTTCGCCTATTTCAGTTACACGACACTTTTTAGCATTCAAATGAAGTCATTTCTCACTACCGGCTTTTTAGGGGGACTTACCACTTACTCTACTTTTGCGATGGAAACCTTTTTATTACTCAGCGGCGGTCATCTCTTAATGGCGATTGCCAATATGGCTCTCAATACTTTTGGAACGGTTTTAATGGTCGCTTCGGGATATTATCTCTTCAAAAATACTCTATCCTAATGTGATAATTTCATCGGCACACCATCGTGCCAAATCACCATCATGCGTGATAAGTAAAACACCCATTCTCTCACTGTGTTGTACGATTAGTTTCATAATATCGAGTTGATTCAGATTATCGAGTGCCGAAGTGGGCTCATCCAGCAATAAAAGTTTCGGCTTCATTAACATTGCCCGTAATATAGAACATCGTTGTAACTGCCCGCCGGAGAGTTTATGGGGAAGGGTATCCAAAAGAGACTCATCTAATCCCATCTGTTCTAACAATGCTCCAGCCCCTTCCATCGACGTTACTTCCACAATTTGTTTGCGTACCGTATAGGTAGGATGAAACGAGCTGTAAGGGTCTTGAAATACTTGGGATAGGGATAAGGATTGAATCGATCCCAAAGAGGGTTTACGGTATCCTAAAATGAGTTCAAATAGGGTTGATTTTCCGACACCGCTGGGGCCGACAATCGCTTTGATCTCCCCTTCGTTGAGTGATAAGGAAAAATCATTGAATAATAATATATCTTTTGTATATCCAAAAGATATATTATTGATATTTAAAACAGACTTCAACGAATCTGTCCTTTACCGTATACTTTGTATTTGTAGGTCGTTAATCCCTCAACCCCCATCGGTCCGCGTGCATGAAGTTTATTAGTACTGATCCCCACTTCGGCGCCGAATCCGAATGCCCCGCCATCGGTAAAACGGGTAGAAGCGTTGACATACACTGCCGCCGCATCAATGGCATCCATAAACCGCTCAGAGGCCGTGATGTTTTCGGTAATGATCGCTTCGGAGTGCCCTGAGCCGAAACGGACGATATGACTGATCGCCCCATCGACTCCGTCAACGATACGGATATTGAGGATGTTTGCCAAATACTCCGTATCAAAATCTTCCTCAGTTGCAGGTATTACAGTGATAATTTCACGGGTCTGATCACACCCTTTAAGCTCTGTATGGGCACGATCAAACACCTCTTTTAGCATTGGAAGGATATGTCGCGCAATCGGCTCGTCCACTAACAATGTCTCCATAGAGTTACATACACCCGGACGCTGAACTTTGGCATTGAGGGCAATGGCTATCGCATTCTCAATGTTAGCATCTTTATCAATATAGGTGTGGCAAAGTCCTTTATCATGTTTGACAACAGGGACACTCGAGTTTTGACTCACAAATCGGATTAATGCTTCTCCCCCGCGCGGAACGATCAAGTCAACGTAGCGATCCATTTTAATGAGTTTCGCTACCCCCTCCCGCGTCGCATCCGGTAAAAGGGCAATCAACTCTCTAGGAAGATTATTGCGCAGTAGCACTTGCTGTAAGACATCGGCAATGATCTTGTTAGAATGTTCAGCCTCTTTTCCCCCTTTGAGGACACACCCGTTAGAGCTTTTAAAACAGAGTGCTGCCGTGTCGGAGGTGACGTTCGGGCGGGATTCGTATATGATCCCGATTACCCCGATTGGGATACTCACTTTCTCGATTTTTAGCCCCGCTTCGGTGACCCATCCCTCGATCACTTTTCCGATCGGATCTTTGAGTGCGGCGATCTCTTCTATCGCAACCGCCATCGACTCAATACGTTTTTCATCGAGTAATAGTCGCTCTTTCATTGACGGAGCTATATCGTTTTCATCTGCACTGCGCATGTCGAGGGCATTGGCTTCGATTATGTTCATCGTGTTGGCACGGAGAGCTTCAGCCATTTCGCGGAGGATTCGGTTACGCTCGTTTCCGCTCATTGTCGCCAAAATACGACTGGCAGATTTTGCTTTTTCTAAAAAATGTTCCATTCGTTTTCCTTTATGATGCCAGAGGCTGAATCATAGCAATTTCTTTGGCTTCGGACTGCATAGATCGGTATAAATCCCATCTCGTTTGGAGATTTAGCCAAAAATCAGCCGACATCCCAAAATACTTTGCCAGACGCAATGCCGTTGCGGGGGTAATACCACGCTTTTGATTAATGATTTCATTGACACGCTGATAAGGGACATGAATCGCATCAGCTAATGTTTTTTGAGAAATCCCCATCGGTTCTAAAAATTCGCACAAGAGCATTTCACCCGGATGGGTGGGTGCTCTATGAGTTGGGATGTTCATTGTTTACTCCTTATGAGTGATAATCAGTTATTTCTACATTGTCCGCACCCGATTCACTCCATCTAAAACAGATGCGATATTGATCGTTAATACGGATACTCATTTGATCGTCTCTATTTTCACGCAGTTTTTCGAGCCGATTTCCGGGGGGAACTTTTAACTCTTCGAGAGCTATCACCGAATCGAGTTGATCGAGTTTTCGAGATGCACTTTTCCATAACTCCATCGGAAGAGCTTTACGAGCTTGTTTGCTCTCTATCCCGTTAAATATATCCGATGTTGCCCGATCTGCAAAAGAAATTATCATGTAAAAATTATAGCATGGTATCCGTGATTTTATGCTTTGTATAACGTGAAGAAAAAAGAAATGAATTAAGAGTGGAAAGATAGATTCCCGCTTTCACGGGAATGACAGAGAAGTTACCCTTCGCCTAGCTCAGGGCGAACGGGGAGATTACTCGATTTCAGCGTCGATGACGTCGTCATCTTTTTTCGCGCTTGATGAAGCAGCGGCTTCGCCGCCTTCATTTTGTTTGTACATTTGCTCTGCCATTTTGTGACTCGCATCTGCCAATTTTTTGGTAGCCGTTTCAATCTCTTCTTTGGTAGCATCGGTATTTTTCAACACTGCTTTCAATTCTTCAAGAGCTGACTCGATCGCCGCTTTTTCAGTTGCATCGATTTTGTCTTCCATCTCTTTGAGAGATTTTTCCGTTTGGCTCGCAAGTGCGTCGGCTTGGTTGCGAAGATCTACGATCTCTTTACGTGCCGCATCTTCAGCTTTGTGAGCTTCTGCGTCTTGAACCATTTTGTTAATCTCTTCTTCACTAAGTCCTGAACTTCCGGAAATCGTGATCGATTGAGATTTACCGGTTCCTTTATCCGTCGAGCTAACCGTCAAGATACCGTTGGCATCGATGTCAAATGTTACCTCGATTTGAGGTACACCGCGTGGTGCGGCAGGGATACCGGTAAGCTCGAACAATCCGAGAGATTTGTTATCGCGGGCGAACTCACGCTCACCTTGACCTACAGAAATGCTAACGGCTGGTTGATTATCTTCCGCAGTCGAGAACACTTGTGATTTTTTAACTGGGATTGTGGTCCCTTTTTCGATGATTTTGGTCATTACACCGCCAAGCGTTTCGATCCCGAGTGACAATGGGGTAACATCGAGAAGAAGTACGTCTTTAACGTCTCCGCGAAGAACTCCACCTTGGATAGCGGCACCTGCTGCTACAACCTCATCCGGATTTACCCCTTTGTTAAGAGTTTTTCCGCCGAATTCATCGGATACCATTTTTTGTGCGATCGGAAGACGCGTTGATCCCCCAACCATGATAACTTCGTTGATTTCCTTGTTGCTAAGGCCTGCATCTTTCATTGCCGTTTTGATATGGCTAATCGTCTCTTTAACGAGAGTATCGATCATCCCCTCGAATTTCGCGCGGGTCAATTTCACAACTAAGTGTTTAGGACCTGATGCATCTGCGGTGATAAATGGAAGATTGATCTCTGTTTCTTCTGCTGAAGAGAGCTCTTTTTTCGCATTTTCAGCCGCGTCTTTGAGACGTTGAAGCGCCATTTTGTCCGCTTTGAGATCGATACCGTGATCGGATTTGAACTCGTTTGCGAGGAAGTCTACGATTTTATTATCGAAGTCATCCCCACCGAGGAACGCATTACCGTCGGTTGAGAGAACCTCGAAAGTCCCCTCGCTGATTTCGAGAACCGTAACGTCGAATGTTCCGCCCCCTAGATCGTAAACGAGAACTTTTTCATCCCCTTTTGAATCCAAACCGTACGCCAATGCTGACGCCGTCGGCTCATTGATGATACGTAGGACGTTCAACCCTGCAATCGTTCCCGCCTCTTTCGTCGCTTTACGCTGTGCATCATTGAAGTACGCAGGAACGGTAATAACCGCATCGGTTACCGATTGACCCAAGTATGACTCTGCATCCGCTTTGAGTTTTGAGAGGATTTTAGCCGAGATTTCTTGTGGCGTGTAGATTTTACCCGCTACGTCAACCGCAGCCATACCGTTTTTATCAACGATTTTATAGGTAACTTTGTCATGTGCCTCTTTAGCTTTCTCTTCGTTCATCATGAGACCCATGATACGTTTAACCGAATAGATCGTTTTATCCGGATTTGTAATCGCCTGACGTTTTGCAGGATCACCGACGAGGATTTCACCTTTGTCAGTAAACGCTACAACCGATGGCGTTGTATTTTTTCCCTCTTTGTTCGGGATGATTTTCGCTTCGCCGCCTTCATAGACAGCAACACATGAGTTTGTTGTTCCTAAATCGATACCAATAACTTTTGACATAATATTCTCCTGTTTTAAATTTTAATTAGTTTGCAATAACGACCATTGCATCACGCAATGTTCGCTCTTTGTATCGAAACCCTTTTTGAAAAGTGTTTACGATGGCTCCGCTTTCATGATCCGGAGAGTCCACGCGCTGTACCGCATTGTGAATATCAGGATTGAAAGGTTCAGATTCATCCACTGCCGTTACACCGTGTTTTTCAAGAACGCCTAGGAGCTGTTTCATCGTGAGTTCAACACCCTCTTTGAGTTTCTCCAACAATACTGCCGGTTCCGCTTCACTTCCCGTCGCGCTAATCGCCATCGAAAGGGAATCGACTACCGGAATCAAATCTTTGGCGAATTTTTCATTTGCATACTCAAGCGCTTGATATTTCTCACGCTCAAGACGTTTTTTGATATTATCAAAATCGGCATGTACGCGAGCATACTTGTCTTTCAACGATGCGAGTTCGGCCGTAATAGTTTCTAATTCATTCATGCTCTCAGCAACACTTTCTTCACCCTCGTTAAGGGCAACTTGTTCTTCACTGATTTGCTCTTCATTGACTGTATTTGACATGATTTCTAAAGACTCCTTTGTTGAAATCTAGTGTTATTATAATGCATTGAGTCACCTGTTGTCAAGAGGTATATGAATTTTTTTATGCAAAATAGTTGAGTCTATTTATATCAACTATAAACGGTGGGCTAAGATGCTATAATAACCCTATCTAATAAAAGGGGGATTGGTGGAGATCAAACGGTATATTTCTGTAGGGTCGTTGGTACTCTTTGCTACCTTCGTATGGTTTACTCCCCCTCCACTTGCTATCAATCTTACAACATGGCACCTATTTACCATTTTTATCACAACAATCGTTGCGATTCTCTTTAATATTCTCCCTATCATTGCCGCCGCGATCATTGCCCTCGCAATCAGCGTCTTAAGCGGTGTCATTGAACCATCACACGCGTATGCAGGCTTTTCGGAGAGTTTTATCCTCCTGATCGTTGCCGCGTTTTTAGTTTCTCATGCCGTCCATAAATCGGGACTGGGAAAACGGTTATCACTGCACATGATCCGCCGCTTCGGCCATTCCACATTAGGGCTTGGGTACAGCGTTATCGCGACCGATATTCTCATCGCCCCTGCGTTTCCGAGCAATACCGCCCGAAGCGGTGTCCTCTACCCCATCGTTTATGGACTTGCGCATGATTGCGGTTCTAAGGTGGGAGACAATACCCATCGCAGAGCGGGGAGTTATCTCATGATGACCTCGATGGCGGGACTTACCATCTCCTCGGGACTTTGGCTCACGGCGATGGCGGTCAATCCTGTCGGTGTTGGAATTGCGGAGAAGATGGGAATCCATATCACGTTTGGTAGCTGGCTTTTATATGCGATTGTCCCAACCCTCATCGCCTTTGCCCTTATCCCGTGGATGCTCTATCGTATTTATCCCCCCGAGATGAAAGAGACCCCCGATGCTCCTCAGAAAGCCGTTATTGCCTTGGAACATATGGGGCGTATCAGCCGCAATGAATGGATCACCGCAGGGGTATTTGTCTCCATGCTCACCCTTTGGGCACTATCGGGGCTATTCCCTATCGATAAGGCGGCGGTTGCATTCGGTGGACTGGGGATTTTGATGGCAACTAAAGTATTTGGAATTGAGGATTTCCGAAGCCAAGGAGAAGCGCTGAGCACTCTTATTTGGTTTGCTATTCTCTTCGGTCTCTCTACCCAGCTCGCCGAGCAAGGATTTATGAATGCCGTTGCCGAGCACTTTACCCAATACCTTATCGGGCTTTCATGGATGTGGGTCTATTTCTCGCTCATTTTAGTCTATGTCTTGATCCATTATCTTTTCGTTTCACAAAGTGCCCATCTCTTAGCTCTGTTCGGTATCTTCCTCGCGATAGGGGTTCAAGCGGGAGTACCGGGAGAGTTGATGGCGATGATGCTGTTGTTTGCGACTAATTTCAACGCTACGATTACGCCGCAGGGCTCTTCGTGTAATGCGATCTATCTCAGTTCAGGCTACATCACTGCCCGTGATATCTATATCTACGGCGGTGCGGTGACACTGTTGACCTTTCTCATCTTTATGATCATCGGCACGCCGTGGATATTGGCACTCCTATGAAACGGGTCCGTAACTTTCATCGAACCTTACCGGGTAGATTACTCCTCTCGCTCCTCGGTATTGTATTCGTCATCGCGTTAATACTGTTTACTCCGGTGGGGAACCGTATGATGACTCCTGTAGTCAACCTATCACTCACCTCAGCACTCTCCACCCCGATCACAGTACAGGAATTCACCCTCACCCCTAATCGTTTTCGCCTCCTTTTCCAAGACGACCGTGGAAATACTTTCTCTACCCAAGGGGGATTTTCACTTCTGACATTGCGAATGTATGCCCACTATCGATTGGAGTGTTTCCAAACTGGTGGTCTCAATCCGATATCCACTCCTTTAAAAATGGAAGGTTCTCTAAATGGGGGGATTTCATCCTTTCTGATTCAAGGCAATGCAACTATTTGGGGAGGAGAGTTGTTGTATAAAACAGAGCTTCATCGCTTTCAGCTCGCGTCTGTAGATCTTAAAATAAATGCCATTGAGTATGAAGCTCTACTGCATTTTCTTGAATATCCTTCCGATACCGATACGACCCTTACCGGTGAAGTTTCACTTCACGGGTTTGATCGCCGTGATGTTGAGGGGGATATTTCATTAACGACGCAAACACACCGTCTCACCTCGACACCTCTCGATGAAGAGAACAATACTTCATTTGATTTCAAATCACTTTTAGCCGATAATGAGGGGGTAATTAAAGCATTTCACGTTAATGTACTCATGAATGCTTCATTAGCACATGCCGGTATTTTAGAACCGTTTATCGGTTACCCTCTCAGTACTCCATTAGAGCTTAATGCTACCCTCAAAGGGGACAAAAGCTTCCTACGCTTCAAAGCACGTACGTCCGTAGCCAAAAGTGATACCTCAATGACACTCGAAATTTTGGAGTTAGAACCTTCTCGACTTCTTCTGGATTTGAGACATGCCGATGTAGAACAAACCTTCGCCCTCTTTTCTCTCCCGGCACCCATAAAAGGGAGAGTCGACGGATCAGGTGAATTCAATACGACTAACGGAGAACTTGAGCTAATCTTGATGCAGGCCGTTACCATCCCGTCCGTCTTACGCAAAGAGTATCAAATCACTCAGCCGCTTATCCATTTTAATGCGGATATCACCGCTACGGCAAATCTGAAAGGGGTTCATTATCGTGCCGCTTTTAAATCAGATTTGAATCGTCTCGAAATCGACAATACGACTACCCATGATCAAATGCTTCGAGAACTTTTAAAGAGTCTTCGCTAAGTGAAATATAAAGGGGGGATTTACCCCTTTTAATTACAATCTCTCCATGAATACTATTACTGCCGTTCTCGACTATCATGATCGAACCAAGCATCGCCCCCATCGTTATGCACAGAGTCTAGGGTATATGGATTGGGCTACCCAGCCTAATCCCTATCGCCGTTACGAAGGTGCTCCGCTTATTCCTCTAACCCACACGGAGGTAACACCCCCGTATCATCTCCTGTTTCAAAACGATGGTTTACCTTCTGCTCCGCTGTGTTTGGAATCCCTCTCACAGCTGTTACGCTATTCACTCGGACTTGCCGCTATCAAAAGTCACGGCGGTTCATCATGGGCACTGCGCTGTAATGCCAGTAGCGGCAATCTCCAACCCACAGAGTGCTATATTATTGCCCCAGCTATCCTAGGGATTAGTGAGCACCCTACCCTCTCGCACTATGCACCGCGTGAACACGCTTTGGAGTTACTTCATACCTATGAGAAACCTATACCGAAAGACGGATTTACTATCGCTCTAAGCTCAATTCTATGGCGAGAAGCATGGAAATACGGTGAACGGTGCTATCGATACTGCCAACTTGATGCGGGGCATGCCTATGGTGCGATCAAAATCGCGTGTACCATGTTAGGGTGGAGATGTGAGATACAAAGTATCGATACCAAAGAGATCGCACACGCTTTCGGTCTCGATCAGTATGAGCGATTTCATCCGGTAGAGAGAGAATCGCCCGATTTGCTCATTCGTATCGGAAATGCTTCCTCCCTCCCCTCACTTCCGCCACTCCCATACCCTGCCAATCTCCTCAGCCCATCCCACCATGATTGGCCTATTTTGTCGGTAATCGATGAAGCGACCCAAGGAATTTATCCCTTAACAAAGCCGCTAAGCGCCCCTCGAAGCATTCCCTCACCCTCTAAAAATGCCTCAGAGGTTATCCTAAAACGGCGCAGTGCCCAAATGATGGATGGTAGTGGAATCACACAGGAGGCATTTCGTACCGTGCTGGATAGTTCACGGTTTTGTGCTGAAGCTTCGGATGTTCATTTCATACTATTTATTCACCGAGTCGAAAGACTGGAGAAAGGGCTCTATGCCTTTGTCCGAAAGAGAGATGATCTAGAAAAGCTCAAAAATGCTATGGATCAAACCTTCATTTGGGAAGATTGTAAAGATGGGCTCTACTGTTTGCAAAAAGGGGATTATCGCGGCGCGGCGCAAATGATCTCGTGCAACCAAGAGATTGCCAAAGAGGGGGCATTTAGTTTTGGAATGCTGTGTGATTTTTCATCGTCTCTCGAACGTAACGGCACTATCGGATATAAAAACCTTTACCATCAATGCGGGATGATCGGACAAATGCTCTACCTTGAAGCCACTTCACTCAATCTGAGCGCAACAGGAATAGGGTGTTTTTTAGATGATGAGTTTCATGCACTGCTGGGGCTGAGAGACCAGCGCTTTCAATCCCTCTACCATTTTACGATCGGACGGGCTATCGTCGATACACGTATTACAACCTTACCGCCGTATTGACTACTTATTCTCCGCATCGGTAAGGGTCAAGCAGAGAATAACCTTTTTTCCTTTCGCATGAAGCATCTCAGTGGCTTCACTCAATGTCGTCCCCGTCGTGACAATGTCATCAACCAAAATCACTTCTTTTTCCCAAAACGGCTGATAATAAAACCGACGTGGATTCATCAATCTCTCTTCAACACTTTTCCCCGCGTATTTATGGTGATTCGTAGCTCTTAATTTTCCATAATAGGGGGTTATATTAGGTGATGTAAGTGCTTTATTCAGCACTGCGGTGTGAGAATAGCCACTGGTAGCATGATCGTCGATACCGAGTGAGGCGACACGGTTTTCATACTGCCACTCTTTTGCAAATACCCCGAATGCACGCTTCGCTAAAATGGTATAGATGTAGTATCCCACATCGGTGTGTTTGGTCAGTAACAGCGGTTCGATATCGTTGTAAGGGAAAAAGGAGTAAACAGGGATAGAACCCATAATTTTGCGTTTATGAAGTTGGGGAATTAGCAGAGAGTCTTGACACGAGGAGCAGATATGTGAGAAGCTAAGCCGCTCGCACATCATACAGCGCATGACTAGTCCATTTTGAGGACGGACATAAATGCTTCTTGGGGAAGTTGAACCTTCCCGATTGCTTTCATCCGCTTTTTACCCTCTTTTTGTTTGTCGAGCAGTTTACGTTTACGGGAGATATCCCCGCCGTAACATTTGGCGGTAACATTTTTACCCATCGATTTGACCGTTTCACGGGCGATAACACGATTTCCGATACTCGCTTGGATCGCCACTTCGAAAAGCTGACGCGGAACGATCTCTTTCATGTTCGTAACCAACGCACGACCGCGTGTATCGGCAGAGGTTCGAGGAACGATAACGCTGAGGGCATCGACGACATCCCCCGCAACACGGACATCGAGTTTGACCAAATCTCCTTGACGGAATTCGATAGGATCGTAATCGAAACTCGCATACCCTTTAGAGGTTGATTTGAGTTTATCGTAAAAATCGACGACGATTTCGTTCATCGGCATAACATAGATAAGCATGACTCGTGTTTCGTTGAGATACTCCATCTTCTCTTGCATACCCCGTTTATTAGTCAAAAGGGTAATCACATTCCCCAAATAATCGGTCGGAACGATCACTGTTGCACGAACGTACGGCTCTTCGATTTTCTCAATCGTTTGCGGCTCAGGAAGTTCACTCGGATTTTGGACTTCAATCATCGTTCCATCGGTCTTATAGACTTTATAGATAACCGAAGGAGCGGTAGCGATGAGATCGAGATTAAATTCCCGTTCCAACCGCTCTTTGACTACTTCCATGTGAAGCATCCCCAAAAATCCGACACGGAACCCAAAGCCTAGAGCAACGGAGGTTTCCGGCTCATAACTAAGGCTACTGTCGTTGAGTTTGAGTTTATCGAGGGCATCGCGCACCGATTCAAACTCGTCGGTATCGATCGGATAGAGTCCTGCAAATACAAACGGTTTTGCGGGAGCGTATTCACCCACCGGTTCAAGCGTCGGATTTCGTGCATCGGTAATCGTATCGCCGACACGGATAGAGCCAACCTCTTTAACACCCAATATAACAATCCCGATCTCTCCGGCTTTGATAGCTTGTGTTTTTTGACGACGCAGCGGATGAGGATACATCAGCTCCAACACTTGATGATTTTCATCATTGTGCATCAGTTTAATCATCTGACCCATCTTGATCTCACCGTCGAATACACGTACGAGTGCCATAGCCCCTTGATACGCATCAAACCATGAATCATAAATTATCGCTTTGGTTGTCGCAGCTGGGTCACCCGCAGGTGCTGGGATACGATCGACGATAGCATCGATAAGCGTACGAATACCCACACCCGTTTTCGCTGAGATCATAATTGCATCGGTCGCATCGATCCCGATAGTGGTTTCGATCTCTTCGGCAACCCGTTCAGGCTCTGCGGCGGGAAGATCGATTTTATTGATTACGGGAATAAGGGTGAGATTATTTTCCATCGCCATATAGACGTTTGCGATGGTTTGCGCTTCAACCCCTTGTGCCGCATCAACGATCAAAAGTGCCCCGTCACTGGAAGCCAATGATTTGGAAACTTCATAGCTGAAATCAACGTGACCCGGAGTGTCAATCAGATTGAGGATGTAGTGTTTACCGTCTTTGACGTAATCGAGACGAACGCTTTGGGCTTTGATCGTAATCCCCCGCTCTTGCTCGATGTCCATCGTATCCATCATTTGTTTAGAGAGTTCACGATCGCTAACTGCTCCGCACTCTTGGATAATACGATCGGCTAACGTACTTTTACCGTGGTCGATGTGGGCGATGATTGAAAAGTTGCGAATATTATCCATTAGCTAAACAAACTGTTGACACTTTCATTATGATAAACGCGACGAATCACTTCAGCAAACAGTGGGGCAACGCTCAATACTTTGATTTTATCGCTTTGACCGCTCAATACCAGCGTATTTGAAATCACCAATTCATCGAGTTCGCCGTTATTAAGGTTTTCGTATGCTTTTCCGCTAAGTACGCCGTGTGTGGCACACGCCATAACCGATGTAGCACCCCGTTTTTTCAATGCGGCGGCCGCTTTCACCATTGTACCTGCCGTATCGACCATATCATCGATCATAATGATGTCTTTACCGGCAACGTCACCGATGATGTTCATCACTTCGCTTTCGTTCGCTTTTTCACGACGTTTATCGACGATAACCATATCAAGACCCAATTTTTCGGCAAAATAGCGGGCACGCGCTACCCCGCCGATGTCCGGAGAAGCGATAACAGGATTCGGAAGGTTTTTAGAACGAATATACTCTTCAAAAATAATCGCACCGTAAAGATTGTCAACAGGAATATCAAAAAATCCTTGGATTTGCCCCGCATGTAAATCGATCGTCACAACACGGTCAATTCCCGCTGTTTCAAACATATCGGCAACCAGTTTAGCGGTAATAGGGACACGGGGAGCCGCTTTACGATCTTGTCGTGCGTATCCGAAATAGGGGACGACTGCCGTAATGGAGTTCGCTGATGAGCGGCGAAGGGCATCGGTCATAATCAGTAATTCCATCAAATTATCATTCGATGGGGCACCGGTAGATTGGATGATAAAAACATCGCGTCCGCGAACACTCTCCGAGATTTGAACGTTAATCTCTCCGTCACTAAAACGTTTTACTGAAGCTTTGGAGAGGGGAACATCGAGGGTTCTGCACACTTCCGCCGCAAACTCGGTACACGCTGAACCGCTGAAAATTTTATATCCGCGCATTAAGTTATCCTGTTGCCGTTAAATTATCGCGATTATAGCAACCTATCACTTTAGTAACGGTTAAAACTACGTGCGATAATCCGCATTTATTTTGACATATTCATGCCCCAAATCACATCCGTAAGCGGTAAATTCACCGTCTTGCAGCCCGATATCGCAATGGATCGTAAAGGCACTTTTTTGCATAACGCGCGCGGCGAGAGGCTCAAGTTTTTCATCGAAGAGCAACTCCCCTTTTTTGTAAACGCATACCTCATCAAACCAGATACTCAAGAAGGCTTCATCACACATAATACCGCTCGCGCCTACGGTAGAAGCGATACGCCCCCAGTTGGGATCTTGACCGAAAAGTGCCGTTTTGACAAGGAGTGAATTGCTGAGCGCTTTCGCCGCAATCTCCGCCTCTTTGTGGTTGATCGCACCCGTAACTTTGTAGGTTACCAGCTTTGTAGCTCCCTCGCCGTCACGTACCATCTCCTTGGCCAAAAAGAGCATAATGGATTCGAGTGCTTCTTTGAACGCTTCCGGATGAAATACGCCGCTCTCACCGTTTGTCATCACTAAAACCGTATCATTGGTCGACGTGTCTCCATCGACACTCGCGGCATTAAACGTCGTATGAACACACTCATCGAGGATACTTTGCATCGTGCTTTTGTCCACTGCCGCATCGGTCGTAATAAAGCACAGCATGGTTGCCATCGCCGGATTAATCATCCCGGCACCTTTAGCCATTGCACCGATGCGAAACGATTGTCCGTTATCCAAAACAACTTCATACGCGATCCGTTTTGAGAAAGTATCGGTTGTCATAATCGCTTCAGAAGCGTTAACCCCCTCGCGACGTGTAAGATCGAAATTCATCGCCCCTTCGATAATTTTCGCTTTCGGAAGACGTACTCCGATAACACCCGTAGAACTCATTACAGGGTTTTGAATCTGAGGAAATTTCTTTTGCACCGCCGTCAAAACATCATCAATATCATCAATCCCCGCACGGCCTGTCATTGCATTGGCATTTCTGGCATTGATTAGGACGAAATTTCCTTCAAATTCCCCTTGAGCGCGAAAATGGCGTATCGGTGCCGCCGTCATTTTATTGGTCGTAAATACCGAAGCGATCGCACACAATTTGTCAGAGTAGATAAAAGCGAGATCTTTGGCCCCCTCTTTTTTCAATCCGATGTGAATACCGTCCGCAAAGAACCCCTTTGCCGCGCACACACCACCCTCAATAGCGTTTAGTTTATACATATTTGAGTTCCTCCGGTTTTTCGTGTTTTTTAACCAATGTTTTTGTAAATAAAATCCCTTTTTGAGTCCCGATAACAAGCAGCTTACATTCGCTCATAACCAAAACATCCCCTTTAGGCATCGGCATCAATTTTCCGTCTTTTTTCGTAATTCCGATAACCGATACATTGGCTATATCACGCAAATGGGTCTCTTTTAACTTTTTAAGAACCATCCAGCTCGTTTTAGGGACAAATATCTCTTCCATATCAAGCGGAGTATCACTTTTATACAAAAATTGCTCGAGTAAATTCTCCATATCGGGACGCGCCGCCATCGCCGTAATGCGCTGTGCCGTCAGTTTTGTCGGAGAAACGACGGTATCGGCACCCAATTTTTTGAGTTTATCGATATCGTTGACATCTTCTGCCGCACTGATAACATAATAAGCGTTAGGGATACGATGTTCTTTTTCAAACAACCGTACCGAGGCGATCAATGCAATATTATCCGCCATTGAGCTTGACAAGGTAATAAGTCCCTTTGCAGAACTTAGATGGGCTTTGAGCATCGCCTCTTCGGTATGGGGTTCAGCTTGAATATAATAAGGATATTGGTATTGTTTGGCCAACGCTTCCATATCTGCTCGGGGGTCGATGACCACAAACGGAATATGGTTTGCACGTAACTGTTTCGTCACCTGCACCGCATATTCGTTATGATAACAAATGACGAAATGTTTTTTAAGTCGGGCAATTCGATACAACATTTTTCGTTCCTTCAATATTCGTTTGAGTTCCCCCCGATTGATCACATCGACGATAATCCCCAAAGCCAGAGTAAATACCGCAAATCCAAAAATAATCAGAGTGATAGTAAACAGTTTCCCCAGAGGGGTGAATTCTCCCTCTCCCAAAGAGCCGAATCCGACGGTTGTAAACGTATAGCCTGTTTGAAAGAGTGCATTGATAAGAGTGTGGCCTTCGATATACATGTAACCGAGAGTTCCAAAAATCATACATAGCTGGATAAGGATAAGGGGGGTTCTAAAAGGGAGAAACTGAGCATATAACTCAGCATCTAAAGTGATGTCAGGCTTGGGAGAAGGCTCCCAATTGAGAAATTTCTGTAACTTTTGAATCAGATTCAACGTAGACCCTTCAGGGGACGTTTACGAATCTTTTTTCAACGTGCGAAGTTCAGAAGCAGCGATTTTAAGTTTTTTGGTAGTACCGTCTTCAAGCGTTACGCGAACAGTACGAAGGTTTGGTAAAAAACGACGCTTAGTTCTATTTTTCGCGTGAGAAACATTGTTCCCGCTCATTGGGCCTTTACCGCTAATAGCACATTTTCTTGCCATTTTGAGGCTCCTTGCGTAAATTTTAGTTGCGAATTTTATCGCAATGAACCCAAAGTTTACCTTAAGTAATGGTTTAACGTATATAAAGGCTCCTTTAATCAATTGACCATTACAATTAGCACACTTTAAAAATAATTATGATTGGATGCTGTGACACGTGGTTACCCAAGAACGAATTTTGCTTTACATCCAAAATATACCGCCCGCTCCCACCGTTGTCAAGCAAACACTTGATTATGTCCGAATCGGTGATTTAACCAAAGCAGCCAAATGTGCCGAAGAAGATCCTGCCCTTCGCCTTTACCTCAGAACATTGGTCAACCGTCCTATTTACGGTTTTCGTAATGAAATTAGCGACTTACCTCAAATTTTCAGTATTCTTGGGATTTCTACGGCGCAACAAATTTTATACAACTATTTACTCACCCTTTTAGCCCCAAAAGAGTGGGCTCTCTTTCACCTCAGTTCCCAAGCATTTTACGATTTGCAAGCCTCCCTAAGCCGTAAATGGGCAAAAATACTTACCCATTTAAATCTTCTCAATCCTGAGACCGAAAGCGCTATTACCCTTCTGCCTGCCAGCATCATTGTCTGTGATGCGCTTTTTGGGGAGTGCAAAAATGAAGTAGAGCAATTACGAAGCGTTAAGGCTTTGGATTACAATACCATCCTTTTTCGATTGAGTAAACGCTCATTATTTGATATGTGTACCGAAATTGCGCAAAAATGGGAGCTTTCTCCTGCAATTGCCCGCATTGTCCACGCATCTTCCGGCTTGGATCAAAATATCGATCCTAAAGATAGAATCTTAGCGCAGTGGATGCACCTGCTCCTTTTTTATGAATTGAGCCAAAGTACCTATGTGGGTGCAGGACTCAATGAGTTTATTGAGTTTCAAATTGAGTTTGTTCAGGATATATACGAATCTTTTATGCAGGTGGTGGAGTACGATGAGACCAACGGTTAAAGGGCGTATTGCCGTTTTCCACCCGCAAGGATTTTTGGATGGAAACAATGCACCCTCTTTTTTAACTATCGATGATATAAAAGCAACCGAAGCACTCAATATCGATATGCTTTTAGTCTCATTAAAAAAAGTTATTTTTTTCAATAAGAACGGCTTGGATGTTTTTATTCGCCTCTTACTCAATATTCGCAGTCATAAGCATGTCTCGGTCGGACTGTGCGATTACGACTCCGCAAAATTTAAAACCATCAATACATTTTATGGTAGCAACCTCAACTTTTCCCTTTTCCGGACAGAAAAAATCGCTGAGCTTTTTGTCCCAAGCAATAAAAACGATTCCCGAACCGTTCTCCTTTATAACGAAGAACCGTCTCAACGCTCGGCTATGGCGATTGAACTTTTTGATTACGGGCATAATCCCGTAATCGCCCAGAGTAAAAAAGAGTTCGAAGAAAAAAAACAAAGTCCCGATCTTTATTACGCCATTATTGAAGATACCTACTTAGGATTATTCGGTCAAAAAATTGCAACCCGTGTCACCGGCAATGCGATCATTTATACTATTGCCAATTTTTTAGATGCCGAAATCGGTAATACGTTTAACATTGCCTACCATAACAATTCTCTGAATGTCGGATTTCGCCTATTTATCTTTGACGCATATAAAGTCGTCTCGATGAATGTCCATGCCCTTAATTTCTTTACCAAACTGGCATCTTCGGCAGCAGAGTATAACGCTTCCATCTGCTTTGTCGGACTAACCTTTGAAAAAACTCCTATAACATTCAAACACGATCTTGAAGATGCCGGTATCATGTTTTTTGATCAGATGGAAGACATCCTAAAAAACAAAGAGTTACTGCAAGAACTCGGAGGGAGCAGCGCTGCCTCTTCGAAACAAGTCCGAAGCCTAACAAAAGCACTAATCAATGAACTTCCCGGATTTATTGATGCTACCGTTTCAACTATCGCCATGATGACAAATGCACAAGCGATCAAAGAGTCCATGAAAATTCAACCGCTTGAAATTCATAATACGGCAGATCAATACGCCAGTTCCATCGGATTTTACGGTGATTTGGACGGAATGATTATCCTCGTTTTTCCAAAGGATATCGCAAAAAAAGCGTGCGAGCTCCTTATCGGCGAAGGGATTGAGGATGAAGAATCGATCCTCGATTCATTGGCAGAGTTTGTCAATATTATCGGAGGACGAGCAAAAGCCCTGCTCGGAGAGAAAAAAAATCGTGTCGATATTACCCTACCACGTACCTATATGGATGTCAATTCACTAATGGAAATGGCTCAAAACAAAAAAGGGGTTCAGGTAGACCTTAGTTTTGAGGGAAGTCACTTTATATTCTTTTTGACACGATAGAGTTATCAAAGCTAGCTGCAAACCTTTTTCGCTAAAATAACAGAAATATTACTCAAGGTGTACACCATGCTCGTTGCCCCCAGTGTCCTCTCTGCCGATTTCGGTAATTTAGCGCGTGATGTCCGTGCCATTTGCGACGCGGGGTGTGATTTGGTACACGTTGATGTAATGGATGGCCATTTTGTCCCCAACCTTACCATCGGGCCGGTTGTCGTCAGTGCTATCGCACGCGCGGCTACCAAACCCCTTGATATCCATTTAATGGTTCAAAACAACACTTTTTTTGTTGATCTCTTCGCCCCGTTAAAACCCGAATACATCTCTTTTCATATTGAAGAAGAAAAAAATCCTCATCGTCTTATCCAGCATATCCGTTCACTCGGGATTAAACCTGCCATTGTTTTAAATCCCCATACTCCTGCGGAAGCTATTGAATATCTGTTGGGTGATTTAGATATGGTACTGGTGATGTCTGTCAATCCCGGATTCGGCGGGCAAAAATTTATCCCGACTGTTATTGATAAAATCTGCCGCCTTAAAACGCTTCGAGATCGTATTAACCCACAATGCCTCATTGAAATCGACGGAGGGATCGGAAGCTCTAATATTCAAAAACTTAAAGAAGCCGGTGTTGATATCTGCGTCGCCGGAAGCTATGTTTTCGGAGCCGAGGATTATAAAACTGCGATTGACAGCTTAAAAGTATGAGAGTCAAGATCTGCGGAATCACCAATTTAGACGATGCGCTTTATGCCATCCATGCCGGAGCCGATGCGCTTGGATTTGTTTTTTATCCGGAATCCCCTCGCTATATTTCTCCCGAAAACGCTCATAAAATTATCGAAAAGCTCCCCCCGTTTGTTGAGAAAGTAGCCCTCTTTGTAAATGAAGCTCCCGATTTTATCCGTAGAACCTGCCTCCAGAGCGGATGCACTTTGGCACAAATCCATTTTGATGTAAGTGATGATTTTTTTGCTCAGGTTAATTTTCCGACTCTGCGTGTGATCCGTGCCCAAAAGCGTGAAGATATCCTTGATTATTCCGATGAATATCGTCTTATTGATGCGTATTGCGAAGCTTTCGGCGGCAGCGGAAAACGGCTTAATATCGAATGGTTTAAAGGGATAGACTGCTCAAAAATTATTCTAGCAGGCGGGCTTACTCCTGAAAATGTCGCTCCCTTAAGCGAGTACGGTTTTTATGCGGTCGATGTTAGCAGCGGGGTTGAAGCCTCTTATGGAAAAAAAGATTCTTCCCTTGTTAGTGCTTTTATCACAAAGGCAAAGGCGTGAAGCTGTTTGATCCTAAAATTCTCGCCCGTCTTACAAAAAACGGTGTTCCCAAAGAAGAGTTTGAAACCTCTTTAGGAAGTGAGCATGAACTCAATTTAGAACTTCTCAAAGCTCAAGGGATGAATATTATTTTAGACCGTGGATACTATCGATTTCAAACGGCTCTCACTTCGGTTGCCGACACTCTTTTTTGTATCGTAGATGTTGAATCCAACGGTTCTAAACCATCCCATCACCAAATCATTGAAATCGGTGCGGTGAAGCTCCAAAACGGAAAAATTCTAGATACCTATGAAAGCTTAGTCTACTGCAGTGATATCTCCGATCAAATCCAGGAAATTACAGGAATAAAGACGGAGCAAACCCTAAAAGCACCCGCATTAAGCAAAGTAATGCGTGAATTTCGCCTCTTTTTGGGGGATGCGGTATTTGTTGGGCACGATGCCAAATTTGATTATAATTTCGTCTCGGCAATGATGGAGCGTGTAGGTCTGCAACGGTTATTAAACCGCTCTTTGTGTACGATAGATTTGGCTGAGCGGACTTTCGAATCTGAACGTTACGGATTAGCATACCTGAACGAACAACTTGAGCTCTATCGTGATGCAACACATCACCGTGCCCTCTCCGATGCCATGACAACTACAAAACTCCTCAAGCGAACCCTCGCCATCCTTCCCGATTCGATTCATACAACCGAAGAACTGATAGCTTTTTCAAAAGAGGCAAAAAAAATGAAACGTTTAAAACCGGAGAAAAAAGAGAAGGCGGAAAAGGTGGAAGAATAAGGGGAAACCCTTATTCGGAAAACTGTCCTACACCGACAAGACGTGCGTAGCGTTTTTCGAGACGTTCTGCGTCGCTCAAAGCTTTGAGTTCCGTAACTTTAGCTAAAAAGTAGTTTTTAAGCGCGTTAACAGCCCCTTCTTTATCACGGTGAGCACCGATAAGCGGTTCATCCACAATATCATCGATCAAATCAAGCTCTTTAAGATCGGCAGAGGTGATTTTTAGTGCTTTCGTAGCCGCTTCAACTTTCGTAGGATCATTCCACAAAATAGCCGAACATCCCTCAGGAGAGATAACACTGAATACGGAGTAGCGCATCATAGCAAGACGATCGGCAACACCGATTGCCAATGCTCCACCGCTTCCCCCTTCACCGATAACGACGGATACCGTGATCGTATTAAGATTAGAAAGCTCTAATAAATTACGAGCAATCGCTTCACTCTGGTTGCGCTCTTCGGCTCCCAGACCCGGATAAGCACCCGGAGTGTCGATCAGCATCAAAAGGGGAATATTGAACTTTTCCGCCATTTTCGCCGCACGAAGTGCCTTGCGATACCCTTCCGGATGAGGCATACCAAAGTTACGCTTGAGCTTATTTTTGGTTCCGCGCCCTTTTTGCTCACCGATAACCATGACACGCTCATCGCCGATTGTCCCCATATAACAGATAATAGAGAGGTCATCACGGAAATGGCGATCCCCGTGAATCTCATATTTTTTATCCAACAAAAGATTGATGTAATCAAGAGCATAGGGACGATCTTGATGACGTGCTAACTGAAGCTCTTGATACGGAGAGAGATTGGCATAGGTTTTTTGAACTTCTTTGTCCAAATCCTGCTTCAAAATCTCTACGGCGTGATGATCATAACGCACTTCTGCCGCAATGATCTCCTCTTGTATTTGACGAATATTTTGTTCAAAATCTAAATAGGTAGCCAACGGCTTGCCCTCTTATATTTTTTTGAAAATGACAACACCGTTAGTGCCGCCAAATCCGAATGAGTTAGACATAACGATATTAAGCTCCGCTTTTCGAGCTACGTTAGGGACAATATCCAAATCACAGTTTTCATCCGGATTCACATAGTTAATGGTCGGAGGGATGATACCATCACGCATTGCCATAATACTGATAACCGCTTCAATTCCGCCTGCAGCCCCGAGACAATGGCCTGTTTGTCCTTTTGTTGAGCTGACCGGAGGACAATTCTCTTTGGAGCCGAATGCAATTTTAAGTGCTGCCGTCTCATTTTTATCATTGGTAGGAGTGCTCGTCCCGTGCGCATTGACGTAATCCACTTTTGGATTGCCTGCCATTTTAAGTGCTGCTTTCATTGCGCGAAGCGGACCTTCAAGACTCGGTGTCGTAATGTGATTCGCGTCACCGCTTTCACCGAAACCGATCACTTCTGCATAAATACGGGCTCCGCGCGCCACAGCTGCATCATACTCTTCAAGAACCAATGCCGCAGCTCCCTCACCCATTACAAAGCCGTCACGTTCTGCATCAAACGGACGTGATGCGTGTTTGGGATCATCATTACGCGTAGAGAGTGCTTTCATCGAAGCAAATCCGCCGATACCTACACCCGTGATCGCTGATTCTGCCGCAACTACGAGCATTTGATCCGCACCGCCGATCATAATCGTTTTTGCCGCTTCACTCACCGCATGAGTACCCGCCGCACATGCGGTTACTGCAGAGAGATTCGGTCCTTGCAAGCCGTGATCGATCGTAATAAATCCGCCGAGCATGTTTACCAAGGCACCCGGGATAAAGAACGGAGAGATACGACGCGGCCCTTTAGTCTCAAGGATAATTGAATTTTTCTCAATCGAAGGGAGTCCTCCGATACCTGATGCGGCATCAATACCGAAGCGCTCTTTATCAAAATCTTCAGGAAAATTAGCATCGGCCATCGCTTCTTGTGCCGCTTTAATACCCAGTTGGATAAATCGGTCCGCTTTTTTAACCTCTTTAGGGTCCATAACGCTCTCAGGATCGAAATTTTTCACCTCACCGGCAATTTGCGCACTTTGTGCCGAAGCATCGAAAATCGTGATCATGTCGATCCCGCATTCACCTTCACAAATCGCTTTGAATGAGCTCTCTTTGTCATGACCAAGCGCATTGATCATTCCCATTCCGGTTACTACTACTCTTTTCACATTCTCTCCTGATGGTGGATGGTCTGAAACTTTGGCTCCGTTAAGCCAATATTTTAGACCATAATATTAAGTTTGCTTTACCGAGGAAAAACCTCGATAATCGTTTTTAGTTTTTGCTTTCGATGTAGTTGATAACATCTTGAACAGTTTGGATTTTTTCCGCTTCGTCATCAGGGATTTCGATATCGAATTTCTCTTCAAGAGCCATTACTAATTCTACAACGTCAAGGCTGTCAGCGCCGAGATCTTCTACGAATTTAGAATTCTCTTTAACTTCGTCCGGGTTAACGCTGAGTTGCTCAACCACTACTTCTTTAATATCTTCCAAAAGTGCCATAATAGCTCCTGTTCCTATGAATAAAATCGCAAAATTATAGCATATTTAACTTAAGAGGGGAAGTTTCCCCCTTACATAAACATCCCGCCGTTAACTTTGAGGGTCTCACCGGTAATGTAACTTGCATGATCGCTGAGTAAAAATGCCGTCGCTTCTGCCACTTCACTCGGATTTCCAAAGCGGCCCATCGGTATTTTAGAGGTGAAAGTAGCTTTAATCTCTTCGCTAAGGACATCGGTCATATCGGTAGCAATGAAGCCCGGTGTCACAGTGTTGTAACGGATACCGCTTGATGCAGCCTCTTGCGCGAAACTTTTTGTCATTGCGATAACTCCACCTTTGGAGGCCGCATAGTTGGTTTGTCCTGCATTGCCTGTTTCACCGACAATCGAAGCGATATTTACAATGGCACCGAATTTTTGTTTGCGCATCACTTTAAAAGATTCACGGCATCCCACAAATGCAGAGAGGAGATTAGCATGAATGACTGCCATAAAATCATCACTTTTCATCCGCATTGCAAGGCCGTCTTTCGTTATCCCCGCATTGTTAACAAGATAAGAAAGTTCCCCGTCCGCATCGACAATCGTTTTGATCGCATCCACAAATGCCGCTTCATCGGCAACATCAAACCCGATAACTGCCGCTTGTCCACCCGCTGATTCAATCTCAGCTTTAACCGCGTCTGCCGCTGCCGCACCGCTGCGGTAGTTAATCCATACTTTCAAGCCATAGCCTGCCAATACTTTTGCCACTTCCGCTCCGATTCCTCGGCTTGAACCTGTTACCAATACATTTTTACCTGTGAATTTCATCATTATCCTTTATATAAGTGGTGTGTCCATCTCGGACGGAATTTCAAGCCCCATCAGTTTTAGAACTGTCGGTGCAACATTATTCAGAGCTCCCGTATGAACTTGATTCACACCCTCTGCCATCACAAAGCACCATACTTTTCCGACCGTATGGTTCGTTAAAACGTTACCCCCATCATCCCGCATCTCTTCGCAGTTGCCGTGATCGGAGGTGATGACAAGAGAATACTCGTTACGTTTAGCCGCTTCGACGATCCGTCCTAACTCATTATCGACCGCTTCGACCGCGCGGACTGCCGCTTCAAAATTGCCGGTATGTCCTACCATATCCCCGTTGGCAAAATTGACAACGACAAAATCATACCCCTCGTCCATCGCTTTGAGAACCGCGTCACCCACTTCGGGAGCCGACATTTGCGGCTGCATGTCATAGGTCTTGACTTGCGGGCTGGGGATTAATACTCGTGTCTCATTTTCATACGGCTCTTCGATCCCGCCGTTAAAGAAAAAGGTAACGTGAGCGTATTTCTCCGTCTCCGCCGTATGAAGCTGGCGAAGCCCCGCTTTAGAGATAACTTCCGCCAAAGTATTTACAGGGGCATCTTTCGGAAAAAGTACCGGATAAGGGAAGTTTTTATCGTATTGTGTCATCGTCGCCAAATGAGTCGGAACAAATTCTCTTTCAAAACCTTTAAAGGAGGGATCACCGATGGCCGTTGTAAGCTCACGCATACGGTCACTTCGAAAATTAAGGGTCAAAACCGCATCCCCCTCTTTAAATCCTTCATATCCGTAAAACGCACTCGGGGTTATAAATTCATCACTCTCTCCGGCGGCATAAGCGTTTTCGATGTAATCGGCAGCGCTTTGCTCACTTTTTGGAATAGCGTTCACGATAGCGTCATACCCGCTCTTGACACGATCCCAACGGTTATCACGATCCATACTAAAAAAACGTCCTCCGATGGAGCCGATTTTTACATTCGGATAGCCGTGTGCATTCACCGTATGCAAAAAGAGTTTCGCCGAGGTAGGGGCAACATCCCGTCCGTCGGTGATGAGATGGAGCCATACCTCTTTTCCCGCTTCGGCGGCTATCTCTGCCACCCCTATAATATGATCGATATGCGAATGAACTCCGCCGTCACTCATCAGCGCAATCAGGTGAAGCCGCTTACTAGTTTTGAGAAGTGAAGAGAAGATAGTGTTCTGCACAAACGTCCCCTCTTCGAGAGCAAGAGAAATTTTGACCAGATCCTGATACAATACCCGACCACTTCCGATACTCATATGTCCCACTTCGGAATTGCCCATTTGTCCCTCAGGAAGACCGACACTCAAACCGAAAGTATCGATCAAAGCATGAGGAACTTCACTAAATAAGTGATCGTAGGTCGGCTTTGAAGCCGTGTGAAAAGCATTAAAATCACGTTTCGGCGAGTATCCGATGCCGTCTGTGATGACCAAAACGGTTTTTTTACTCAAATTGGCTCCTTCGATTAATCAAACTTTGGGGGGATTATATTAAAATGTCACTTTTGCATTGCTTTTGAAATTTAATCATAAAGAGTTAATAGAATGTTATATTGGTTTCACCAGACCCTCGGAATTAATCTATTTCAGTACATCACCCTTCGTGCCGGAGCCGCTTTTTTTATCGGAATGCTCCTTACCCTCTTTTTAATGCCGCGATTTATCGCATGGGCTCAACGCTCCGCCCGCGTTCAACCGATTAATGAATACGTCAGTGCCCATCAGGGCAAAGCCAAAACTCCGACAATGGGGGGAATCGTTTTTATCGCCTCCACCGTGATCGCTTCGCTCCTGACGGTAAACGTGATGAACCCGTTTGCCATCGGCGGCCTTCTTACCCTTGTGTTTTACGCTTATATCGGCTTTACTGACGACTGGGGTAAGATTCGCGGCGCTAATAATCTCGCAGGACTGACTGCACGTGCGAAACTCGCACTCCAAATTGTATTCGGTATTGCCATCGGATTATTTTTAATCTATTTCGCCAAACTCGAAACCGGGTTTTATCTCCCTTTTATTAAATCAAGCCTTTTTGATATGGGAGGATGGAGCGTCGCATTCTGGGTATTTGTCATTATCGCTACCTCTAATGCCGTCAATCTTACCGACGGACTCGACGGTCTGGCAACGGTTCCTTCCATATTTGCCCTACTCTCTCTCAGTGTAATCGTTTATGTTGTGGGGAATGCCGCCTTATCTCATTATCTTTTGATGCCGAAGATCCCTGCGGGGGAAGTGGTGATTATCGCTGCGGCATTGATGGGTTCACTGCTTGGATTTTTATGGTTCAATTGCCATCCGGCACAGGTTTTTATGGGGGACAGCGGTTCACTCACCATTGGAGCGTTTATCGCTTATATGGCGATTATCGGGAAAAGTGAGATCCTCCTCATCCTCATCGGTTTGATTTTCGTGATCGAAACCGTCTCGGTTATCTTACAAGTCGGAAGTTACAAACTCCGTAAAAAACGGGTCTTTTTAATGGCACCGATCCACCACCATTTTGAGATGAAACAGTGGGCAGAGAACAAAATCATCGTCCGTTTTTGGATCATCTCCCTCTTATCCAATATTTTTGCACTTATCACGTTAAAGATTCGCTAATGAAAAATCAAAACATTGCCTGCTTCGGGTACGGAAAAACCACTCGTGCCATCGCCAAACATTTCGGTCCTTGTACCTTTTTCGATGATAAATTTACCGAATCTTCGATTGATGAAGAGGGAAATATTCTCAAACCGATCCATGAATTCGACACCACACTCTTTACCCATGAAATTCCTTCACCCGGATTTCCGCCGTCACATTCACTGATTCAAAGTGCACAGCACCTTATCAGCGAGTACGATTTCTTCGCTCCGAAAATGCCTTTTTCGATTTGGATCAGCGGAACGAACGGTAAAACAACCACAACCCAAATGGTGGAACATCTCCTTAGCGACAAAGGTGCTATCAGCGGCGGAAACATCGGAACTCCCCTTGCCGAAATGTCAAGCGAAGCTCCTATTTGGATTTTAGAGACCAGTTCGTTTAGTATGCACTACAACACCGTAGCCTCTCCTAACATCTACGCGCTTCTTCCCGTCACTCCCGATCATGTGAGCTGGCATGGAAGTATGCAAGCGTATTACGATGCGAAGCTTAAACCGCTATCGATGATGAGAGAGGGGGAAGCGATCCTTCTGCCGAAGATGTTTGCCGATGCTCCGACAAACGGATTTAAAATCATCTACGAAGATGAAAAAGATCTCGCCCAGTATTTTGGATTTGATGCTTCAAAAATAAAATTCAAAGGGGCTTTTTTGATGGATGCCATGATCGCGATGGGAATTGACAAAATTCTCTATGACCGATGCGATTATGACCGTATCAATGCGTTTGTCCTCGATCCTCACCGTCAAGAAGAGTTCCGTGACGGTCGCGATCGTCTCTGGGTCAATGACTCCAAAGCGACCAACATAGATGCGACACTGGCTGCTTTGCGTACTTATGCTGATTATCCGATCCATTTGGTTCTTGGAGGAGACGATAAAGGAGTAGAGCTTGAGGAGCTTTTTACCCCCCTAAAACGTTACGAAATAAGTGTATATGCTATCGGTGCCAATGCACTGCGTCTTGAAGCGTTGTGCAAACAATACGCTATCCCTTGTGTTCTCTGCCATACGCTCGATGTTGCGGTAGAGCAAATCAGTAAAAAACACAACCGTCACAGTATCGCAATGCTCTCCCCTGCAGCGGCGAGTTTGGATCAATTTACCTCATATGCACAGCGAGGAAACCTTTTTAAAGAGCTTGCAAAAGCGACAAAATAGTCGTTCTCTCCTCTTTAAGCTTGTTTTTAAGCTTGTGAGGCTATAATTTCACCCTCACAAACGTGGCCAATTAGCTCAGTCGGTAGAGCAAATGACTGAAAATCATTGTGTCCTTGGTTCGATTCCGAGATTGGCCACCACCACTTTTAAAAACTCCAAAAACAATAGCAATTACTCAAAGTGAATAGCCTCAAGTAAATTCAATCTGCCTTGATAAATTTATGTTTATTGTGCATAATGAAGTGCATAAAAGCTACATACAAGTAGGCAAATAAATTCCACCACCACCATTGAAACAAGGTAGCCCACTCTACTTCGTAATAGCCGAGAATCTTAAAGATACAGAAATAAATTATGACCCAAAATAATACCGCATGTAGCATCATCCAGTAATTTAACCAATGCAACCTCAAAATTTCTCCTCTGAATAAAGGGTGGAATTATAACGAAGTTGCTCTCAATTACTTATCCCGTTTGCGTGCATCTCGATTCTGTTTCTGCCGTTCTTTTTCGCTTCGTACATAGCACTGTCCGCTTTTTCAAAAAGCGTTTTCTTATCATCATCCTCACCAAGCTGAGCAATACCGAAACTCAATGTGATCTCTTTTTCGACATAGCTAAACATATGCGCTTGGACAAGCTTTCTCAAATTTTCGGCCAAATTATGTGCGCCGACGATTTCTGTCGAAGGGGTCAAAATAACAAACTCTTCTCCCCCCCATCGTGCAAAAACATCTCCGTTTTTAATATGATCGGCGATTAAACCTACCAACTCTTTCAAGATAATATCCCCTGCTTGATGTCCATAGGTATCGTTTATCAGTTTAAAATGGTCAACGTCAAAAATGATCAAACTAAGCGGAAGATTATTTTGTTTCGCATTGGCGATTTCGATGCTAAAGATATCTTCAAAGTTTTCCCGATTATTGATCCCCGTGAGATTATCTTTAAACGCTTTTTGCTCTAACGTATTAGTCATAGAATAAAGTTCGTCTACTTTGCTTTTCATCGCTTTATTGATGTTTCTAAGCTGTTGTTTTGTCTCTTCCAGCTCGGTAATATCATGTCGGATCGCGATGTACTCTACTACGTCGCCATCCACATCCAAAATCGGTATGACAGTAGTATCAACGATATACTGCCCCCCGTCTTTTTTCATGTTTGTTACCACACCGTTCCAGCTTTTTTTCGCCTTGATGGTGTCCCACAGGTCTTTAAACGCTTCTCTTGGCATATCGGGGTGTCGAATAATGTTATGCGGTTTCCCTATGAGTTCGTCTCGTGTGTATCCCGATATCTCACAAAACTTGTCATTCACGTAGGTGATTACCCCTTTCGGGTTTGTTTTTGAGACGATATTACTTAAATCTACCGCTTTTTTATATTCGGTCAAAAGGTTTGAATTTTCACTTTTATAGTTCTGATTGCTTTTGGTAAGAATTTCAAAATTATTTGCTAAATCATTTCCCATCTCCAGAGTGAGAGAGTCGATTTCGCTTTGCAGAGCAAAGGAGAGATTCCCGTTTTCAAAAATAATCTCCTCGATCGCATTTTTGAGTTTTGTAATAAGGGTGAAAAGATCGGCGACCGTCACATTATAGTTATTTAACAATTGTAAAAAGTCTAATTTTACTTGGCATTCCGACACGGTGGCACGCCATTCTATGACACTGATATAACAATCGCAAAATTGATAAAAAAGGTGAGTGTTTTTTTCAATTACTGGTAAAGAGTGTCTATGCAAAACATTTTGTACTTCACTTTTATTCATCCATCTTTTGATAATTTCATTTCTGTTAATACGCAAAAAATAGGAAAACTCTTCACTATTTATAATTTTAATCATATATTCTCACCTTTTTTACCTTCTCAGTCCCTAAGAAATGTTGTATTATAGCGTCATTCAACTATAGGGTAGTTATGAAGAGTGTTTGTTTTTTATTCATTATTGCAGCCGGCTTGTGTGCAGAGACTGCAGAAAAAAAATGGATCCCTATTCAGCCGATTGAGCTAAATGAAAAGAAAAAAATCGATAGCAATGTTTCTACGTCGCAATCTGAGCATAAACTCATCCGAAACGTTAAGATTTTTCAGCAGCTACTCGACAAAAGCAGAGATGACTTACCGACGAAAGCGACTAAAAGTTGGTACTCCCTTGATACCGTGGATAACGATTAGTTTATAGACTATTAAATCAAACCATCCCGCTGCATCCGCTCTTGAAGTGCGATAAGAATATAAGCGCTTACCGTCCCTCCGTGAAATTCACGGATTTTATCTTCCCATCCGGTCGGAATTGTAATAAGCTTTTTTTTCTTCTCTTTTTCACTTTTTATTTTCACCTCTCGTTCACTCATTGCGGCGGAACTTTTCACTTTTTCAATATTTTGCAAAAAACTTTTTTTGATCATTTTATATCCTTTATATATATTTTAAATATTTATTTTATATTTAAGATGGATTTTACTTCCGTAAATAACTCATCCATCTCTTGATCGGCACGGCTGAAAACTCGGTACTCTTTGATACTCTTCCCCTCACCGACTGAATGGGCAATATCTACACGCTGGCGCAGAATTGAGACCATTAGCTCAAAATGCTCCGACATACAGATAAAATCAACCAGCTCACCAAACCGCTTCATCGCAGGATTAATGTTATTGAAAAGAACATGGGTTTTTAGTGTTTCGCCTTGTATGATTGAGAGACTTTTGAGTATCTCTTCGTATTTTTGTAACCCCATCAAATCAAAAGGCTTATCACTCACAGGGGTGATAAGCAAGTCCGATGCAATAATAGCAACACGATTAAAAGCACTGTCAAACCCTCCCGAATCTATTACGGTGAGAACGTCGTCGGAATCTTCTGCCGCGTATTGTGCCAACTCTTCGGGAGTGTCAAAATATATCATCGGTATCGGAGTAAGCCCGTGCTCATGCCGTAGCGCATTGCTCACCGTCAGAGAACGCTGCGTATCGAGATCCACAATACGCGTATCGATAATTTTGGAGAAATTTACGGCAAGATTCCATGCTATCGTGGATTTACCGACTCCCCCTTTTTGGTGCGAGAGTGTAAGGATCATTTGATATCCCTTCAATATAAATAGAATATATAAAGTATATATTTTAAGCGCTTAAAAAAAGATGTTACTCGTGTGTGAATCCTTCTTCCATAGAGAGGATTAATATAAAATATTTTATAATATGCATTAATTACTTATATGAATAGAAAATATTATGGACACACTTAGATTACAACCGATTGTTGAACAACTACTCAGCACTCAAAGCTATCGCAGAACCTTTAGTTTTGAGTTTGAAGGGGAAAAGCTGTGGATTAAGCAGCCTGAAATCGGTGAGGCCAATATATGGCATACGCTAGCTCTCCTCTTATCTAAGTTATTGAAAAACAATTTTTTTAAACCGACGGTCGTGACCGATCCGAAAGCATCCTTAGCCTATGAATCAAAAAAACTTATTTTTCTAAAGACTCAAGGGGTTGATGTTCCCGAAGTGATCCTTGTCCATGAAAATTATCTGGTTTTAAAAGACGGAGGAGTTCCGCTGAGCTCACTGCTCAATCAAGAAGAGACTACTTTTGATGAGAAAATTGAAATCTGCAACAAACTCTCTGCAGCACTTGCGCAGATGCATAACAAAGGTCTCTATCACTCTCGTCCGGCATTGCGTGATATTACCTACAAAGAGGGGAAAATCTATTTTATGGATTTTGAAGAGAATTTAGAATCAACCCTTACCTCTCAAGAAGCGATTATTCGAGACGGATTTATATTTGTTCACGCCCTCTATCGTAAACTCCATTCACCTGAACTGATCGCTATCACACTGGAGAACTATCATCGCTCACTCCGTCCTGATTTGTGGGATCATTTAGTGAGTGAGGGAAGCCGCTATCGTCTAACCTATCTGCTGATCCGATCGATGAAACGTTTTTTAGGGAAAGACGGAATTGCCATTTATCAAACGCTTCATTATTTCAGACAATTTTAAAAAGCAGCAAACTTAACGCCATTACCCCCATCCCACCGACAATTCCCGCAATCGCCGTATGGGCATTGCCGTACACCCGTGAGGAGGGGAGCAGTTCATCAAGAGAAATATAGATCATTATTCCCGCTACGATTCCAAAAGTAATCCCTAGGGTTAGGTCTCCCATCAACGGCATCAATAAAAAGAACCCCAAAGCCGCTCCGATGGGTTCGGCTAATCCTGAACCGAAGGCAAACCAAAATGCCCGCTTTCGCTCACCGGTCGCATGATAAATCGGCAAGGATACCGCCATCCCTTCGGGTATATTATGAATGGCTACCGCAAGGGCGATTCCAAGCCCAAGTGTGAGAGAATCCAATGCCGACACAAACGTAGCAAAACCTTCCGGAAAATTGTGTATTGCTATCGCCAAAGCGGTAAAAACTCCGGTACGGTGAAGCATCATTTTTTGTTTTGATTCTCTGTGTTCGGTTTTTAACGGGGCTAAAGCCTGATCGGATTTGAGTTCATGCGGATTCACATCTTCGGGAACCAAACGGTCGATTCCAAATGCCAATGCAATCCCTGAAAAAAAACAGATCAACATCAACGCTTCGGCGCTACTATCACTAAATTGAAGGGCAAAAGAGGCTTTTGATTTAACCAAAATCTCGGCAAACGAAATATAGATCATCACCCCTGCCGAGAATCCCAGTCCGATAGAGAGTAGCCGCGTATTATCACTTTTGGAAAAAAAGGCGAGTGCCGCCCCTATTCCCGTCGATAAACCGGCAAATAATGTGAGTCCGAAAGCAATAAGAACCGTTTCCAAAGAGTACATTGTGTCGCACCTTCTCTCTTTTGTTAGTGTAATGATATTACCCTATATTTTAAAAAGAAAGGTATAATAGTTTATTCACGCCGGAGGTCAAATCGATGAATGAAACAGAGTTACTCACTCTTTTTGTCGGCATTATCGCCCTTTGCATGGTGATCATTACAGCGGTGATTATTTTCATCGGAACCTACTCGATTAAAACCATGCAAAAGACGCAAGAATTTATTGCCCATGTACAAAATGAGCTTAGTTTTCTTTCGACCAAAGCAGCATTAACCCTCCATGAGGTCAATGAGCTTCTCTCTCAACTCAGAGTGGAGTCCAAGGTACTGAGCGATAAATCAAAACTCTCCTTGCATGAATTACATGATTTGATCTCGTTTCTCCATGACGAGACCAAAACACTTGCACTTAAAGCTTCAAACGGCATTGCCAAAGTGACCATCGGCTCACTCGCTATCGGAGCGATTTCGCAATTTTTCAAGAAAAAAAATAACCCTTAGGAGAAACATATGAACCAAGACAACACACTCAGCTTTATCGTAGGTGCCGCACTCGGCGGAATTGCAGGATACTACCTCTATAAACATCAAGATCAAATCGTCGATAAAATTCACGAGCTTGAAGGCAATCTCAATATTGATCATAATAGTTTGATTGAAAAAGCAAAAAGTAAACTCGACACGTTAACTCAAAATGTTCAATCGACAATTGAACGCTATACTCACGGTAGCGAGCCTAAAACAACCGATGAAATCACCGCCATCATGACCGAGCTTGCCCGCTTACGCGAGGAAGTAAAAGCGCTTAGCGCGCAATAAAGAAGGAGGCTCCTTCTTTTTTCCCTTATGGGTAAAACTTCCGATTGGTTTTACGAAGCATCCGAAGCGTTGTCAGCGTAAACGCTACAATCGCCGGACCGATAATAAATCCCCAAAAGCCGAATGTTGCCAAACCGCCTACAATAGCAAAGAAAATCATAAATTCATTAATACGGCTTTTCCCGTCACTTAATTTCCGATTGACAAAATTCAAAATCACCAATTTAACAATATTATCGATAAAAAATGCCATCATTGCCCACGAATAGAAGGCAATAATCAAAGCATTCATAATGTTTCCCTCAAAATACTCGTGCAATGCAACCGGAATCCAGACCAAAGCGGTACCGACAACAGGGATAATCGCCGAGACACCGGTCATAAATCCAAGCAAAAAGGGGTTGTATCCTTCAAAAAAAGCGATAAAAATTCCAAATGCAAATCCCTGTGCGATCATCACACCGCCCAGTGTGTAAAACACCACCGCCGTCGTCGTCATCATATCACTAAAAAATCCCCGTTTTAATGTTCGAGAAAGGGGGATGATGGGGAGTAGAAAAAGTTTAAGACTCCGCCCATACCACGTCAAGAAAAAGAAAAAGATAACAATCATCACCATCTCGGTAAGCATCGCCATAAACGTTTGAACTCCGCTTCCCAACCATGCGGCGAGGGTAGCAATAATCTCATCTTTATGCGCTTTGCCCAATAAAATCAAATTTTCCAAAGGCTCTTTTAGCCATCCCAAGAACGTGGGGAGATAGGAGCTGAGGGTATCGATCTTATCTCCCAGCGCACGAATAATCGCCATCACATTCGAAGGCTGATCAAACAAATAAAATAAAAACATTGCAATAGGGACAAATAGGAGCAAAGAGAGACTTAACGTTACAATTCCCGCCGCTATGAGAGATGCCATATTCCGTAAGCGCTCATAGCGGCAGATTTTAATTTCCACATAATGGTAAAGCGGAGAGATAACGATAGCCAATAAAAAAGCGATGAAAAAACTTTTTAAAAAAGGTAAAAAGAGCCATACGGTAAGCCCTAGGGCTGAAAAGATCATAAAGCGGACAAATAATTTATTTTCCATAATAGTTCCTTATTAATGCTGATGATGAACGAAGCTTTTAAAGCTCCCCTCTTGCTCTTCCAATGCTTCACGTGTCCCCTCTTCCAATATAGTACCATTTTCAAGTACATAAATATAATCGGCCTTGGTAATCGTACTCAAACGATGGGCAATAATAATGACTGTTTTTTCTCTCAAAAACTCTTTCAGTGCTTCGAATAATGCACTCTCTGTATGCACATCCAAAGCCGAAGTAGATTCATCAAAAATGACCACCTTTGGGTCAGCTAATACCATCCGTGCGATACTAAGACGCTGGCGCTGACCTCCGGAGAGACGAATTCCGAATTTACCAATCTGTGTTTCAAGTCCCTGCGGCAATGACCGAACAAACTCAAAAAGCTGTGCGATGCGTAACGCTTCCCATATCTTATCCTCACCTATCTCATCACCCATCGTGAGATTAAACCGAAGCGACTCATTAAACATCAGAGGCTGTTGCAATACCACAAAGACTTTGTCACGTATCTGTGAAAAGCCGATTTTTTCCACACTGACCCCATTGTAGAGAATATCCCCGGACGTAGGGGGATAAAACCCAACCAACAATTGAGAAAGGGTGCTTTTACCGCTGCCGCTTGCCCCGATGATCGCTACCGTGCTTCCGGAGCGGATATGAATATTTAACCCTTTTAGAACCGCCTCATTCGCACCGTAGCTAAACACTAAATCGCGTGTCTGGATAGAGAGGGCAGATGCCTCATCCAATACGACTGAGGGCTGCGAAGATTTCGGTTCGGTGGGAAGCAAAAGGAGCTCATTCAGCCTAGAGAGGGCATTTTTGGCATTGGCAAAGCTGTACTGCATCGAGAGTAAATCCTGTACCGGAGTCATCATAAACCATAAATAGCCGAATATCCCGAACATCAGTCCGATAGAGAGATCGGAATACAGAACCATCACCAGTCCGAGTGCTCTAAAAATCTCAAATCCGCTCAAAAAAAGGGTATACGAGTAGCGTTCTCCCCTTAATGCCTTGATTCCGTATTCACTGGCACTCTGACGCAATCTCTGTGATTGGCTGATCGCACTCGCGATAAATCGCTCCTCTTTGTTACTCGCACGAATTTGACCGAAGAGATCACACATCTGCGTGAGGTTATCAGAAAGCTCGCCGATGGTTCTATTTTGCTCTTTCTTGAGCTTTCCGACACTTCCCGAAATTTTACGGGTCACAATCATAATAAGGGGCTGAAAAATAATAATGAGAAGTCCAAAAAGCGGGTTAATCCAAATCAATACTCCCGCTACACCAATAAGGGTTGCGACCGAGACGATCAGTTTTGAGAGGGCGCTTCCTAAAAACTGCTCAATCGTATCAATATCGGTGATAAGATGGGTAATAACCTTACCGCTTCCCAAACGTTCGTATTCGGACATCGAAACTACTTTCAAATGCTCCAATGCTCTCACACGAACACTAAAGCTGAGTTCTTGAGAAAGGGTGATAAAAAATTTCTGAGAAGCGACACTGAGGATAAAAAATAGAAAACGTAAAAAGATCGTCACGGCTAACACGATTCCGATGTAAAGAAGCGGCTCATGCAGGGTACTAAAGGTATCGATCATTTCACTGATCGTTCCCCCTTTTTTAAGAAGAACCTCATCCACCATTAAAGGGATCAGTAAAGGGATAGGAATGGAGATGAGGGTAGCAAGAATGGCGATGATATTCCCTAAAATAAGAGAGCGCTTGTATCGGAGCATCAGTGAAAATAGCATTTTAAAGGTAAGCATAACAGTGATTATATCCAAAGCAAATCCAAGTATATATAATGGCTATTCTAAATAATAAAAATTATCCTTTAGGATTTTAAGTTAACTTTTTGCATCTCAGTTGAATTAATCTTTGTGTGTTACAATTTCCCCATATTACTCGAAAACCATACAAGGAAATACCATGCTCGTTACAAAAAAAGCTCCTGATTTTACCGCTACAACCGTTCTTGGAAACAACCAAATCGTTGACAACTTCAACTTATACGAAAACCTCGGTGAAAAAGGTGCTGTACTTTTTTTCTACCCGTTAGACTTTACATTTGTATGCCCATCTGAGCTTATCGCGTTTGATCACCGTCTTGATGCGTTCACAGAACGTGGAATCAACGTAATCGGTGTATCCGTTGACTCACAATTCAGCCACTTTGCATGGAAAAATACTCCGGTAAACCAAGGTGGTATCGGGCAAGTTCGTTACCCACTCGTAGCTGATTTGAATAAACAAATTTCACGTGATTACGACGTACTTTTCGGTGAGTCGGTTGCTCTTCGCGGTTCATTTTTGATCGACAAAGACGGAACCGTTCGTCACGCGGTTATCAACGACCTTCCGCTTGGACGTAACATCGATGAGATGCTTCGTATGATCGATGCAATGTTGTTCACGAACGAGCACGGTGAAGTTTGTCCAGCAGGTTGGGCAAAAGGTGACGCCGGTATGAAAGCGAGCACTGAGGGTGTTGCTGAGTATCTTGCCGCTCACTCTGATAGCCTTTAATCTCTCCTTTTCCCCTTTCGGGGAAGCCACTTTTAATACAAAACTCCCTATTCTTCTTTTATGCAATACTCTTTTTTAGCCTCATATCTTCTCATAATCTTTGCTCTATGGTATTCACGCCGTGAAAACTTCGGTCTCGAAAAAACGATTCTGACGAACTCCATTTTGGCTATGGTGCAATTGGGACTCCTTGGTTATGCCCTCGTTTATCTCTTTAAAATTGAGCACCCCTCGTTACTATTTTTCGTCCTATTGGGGATGGTAACATTCGGTGCCTACACTGCTCGAAAACGTACACCTTTAGGAGAGGATAGTTTTAAGATCGCTTTTTTTACCCTTGGGGCATCATCAGGGATTGTTTTTTTATCGATGATGGCATTCGGGGTGATTCACATGGTTCCCCATGAGATGATCCCTATCGGAGGGATGATCATCGGCAATGCCCTCAACGTCTATACCCAAAGCACCGAACGGTTCCGTGCAGAGGTTAAAAATACGATAGAAATTATCGAGGGGATGGTGGCGCTCGGGGCACCTCTTAAAGAGGCACTGCGCTTTGCCTCTAAAGCCTCCGTCAAAGCCTCGATGATCCCGACGCTCAATATGCTCCAGACAGTCGGGATTATCCATATCCCAGGGATCACCACAGGAATGCTCCTCGCGGGAGCCGATCCGCTGAGCGCTATCTCGTATCAGCTTGCCGTTATGTATATGATGGTCGCGGTGGCATTACTCTCAGCCGTATTTAGCACGATGTTCTCGTACCGTGTTATCATCGGCTCAGCGTTTAGTAATATAAAAAACTAGAATTAATAAGCGCACAAGTGCGCGTGGGCTTTCCGACGAGGAAAACTCAACGTTGGCGTAGCTAATCGGGGTTTTACTCCGATAGCGTATCCAAAAATCTAATGGCTTTCGGGTGAACGAAACAGAGTTTTTCCCACCCACGATTAGGACGAATCAGCGTAACACGATGGGCGGATACGGAGCGTGAGAGTGCGACGTAAAACTGTGAGGGTGCAAAGATTTCATTCGTCTCGATGACGTAGTCCGCCAAAGACATTCCCTGTGATTTATGAATTGTAATGGCAAATGCGAGGGTGATCGGAAACTGGCTGAGGGTGATAAGTTTTTCTTCATTAGCCGTCTTCCCCTTCTCCACCCATCTGGTTTTAGTGGTATCGACACGCTCCACTTTGACACTCACCCCATCGGATTTTTTTACCCATACACAATCCTCTTCGATAGAGGTGATTCGCCCTCGCTCGCCATTATAGTAATTCCATGCATTTCGGGTAAAGAGGATCGGTGCACCCACTTTCAGTGCTAGAATCGGCTCGATACGGCTCTCAACCATAAATCGATCCACGTCACGCTCCTGCATCTTTTTATCATGAAGAGTGACATAGGTCGTAAGTTCTATTATCTCACCGTTTAGATGCTCCAACTGCGCGCGATTATGGTTTTGAGCACTGATATTTTTTCCGTACAAAAGGGTCATGGTCGATTTGTCTTCATTTAGCGGACGCACCAATGATTCTAACGCCCCTACCGCCTCTTCATCAATACGGGCATGACGTACTTTTTCCAAAAGGTTCAAAAAGTCCGCTTCATGCGTACGGTATGACCCCTCCAAATGAAGTGTTTTAAATCCAAGCCGTTCCCAACTGGGAGATTCAAAGGCAAAGTAGATCGGCTCATTTCCTCTAACAACAGGAGGAAGCTGTAAAAAGTCCCCTACCACGATAACCCGACCGCTAAATTCGGTTTGAAGAAGCCGAAGGCAGATCATATCGAGCAACGGTGCACCCACCATCGAAATCTCATCGATAACGATGATCTGCATCGTCCTGATCAGTTTAACGATCTTTTTGGAGGGTTCGAGTTTACCGTTGCGCTCTAATTCTTCCTGAGAGTTGGCGATCCCAAGATCAAAAAAACTGTGAAGGGTCTGCCCCCCGATCAACGTCGCCGCCATCCCCGTCGAGGCGAGACGAGCCACTGATTTTCCTTTTTGCAGTGCATCTTCTATTAGAGCCAGTGTTAATGTTGTTTTCCCTGCACCTGCACCGCCGGTGATAAAGAGGCTCGAATGCTCCAAAATTTTTAGTGCATTTTCAATCATTCTCATCCTTTAATACTATTACCCGCCCAAACGGAACATCTATAATGTTAGGGGCAATCCAAAGCACGTCATACGGCGGCTCGTACAGAGGGAATTTTCCCTCCAAATCGGTGAAATAGAGCAAGAGTTTCGGACGATATACCCACGACTCAATCAGCTCGAATACGGGTCTAAAGTCTGTCCCCGCTCCCCCGCTGAGGGTATAGGTGATGCTCTCTCCCCTCTCAAATCTCTCATAGGAGCGTATTTTATCATCACAGACCATCAGATCGATCGTATAAGAGCCGAATAACTCCGTGATCGATTCTACCTCGGCAATAAATTGTGTCAATAGCACCTCATCGACCGATCCCGAACTGTCAATCGCAATAGCCAGCTCCAAATGTCGAGAATGGACGCCCGGTAGATAGAATCCATCATAAAGGAGCTTTTTACTCGGAGGGATGAGTGTGTAGTCACTCACATAATACCCGCCGATTTCCTCACGCAGTTCACTACGCCAATCGATGAGAGACTTTTTGTTCGACTGGATCAGACGGTGGATCGCTTCGCTGAGGGGGTCTGATTTATCCAATGCCTCCGCTGAGCGCTTCTCACGCTGTGCACGAGAGAGCTTTTCATCTAGCCCATCGTCGTCTCGCCCTTCGTCACCGTCTCGGTCGTTTTGTTCCTGATCTAAAAATTCAAGCGAGAGTTCATGATAGATCTCTTCCGCACTCAGATTACCGAACCGTTTATCATAGGTAATAGCAGGAGGTGGGGTAAAACCGCTCTCGATCAGTAACGTATTAATTGCATAGTCACATGCCATATTCCACAGCCATGGGCTCCGATTTCCCCGACGAGCGGTATGCGAGAGCGCCTCATGCAGTGCAGCGTTGCACAGAGCAAACATCTGCTCACCCTCACTCAGAGGCTCCATATACCCCTCACGATACTCAAACTTCCCCTCACGGGTCGTAAAACTCTCGATATTATCGTTTACGACACTCTCCATACCGCTGGCAATCGTGCCGAAAAACGGATAATCGAGGAGTAATTTGGCTTTAAGGGGAGAAAAATCGATCATAGCAGATACGCGTAGGCCTCAACCCATTCGCCAAACGCGTCCAGATGCTCCATCGCCACCCCCTGACGCTGTAGGTCTTGGACGATGAGGACGGCAAACTCGTTTTTGAGTTTCAAGCTATAGCGCAACACGTGCGAAAGGGCTTCTTCATTTGGATCGGACAAAAGACGTGATACAAGGAGATTAGAGAGGGCATAAAGGGTGGAGAGTTCACTCGGTGCTTCGCTCTCAACTCCTCGTAAAATTGCCTCAATATCGGGAAGCTTATCCATGATTTTGCAATACCCTAAAAAATCGACGGCGGCATCTTCCCCAACCGCACCTGAAATCGCTTCTAGTAGTAGATCTCTGGATAATGGGCTTTGAAGAATCCTATGAACGGCTTCCCAACTGCGCGGTGTCGCAAAACTCCGCTCGTTTTTGAGTGGATCGAATCCGAACAGTGCACTGTTTTTAAATCCGATATACGCGATTAAGCGAGGATCAATACGCGACTTTACCGCCCACATTCTCCAATCCTCACTGCTCACCTCCATCTCGATGTGAACAAATCGATTTGCCAGAGGTGAGGGGAGACGATAGACCACGCCGCGATCTCCCTCACGGTTTCCTGCAGCAACAATCGCCCACCCCTCAGGGAGGGTGTATTCTCCCACTTTGCGATCCAAAATCAACTGATACGCCGAAGCTTGCACCGCAGGAGCAGCCGCATTAAGCTCATCGAGAAAAAGTATTCCCTTCCCCTCACGCGGCAAAAACGATGGCGGTGCCCAGAGTGCCGTATGGGAATCCTTCTCATAAAACGGAATTCCCTTAAGATCGGTGGGATCAAGCAATGAGAGGCGTAAATCAATACACTCCAAATTTTTCTCACGCGCAATTTGTTTTATGATAGAGGATTTTCCAATCCCAGGTGCTCCCCACAAAAACGTCGGTATTTGTGATTCTATTAACGCTTCTATCGTCGTTTTCGCGTATGAGCTGCGCATTAAAGCCATCCTATATTATGAGTTTGTATGTGTTTTCCAAAAGTCGGGTTTGTTTTAACCAAACGTTCAAACCGTTGATCGAGAGAGAGCTGATACAATATCTCAACCGGTGTAGCGGTATTACGAGCTAAAGCAGATAACACTTCGGACTCACCGCTGGCGTAGAGGATCTCCAGCTTATCGGATGAGAGCGAAGGGTTAGAGGCCAACTCCGCTTTCAATCTCCCGCTCTCAAAAAACTGATTTAAAAGGCTAGATTCCGCAACGCGGTTCGTAACCAATGCTTTCAGTACCTCTTCATCAGCTAAAGTACTCAAACGATCCTGCATCACTATCGTAAGGGTTGGATTAGTTGCTAAATAGCGGGCATATCCTCCGATTAGCCTATCAAACCGCTCATCACTCAGGAAAACATTTCCCGCAATGAGCTGGGGATAAGATTTTTCCAATGTATCTGCACCTTTATCTGAAAGCGTCTTGTTAAGAGAGAGAACTCTATTCACCGCCTCGTTTTCGAGTGAAAGTAGCTCCGCTTCCAAGCTCAAAGGCTCACGATGCGCTAGTAATTCGGCACGTGTGTTTATTAATTGAGCTAAGATTCTCTTATCCGTATCACTATGCAGAGCCATAGCATCCAGTACCCCTATGAGAGAGCGGTCTGTCGGATTTTTTAACTCTTTGACAATAGGGGCGAGTTCCGCAATCGCATTTATAAGGTCTCTATTTCCATAACGTTCAATCAAATGTGCCATACCGCTCATCGCATACTGAACGTTATGATTACGATCCAAATCGACATAAAATCGCCCGATAATAGCGGCGGTTACATCTCGATTGGTATCATTATCAAACAACCCTTCCCCCTGCCAATCATATAGCTTTAGTAATTTAAAAAAAAGCTCATCCGTAATATATGGATTTTGTAGAAAATTAACAAGACGTTCCTGATTACGGGAGAGCTTGAGACTCATTAATAGCCTATCGGGTTCGATACTTTGGCACAGCCACTTTTCTACCCCTTCCAAAGAGACTATAGGTATCTTTTGCATCTCATAAAGACGTAGAGATTCTCCCTCTTCATAGGGATTCATCATTCGTCCCTCGATAATAAGAGCAACCCCCTCCCTATAACTGTCAATACGCTCAATTTTATGAAGTTTAAGAAGGGTATCAAACTCTACGAGATTCAACGCGCGGGTTTTCCCCAACAATAATATCGATTGACCGCAAAGCTTTTCATAGTTCATAACGCGCATTATAAACCATCAGGCTAAAAAAATGACGCAACGCTATAATGTCATTAACAGTTTAAAAGGATTTTAACAATGGAAGAACTTTACGAGGGAATTGCTGCGTATGATGCAGGAGATTTCACCAAAGCCCATGAGATTCTCTACCCATTAGCCGCCTACAAACGCGATCCTGAAGCACAATTTCACATGGGGATGATCTATTTTTACGGTGAAGGGGTTGAGAAAGATATCGATAAAGCGATGGAGTGGTGGAAAAAAGCGATGCGTCACGGTCATGTTGATGCGGCGTATCGCCTAAGCGAAATCGCCACATCGACAAAAACAACGTTTTAGGAATTTCCTAAAACTCTTCCGATACTGTAACGCATATCTTCATCGAGACTCTCCATATTTCCAAGCATCCACGATAAATACCCTTTATCCGTCTCAGCTATCTCCGTAAGTGTTTTCCCTTTGTATTTGCCAAACTTCAAAGGACGGGTATAAAAAACGGGGGTTTGGGTCAGTTCAACCATTTTATCAATCGGGTTTACCCCCTCATATCGCTCTTGCAATCGTTTGCGAAGCTCTGTAAGAAAGAGCTTTAGAACCAGTACATCACCAATCGCATCGTGTGCTTTTACCACAATACCGAGGGCATCCGCTTCCGATTGTTCAATTTTATACAATCCTAAAGCGTACCGAAAATACTGTAACCGATGTGACTCTTCATCATCGAATAAATGGCGTGCGCATCGAAGTGTATCAATAAGACGCATATGCGATGTAAAATTTTCTTTAGAGAGCATTCCAAGATCAAACGGTGCGTTATGAATAATAAGAATATTCTCAGGAGTATTGAGTTCACAAAGTGTCTGAAAAGCTGGAGTTTCTACACATTTGGGTTTTCCCTCAATCATTTCAGGGGTAATTCCGTGCACTTCCATCGCACCGTATCCGATCGGAACATCGCTACTGCACATATCATTATAGACATCAACGTTTTTTCCATCCAAGACGATGTATCCCAGTTGAATAATGCGATCCGTATCTCCCGCACCTGTTGTCTCGGTATCGAGTAAAACGTACTTAGCCATTAATACTGATTATCTTCGTCTTCAAGGTCAAACTCATCGTAATCGTCTTCATCTTCATCGTCTTCATCATCATAAAGATCATCATCTCCCTCATTTTCACGCATAGAGGTAAGTTCCGTATAAAGTTGTTCCGCCTCTTCTTCATCTATTTGTCCACTATTTAACTCTGTTAAAAGTTCTTTGTATTCATCACGAAGCGCTTGCATATCTTCAAGCTGTACTCTCTCTTCCGTTGTCGCATCTTTTTGTGAAGCTATGGATTCGAAAATATCATCAATATGCTCTTCTACATCGGGAATGAGTTCATTTTGAATTAAATGTTTAAGTTGTGTAATATAGGCCATTTTTAATCCTTTTGACTTGTGATTTGCATATCTTATTATACTTCATAAATGTGACAAAATTACAACAGGAAAGAAGATGTTTGTGAAGAAAAGGTTGGATTTTTATGTAATTGAAGAAAAAAATGGATGGTGCGGACGGGGGGATTTGAACCCCCACACACGTAATGCGCTACCACCTCAAGGTAGTGTGTCTACCGTTCCACCACGTCCGCGTAAAGAATAAAAAGCGATCAGCCGAAGCTGACCGGAGAGAAAGGTCAAACCTTACGCAGCCAAATATGGGTTAGCGTAAAGAGCGATAAGAGCGATAACAAGTGTATAAATAACTTGTGCTTCGATCATAGCAAGAGCGATGAACATAGTAGTCATCAATTTTCCGCCAAGACCTGGGTTACGAGCTGTACCAGCGATAGTTGCAGCAGCAGTGCTACCCATACCGATTGCTCCACCAAGTGCAGCCAAACCAAGACCAACACCCGCAGCGATCATAGAGTACGCTTTCAATGTTTGGTTTGCAACGTCTGCAGATGCAGCCGCAGCAGCAGGTGCCGCTTCAACAGCAGCTTCAACAACCGCTACCGCTTCTTCAGCACCGAATACTGAAGCAACAAGAGCGAGCATAAGAAAAAGAACTTTTTTCATGAGTAATCTCCGTATTTAAATCAAAGTCTGTTCGGATATGTGTCCCTACTTATCACTTTGTGGGTGGAAGTATAGTGAGGATGAGCTAAAAAATTACTTAGCTCGACCTAATCCGATCTTGTTGCCTTTGAACTCAACGATCTCTACCATCAGTTCATCCCCCTCGCTTACTACATCGCTCACACGGCTGATATGACCATCGGAGAGTTTAGAGATATGGATCAGTCCGTCAATCCCCCCCGGAAGTTCGATAAATGCCCCGAAATCAACGATTTTTTTTACTTTCCCTTTAACGATGTCACCCACTTTATATTCCACTTTTTCCACCGGAGTGGCACCGCTCACGATCCCCTCAATATGATCGCGTGCCCCGCGTAATCCGTCACGGTTTTTACCGGTCAGTTTAACCGATCCTTTTTTCTTATCGATATCTATCGTAACATCAAAACGCTCGATAATATCCCGAATCGTTTTACCCGCTTGCCCGATGATATCTCCGATAAAACTCGGATCAATATGAAAAAGATCGGTGCTCGGCAACGTCCCCTCATTCAATTCGATTTTATCCTCGCTGCTAAGCATGATGTCAATAATATGAGCCCGTGCTTCGGCAGCCTGATAGAGAGCCTCTTTGAGAACGTCTAAATGGATACCGCCGAGTTTGATATCCATCTGCATTGCGGTTATACCGGCTTTTGATCCCGCTACTTTAAAATCCAAGTCACCGTCATGGTCTTCAAGCCCCATAATATCGGTCAAAATTGCATGACGATTCCCCTCTTGGACCATTCCCATCGCAACACCGGCAATCGGATCTGCCATCTCTATATCTCCGGCTCGAAGCGCCATATATCCGCCGCATACCGTTGCCATTGAAGAGGAACCGTTAGACTCCAATATTTCGGAAACAAGACGAATGGTTTGACCGTTTCGTACACATGCACCTTCCAATGCCCGTTTAGCAAGATTACCATGACCCAATTCGCGGCGGCGCGGCGCTCCGATCGGTGATGGCTCTCCGACACTGAATCCCGGAAAGTTATAGTGAACCATAAATGCTTCATTTTGAGTTCCGCTGTCGGTGAGGTTTTCAAACATCTGCGCATCTTTCATTCCGCCCAACGTCAAAATAACCAATGCCTGAGTTTGGCCTCGTGTGAAAAGTGCCGATGCATGCGCACTCGGTAATACGTTCGTCTCAATACGAATCGGTCGTACTTCAGTCAAAGTACGACCGTCAGCGCGTACTTTTTCATCTAAGATTTGGGAGCGTACCATTGAACGTTTCACACTCTCAATCGCTTTTTTCAATTCGTGTTCATTCCATTGCGGCTTTTCGACCATAATCGCTTTACGGATGGTACGAAGTGCCGTGCTTCGCTCCGTTTTTGCCATTTGGTTAATCCCTTGTTTGAGATCTTCGGTATGGTTCGCACGGACATATTCCATCATCTCGCCGTTCATTTCACTGATCACAAATTGAAGTTCAAATGGTTCTGATGCAAATGGTTTAAACGCAGCCTCATACGCACTGTTTGATTCGAACAAAGCTTCTTGAGCCGATGCAAGAACGCGGATAAGCTCATCTTCATGCATTGCATTCGATGCACGTACAGAGATACTCGGAACACTCATTGCCGACTCCACCATCGGATCAATCATCCCGATATCAACCACTTCGATCTCATCGCTTCCAAGTGTTTGCATCTCGATCATCAACATATCGTCTTTGCTTCCCGCTAAATACAAATCAAGGGTACTTTGTTCAAGTTGACTTCGGGTCGGATTGAAAACAATCTCTCCGTCGATTTTAGCGACACGAACGGCACTGACTGAATTAAAAATATCAATGTCCGATACGTAAAGTGCCGCTGATGCGGCATTGAGTGCCAAAACTTGCAAGTCCGCTTCTTTGTCCGCACTTAGTACCATTACGGTAATTTGAATCGGATTGGCAAATCCTTTCGGAAATAGCGGACGAAGCGATCGATCGACGATCCGCGAAGTGAGTGTTTCAAAATCACTCGGCTTAGTTTCTCTTTTAATAAACCCTCCCGGAAACTTTCCGGCAGCGTAACTTTTCTCAATGTATTGTACGGTTAAGGGTAAAAAATCCTCATCCACAAAATCGGTCTCATCAACAACGACTGTTGCTAAAATTACGGTATCCCCGCATTTGAGCCACGCCGCTCCGTTAGCTTGTGCCGCTACTTGATTAAAAGCATACGCTTCAGTTTTATTCTTTAATGCTAATTCAACGTTGTAATTCATCTCTTCTCTCCAAAATAGTCTCTATCGTTTCTTCATCTACCGTCTCGAACTCGTGGTAATAATACCCCGTGTCGATATAGTCGTCAATCTCTTGGAGGCAAAATATGCCGTCCACTATAGGATCCAGTGCTTCTACAACACTGGAGGGCATAATCGGTGCTGCAATATAGACCGCTTTTGCTTTTTGGGCAAATGCCGTTTTAACGGCACACATCAGTTTTAGCCCTGTTTCGCTCCCCTCGTCGATGAGAAGTATATTTTTCCCCTTCATCGATTTAAAATGTTCTCCCTTTCGGTATTGATAAATAGCACTAAGAATTTTCTCCTCGTGTTTACGGGTAGCCTCTCCATAAATGTAATCGACTTGGATATCAAACGCATCGACAAGTGCTTGATGAATGACAATCTCTTCGGTCTCACTCACACGCGCCAATTCACATTCAGGATTTTGGGGAGCGGTTATCCCTGCCGAAAAAATAAAGTCTACCGGTAATTTAAGACGTTTATTGATCTCTTGTGCGATCACAAGTCCCCCGGAAGAGACGGCAATGAGATTCCAAGACTCACTCTTCATCTGATCTAGCGGAAGAAGTTCTTTAAGCTGTAGGGCAGCATCTAAACGATCTTTAAATAAGTAGCGTTGCGGTCTCATCTACTCACCTAACGTGCCATCGATGCGGTACCCGTCAAATATTTAAGATCATTATCGATAAATCTAAGACCTAACCCCATGAAAATATTTTGCGATTCTGGATTAAGAAAATTATCCCATCCGCCATAGAGTTCAAGATGTTTGAGCATTTGGTAACGTACCTGTGCCTTAAGGTGCGCACGTGTTCCGCGAATATCATTTACCGCATTAAAATCGAACGCTTCTGCGCTGAATTTCAACCGATCATGATTCATAAAATAATCGACCCCGACCCCACCGGTCGATTCGATCGCCCCAAATCGCAATAACGTATTATCAAACCGTTTTCCGTATTGGAGAGAATAATAGGTTTCTCCCTTGATATTTTTGCCCGGAGGATTGGTATCGTATTGGGAATAATCATCGGTACTGACCAAATCAAACATATAATAGGTCTCAGGATTCGGAAGATAATTAACACCTAAATAAACTTTACCGTATCCGTCTCGTACCATATAGTCCGTATGCATGGCCACTTGTAATTCGCTGGTGGTAAAGTTACTCAACATCGAATCGACTTTTCCGAATGCCTCTTCACCGCTTTTGAAAAATGCACCTGCCGATTCAAGTGCCGTTTTAAGCGAAGATCGATTTTCAGCCAATATATCACTCACATTATCTTCAATATTGACAAATTTATCGACTGCTTCGGGAAGTTTATGCTCAAGCGAACCGCTGATATTATCCATTCGCGTCGTCAGAGAATTAATCCGCGCCATAATTGCCGGAAGGTCTTTATTGACCGTGTCGGCCGTTTGACTAAACCCAGCACTCATTGCTCTAAAATTGGAAATTGCGGCATGGAGATCTTCTCGGTTTTCGACAATGACCCCATCAAGATTAACTCCGACATTTCGAAATGAAATAATCATCTCTTGAATTGCGGCTCTATGCTCCTCATCTAAAGTAGAACGAAAATCTTTCAATAACAACTCTAACTCTTTGGCAGCCGCATTTACCGAGTCGCTAGTCTGATCAAACGATGCATAGCGTTTGGATTGAGAAAGGGATTCGCCGTTTTGCAAAAATGCAGTTGCATCTCCTACCACGATGTTAATTACTTTTGAACCCAATAGCGATTCTTGTGCAACAATAACGGATGAATCATTTGGAATTTTGACACCGTTATCGATCATCAAGGTCAATTTTACCCGCTTGCCCTCAATCGCTATCTCTTCAACATCTCCGATGGTTACCCCGTTCATTAAAACATGGGTATGTTTTTCAATCCCTGAAGCGTCTTCAATATAGGCTTGGATTAAATACCCTTCATTACCCCATTTTCCCAACGATGTTACCTGTGTTGAGAGAAATAATAAAGCACCTAAAGCCATCACGACGAAGAGACCGATTTTTGCTTCCAGTTTCATACACTACCCTCTTTATTTGGTCAGTTTATAATTAAACTCAGACCCGCCGATAGGTTTGAGGATAATAGTAATAAAAATATAAGAATCATTCACAGAATCACTCACATTCGCATTGGTTAGAATAGGACGTCGATTTTGAACGTATCGAATCCCAAAATCAAGACATCGTTGCGAATACAAAATTCCGATTTCGCTACGCTTTAGCAAATCTTCACGATAATCATACGCCAAAAGACCGAATACCCGATAGTGGCTATTATACTGATAGGCTGCATCCGCCGTCCAATACGATGCATATTTCGGAGTACTATTACGTAACTCATCCGTATAATAGTGACTCACACTTGCCGTTACGATATCATCATTATAGCGCAGTGTATTTTGTTCTTTAGTGATGCGATCACGATCATGATTGTAAGCAGTTTGATTGTAATAGGAAATCGCTTCTGTAATCTCCCATTCCAGCTCATTTTGCAGTTCACCGTAATAACTTCGTTGATCATCATACTCAAAATTTTGAGACAAACGATCCACTAGGAACTGATTGCCATTTTGAAAAAGATAGTTGTTAACCCCAAGTGAGAGGGTATCACTCGGTGCGGAGAGGGTGTAAAATTCACACGGATAACCGGCATAGGTACCTGTAATGTCACATGAATCTTTGTAGGTTTCATAATAACCGTCATAATAACGGCTCCCTGCCGAAGTATAACTGGCGAATGGATTAATGACATGCGTTGTACTTTCGTAAGATTTGACAAGGGTAGTGCCGACACTCAAGGTATGATCCAATTGGGCATACTTTCCTTGTTCGTAAACACTTCCCGTTTCATTAGCACGCTCGTTTGCGTAAAATCCAATTACTTTGGAAGAGGCATTAAGCGTATAACTAACATCGATATAATCATCAAACAGCGCAGTTTGAAGGGTTAAGGGGAGATTAAAATTCCCCTCTACCGCCCTTTTTCCGTTTGGTCTGTAAAAATGGGTAGCTGTTACATCACCGTTAAAAAGTAGATAATCATTGAATAACGTTTCCAAATAGCGATGATAATGGAGGGTAGGAAGGGTTTGAAGGGTGTTGTCATTACTCACTTGGTCTAAATATTGGTAATGTTTGAAATAGGCACCAAGATAATTATCTTCACTACTGTAATAGGTATTAATACGAGACATCACTTGATTGTCCGTTATATTTTGCGTTTGATCACTCTGTTGCAAATTGAGGTAATCAACATCGTTCATCCATGAACCTTCAACGTAAAGCCCAGACTCACCTTCTAAAGTTACTCCGAACCATTCACGAAGTGGATCACGATGACGGTAATGAACGTCATATCCATAATGTTTTTGATTTGCCAAATCGTATTCTTGGGCATACTCTATCTTCTCTTTAAAGTACCCTAATCGAATCGATCCTTCCGATGATTTTGTATCAACAAAGCGAAAATCGGTATAAATACCGGAACCTCTGTCGGTACGAATTTGGGGACGAAGCTCTGCATCCCACCAGTTATGTGGCGCGAAGTAAATCGGTTGCTGATAATAGAACCCTTCCGAACTCGACCATCCGAAAGAGGGGATCAATAATCCGCTTCGGCGTGTTCGATCGGTCGGGTAGCCAAAATAAGGGAGATAAAATACAGGAACGTCTCCCACTTCTAAACGTGCGTTATAAAGATTGACCCACATACTTTCAGTATCATAATCGGCGCTTGAGAAACGGATTTTCCACAAAGGATCGGTCGAATCACACCCAGATACCGCCCCGCTGGACAAATCAATCTCGTTTTGACACCCTTGTGCTTCGGATGTACTCATCCATAACCCTGAAGACTGATCGACAGCATAATAGGGAGTTGAATAACGGGTATCTTCCAGAAGATTTATTTTCGAATAATCACTGATCGCATGGTACTGTCCTGCTTTAAAAAGATTAACCGATCCTTTAGCTTCTATAATGCTACCGTTACGATCATACACCAGTTCATCGGCACTCAGTATTTGATCTTGATACAATGCAACCGGATTACCGGTTGCCGTTGCAATCGTTTCATTTGTATCAATATTCGTTCCATACAATTCAACCTGTTCTTCTCCTAAGAGGAGTGTCGAAGCGATCAAACTGATCCAACAAACTTTACGCATTGATCACCAAGGTCTTTCCGGTTCGATCATGCCAGCTCCGTCGGTAAGGATCAAGCATCGCCCAGATAAATCCAAGATAAAAAAGAATCTCACTCACCACCCGAAAAACACTGCGATTAAAAGCACTTAAAAAACTGGGATTAGAGAGCGTTGAGAGCTCAATAATACGAATTTTCATAATAATTTTTCCGATACTCGCACCGTATTGCATCGTAAAAAAAGTATGGTAAATAATCTTAATCGCCATATATTCCAATAAAAAGCTGTTGGTAACCGCAATCATCTCTTCCAAGGTATTAGCGTTGCTAATCGAATCCCATAAAATAGCAATCATAATTATGGACAAAAGAAGTTCATCAATACCGAAAGCCGCCGCTCTTTGACGAATAGACGCAAGAACTACATGCTCACGCTGAAAAAGTGAATCAAGGCGTTCATCCATTAGCGAAGAGCCTGATACGCGATGTCACCACGAAGTTTTTTGCCCGCAAAGTGAACTTGTCCGCAAAGCATATAGGCACGATCCCGCGCCTCTTTGATACTCTCCCCCACACCGACGCACACGAGAACCCGTCCGCCTGTAGCGTACAGTTTTCCCTCTTCTTCCTCTACGCCCGCATAGGCGATATGGGTATTTCGAACAATATCCTCATGATGAATCTCATCGACGATGATTTCGGCAGGCTCCGAGTTGTCATACGGATAATTTCGGCTTGCCATCACGACACCGACGGCATATTTATCGTGAAACTCAACCTTCAATGTATCGAGTTGCTTGGTGGCGGCTTTATAAAAAAGTTCACTGGCAGGTGTTTTCAAAAGCGGCATCAAAATCTCGCACTCAGGATCACCGAAACGGACATTGAACTCTAACGTAATCGGCTCGCCGTTAACAATCATAAGACCGATAAAGAGAACCCCCTCAAACGGTGCCCCCTCTTCTTGCATCCCTTTGAGAGTCGGACGGACGATTCGATCTTTTACTTTTTCGTAAATCACATCATCCACCAAAGGGGTCGGAGCATACGCCCCCATCCCTCCGGTATTCGGGCCTTCATCATTGTCTAAGAGGCGTTTATGATCTTGCGCCGCAGGGAGGAGGATAAAATCTTTTCCGTCACACAAGGCGAACATTGAAAGTTCATACCCGTCTAAAAACTCTTCGACAACGACCCGTTTACCAGCATCACCGAACGATTTTCCGCTGAGCATCTCAGAGACGGCAACTTTTGCCTCTTCATAGCTCATCGCGATAATAACACCCTTACCCGCACATAATCCATCCGCTTTCACAACAATCGGGAGAGGAAGAGAGTCGATAAAAGTAAAGGCATCACCGATGTGATCGGTCTCTATATAGCGTGCGGTTGGAATATTATATTTTGCCAAAAAGTTTTTCATGTAAACTTTTGATCCTTCGAGCTGTGCTGCAGCTTTGGAAGGACCAAAAATCACCAACCCTTTAGCTTTAAACACATCAACAACACCATCAGTGAGCGGCCCCTCCGGCCCTACAATCGTTAAGTCAATCTTATTATCGAGGGCAAACTGGGCCAATGCTTCGTAATCTTTAATTGTAACGTTCGTCCCAAGCATCGGGGTCGCGCCGTTTCCGGGAGCGAAAAAAAGCTCACTTACCGCTGAGTCTTGTTTTAGAACTCGCCCGATTGAAAATTCTCGTCCACCGCTGCCGATTACCATTACTCGCATACATCACCTTAAAAAAATTTAATTATCTTAGCTGAAACTCGTAAACGTTTCTCAAATAAGACAAATATAACTCTGCTTCGTCAGAAGCTAGCTTTAGTAGCCCAAGCGGCTAGCGTAGATGGAGGGATTTTATTCCTCTATCGTCTCAATAAATCCCGGGCGGGCGTTTCGCAGTAGCTTTGGTTCTTCAAAGCTGTAATTGTGCCACAACGAGCGTCTCTTCCGGCGGCAATCTCTCGTGCGTAAGCACTCAAACGAGACCACCGACACACCGAAACGTCTACGATTATGACGAAGTGTATATGTAGAACCCTCATAATGCGATTACTCGCTGCGCCCAGAGTTAATAATTATAACCCTAAAATCTTAAAAGGGTGATGAATTTTACCCTTCTGAAGCGATTTGACGTGCCAAATCAACAGCAGCTTCCACACTCGTGCTAGAACTAAGATGAGAAGCCACATCTGAGGGAAGAGCGTTTTGAGTCGTTGTACCGATAACCACCACGCTATGGGTCGACAGTATCGGATGGTTTTGGATAAAACATCGGATAGTTGATGGTGAGGTAAAGATAAGTATCCCCTCTGAGGAAATAGTCATTTTCGCTGTTTCTTCACTGCATGTTGTTTCATAAACTATCACTTCATCAATCTCATGCCCCTCTTCACGTGCCGCTTCAACCCAATCGCTTGCAATGACTTTTGGACGGAGATAAAGCCATTTTCCATCACGTTTTTTTCCCTTCAAAACACTCGTAATCGATTTTCCATACCCATCCCCCACTTCGACATCAACCGCTCCAACCTCTCTTGCTACTACAGCCGTGCTTTCCGATACACAAATACATTTCAGTTTATTCCAATCAAGAGAATAATTTTCTAATGCCAAAATGGCCTGTTTCGAGGTAAGAATAATCCCCTCATAGTGGGTGAAATCGATAGGGGGATTTAAAAAAGAGATAGTGAGGATAGGGATGTGAATAACTCCCTCATAGGGAGTTTTTGAGATGAGATAGATGGGGCGCACAGGGAGCGCTTTATTCCCACTCGATCGTTGCGGGCGGTTTAGAACTGATGTCGTACACAACGCGGTTGATCCCGTCAACTTCATTGATGATACGACGACTGATACGCTCTAACAACGTATGAGGAAGATGAGCAAACGTTGCCGTCATACCATCTACCGCTTCGACGACGCGAACACATACCGTGTTGTCATAGGTACGGTTATCCCCCATAACACCAACCGATTTAACATTGAGAAGTACCGCAAACGCCTGCCACGTTTTCGTGTAATATCCGCTTACTTTGAGCTCATCGAGCAAAATTGCATCGGCTTCACGGAGAAGATTCAAATCCGCTTTATTCACTTCACCCATTATACGGATACCCAAGCCCGGCCCTGGGAACGGATGGCGGTTTACCAATGAATCAGGAAGCCCTAGCTCAAGTCCAAGTTTACGCACTTCGTCTTTGAACAAATCACGTAGAGGTTCAATCAACTCGAAATCCATCCAATCCGGCAATCCTCCAACATTATGATGGCTTTTAATCGTAACAGAGGGGCCATTGACCGAAACCGATTCGATAACGTCAGGGTACAATGTCCCCTGCGCCAAGAACTTAATCCCGTCATGTTTTTTTGCTTCTTGCTCAAATACTTCGATAAAGGTATGCCCGATGATTTTACGTTTTGTTTCCGGGTCAGTTACTCCGGCAAGCTTACCGAGAAAATTTTCCGAAGCATCCGCAACGACGAGTGGCACTTTGAGGTGTACTTTAAAAATATTCTCAACCGATTCACGTTCCCCTTTACGAAGCAACCCGTTATCGACAAATACAGGGATAAGTTGATCCCCGATCGCTTCGTACAAGAGTGCCGCAACAACTGAAGAATCGACTCCGCCGCTGAGGGCACAAAGAACTTTCCCCTCACCCACTTGAGCACGGATTTTAACGATCTGTTCTTTGAGAAAATGTCCCATGTCCCATTTGTCCGTGATACCGCAAATTTTGCGCGCAAAATTACGGAGCATCAAATACCCCTCTTCAGAGTGGTTAACCTCAGGATGGTACTGCATCGCGTAGACCATTTTTGCTTCATTCGCAATCGCCGCATACGGAGAGTTCGGTGAATAGGCGATAGGGACAAAACCCTCCGGCAATACGTCCACTTTATCGGAGTGGCTCATCCACACTGCACGTTCATCTTCACACCCCTCAAAAAGGACCGAGTGTTGGGTCATATCGATCGTGAGTTCTGCTTTACCGTATTCGTGATGATCGCTTCGGATGACACTCCCGCCAAAATCGACCGCAATACGCTGCATACCGTAACAAATCCCCAAAACGGGAATTCCGAGTGTATACACCCCTTGGTCTACTTCGTACGCGTCTTTGTTATAAACCGATGAAGGTCCGCCGCTGAGGATAATCCCTTTTGGATTTTTTGCTTTGATAGCATCGATTTTAGTGTGATACGGTAGTACCTCACAATAAACTTTATCTTCGCGTAGACGGCGAGCGATCAACTGCGTATACTGTGAGCCGAAATCAAGGACGATAATATTGACATCTTTCAAAGGAGAGCCTTTAAGTGGAGATATTCGGGAGGGATTGAGTACCCTTTGCGTTAATGAAAGGGTACCTAAAAGTAGTTTAATTTTGAATATAGACTTAATAAATGCCTAAAACTATGAACTGAACATACCAAACAGCGACAGAAACAATATATCCGACCAATACTGTCCACGCCAATTTAATATGGGAAGCAAAGGTATAGATCCCATGCATTTTGCCCATAACGCCAACACCTGCAGCACTTCCGAAACTAATCAGTGATCCTCCGATACCTGCCGTCATCGTTACCAACATCCATTGCGCATGATCGATTGCAGGATTTGCTTTCAAAACAGCCGACATCACCGGAACATTATCCACAATGGCGGAGAGGAATCCTACTCCGATATTAACGACAGTCGGATCAAACATCTCATACAATTTCGCGGCGTACGTCAAAAACCCCATAAAATGAAGCGCACCGACCGCCGCCAAGATACCGAAGAAAAAGAGGAGCGTATTGTTCTCCACCTTACTCATCGCTTGAAAAATACTGACATCCACATTATGTTTTGTTTTAAGGAAATACATGTACAGCTGTAAAATTGCCAAACCGAACAACATCCCCCACATTGGCGGCAAATGAAGCACTTGTTTTCCGGCAACCGCAAGGGCAATCGTCAAGGCACCGAATGCAATAATGACCTTTCCCCCTTTGAGGATTTCAATTTTTGCCGCCGCTTCGGGGTCTCCGTCTTTATTCGGGTCAATATCAGGAACATAACGAACCAACAATGCCGCGGTAATGAGCCAACCGATAAAAGCTGCAGGGAACAGATAAAGAAAATCCGTGAACGCCCCTTTTTCTGCAGCCCACACCATCAATGTCGTGATATCTCCAAACGGACTCCAAGCACCGCCCGCATTTGCCGCTACTACAACATTAATGGCACCGGGCACCAAAAATTCTTTTGTTTTATTGTCGATTGTTAACAATACCGTCGACAGAATCAATGCCGTCGTAAGATTATCGGCGACCGGAGAGATAAAAAAGGCCAAAGCTCCGGTAATCCAAAAAAGTTCGCGATAGCTGTACCCTTTTGCAATCAGTTTAGCACGTAAAGCCGTAAATACCCCACGCTCTATAAGCGCCTCGATATAGGTCATAGCCACAAATAAGAAAAAGAAAATCTCCGCAATTTCTAATATAAGATGATCGACTTCATGCTCAAACGGAGTTAAATCTGCTCCGATACTGACGTAATACAAACCGATCAGTACAAACATGAACGTTCCGGTGAACAATGCCGGCTTGGCTTTATCGATATTGTATTTTTCTTCTGCCGCGATAAAATAGTATCCCACCACAAACATGGCGAGGAGTAGCCATCCGAATGGAGTGCCTACAAAATTAATCGCCGCTTGTTCTGCGACTGCTGTTGTCATTTTTTGATTCCTTGTGTTATAAAATGGACACCGATCGATTCGGAGCGTTTTTGGGCCGATACAATAATACTGCGTGCCGTAAGCAAACGTAAGCGTAATAATCTTCCGACTTCACCCAAGAGCATTTGCGCTATTGCCTCATACGCTTTTTGCAAACCTTCGGGAGTACGGACAATTGAAACATTGTCCCACATAATACGGCGAAGTTGATCCTTTTTCTCTTTATCCCCTTCTAACTCCAACGGCTCATTACTGATCTTAAAATTTTCGCTGCACCCGTGTTCTGAGTGATCCAAGATAGATTCAGCTACTTTTTTAGAAAAAACCAACCCTTCCAACAATGAATTACTGGCTAATCGATTCGCTCCGTGTACACCTGTTGAGGCCGATTCTCCGGCAGCATAAAGTCCTTTTACATGGGGAATGGATCCATTAACATCTGTTTTGATCCCTCCTACGGCATAGTGAAATGCTGGGGAGATGGGAACCCGTTCTTTGGGAAGATGAAATCCCAAATCATTAAGTGATTTGTAAATATTCGGAAAACGTTCTTTAAAATACTCACTCTCAAAATCTTCACATGAGAGATAAACCTGTTTTCCGCTGCGCTGTTTATAATCGAAAATGGCTCGACTGACGATGTCACGCGGAGCTAGTTCACCGCGCGGATCATATTCGAACAAAAAGCGATATCCGTTTTCATCAACAACATGCGCCCCCTCCCCTCTGAGTGCTTCAGAGAGGAGTTGTTTACGCGCCCAATTGTTGGCAACAAAAACCGTTGGGTGAAACTGCATCATCTCCATTGATTCGAGCTCAATCCCTTTTTCAATACAAATCCCGTGAATCTCTCCGCTGATCGTTGACGCATTCGTATGATATTCATAGAGTGATCCTACTCCGCCGCTGGCAATGACCACATTATCCGCCAAAATGATCTTCCGATTTCCCCGTGTAACTGTTTCTACTCCACAACATCGGCCCTCTTCGATTAAGAGATCAACCACCGTCGTATCGCTCAGCATCGGATGCGGATTTTGATTCAATAAAAAGAAATGCAAATGCCTTCCTGTCGCATCGCCTCCGGCATGAAGGATACGACTTCGCGAATGAGCCGCCTCTTTGGTATAGAGTAAATTTCCCTCTTCATCCGTATCAAAAACAAATCCGCGACGAATCAAATCACGGATTACCCCCTGCGAACTTTCACTCATCAGCTGAACCGCGTCTGTATTACACATCCCGGCACCCGCGTCAAGGGTATCTTCGACATGAGAAGCAATGTCTTCATCGTTATACGCGGTCGTCACACCGCCTTGTGCATAATAGGTATTGCACTCCCACGGGTTCGATTTATTAATGACTAAAACCTTCAGTTCTTTCGGTAAAGCGATCGCCGTATAAAGCCCGGCTACCCCTGAACCGATAATAACCACATCATAGCGCAACGGAAGAATCCTTGGCCACCGCCGGTTTTTCATAATAAGGAGGAGCTTTATAACCGCATCCGTTTAAAAATAATAGTATGGCGACAATGACGCTAAATGCAGATATTTTTGACATTGTTCCCCCTTTTTCTTTAATGACAGATGTTATAATAGCTTCAATAAATTATTCATTAAGAGTTCACCGATGATAAACCAAATTCGCAGTCTCCCTCATCAAGCGGGGATCTATCAGTATTTGGATGAAAAAGGGAGAATCCTCTATATTGGCAAAGCCAAAAACCTCTCCAAACGGGTTAAAAGCTACTTTTTACTCACCCCCTCCCTTTCTCCGAAAACATCTCTTTCACTGCGTATACAAAAAATGCTTTCCGAGACCGTGTCCCTCCACTACATCATCGTGGAAAATGAGCATGATGCCCTCATTTTAGAAAACTCTCTTATCAAACAGCTCAAACCAAAATACAATATTCTTCTGCGTGATGATAAAACTTATCCTTATTTGTACGTTGATCTTGAAGAACCCTACCCCCGTTTCGAACTCACGCGTAAAATTATAAAAGGGAAAAAAGTCCGCTATTTCGGCCCTTTTTCAGTGGGTGCGCGAGATATTCTCGATTCACTGTATGAGCTTTTGAAATTGGTCCAAAAAAAGAGCTGTCTAAAAGGGAAAAAAGGGTGCCTTTTTTATCAGATGGAGCAGTGCCTCGCCCCATGCGAATTCCCCGTTCCACGCGATAGCTACCTACCTATGGTGATGCAGGGGATCGAGTGGATACAGAATAAACGACGTCTGATTAAGCAGCTCGAGGCCAAAATGGAGTTCTATTCCGAATCGCTCCGATTTGAAGAGGCGCTCGTATTGCGAGATCGAATTGAACGAATTTCCAAAAGTGAAATAGCCTCCCAAATTGATATGGCGTCCACCGAAAACTATGACGTCTTTGCTATCGCACTCAGTGAGACACGCGGCTGTATTCTCCGTCTCTTTATCCGCGAGGGGAAAGTCGCTTCTTCAACCCATGACTTTATCCCCATTACCCCTTACTTTTCACGTGATGAAGCGTATGAGCGGACTTTAATAGGATTTTACGGAAATGAAAAACCCCCCATCATCGCCCCTATTTTAACCGCCCACCCTTTTGAATCCAGCGATTGGGTTCATGAGCACCTAAGCCAGCTCTTCGGTAAAAAAGCACAGCTTGAAATACCGCAGCGCGGAGGTAAAAAAGAACTTATCGATCTGGCATTAACCAATGCGCAGGAGCTGCTAAGAACACCTCAACCGAGCAAAGAGATATTCTTGGCACAGCTCCAAGAGCTGTTTGCCCTCGATTCTCTTCCTCATCGTATCGAAGTATTTGATAACTCCCATCATGGAGGCTCCGCGACGGTAGGGGCGATGATAGCCTATGACAATGGCCGTTTTGATAAAAAAGGGTATCGTACGTACCATCTCCAAAGCCGTGATGAATACGGCCAAATGTCAGAGATGCTACGCCGCCGCATAGAAGGATTTGAATCAAATCCCCCTCCTGATTTATGGGTGCTTGATGGTGGATCAACCCTTCTCTCTTTAGCCGTTGATCTTCTAAATTCGCACGGAATTCATATGGATGTAATTGCCATCAGTAAAGAAAAAATTGATGCCAAAGCTCACCGAGCCAAAGGATCTGCACGCGATATTCTCCACACGATTGAAACGACTTTACGGCTTGAGAGTTCCGATAAACGACTTCAATTTGTCCAAATGCTGCGTGATGAAGCTCATAGAAGTGCTATCACTTTTCATAAAAAAACAAAACTTAAAACGGATCAATCCTCTAAATTACTCGCCATTCACGGCATAAGTTCGGCGAAAATTCATAAGTTGATTGATTATTTCGGAACTTTCGAAGCAATCGCGCAAAGTGACTTTGAAACACTTCGTGATCTCATCGGCCCAAAAGATGCCCAAAGCATCCAAAATTACTACCGCGAACCCTTATCTAAGTAATATTTTATGGAGTTTATGCCATATTCCACAGATTATGTTTTCAACAGTTTTTTTCTCAAAGAGGTTACATGATAGTAAAACCTGCTCCTATTGATGAAGAGTACTTATTTGATGGACGCGCTATCGTTAGTGAAACGGATCTCAAAGGGATTATTACCTTCGCCAACCGAAAATTTTGCGAAATTTCAGGCTATAGCATTGAAGAATTGATCGGTGAACCTCATCATCTTATACGTCATCCCGATATGCCGCGTGCGGCTTTCACTCAAATGTGGCAAACGATTCAAGCAGGAACCCTTTGGCACGGTTTAGTCAAAAATCTTCGTAAAGACGGACGTTACTACTGGGTTGATACCGAAGTAACGCCTACTTATGATGAAAACGGAAACGTTAAGGGATATATGGCCGCTCGGAAACCGGCATCACGGAAAAACATCGAAGAGACATCTGCACAGTATCAAAAAATGCTTGAGCAAGAACAACAAGGAAAACCGAGTGCTATTTTATAACCACCAACAAAAGTTTATCGGTATTGATGAAGAGGGGTTAAAACTCTTAAATTTTGCCACGTTTGAAGAGCTCTTAAGTGTATGCAGTGATGTTGCCGATTTATTTGCAAAAGAACCCGGTTATATCCACAATTTCAAAAGTTTCGGTTGGATCGATTTTTTACTTCATGCCGATTCCGATGCACGCTCAGCGATTGTGCAAGGGAATAATCGGGTTTTTTCATGCACCCTTCAAGTCAAAAACCTCTTTTTAAGTGAGGAGCCTTCCCAAAACGGCTATATCGTCGATATGCTCCACATCCAATCCATCAACGGAGATGAAATTCAACCGCTCCCAATCACCCCAAAAGCTAAACCTGATTCAAAACCTTTCATAGTAGAAACACCGATTTCTTATGAAAATACCTCCGAGACTTTAGCAGACGATTTCCAAACCCTCCCGGAGGTTACCGAATACGATGCTTTGGAGAAAGAAGCATCACCGCTCGAAGAGCCTGATACAAAGTTCACACTACCGCTTAATGACAAAGAGTTACAAGAGGATATTACTCTCGAACCGGAACTCAATGTCGAACTCCCGAGTTTAGAAAATGTTCGCTTCAGCCCTTCCGAAAAAGAGTTTATCAAAAGCCATAAAATCAATGAATCGTACCGATTTGATCCGAGTATAGCAGCCCATGAGCTAGGATTACCCGTTGATCTGATTCAAGAATTTATCGGTGACTTTATCCAACAATCCCATGATTTTAAAGAAGAACTTTTTGAAGCAACCCTCAAAGGAGACATAAATAATCTTAAAATTTTGTCTCATAAACTCAAAGGGGTAGCGGCAAATCTTCGTATCGAAGATGCTTTTGAAACACTCCGTATTATTAATACCTCAAATGATGTCGTCGAAATTGAGGCCAATCTAAAATATTTTTACACCATCATCGCAAAATTAGAGGGAAAAGAGTTTGCAGAAACAACTTTTTTCCAAGAGACTATTCCCCCTTCTGAAGAGATTGCTTCGTTTGCAGATGATGAAATTTACGAATTTTCTTTGAAAGACCATGGAGTATTTCAGACCGAAATAAGAGATGACGAACTACCCCCTGAGATATTTTTTGAAGAGACTGTTGATGAAGAGATTCAGCCAACCGATCCGACCCAACTACTCCATCTTGATAAGGTTATGCTTGCCAAAGAACTTGGAATTGAAGATATTTTCTTAAGTGAATTAATTCACGAGTACAAACAAGATGCTCTTCGTTCCGGAAAAGAGATTGTCGCATCAATCGCAGCGTTTGACACCCATGCCTGGAAAGATACTGCTACAAAACTCAAAGGGATCAGCGACCATCTAAGACTAAATCAGATCTCTGATGAATTAGCTATTTTGTCTCAAACCAATGATGCACAAGAGGCGAACAAAGCTTCCAAACGGCTCAACAGCTTTCTCGAACAATTATAAGGGATCGTATGCAGTTAGGACTTAGAAATCGCCTCCGCCTCATCAGCCTCCTACCGATTCTAATACTTTTCATACTTGCCAGCTACTATGTTTATAATGCCTATATCAGCTATAAAGCGGCAGGACAGCTTCAAGAACGGCTAGAGAGCAATAAACAACTCAATGATTTAATTAATAACCTCTCACGTGAACGTGGAATGACGGTTATGTATATGGGAAATGCTTCGGCAACCACCCTCAAATCACTCCGCGCACAACGCATCATTGTTGACCAAAAAATTGATGCTTGCCAAAAACACCTCCTAAAACTGAAACCTATCAATGCAATCGAAGCCGAAAATGCGGTTATATTATCCAAACGTATCGCTCATATACAAAAGAAAATTATTCAATCTCGACCGCTGGTCGATAACGGTAACGCTCAATTTGATAAAATTTTTACCGAGCTTTACGGCAAAGCTGAAGAGCAATTGATTGACGAACTTACCGGGCTTGCAATGCTCCATTTCGATGAAAAGATCAACACCCTCTCCTCAGCCTATTTATCGTTAGTTCGTGCTAATGAATATAGCAGTATTGAGCGAGACTACATGACCTATATCCTCTCTCGTGCTACCCCGCTTGCTGAGGGAGAACTCAGCCAATGGATCTCTTTAATTGCTAAAGCCGACGCCTTAAATCTTGAAAACATGAACGATAAGCCGATTCAAACCAAGCTTCAATCTTTCCTTCACAACGGAGAAAACACGGAACTTTTTCTCGATATCACAACGGAGAGAACGGCTATTTTACAGGCAAGTACAACCGGAGCTTTTACAACTCAATCGGGTATTTGGTTTGCCATGATCTCAGAGAAAATTGAGGTAATCAACGAAGCGGAAAAAATATTAATTAATGCAATGGACGAACGTGCTTCCGTCATAAAAAATCAAGAGGTTCAAGTTCTTATCATCGCCATAGCCGCATGGGTCATAGGGGTTTTAATAGCCATTTTAGGATACCTCTTCTTTGCTGAAATTACCACCAATATCAAAAATCTGGAATCGGTTCTAAAACGGGTTGCCGAAGATACCCACGACAACGAAGCTGAAATACTCAGCCATACCATTAATCTCAATACGACAGCAGGAACAGCACAAGCCTATGCTTTACTTGAACGGATCATCGAACAAACTCTTAATGATAAACACTACGCAATGGAAGCATCTGAAGCCAAATCAATGTTTCTAGCGAATATGTCCCATGAAATCCGTACTCCGCTTAACGGTATTGTCGGATTTACCGAGTTACTCAAAGATACGGACCTCCATGCTGAACAACGTGAATTTATTGACATCATTGAAAAAAGTTCAGAAAATCTTCTCGAAATTATCAATAATATCCTCGATCTTTCAAAAATTGAAAACAATAAACTCGATATCGAGGAGATCGTTTTTAATCCGATCGATGAATTTGAAAGTGCCGTTGAAGTCTACGGCGTGCGCGCGTCTGAAAAACATATTGACCTCGCATGCTACGTCGATCCGAGTTTGGAACATCCCCTCAAAGGGGACCCGACTAAAATCAAAGAGGTAATCATCAATCTCCTCAGCAATGCCGTTAAATTCACAAATAGCGGCGGGGCCATTAGTGTTGATATCCGCCGAGTAGAGTGTGAAACCCTCAACCGCACCAAAATACGTTTTCAGGTTAAAGACAACGGAATCGGTGTCACCAGTGAACAACGCTCCCGTATTTTTGAAGCATTTTCTCAAGCCGATACGTCGATTACACGTAAATACGGCGGTACCGGCTTAGGCCTAACCATTTCCAGCCGTTTTGTCGAACTGATGGGAAGTAAACTTGATCTTGAAAGCGAACCGGGCACCGGAACCACTTTCTTTTTTACCTTGGAATTTGAAGAACTTGAGACCTTGAATGAACCTGTTAAAGGATCTTTCTCGAACCTCAATGTACTCTTATTAGAAAATCATTCAAAGAAAAAACTCCAAAATACCTATCTCAAAGAGTATCTTGATTATTTCGGAGTTACTTACACTCCGTTCTACGAAGTGAATGAGCTCAATACATTAGAAAACCAATTCCATTACGATTTACTGTTTATTGATAACGACTATTCCAACGATCAAGATACGATCATATATGCTTCATCACAAGAGCAATTGGTTCTTATAACCAAATCGTTTTACATGAAGAAGATCGATTCTATGGGAATTGATATCTTCAAAGTTTTATACGAACCGCTTAACGGTACAAAGATTCGAACTACCCTGGATGCCTATGATACGGAAGTTTTTAGCAATCGAAAAGTCAAAGCATCCCGTCATAAAAAATTTGATGGAAAAAACTCTCGTTTCTCTGCTTCGGCACTCGTGGCTGAAGATAATGTTATCAACCAAAAACTTATTCGACGGACACTTGAAGACCTCGGATTGGAGATCACCCTTGCTTCAAACGGTCTTGAAGCCTTTGAAAAACGTAAAAACGGGAACTTCGACATTATTTTCATGGATATTCAGATGCCGGTACTTGACGGTATCGAAGCAACGCAAGAGATTTTAGATTTTGAAGAAGATTACGGACACCCTCATATTCCGATCATTGCTCTAACCGCGAATGCCCTCAAAGGAGATCGTGAACGTTTTATAGCGGCAGGGATGGATGAATATACAACAAAACCTTTAGTCAGAAACGAAATCATCTCCTTGCTCAACAACTTTTTATCTCATAAAATTATTAAAATCAATCCGATTTCAGAATCTATCGATATCCTCATCGCAAAACAAAATCCCCTTGAATTAAAACTCTTTACACGTATTCTCGATGATCTAGGATATACCTATAAAAGTGTAACAACTTCTGATGAACTTAAAGTAGAACTCCGCGATCACCGCTATAAACTTGCACTCTTTGACAAAACCCTAAGTGCTTTAAGTCTCAAGGATCTGTATGATATAATCCATACCGCTAACAGTGGTACTTCACTGGTCATGATGATCGATCCAAACGCTTCTGAAGAGGCTGAAGATGCGAAATACGTTCATGAAATCATCAAAAATATCATCAACAAAGATTTATTGCGCCTTGTTTTTGAAAAATTTATCTACGTAAATGAGGAAAGTCTAAATGGATGAGAAAAAATTAAAAGTTCTTGCGGTAGATGATGATTTGATCAACCTCAAACTCCTCAAAACCATGTTGATGAAAACCCCCAATGTATCTGCCGTCGTTGAAGCTAAAAACGGTGCGGATGCAATCGGTCTCCTCAAAGCTCAAAACGATATCGACATTATTCTCTTAGATATCATCATGCCGGTCATGGGGGGAATTGAAATGCTCAAAGTTATCCGTGCCGATGAATCACTACGTCAACTTCCGGTTATCGTACTCACAACCGATGAAACAAAAAAAGGGGAAGCATTAGAGTGTGGCGCAAACGGATTTTTGATGAAGCCTGTCCGTGAAAAAGATGTCCTCGCTAAAATTTCCCAACTCGCCCTCTAATCGTTTTAAACCCCTTAAAGCTCTTGCCAAGAACGCTTGTGTATCCGAATCTCTTCTGTGGAGATATTATGATCCGTTACCGTCGCATCAATTAGTACCATAGTGTTTTTCCCGGTATTACTGGCCAACGTTGTACATCCGGCTCCTAGTGGAGAAGTCCCTTCAAACGAGTAGACTAATGAAACATTAATATCAAACATTTGCGTTCCTCCTGCATCGTTTACGGTGATGTTGAGCTGATTGAGACATGTTCCGGCAGATGTATTCACATCTTGTGCACGCATAAGGGCATATTCCGTTGCACTTTGCGCCAGCAACTCCGCTTGGGTTCGTAGATAACTATCAGAGATAGATTTACCCCCTTTAGCGGCATTGGATAAAAGTAACGCACCTCCTGAGGCTACGATAACCACCACAAAAATAGCCATAATCATGGCAAAGCCTTTGCGTTTAATAACGGACATGCACCATCCTTTCACGGCAAATTTGTCGATCACTCGCATTGGTATCACTTAAATCATCCGCCAGCCCCTGCAAACAAATTTTTAGGGTATAAATATTACCGATATTCGAATTCATTATGGTATTGGTATTATCGTACAGTATTGTAAAATGGGTCACTTTATCCGCTAACAAGCGAGCGGTAGCTCCACTATATTGGTCAGAATTCCATGGCTGAAATCCGCTGTAGAGATTAAACTGCCCGTCTCGTGCCCGAAATGCATACGCGGTACGCATCACATAAGCGCGACGTGCCTCTCCACTGATACTGAGGCTACCGCTGAGAGTTAGGTTTGTATCCGAATCAGCCGAAACTATCGTGCGATAGACATCATTCGTATTACCCGTGATAGGATCATTCCAACCAAATCGTCCACACTCATTGCTTCCCTCACCCAATCCGTCACTGCGAAATATGGCCGATCCCGCCAACGGATTTACTAAATTCAACGCGGTAAAATTAGCATCCGCTGAAACAAGGGTATTTCCGATACTGAGCACATCACTCGTCCATCCCGGACGCCATCTTACTCCATCCCAAAAACCTCTCAGCCCCTCATTATCTACACTAACCAGTGCAATCGTATAATCGCTGTCGCTATCGGTATCACTCGGTATACCGACACATTGTGTACCAAAAACCGTGTCATTGGCATCTAGCCGAATGATAGATGCCGATATCCCATTCTCGAAATATTTAGAAATCTGTTCTAATATCCGATCTGCTTGAGCAACCCGTTTAGTATATTCTCCCGTCCGATAAATTCCATCATAATATTGGCGCAGAGCCTCTAATACCACACCGGCGATGATCCCCATTATAACAATGACAAACAGCAGTTCAATCATACTGAAAGCTTTACGATGCATTGGAATCTTCATTCGGAAAACTTCCCGACATTGGATTTAAAAAAGGTTAACGTCATATCTGCATTAAGATTATTGTTCTGGCATCGTGCCACTACCCTTTTGAGGTGAGTTGCGGTTCCGGTAGCATTCGGATTTATATTTGTGGATGAACCGAGTTGCCACGTTGCCGTGGCAGTCCCTCCGTTAATTGCCGAAGTTGTTGCGGTTACATAACTGACATTGTATGTAATCGGGATCGTATAGATAGCTCCGCCCGTGGCATTGATTTCCAAATTATAATTCCGATTGTGCAGCTGCTCAATACCTCGACTAAGATTCAAATCCCCATCCACCGGAGCGGGGAACATTGCAGGGACTGCATTAGAACATACCATGCGTGAGTCAGGATTTCGGCGATACCATTCCCCGCCGTCTATGCGATCACACTCCATATCTCCCGTTATGCGCAAAGGTCTGAACTCAGGGGCTGTAGAGTTCTCATCCCATCTAGCCTGAGAAACTTTGGTGATCTCCCCCATCATCCTCTTTAAAATATCTTCATCGATAATCATCACCTTAGAAACCTGTTCCGCCACACTCATCATTGAGGGGATCGTCAGGATACTGATGGCGATGATAACAATAGCAAAAATAAGTTCAATCATCGCCATTGCTGGACGCACCCGTATCCTTTTCATCAGCGTGTTGACGGTGTATAATCGTATATAACGCCGTTTCCTTTGGAGGTTTCTTTATTTTTTTTATCCCCGCTGAGTGTTGTACCTGTGGCACTTCCCCCTCTTCCCACCGCGGGGGCAACGTTAATGTTAAAACAAGGGTGAGTTAAACAATCAACATTTGCGGCGGCAGGGTCTGCATATTCCAAAGCATTCACCCCATACCATAACCATGGCGCGGTATCAATATGCCCTTTTCGGCTATAAGGGATATTGGCAGTTCCGACACGATTAAAATTATACGTCTCAATCCCCTCTATCACCGCTCCTGCACTATTAATCGCAGTCGAACCGACATTGCTTTGCAATCGGGTCACATTAGCGTCTCCATCATTGAGATCATTATGCAGCCGATTGATAAACCATTGCGGTGTATTCCGACTTGCAGATAACGGGGTTACTCCGATAAGTGGTAGATTAAAGACTTCGTACCAGCCGTTTGTCGTAAAATCGATATCTCCGAATACCCGTACATCGCGTGCAATGAGACGACCGTATCCGTGAGTGACATTGAAATCCATATCTCGATCGCCGAGCGCCTCATGCGTATTACTCAAATCTGCTTGCATCGTACAATCCGCAGTTGTAACACATTGAACATTTAAGGCTGAAAAACTTGCTTCAAAAGGGCTAAGAGGCTGCGAAACATTACGGTCATAATTCAATCGGCTAACCGTCCACAATGATCCGGCGGTATCTTTCGTAAAGTTTCCATCCAATATAAAAGTCAACGGTACCGTCAATGCGGCAGTATTCAAATTCGTAGCGTTACTGTCATAGATCAAACTTCCGGAACTGTTGAAGTCCATAAAACGGAGTTGATACGCTACGCCTTGTACATGCGTCAGATTATTATCACTCACCATAGATAGATTTAAATCGTCCGCATAGCAATCCGTTACAAAATTCGTAGTGACCACATCGTTATATCCCGAAGCACGAATAGCTCCGGTAGCCCTAAGTGACATATTCATCCCATCGTCTCGATTCATATCGGACATATAAATAAAACCGCTCCCTATCGTTGAATTGATCTCCTGAGGAGTGGTTCCGGTACCAAAAATAATCGTACTCATATCGAATTTGTACGGATGAAAGGTGAACTGATAGTCTCTGTATTTCAATCCATTTTCAATATTATCGTGGGTACTACTGATAGTGCACCCAACCAGATTATTGATATTCGCTCCGCTTAGAGCAATAACATCTCCCTGAATCGGTACATCCGAACTATTTTGTACACATTCGACGGCTGAGAGAAAATGGCTTCCGACCTGATGCGTCTGCATAGTAGGATCCCAATCCACTGCCGTCCATGTAGTATCAATAATATTTAAACGGTATTCCCCCACTTGAGAAAGATTCCCTTCTGCTGAAACCGTACCGTTAATCAAATTAAAATTTTGAGGCTTGCTCTCGGTGTCATTGCATCCCGTTTTCGGAATACTCGGTTCCCAAACGAGACTTATATTGTAATCCGATCCCCCCTCCGAGAAATAACGCGTATACCCCTGTGTTGCATTGTTATCGCTATGATTGGTTGCATTAATATCATAACGGTAATCGTATCCGCTTGCGACATTAACACGTCCCGTATTCGGAGTTACTACCCCTGTATATCCGGGTGCAAAAACTTGTGTTTGTGTAGAATTTGTCTGATTTACATCCTTGAGCACAACCGTATAACTCTCAGGTCGAATAGCAAAATTATCTCTGGAACAAAGTACTTGAGTTCGCGCTCCGTACAAACACTCCATGCATATAGCGACATCCTTGTAAGTACTGTTATTTCCGTTATTTGAACATGCTACCGCCGTATCATTGGTCATAGTATCATTACTTGGATTGGTCACAAATTGCCGACAGTGGGGATAAACCTGATGAATATTAGCAAAATTACTGATTCGTATCCCCTGATTTGTGGTTTCAATCTGAATCAAAGAGTCATTTTGATCTGCCAACGTGTTAAACGTTACCCTGAATGCAGCATTCGGTGTAGCGGTTTTGAAAAATTCGCTTGCTGAGGTTATCAGGGCAGGTTCTCCCGTAATAACGTCCGATACCATCCCATTCGTGATCGCATTTTGTATGGTTGACGCATTAAAATTAACCTGCGTAACATTATTCTCAAATCCTATCCACACCCTTGGGGTGACGGCACTTGATGGCTCTCGACAGGCGGCATCCACATCATGAAACGCACTGGCATCAATCATCTCTACCGCGACAATCGTCGTAACCGCTTTAGGGGTATCCAACGATGCAGGTTCAAACGAAGCGACCCGAAAATTTCCGGGTCGGTGAACAACCTGTGTTGTAAGATCATAATAACGATTAGTATTTTCCGAACTGTACAATCCGGCATCCACAACACTAAAAATACCCCATTCTGGGGTATAACTGAAGTTATCCGCGCTGCACATTTGCAGCCTCTCCCCCCCGACGCTTGAGGAATACGGTAAGGTCAACGTCGTACCATCAGGCTGAGGTATCACCAAATCATACGAAAATCTACCGACGATAGGAATACTAATCTCGCCTGTTGAGTGCGGAATGAGGGTGTAATAGGTGTAGACATACTCTTCCCCCTCCATATCCCCAAGCGGAATATTTTTAATAAATGCATCATCGACACTGAGCGGCCAAAGGGTATCTGTTTTAGAAATCGGGGTAAAAGTACCCGGATAGGTAATCGATACGCTATCGCGTTCATAGATTGCTTGAGTTGTATTGATATCGGTAATATTCAACTTCACATTGTTGGCCAGTACATCCGAAGCTTCCTGATTACGAATATACAAACTCACATTGATATTTGATGTATTCGGTAAAGTTCCGGTGATATAGGGCATAGCGGTACCGTTATTCTCTTCCGTAAACGGGAGACCGTTTTGCTCATACCCATAGTCATAGCAAAACCGAGGAACATACAACTCGGTCGAAAAGGCGATCATCGATGGCCAGTATCTGTCCTGCGTCGAAGTAAACGTAAACCTCATTTTTGCTTGTTTCGGGGTGAGATAATCACCGATAGAGAAGGTCTGAATATCAATACCGTTGTTATTTGTAAGAAGCGGTGTTCTACTATCTCCTCCGTTTACGGTCGAATTAAACGTATTATTTGTAACCGCAGCCAGAGTAACGTCTGTACCGGTAGTGTAATTGGTTGTTTTTAACACATCACCGCTGATATGTTTGTCCCCTTCAGCGGCAAAAACGGATATTTTCGCCTCGATATCGGTTTGATCGGGAGTATAAAACCCTGTTACATCGACATCCACATTTGGATTCGTAGAATCAATTACCTTCCAACCGTCAAAAATACTGAAACTTCGAAACTTTTCATTCGGATCATCGGCATTCGTATAGGCGACGACCAACGTCCATGCTCCATACGATCCAAGATCATCAATTTTCCCCTCATAGACCGGGATATTGGCAACCGTATAGTTTCCTTCGTTCCATTTTCCCTCTCCGAAATATTCACTCACGTCGGCGAAAGCCGAGTAGCTTGTATAGCCGGTATGGCCGGCATCTTGGAGATAATCCAGTCGATCCGGTGTAACATCATTATAGATATTCGATCCCGCTTCTTGTCTAATTTTCACCGTCATACTCGTGTTAAAACTACCGTTTGCGACGATTGCCTGCCAATACAATCCTGCCCAAATAACTTTTGCCCCCGTAGGCAAGCTAAGTTCGGAGGTGGTCGAATTACTCAGTCCCGCTGTCGTGGTATCGACATGGTATCCGCACAAATAATAATAGTTGTTGGCACTCGAAGCGTCGACGGTAAAAGGACCGTTAGTGTAGGTACTGCAAATGGTTGCGTTTTGCGTCGTAGGGGGAACCAATACGGAATTTCCGATAGTTTTCATATCCCCTAATGTATAGAGCTGTTTACGAAGAGAAAAATCTCGATAGCCGCTTGTAATAATATCGGTAACGGTGACAGTAACCGTCGCCGTATCTTCATAACCGTTAGAATCTTCAACCGTATAATTAAAAGTATCACTCCCCATATAATTCGCGTTCGGAGTATAAGTAAGCGTACCGTTTGCCGCAACGGTTGCTGTTCCGTGAGAAGGGTTTGTATGCGAAGTGACACTAAGGGTTGGTCCAATATCGTTTGAGAGTACATTTGCGGACAATACGGTATTTTTAACCATTTCAAAAGTGTCACTAATCGCATCTGCCGTTATAAAGGTGATAACAATATTATCAATCCATGCACGTTCACTGTCACTGCTGCTATCCGGATTAAAACTTAAATCCAAAACGCCATCTGCACCTATCACCGTATTCAGAGTATATTGATAGCTTCCATCCGTTTGGTTAAAGACCGTTGTTACTCCGTTTGCTCTCACCTTCAGTGCATCACTCGTTTCCCAACCATCATCAATCACGACATCAAAACTGATGACTACATTTTTAGATGCATATGATCCTACATTAAAGTTATACGATTTGGAAGCCGTAGCATCTCGGGCTATTCGATAACGGTCGTTATCGCGAGTCCCCCCTGTCCAGCTTTCAGTGTTACTGTTAAAATCATCTCTCTCAAGCTCAAGTGCGTTTAATGAAGAGATAATGAATAAAAATACTAAAAATAATCGACGCATCATTATCCTTCTTGAGATTTTAAGGCACGCAAAAAAAGGGCTCGGTAGAATTGATTCATAGACCCGATTCAGCTAAATGCTTACTATCGACCATTGCCTCTTTTTCTAAAATATATTGACTAGAAGCGCTATTTATCGATTGTAATGCTATGTTGATTAAATCAGTATTAAAATGTGTTAATAATTATTTTTTACTTAGGCGATTGTTTTCTTTAAAACACTTGACGTTTGTTTTTTGTGTGTTATAATCGAACTCTTCTCAATATTACTACAAGGTGGATAATTATGAATATCTCTCTCGTCGGACGCCACATCGAGCTCAGCGATGCCATTAAAGATCATCTGATGCACTCTATCGATACACTATCTAAATATCATCTCGACCTCATCAGCGTTAATGCCGTTGCAAGTTCAAACGAGCGAAAAGGGGTTGCAATCGAGTTTACGATCAACGTTGCCGGAAAAAATACTATTGTTATTTCACAACGCAATGATGACCTCTATGCCGCTATTGATATCGCAATCGACCGTGCCCAAAAAGCACTTCGTCGTTTACATGATCGACTTAGTGACCATAAAAACGAAGGGATGAATGAAGCCAAACAAGCTGCCGCTGCAAAAGTCAATTTACATGAAGCGGGTGAAGCGATGGAAGATGAAATTGTTCCGACAGAACTTGTTTTATATAAACCCCAAGAGGTAGCCGAAGTATTGGAAAAACTTAAAGAAAGTACCAAAGTATTTGATGTATTTTACGATAATGATGGAAAAATGCGTGTCCTCTACAAACGCGCTGACGGGCGATTTGGATTATATTAGCCCACTTGGAGGTCAAGATAATGCTTGACCTCCCCCACTATCTCTTCATCTTCTCCTATGTCCGCCCATCTAAACTTTTTACCGCTTTGAATACTCCCCTCTAACAAATCACCGCTTGAGCGAAATTTCAGATCCAATGCCGCTATCTCAAAACCGCTCATGCAGTGGCTAAACGACTCCAACCGCTCATTCTTGCTGCTTTTATTGGTGTAAAGATAACAATACCCCTGCAATCCTGTACGGCTCACCCGTCCCCGCAGTTGGTGAAGTGTAGAAAGTCCCAAACGTTCCGCTCCCACAATAACGACCGTGGAGAGGCGCGGAAGTGATATCCCCACTTCAACGACGGTCGTGGCAAGCAAGATGTTTCCACTCTCTCGAAATGCCATCAAAACCGCCTCTTTTTCTTTGTCTTTACCGTGGGTGACGTAGACACTCTCGAAGTTTTTTTCCCAATACCCCCGCGCTTCTTCGATACTTTGGTAATCGATACTCTCGCTCTGTTCCACCAAAGGATAGACAATCAATACTTGGTGATTTTGTGAAATCTCGATGCGGATACGCTCTAATAATTTTTGGAAATCGCTTTTGCCGATGATACGAGTAGTGATATTTTTCGTAAAAGGAGTTTGCACGATCAAACTCACATCGATATGCGCCGAATCGATCATCGCTTGTGTCCGAGGAATCGGAGTAGCGGAAAACTGCAAATAATGGGGTGACGTATCATTCTCCGTGAGTTTTGTTAAGGAGTGTCGCTGTGCCGTACCGAAACGGTGCTGTTCATCCACCATAACGAGTCCCGCTTCAGGAAGAGGTCTATGGAGGAGTGCGTGAGTACCGATAATAAAATCGTACTCCTCTAATGAGCTTTTTTTTGTTGCATTAGTGACGAGTGCGATTCGTAAATTTGGAAGAAATTTTTGTGCTTCCTCATACAATTGTGCGGCAAGGATCGTCGTGGGTGCCATCAAAACGGAGCGATGCGGTTGCATCAAAACGACCGAAGCTAAAATCACCATCGTCTTCCCTGACCCGACATCCCCTACAATCATCCGCCGCGATCCGTATTCGCCTTTGAGATCTCTTTCAATCTCCCCAATCGCTTTTTTTTGATCCTCGGTGAGTTCAAACGGAAGGGTTTTCATCCACTCATTCACATCCCCCGAAGCACGATAGGAAGTTTTATGATAACGGCGTTTGAGACGGAGACGACGCATATATTCATAGAGTTCGGCAAATTTAAGTGCGTGAACTTGCTGTTCATTTAGAGGCTTCGGAAAATCGGGAAAATGGAGTGCGTAAAGTTCACGCACTATCTTTTCGGGAAGTCCGTCCGCGATAAGATTTTCAACGGTAATGTTTTTTTCGACTAAGCGGCGCATTACATCAGTACGAAGAGGTGTTTTATAAATGGGAACCAGTGAACCGACCGCACTAACTTTCATCGGCTGAATAATCTGCCATTTCCCCATTTCCAGTTGTGCTTTTCCGCTAAAAAAGGCTCTCTCTCCACGGGGGAATTGATGAAGCATATAAGGTTTGGGGTGAAAGATTATCCCCTCAATCACACACTCAAGATTATGGGCAAAAAAAGTAATTTTGAGAGTTTTAGGAGTACGTACGACGTGCTCTACCGTCGCATCGATAACACAGGCAGAGTTATGGAGAAGTTCACGGCTTAGACGGCGGTCTTCAAATGAAGTGGGAGCGATAAGGGAGAGAGCGGTAACACTCGTGATCCCTAAACGATGAAATTTCTCACCGTCCTCACTTGGTAACGATAGCATAACTGAGGTTTGTAATTTCGGCGTGACGTTTGATAAAATCATTCACTTCATCCAACGTCAAGTTACGTATCATCTCCAACTCCTGCACACTTGAGCCAAGCGGTTTGCCACTGTAATATTCGCTAAATGTACGTCCCAATCGTTGGGAGAGGGTTTCGACGCGAAGTGGCTCAGAACCTAGGAGGAATTTACGGGCTTGATCGAGTTCACTCTGCGTCACACCATCACGGACAAAGGTATCAATGACTTCAATTACCGTTTTTTTCGCTTCATCCTGCGATTCAAGCTTTGTCTGGAGATATCCGCTAAAATAGGTCGCCGTTTTAGCGACCGAAAGACGTGAATAAGCAGAGTAGGCAAGGCCTCTTTTAACTCGGATCTCTTCCATCAAACGGCTTCCAAATCCGCTGGAGCCGAGGATAAACATCGCAACACGGGCTTTGTAAAACTCAGGATCTCCTTCAGCCATTGAAAAAGGGGCACCGAAATAAAGATAGGCTTGCTCTGTCTGAGGACGTTTTAGGATCGACTCTTTCGGAGTTTGACGAGGATTATAATGACGCTCTTTCCCCACTTTCCCTGTTTCTAAAATCGATAAAAGCATCTGTGCCTTAGCTTTGGCTTCGATTAATGAGATATCGCCCCCCATAACAATAAGGGCATTCGAAAGAACTAGATGATCGTGTTTGAATTTTTCTATATCGCTGAGTTTAATGGCTTTGATACTTTGTACCGTTCCGATATTGGGAACAGACATCGGTGTCCCCTCAAAGAGTACCGCTTTAAGTTCATCTGAGGCTACCGTATCAAAATCAGCCTCTTTCCGAGCGATTTCACTGAGTGCCATCGTTTTCACTTTTTCGAGTGCTTTGAGGGTAAAATTCGGCTCACGAAGTTGCTCATTTAACAAAGAGAGTCCGGTATCAAACTCCTCCTTTAGACTTCCGAGTTCAATGACGAAAGTCTCATTTCCCGCATGTGCGCTTAACTGTATTGCTCGCGCATCAAGGGCGTCGGCAAATCCGACAGCACCCTTCTTGAGTGAGCCTTCGTTCAACATCTTTGCACTCAAACGTGCCAAACCGAATGTTTTCCCCTCATCAATACTGCCGCTGTGGGTAAAAACAACTTGCATCGAAACAATCGGAAGACGCTTATCCTCTTCAAATATAAAAGGAATTTTTACTCCGTGAACTTCAATAAAATCCAATGTGCTTGCCATAAGTGCTTGCCCTAATAATAAAATCGCTATAAAAAAACGTGTCACTCGAACTTTTCCAGTATCTCATACGCGGTATTGCGTATTGCCGGGGTCTCCCCTATGTCACGAATAAGACGAACCATCTCCTCTTTTGCCATCCGAAACCCTGCACCCGCACTACGGACGACATTCTCTTCCATCATCGTCGAACCCAAATCATTTGCCCCATAAAGCAACGCCATCTGTCCGATGTAGGGTCCTTGGGTTACCCATGAACTTTGAATATTCGGGAAATTATCCAAGAAAAGACGAGATACCGCTAACAGCCGTAAATAACGGTTCGAAGATTGTTTCTCAATCTCAGGATGTTCAATCATTAGTTGCGTATTTTGTCCCTGAAATGACCACATAATAAAGGCTCTAAAACCGCCTGTTTCATCCTGAAGATCACGAATCAGATTCCAGTGTTCAATAATCTCTTCATCGGTCTCTACCGTACCGTACATCATCGTCGCCGTTGATTTAATCCCAAGTTTATGGGCTTGACGGTGAACATCCACCCACTCTAACGAATCCATTTTTTTCGGAGCGATAATATCGCGTACACGGTCACTCAAAATCTCAGCCCCCGCACCCGGAATAGAAGCCAATCCTTTAGCATGAAGCCGTGATAAACACTCTTGTATCGAAATATGGGAAACTTTGGCGATAAAATCGAGTTCTATCGAAGAGAAGCCGTGGATCGTTACCGTAGGGTATTTCGTGTGGATATGCTCTACCAAATCCTCATACCACTCGATTTTGAGTTTCGGGTGGACTCCCCCTTGGAACAAAATCTGCGTTCCGCCGATCTCTAAAAGTTCATCGATTTTTTGGTCGATCTCTTCAAAGGTGAGGACATAGGCATCTTCATCTTTTCCGTGACGATAAAATGCGCAAAACTTGCAATCAACCCAACAGACGTTGGTGTAGTTAATATTACGATCGACGACAAAAGTCGTAATTCCATCCGGATGAAGTTCCTTTTTACGAGCCGTCGCCATTTTCCCCAGTTCTTTGAGGTCAGCATGGCGGATCAGTTCGAGGGCTTGTTCTTTAGTAAGACGCATGATGGATTATTTATCTTTTGAAATTGCGTCGAGAACGCCATTAATAAACTTCGGTGATTGTTCACTCCCGAAAGCTTTCATCACTTCGATTGCTTCGTTAATAATCACCGCAGAATCAAGTTCTCCGTACATAATTTCATAAGCTCCCAGACGTAAGGTAGCCCGTTCAATCGAACCGAGACGATCAAAATCCCAATCTTTGAGATGTCTTTCAATCGCTTCATCGACTTGTGCCAAATGTTCCGTCACCCCCTTGAATAAATCAAGGGCAAAATCACGCTGTTTGTTACGTATTTTTTTCTCTTCGAGAATCTCATCACTGAAATCGGCAATACTTTGATTCCCCAAATCGTATGCGTACAAAAGACTTACTACCGCCATGCGGGCTTGATGACGTGTCGCCATTACGCACCTATCTCAGCATACAAATCAAGCATCTCGATAACAACCGTCATCGCTTCAAACCCTTTGTTCCCTGCTTTGGTTCCGGCACGCTCGATCGCCTGCTCAATAGTGTCCGTGGTCAAAAGTCCGAATGAAACCGGTTTTTTATGTTTCAAACTCACCGTTGCAATCCCTTTAGTCGCTTCGGCAGAGACGTAGTCAAAATGAGGGGTTGAACCGCGAATCACCGCACCCAATGCACATACCGCATCAAATTTCCCGCTTGCTAAAAGCTGCTCGATCACCATCGGAAGTTCGAACGCACCCGGTGCTAAAACGTGAGTCAACTCATCCGCGTTTCCACCATGACGTGCATAGGCATCTTTTGCCCCTTCAACCAGACGATCAACAATAAAATGGTTCCAACGTGTACTGACGATCGCTACTCTTTTATCCGTACGAACACGAAGTTGTCCTTCAATAAGTTTCATTTTCAATTTCCTTTAACTGAGTCAATTTTTAACAGCGTTTCGCTTAACGCTTCTAGTTGTTCTAATTTTAGCATATTCGGTCCGTCGCTCAAAGCGCAGATAGGATCAAAATGGGTTTCGAAGAAAAATCCATCCACTCCGACAGCGGCAGCTGCACGAGCTAGGTGAGGAACCATCGAACTGTCTCCTCCTGTTTTTCCCGTCCCTGTCCCCGGCATCTGTACCGAGTGGGTCGCATCGAAAACGACAGGTGCAAACTCTCGCATAATAACGAGTGAGCGCATATCGACGACCAGATTACCGTATCCAAACGAGGAACCCCGCTCACACAGCAAAACACCGTATTTTCGAGAAGCTTCGTAGCTGACTTCATCGCATCCACGGGTTTTAAGCACTTTAGCCACCGAAAAACGCATATCGGCAGGGGTCATAAACTGCCCTTTTTTGATATTAACGATTTTATCCGTTTTGGCCGCCGCAACGAGCAAATCAGTCTGTCGGCATAAAAAAGCAGGAATTTGGAGCATATCAACCACTTCCGCCGCAAGAGGAACCTGATAGCTCTCATGAACGTCGGTAACGATTTTATAACCGAAATCCTCTTTCACTTTCTGCAAAATACGAAGCCCCTCTTCAATCCCGGGACCTCGATAGCTCTCCAGTGAAGTACGGTTGGCTTTGTCAAAACTCGATTTAAAATAAAAATCAAAGCGCGGGTCATTTTGGTAACGTTCAAGTGACTTAGCGATTTTAAAAATCGATGCTTCACTCTCGATGACGCACGGTCCGGCTAAAAGTATCATAGGATACTCCTCGATGTTAGTTGGTGTAATTGTACTGAGAAAAAATTAAAATCCCGTGTGACATCGGTGTTTAGTTTTAGAGGATTTATCCATCCCTTTAATGCATTGACGATGAAGGAGATATCGGTATCCTCGCATAATCACCCTTTTTACCCAATACCCTAAAAGACCACTGATTCGAATCACTCCAAAGAGAGATATTGCGGCATAGTTCCCTCCCAAAGCGACCATCATCCCCTCTATCCGTATCTTGGCACATCTCATCTCACGATTCTCAATCATTGCGAGAATATTTTGTGCCGCTAAAGTGCCACTTTGCTCGGCACTCTGCGCCGTAGGGGGAAGTAATTCCCCTTCAACCCCTCTAAGTTCGGCAATATCCCCTGCCGCAAAAACCCCGTTATACGTCGGTACACGAAGATATTCATCGACAATAATCTGCGATTTTTTATTTTTTGCGGTCGTCATTGTTGATGTGAGCGTTGAAGCGATAATGCCCCCCGTAAAAATCATGAAATCAAAACAAAGTACGTCATCATTGTCTAAAATTAAAGTATGTTCTTCAACCGAAGTAATACGGGAATGGTTGATAATTTTAACCCCCAACTGTGTCAGCCGTCGGGTCGCTTTTTGGATCAGGTAGCGCTCCATCCCCTCCAAAACATTTTCGTGGGGAATAATCAAAAAGATATGGATATCCTCGCACGTGAGGGTATTATCTTTATGAAACACACGAATATAATAGGCCATCTCCGCCGCTATTTCAACACCGCTCAACCCCCCGCCGCCGATAACGACGTTAAAAGGTTCACCGCACCATCCCCCCTCGCTCTCCATCCGTGCATAGAGGCGTTGTTCAAACTGATGTTTAAACGAAAGGGCGCTGGGAAGGGTTTTGACACCATGGGAATGTTCACGTAGCCCGGCGATGGTGCTGTGAAAAGCCGTGCGACTTCCGGTGCAAAGAAGGAGATAATCATACGGATGGCATGAGTTTTGCCCACTAGCGCATTTATTTTCAAAATCGATCTCTCGCACGGTATCTTTGATAAACGTCACATGTTCACCGTAACTCAGAGATAAAGCAACCAAATCGATCGTGACACGACTCATCGAGCATTCATTGGCAATCAGTTCATACGCTTCGGTCTGGAGATAATGGTAGGGATGCTGATCGATCAAAATGATGTCGCATAGATTTGACGCGGCTAAAGTTTGGAGCGCTTTTACCCCTGCATACCCGCCACCGACAATGACAACACGTTTTCGTTGTTCCATAATACCCTCTTATTTGAAAATATTATAGCGTAATTGATGAAGCACAAACCACGCCAGAGCTAAATGCCCACTGGAAGTTATATCCCCCTAACTCCCCCGTCACGTCCACCGTCTCACCGATAAAATAGAGCCCTTTTATTTTAGTACTTTCCATCGTCTTCGGGTCTAACTCACTACACGCTATCCCGCCACGACACGCTTCGGCTTTACTCAGACCAAACGTCCCTGAGGGTGCCATGGCGTAATGACGAATACTCGAAAGCTTGTCAAATTCCTGAGAGCTCAAGCGATTACACGCCTTATCTTCCAACCCCACCGCCTCTAAAAAAGCTTTCATAAACCGCTTAGGAAGAGGGATTGCCGTAGAGATATTTTTTTTCTCATTTTTAAGCCTACTTAAATCAAAATCGGGAGCGAAATCGATCACGATCTCCCCTTTGAACCAATAAAGCGATGCAGAGAGGACAACGAGACCGCTTATCCCTTTATGGGCAAAGAGCAAATCCTCATCCAATATTTTTCCTGCCACCATAATGCGGGCGGGAAAACTGATCCCGCTAAGTTCTTTCATCCAGAACTCACGCGGTTGCAGTGTGAGTCCTACCAATGCAGGGGAAAACGGCACAGTTTGTATCCCGTAATTTTGAGCGATTTTCAATCCGATATCGCTTGCGCCGAGTTCTTTGTAACTTGCGCCACCTGTTGCGACAATAACCTTATCCGCGCTAAACTTCCCTTTTTCGGTCACAACAACAAATGGTTTTTGCCCCTCTACGGAGAGGACTTTACCTCCCAATAACATATCACACCCGCTTGATTTTCCTACCAAAATCGAAATTACCTCATCGGAACTTTTTGGACAAAAATAGTAGCGCTCTTTTCGAATTACCGGATGCAATCCCCCCTCTTTAAAATAGTCCAAAAGGGCTTTTTGGGAGAAATGGGAAAGTGCATTCGATACTAATGTTTCATCCCCTAAAAAATGAGTCTCATCTACCTCTACGTTGGTGAGGTTGCATTTGCCCCCGCCGGAAGCTTTGAGTTTCAGCGCAGGACGGGTATTTCCCTCGATAATTGCAACAGAGAGGGAGCTGTTTTGGCGTATCTGCGCCGCGCACATCAGCCCACTCGCCCCACCGCCGAGAATAATCACATCGTAGTGTTTCATTTAACGCTTAATCAGTCGAAGCGCCAAGCCCAAACTCAACAACGAAATAGCAATAATATGGTGAGTGTCTAACGTACGGTATCCAAGTAAAAGGTGGATAATAACCAAAACGACACCAATGTAAAGAATCTTGTACCATGCTTTGACGTGCGGAGTGATGGAAAGCACCAGCAACGCCCCAAAACCGACGGTTAAAAACAAATGGGAAATAAAAAGTTTCCCCACAATCGAGAGGGAAAAATCATGCGCTGCTATAAATAATAACAGATGGAGCAACGCATAACCGACCGAAAATCCACCTAAAAGCTTTTTAAATTCCACCAAATCAAAACGGATATAGGTACGCAAAGGTTGAACCCAAAAGGCAAAGATAAGGAGCCATAATGCGCTCCATCCTGCAACACTCGAGAGAAAATAGAGCTTATTTTTCACTACAGGGAGAGAAGATGAAAAAGCATTTTCACCCCATACGACCAATTCATCAAACCACGCTATCCCTGATCCGTAAAGAAAAAATATACCCATAAACATCAACGGGACTAAAGCTAAAAGGACGATTATATATCTCATGTTGAAAGTGTATCAAATTCTCTCTTGGATATAATACGTTACTATTTTTTTCAAAGGGACAGAATGTCTAAAAAGCTTCATATCGTTTCACTCGGTTGTACCAAAAATCTCGTCGATACTGAGGTTATGCTCGGACGGCTCAAAGATTTTGAAATGACCGATGAGAGCACTGAAGCAGACGTTATCATCGTCAATACCTGCGGATTTATCGATGCGGCAAAACAAGAGTCACTCAACACGATTTTCAATCTCGATGCAGGACGCAAACGTGATTCGGTTCTCGTCATGGCAGGATGTCTTTCTGAGCGGTACAAAGAGGAGCTCTCTGCGGAGCTCAAAGAGGTCGATATTTTCACCGGTGTCGGCGATTATGACAAAATCGATGAACTCCTTGCCGCCAAACAAAGCCGATTTACCCCTGAGGTTTATCTGATCGACGGTGCAGAGCGGGTCGTAACAGGATCAACCTACCATGCTTATGTCAAACTCTCCGAGGGGTGCAATCAAGTGTGCAGTTTCTGCGCCATCCCCTCGTTTAAAGGGAAACTCCATTCGCGTGATTTAGAGAGCATTGCCTGCGAGGTCGAAGGACTGGTTAGCAAAGGGTATTATGATTTCAGTTTTGTCTCCCAAGACTCCAGCTCGTATCTGCGGGATCAAAATACGCAAGACGGCCTTATTCACCTCATCAAACGGATCGAATTGATCGACGGAGTAAAAAGTGCTCGGATTTTATATCTCTACCCTTCGACTACAACGTTGAAACTGATCAAAACCATCGGTGATTCGAAAGTGTTCCATAACTATTTCGATATGCCGATACAGCACATCAACGACGATATGCTTCGCATCATGAAGCGTGGATTCGGAAAAGCAAAAACCCTCGAATTGCTCAATGCTATGAAAGCGTTGCCGTCTTCCTTTATCCGCACCAGCTTTATCGTCGGTCATCCGCAAGAGTCTGAAGCTATGTTTGAAGAGATGGCGGAGTTTGCCGCATCGTTCGGGTTTGATCGCCTCAATGTCTTTAGCTACTCCGACGAAGAGGGGACGAGTGCGTATACCATGGAGGAGAAAATCCCTACCAAAACGATCAACGCCCGTGCCAAAAAGCTAGGGCAAATCGCTGTAGAGGTTGAAGTTGCTAGTTTAGAAAAACTCGTTGGACAAGAAATTTCACTCGTTATCGACGGTGAGAGCGAAGAGCATGAATTCCTTCTAAGTGCCCGAGCGCTCAACTGGGCACCCGATGTGGACGGCGAAATCTACGTCAACGACCGTGAAATCGTAGGTGAACTGAGCTTCGGTAAAATCTACCGTGCCCGAATCACTGAGCTTGCCGAAAAACGCCCCTTAGCGACCGTAACGGGAAATGTCTGAGCTCCTCCATCTCGACCTGCTACGTGAGGGGAAAGCCCTCCTTGCATTTTCAGGAGGGGTCGATTCGACTGCCCTCTTTCATCTTCTTCTCGACCACAATATCTCTTTTGATATTGCACATGTAAACTACCACACACGTGATACCAGTGACGCAGAAGAACAAAGTGCAATTGCCCTCGCACAAAAATACAATTTGCAATACTATACCCATTCATGTCGATTAAAAGGGGCTAATTTCGAATACCGCGCACGCGAAGAGCGTTACCGATTCTTTGATTATTTAATGAAAAAACACGGCTATACGTATCTCTTGACGGCACATCAGCTGAATGATCGACTGGAATGGCTCATGATGCAAATATGCCGAGGTTCCGGACTACCTGAAATGTTGGGGATTAAATCAAAAGATTCCCGTGAAGATATTATGATTTTACGTCCGCTGTTGGAATGGGATCGAGATTCTATCGAGACGTATCTTCGTGAGCGTCTTATCCCTCATCATATTGATGAGAGCAATGCAGATGAGCGCTATACCCGAAACTTTTTCCGTCATCGCTACAGTGCGCCGATGATGCGCGACTACCGAGATGCCATTCGTCGCAGTTTTCGCTACCTTGAAGAGGACAATGATTCCCTTATAGATGTGATGGAATTTATAACGGTAGAACAGCTCTCTTATGCCGCCAATCCACCTAATCTCCGCTCGCTTCTCTATGGGATTGATCGCTTTTTTAAAGCACAGGGTTATCTCCTAAGCCAACACGATAAAGAGGCACTGAAAAAAGGGGGAGACCATATCATGGGGCGTCATACTATAGTATCAATTGAACGTGATTATACGTTTATCGCTCCGTATGAACATAATGTCGTCATGGATAAAGGGTTTCGAGAGGAGTGCAGAGCGTTAAAAATAGCTTCAAAACTTCGGGGATATCTCTATGGTTCCCCCGAAGCGATGAGTGTTATGCGTCGATTAAAAGGCGCTCCAACACCTCTTCAATTCGACTGACCCCAACAATCTCGATGGCTGATTTTACTTCATCAGGAATATCACTCAAATCACGATCGTAGTTTTTCTGAGGAATAAGGGCAAGTTTCATCCCCGCTCGGTGTGCCGCAATGAGTTTCTCTTTCAATCCGCCGATCGGAAGCACGTTTCCGGTCAGCGATACCTCACCCGTCATCGCGATATCAGCACGCACTTTTTTGTTTGTGAGGATTGAGGCAATAACCGTGGACATCGCTATCCCCGCACTCGGGCCGTCTTTAGGGGTAGCTCCATCAGGAACATGGATATGCAGATCAAAGCGCTTATAGACTTCACTCGCATCGACAGGCAAGTCGCTTTCACGCTCAGCGGGAGAAAGAGGAATGATAGAGTGATCAACCGTTATTTTCCCCTCGTCAATCAGGGTCTTGACGACCGAGAGGGCGATGCGGGCAGACTCTTTCATCACGTCTCCCAAACTTCCCGTCAGCTGTAACACCCCTTTACCGTTGATCCGAATGGCCTCGATTTTGAGAACATCTCCACCTACTGCGGTCCATGCAAGCCCGTTAACAACACCGATACGATCGATGTGATCGGTACGGTCAATCTCAAAAATTGTTTTTTCCAAGAACTCTTTGAGATTTTTCAAACTCACCGTCACTTTTTGGGTAGTCGGTTCTTCAAGAATCTTTTTCGCCGCTTTACGGACGATATCGGCAACACGTCGTCGAAGGTTACGAACCCCCGCTTCACGAGTATGTTTTTCGATCACTTCGGCCAGTGCCGTTTTAGAAATTGAAAGCTCAGCTGTTTTCAAACCGTGCTTTTTAAGCTCTTGAGGAATCAGATACTGTTTGGCAATCTGAAATTTCTCTTGCGGCGTATAACTGCTGACCGAAATAAATTCCATACGATCACGTAACGGTCCCGGTATCTGCCCTACATCGTTCGCCGTTGCGATAAAAATTGCTTTAGAGAGATCAAGATTAAAATTGAGGTAATAGTCTCTAAAATGGGTATTTTGCTCAGGATCGAGAATCTCCAACAACACCGCCGTCGGATCACCGCGATGCGATTTTGCCACTTTGTCGATCTCATCGAGAACGATAACAGGATTCATCTTTTTCGCTTCGATCACACCCTGCACGATGCGCCCGGGCATTGCACCGATATAGGTACGTCGGTGTCCGCGCAATTCGTTAACATCTTCCAATCCACCCAGTGCAATCCGCACGAGTGGACGTTTTAAGGCGGTGGCAATGGAGTTGGCAAGAGAGGTTTTACCCACACCCGGAGGGCCCGCAAAACAGAGAATCGCCCCTCGTCCCTCTTTGTCGGCTATGCCGCGAAGCTCCAACAACTCTTTAACCGAGAAAAACTCTAAAATACGCTCTTTCGGTTTTTTGAGCGAAAAATGATCTTTATTGAGCTGGTTTTCAACATCATGAATATTGAGTGCTTTTTTGGATTCCTCACCGTAAGGAATTTCAAGCACCCATTCGAGATACGTTTGAATCATCCCCGCATCGGCACTGTCAGGGTGCATTCGTGCAAAACGCTCCAGCTGTTTGTTGATCTCTTTATAGGCGTCAGGATGCATTTTCTCTTTTTTAGCCTCGAGTTTTTTACGAAACTCCTCAATCTCTTCATCCCGATGCGTATCGGTTCCCAGCTCTTTTTGAATCTGCTTGAGCTGCTCTTTCAAAAAATACTCTTTGTTCACTTTCTCAATACGCGAATGCACTTTTGATCGGATCTCTTTTTGGAGTTTATTCGCTTCAGTCTCTTCGATCAACTCATCGATAAGCATCAAAAAGCGCTTTTCAGGGTCACGTTCGATAAAGAGTTTATAGGCGTTCTCTTTTTTAATTTTAATCGAACTGCAGATTAAATCGACGATACGGTTGTACTCATGATTTTCTTCGATAGTACGAAGTAAATCAGGGGGAAAATAATTACTTACTTGCGAAAGGGCACGTACTTTTTCACGAAGCACTTCCAAAATGGCGTCCATTTTGAGTTCATTCACTGTGCGGGATGCTATCAAATCGACGTGGGCACGCAGTGGATTATCATGTACCATTTCCATAATATGTCCGCGTGCCAGCCCTTGAAAAAGAACTTTTATACGTCCATCAGGTAAAACCACTTTACGCATAATAGAGCCGATAACACCGGCATCATAGATCGAATCGCCGTCACGCTCCCCTTCATGTTCAGGTTTTACGGGGCAGACGATAACAAGAGAGTTATTCTCAATCGCTTCCGCTGCCGCAGCAATATTTTTTTCATCATTCAAAAAAAGAGGGGAAATCATAAACGGGTATAAAAAAAGCTCATCCTCCGCTATGACGGGTAGATTAGTCGGAAAAGAGCTGTAATTACTAAGTTGCATTGCAATAAATCCTATTTTTATTTACTTTCGTTATCGTCCATCGATATAACGTTTCGGGTTTGCGGAATGAGAAACTCATACCAGCTGCTACTGCCGTCTCCCTCAAACATCTCTTTATACCATGCAATATCTGCATGCACAACTTCTTTAGAATCAATCCACGTTACCGGAGCCATTGCACGATAGTAACCGGCTCCTTTTGGTTTACCTAAACGCTCATACAATTGTGCGATTTGTTCATTTAAAACCCCGCGTGCCAGTTGCAATTGTGTTTCCATCGAATGAACCAACGGCAAATAGATTGAATAAGGGTAATTTACTTTAAACGTATCAACCCCTTTTAGTGTTTCATCAATCAACCCTTGGTCACGTCCCGGATTAGGAAGTGCTAAAAATTTCGCTTTAATTTTTAAAAACTCTGCATATTCGCGTCCCTCTGGGGTAGCATAGCGGCGAATATATTCATCTAAAAAATGCTCTGCCAATAAATACTCTTCATGTGCCATATGAGCTTGCGCCATAATCATCGTCGCTTCCGATAAAAAAGGTGAACTGATATGTTCGCTTTGGAGTGAACTAAAATAGCTGTCCGCTTTTTCCAAATTTCCGTTAGAAACCGCACTCACCATCTTTTCGTACCAATATTCCGCAGGTTTATTATACTCTTCGAGATCTTTACCGCATCCGCTAAGTAGAATGAGTGCCGTCATTGCGATGAACCATGTTCTAATCATTGATAAACCCTACGCTATTTTGAAATTATGAGCTATTTTACCGTAAAGAGATTAAACACCCCTGCAAAAGGTTGAAACTTTTTACTTTGATGTGTTAAAATCAGACCATCAATGATACAAGAAGGTAGTTATGCAGTTTGATTTAAAACTTCCCCTGCTCGGTTTCGATGCAGTCTCGAAGATGGAGCTCCAAAAAATCGATGAAATTTTTTTACGTTTGGAAAGTATCGGAGAAGGGCCGTCTTTTACCCTCATTAATCCTTTTGCACTGCGCGAATACTCTTTTGATATCCCCTCTTCCCTGCAAGCTTTGATGGGAATTACCCCTCAAAGCAATCTTCTAATCTATAATATTATGATTTTGCAAACACCGATCGAAAAATCAACGGTTAATTTTGTCGCTCCCCTTATTTTCAACACCGATAATCAAACCATGGCACAAATTATTATTGACAACCGTGCCGATTTCGGAATAGCCGAACCGATTAAAAATTATCTTAAGGGTCCAGATGATGTCTAAATCGATCACTTTTATCGGTAACGGCAAGATGGCGCTTGCCCTTGCGAAAGGACTGTGTGAAACCCACACTATAGAGGTGATTGGTCGAAGTATGAGCGCAATAGAGAAATTTGAGCAAGCGCTCAACACCCATGTAAAAAAAGCTCTCTATAGCTCTGCGGATATCACCGATAAAACTATTATATTGTGTGTCAAGCCTGCAAACTTAAAAGAAATCGCTCCGTTATTAAAAGGAAAGGCTGAGGTTCTCTATTCCGTCCTTGCAGGAACGACATTGGAGGCTTTAAAATCGATCGATGCCCGTTATTATTGCCGTACTATGCCGAATCTTGCGGCAGAAGCAGGTGCTTCGATGACCTCTTTGGTCGGCGATCAAGAAATTTCAAACCAAGCAATCGCTCTTTTTGATTCTATTGGTCAAACCCTTTGGCTAGGCAGTGAAAAAGAGCTCGATATCGCTACGGCACTTGCTGGAAGCGGACCCGCTTATTTGGCGCTCATTGCCGAAGCACTGTGTGACGGTGCGGTGCGTGAAGGGCTAAAACGTGATGATGCTATGGTTTTAATGCGAGGTCTTTTCGAAGGATTTGGAAAACTGATTCAAACAACCCATCCCGCCCTTTTAAAAGACAATGTCATGAGTCCGGGGGGAACAACTGCCGCAGGATACGGCGCGATGGAAAAAGGGAAAGTTCGCGAAGGGTGTATGGAAGCAATTCATGCCGCCTACACTCGTGCTAAAGAGATGAAATAATCCCTACTGATGTAACGGAACGCTTTCTGTTTCCTTAGCTTTTTGCGGTTCAAAGGGTGAGATCACTTCTGGTACCTCGGGGACAACCTTTTCACTTTTCTTCTCAGGGACGCTTTTCTCTTTGCCTTTATTCGGCATCTCTTTTTCCGATGGTTTATTATGTACTTTCATCGTAAAACTGGAGCGAATTTTATCACCGTCTCTCACAAAATGGATCGGAAAATTGACACCGATCACCCATTCACTTTGATTAATATTTTCAAGAAAGTTATAAAAACTTTGCGGTGAAGTTATTTTAGAAGTTGCATTAACTTCATACACTTTAAACGTTCCATTACTATCAAACGTTGTCACTTCCGTCAAATAAAGATCCGTAAACTCTTTCTTATAAAGACGCTCGAATCGATCCGGATTAAACATCGTATCAAAAGCGCCTATGACATGACGATTTTGCGCTTTGAGATCTTGAAGACGATTGTAGGTATTGTCATATCGATTTTGGGCAAGTTCTAATTGCTGAAACTCTTTTTTACTGTCCAATCGAAGCGATCGATACTCTTTCCCTTTTGGGATTAAAAACAAAAATGAAAATGCGACTACTCCGATGAGCAAGAGAAGGGAGAGTATTACGACGTAAAGTGTTTGACGGTTCATTGGTCCTCTTCTTTGCTCTCATCGTCTAAATAATTGGTGGAAACGAATTGATACCATCCATTTTCAATCGGATAAAAGCTTGTGTAGGTACGATGAAAAATAGAGCGTAACGGAGCATGCAACATATATTCATAGGTATCTTTATTCGGCGTTGTTCCATAGAGAATGAGTGATTTTGATTCCAACTCGGCGCGAGAAAGGGTAATATCTTCCGGTACAAGATCAAAAAGATTACGGATGCTCTCTTTCATAACCGTATTCTCTGTTGTCACCTGTTCGGCTATTTTTGCTTCTGCTTCAATCGTTTTTATTTGCTCTTCCATCTCTATAATGGAGTCTTGTAACGATTTCTCTTTTTGTGCTACATTCTGACGCTCATGTGCAAAATCATATGTTTTGTATCCTAAAAAAGTATAGGTTCCCACAAGCATCGCAATGGTTACAATAAAAAAGAAAAGGACAAGCCGCAATTCACCGCTGATTAATCTTTTAGGGCGAGGGGTAATAAAACTATGTTTCACATCCCCTCCTCTTCAGCCATTGCAAGTGCAATAACCTCTTCGGTCAAATCAATATGCCGAATCGAAACATTTAAAAAAAGTTCCTCTTCAAGATAACGCTTCAACTCGTCACCGCTGCCGTAAGCATCTGCAATGTAAACCGTTTCAACAAAGCGATTTTGGCACAGCTCTCCTGCATAAAAACGTACTAACGTACGCTGAATTAGTTCAAATCGGTAATAGTCGTTATTAAATTGATCCATCTCATGTTTTATATCACTGCCACGAGGAGAGCTAACCCGCTTTTCTTCATAAGTCGGCTCATCTTCACTGAATTCCGCAATCTCTTCAAGGGTATCCAAATCTTCAATATCGCTCAAATCATCCAGCTCATCAAGAATATCCAAATCATCAAGCGATTCGATATCATCAAGACTTATACCTTTTTCAGCTTCGTCTTCTTCTTTAATCTCAATCGAAAAACCGACACTATTATTGTCCTCTTCAATGGATAACGTATTTTTCTCATTCATTGGGTAATGATGGGCATATTCAAGCTTTCCATACTCAAATATGGCAATACTGAACGAATCTTTTTGTGCCAAAGCATAAAGGGCGAATCCCCCTTTAATCTTATCTGCAAAAAAATGTTCTAGGATGGAAAAAGGGGAGAAAATAAAATCAAGTCCAATTTTCTTATACTCTTTTTCCAAACTGTTAATCCCTCTCATCGAACTGTACAAAAGCCATTTGTCATTACGACAAATCGTTTTTGTACCGCTTAGATCCTCCATCATTTCAGCACCGTGGTGTGAACATCCGGAAAGGGCCCCTTGTTTCGGTTCAGGATTCAAAAGTGCCACGTAATGCAAAGGAGACTCTTCAAAATACTTTCGGAGAAATAAGAAGAGGTCTTCATACGAAGAAGATCCCTCAAAATGTTTGCTCTCTTTATAAAGAACTTTTTTTTGTTTTTTCGCCACAATACGGACATCGTGCGCTTCCCCATCATGGACAATAGCGATAAAGATTTTTCGGTATAACCGCGCTAGCACTTAGAGTCCTCATGAGTTTGGCATAATGGATGTGATTGAAGGTAATGATCCATTTTTAGAGCATTTCCTAATTTCGTATAAATCTGTGTCGTGGCCATACTTGCATGACCTAATAATTCGCTAACATCGGCAATTCTTGCCCCATTGTTTAACAATTCTGTTGCATACGTATGACGCAATTGATGTGGGGTCACTTTGAGTCCAACCTTTGCGAATGCCTTAATAATGGTATATCTTAGACTATTTTCGCTTAATTTTTCACCTTTATCCTCAAATATATATTCTCGTGAGGGATTGCTACGAAGGTAATTTTGTATCATCATACTGATAGACTCTAACATCGGTATATCTCTCTCTTTAGAACCTTTCCCGCGAACACGAGACCATCCGTTATCTATATCACTGATGCGTAAATGAGAAAGTTCAGAGATTCGAAGCCCCATCGTATAGAGAAGTATGATTGCTAATGCCGCTAGAGGTTCAGCATGTTGGAGGGCATGGTTAATCTGCTCATTCGTAATCGGTTTAGGTAGAGTTTTCGGAATTTTAATACTTTCATCACCGGATAAGACAACACCCTTTCCTTCCGTACGGAGATATTTGACAAAACTTCGTATAGCGCTAAGTTTAGCGGCAATCGTTTTGGCTTTTAAATGGGCGATTTTAAGGCGTAACGGCATTAAATTAATACTTAGTTCACCCGACATAGTATCAATTTCTGCCACATGGAGCATTTCATCAATCGCATCATGATAACTTCGTATCGTAAGGGGAGAATAACCGGCAATCGCATCGAGATATTTTAAAAATGCTTCTTTTGCACTGAAAAGTTCATTCATATTAGAAACTCCCTAAAATGCATGCTCCATGAGCTTTGCTTTAATAAGCGCTTTTGCTTCTTCCATTTCCAATCCGTCAAGATCAATCGGTTCCGAAGTATAAAAATCAAGGGTTCCGAACGGTTTGGGTACCGTAAAGCGATCCCAACTCGGAAGTTGCCAATAGTGTGAGGGGACACAACTGTAGACAATGACTTTTGTTTTGCGCTTCTGAGCCATAATTACCACGCCGTCACTCATCTCATGGCGGGGTCCTTTAGGCCCATCGGGAGTAATACCGATATCATACCCTTCTGAAAGTGATTTAAGCCCTTGAATTAATACTTTTGCCCCTCCGCGTGTCGTTGAGCCGTGAATGGTTCCCAGTCTAAAATAACGCATAATTCGGGCAATAATTTGACCGTCAAAATGATCAGAAATCAGAACATTGGCTTTTGGAAATTGACGAAACTGATAATATAAGTAAGGCTGCATCAATAAATCACCGTGCCAAAAAGCAAAAATAACCGGTTCGGTTGGGATAGTTTGAGGAAGATGGAATCGTTTCGTGTTTGTGAAATATATAAGGCGAATCAGAAAAGTTCCGATAGGGGGGATAAACCACAACGCAAGCTTGCGAAGAAGTTCTTTACGCAATGATCTCTCCGTACTGAACGTTACGTGAAACCTCTGTAATTTTTACTTTCGCAATTTTACCCAGCCACTCCTCGCTCCCTTTGACTTTAATCGAAAGGTTGTTATCACTTCGACCTGCAACATACCCGCTCTCACGCAGTTCTTCAAAATAGACCTCAACGACTTTACCTAAATTGACGGACTTCATCGAGTCAAGTATCTCATCATGGCGCGCTTGCAGCCTGTTGAGTCGTTCCGAACCTACTTCTGAATCGACCTCTTCCATTTTTTCTGCCTCGGTCAACGGGCGCGGAGAATATTTAAAACTAAAAAGTTGCTCAAAACGAACCTGATTAAGCACATCCATCGTATCTTCAAAATCCTCGTCACTTTCACCGGGAAATGCCACGATGATGTCGGTACTGATACTGACATCGGGGACCATCTCGCGCAGTTTACGAGCGCGATTTAAAAACCATTCTTTCGTGTATCCACGTTTCATCGCTTTAAGAATTTCACTTGATCCGCTTTGAAGCGGCATATGCATAGATTTGCAGATTTTCGGATTACGGGCAAACTCTTCGATAAATTCATCATCCATATGCAACGGATGAGGAGAGGTGAAACGGATACGCTCTAGCCCTTCCACAGCACTGACACGGCGAAGAAGCTCCGTAAAATTCATTTTTTCATTTTCAGCTGAAAAACGGCGACCGTAATTGTTGACGTTTTGACCGAGTAAAAAAACCTCTTTTGCTCCGTTTTCAACCGCTTTACGTACTTCGGAAACAATCAAATCGGCCGGAATAGAGATCTCGTCTCCACGAGTTTTCGGGACAATACAAAAGGTGCACTGCTTATCACACCCGATTGAAATATTGATATAGGCTTTGTAAGGGCTACTACGGAAATCTTTGAAAGCAAACTGTGATTCATCGTAGTCAATCTCGATCTCAACTGCACGATCGCGGTGCAATACCTCCGCGATTTTAGAAACATTACGGGCACCGAGTACAAAATTAACATACGGAGCACGCTTGATAATCTCTTTTCCCAAATGAGACGCCGTACATCCGCATACACCGATTTTGGCATCCGCTTTTTTGAGTTTGTTAAAAACTCCGAGTTCGGAGAAGAGTTTGTGCACCGGTTTTTCACGAACCGAGCAGGTGTTAATGAGGATTAGGTCGGCAGAACTCGCATCATCGGTCAGTTCATACCCTTCATGCGCATTGAGTTCTGCGATCATGTGCTCGGAATCACGCACGTTCATTGCGCATCCGAGTGTCTCGATAAAGAGTTTTTTAGGCATTAGAGGATATGAACCTCGTACATGTATTCATTTGCGGAAAGTCCATACTTTACTTCACGCATGTAAAAACTTTTTCCTTCCCCTTCGAAATGATCTTGCAATGCTAAAAGATCTTTGTGTGAATTTTCACGATCGAAATAAAGAATTGATGAATTGCTTTTCTCTACCATTTCAGTAATTTTTTTAAGATCGATTTTACGCGGTTTTGAGTCGTGTTCGCTACGTGCGAGTTTGAGTTCCATTGGATTTCCCTTTTTTAGTAGAGTTCTTGATATTAGGGGGATTATAGCGGTGATATGATAAATATCCTATTAAGAGAAATTTATGTATAATACTTATTCCTTCATAAAAAAAGCTTTCCCAACCAACCAATTTTTTATGAGTTACAATCATTAAGAGGATAGTCCTATGGAAAATATTTTAGACATTATTGATTCAATCGCCAATGAAAAAGGGCTTAGCCGTGAAAATGTCCAAGAGGCGATCAAAACCTCTTTTATCCAAACTGCCAAACGAATTATCAATCCGACATTTGCTTTTGAAGCCGATATTGACGATCGTACCAAAAATGTAAAACTACGTCAGATCATTACCGTCGTTGCCGATGATGCACCTGAAATCGAAGGTGAAGAAGCGGGTGCGTATATGGGTATCACAAGTGCTTTAGAGATTGATGAAGAAGCAGAAATCGGCGATCAGCTCCAAATGGAACATGACATTGAAAGTTATGGTCGCAGTGCATTCGCTACCTTGCACCGAGAAATCGAATTTCATATCCAACGCCTTGTGGAAAATGAACTCTACGATAAATACAAAAGTAAAATTAATCAAATCGTCTCCGGTCGCGTTACCCGAGTTGATAACGATCAAAACACCACGATCGAGATAGATGAAATTCGTGCCGTTCTCCCTATGAAAAGCCGTATCAAAGGTGAAAAATTCAAAGTCGGCGATGTCGTCAGTGCAATTGTTCGCCGCGTCCATGTCGATAAAGCCAATGGCATCTCAATGGAGCTCTCCCGCACCGCTCCTAAATTTCTCGAAGAACTTTTGGCGTTAGAGGTTCCTGAGATCAAAGACGGTATCGTCGTCATCGAGAAATGTGCCCGTATCCCCGGTGAACGTGCGAAAATCGCCCTCTACACCAACCGCCCGCAAATTGATCCGATCGGTGCGACTGTCGGAGTACGGGGTGTCCGTATCAATGCGGTGAGCGAAGAGTTATGCGGTGAAAATATTGATTGTGTCGAGTACAGTTCATCTCCGGAACTTTTTATCTCTCGAGCAATGTCTCCGGCAATTATTAGTGCCGTTGTGGTTTCCGAAGAGGGGGATGAGAAAAAAGCGGTTGTTACCTTACCGAGTGATCAAAAATCTAAAGCAATCGGTAAAAGCGGAATCAATATCCGTCTTGCTTCAATGTTGACAGGCTATACCATCGAACTCAACGAAGTAGGTGGAAGTGTTCAAATGGGCGAGAAAACCCAAGAAGAGAAAAAAGAGGGGCTCAGTTCACTCGAGGCTCTTTTCGGTAATTAAATACGCCAAGGGAGCAAAGCCCCCTCGGCTACGCTAACGCTGAGTTCTCTTCGGCAGAGAGCCCACGCGCAGTCAACCGCGCTTATATTACTCACTTACTTTTATCTTTTCACAAACGGGTTAAGCTTCAACAACACCGCATCGGCAATCTGATTGCCGATCAGCGTTAAAAATGCAGACATCATCAAAATCCCCATAATCACAGGATAATCTCGACTCATTGCACTTAAATAAAACAACTGCCCCATCCCTTCAATCCCAAAAATAGATTCAAGAATTACCGAACCTCCTATTAATCCCGGAAGTGAAAGTCCGAGCATTGTCACGATAGGGGGGAGAAGATTAGGGAGAATGTAATGGCGGATTATTTTTCTCTCCTCGATCCCGCGAGCACGCGCAAAATAAATATAATCGCTTTTAAGAATTTCAAGGGTGAGTGAGCGGATATACAGAACCAAGCTCCCAACGCCGACAAATACCATTACCAGGATCGGTAATGTCAAATGCCATCCCATATCGAGATAGTATCCAAATCCCTCAGGGGGTTCTAGCGAATGCATCCCTGCAATCGGAAACCACCCTAGCGTAACGCTAAGAATCATCATCAGCACTAGCGCAAGATAATACGAAGGCATCGCAAAACTTAGCAGTGCAAACTGACTCAAAAAAGTATCCACTTTTTTTCCATGAGAAAGTGCCGCTTTGATCCCCATCCAAAGTGATAATACAAAGGTTAGTACCATTGCAATTATGTTCATCCACAGTGTCACAGGCAAACGATCGGCTACTACTTCAGAAACTTGAATGCCACTCACAAATGATATACCGAAATTAAGGGTAAAAAGATTCCCTACCCAATCAATATATTGAAAGAATAAAGGCTTATCAAGTCCATATATAGCACGTAGCTGCATAATCGCTTCAGGTGTCATGTTGGGGTTGAGTTCACCCCCCATAAAACTGTTCGGCGCCATATGAATCGCTCCAAATGAGAGAACAGAGATCAAAAACAGCATCAACAATGTATAAAGTAATGATTTGAGAAAATATTTCATATAAATGATTATAGCGAAAGAGGAGAAAAGTGTAAAAGTGGAGTTCATCCCCTAAAGGGGACGAGAAGTAAAAACTCTTAGAAATTAAGAGTCAAGTATGCTTGGACAGATTCATAACGTCTACCTGTACCTACACCTGCACCATTTTCTTTATTTTGATCATCCGCATCGGTTGAGATATATGCCAATGTTGTATCCAACGGTCCAAAAGATTTAGAAACTGTCAATGCAACTTCTGTCATATCAGTCCCATCAACTACAGTTACTGATTGTGCTTTTGTATCGTTAACACTTACATCTGTATAATAAGCACCGATTTTTGCAAATCCTGCATTGTACTCAGCTGTTACATTCCAAGATTGTGCATCAGGAGCACTTACGTATCCATAGTTCCACCATGCTTCAGTATAAAGTTTTGATTGTGCACTACTAAGGTTATTAGTCCCAACGTTAGAGATTTTTAAAGTCCCTTCATCATCCACTTTTGAATATGCCGCTGAAACTTTTAAGTTTTCGATTCCTTCATAACCAAGTTTAAATGCATACGCTTCAGAATCTTTAGTTACACCATGTGCTTTTAAAAGACCTTTTGGAGACATATCAGCATATTGTGCACCGATTTTTACACCTTTTACCAATTGGCAATCGATATCTGCTTGCAACCAGTATGCATCTGCAACCGCACCGACGTTATAGTACCACGCTTGCGCAGCAAGTGGTTTGAATGAGTTATTAATAGCAGCAACGGCATAAGCACCCTCTTCAGCAAATGAATAGAATTCTGCACCTGCGCCCATGATACCATCAATTCCAGTATCAGTAGAGTTTTTAATACCGATTGTAGCCGTTGTGTTTTGACCCACGTTATAACCGTTGGTTTTCCCTACCCATGCAGCGATCAATGTAGTATCCGGGATATCTTGATTGATAAGAACGGCACCTTCAAAAGTATTTGCCGCTACTGACCATTTTTCAGAAAAAGCAAACGGAGTATCAAGCTCCATACGACCTACTTTTGCCGTTGTTTTACCGAATGTACCGGCAATCCAAAGTTCACTCACCCATGACGTATCTTTCAAATCTGAAGCATCAACTGTACCGTCTGAAACTCCACCATGCGCACCTGACCATACGTTTCCGACAAGGTTATTTTCCAATCCGAGAGTGCTGATCGCATATCCGGTAACACCGAATGATACACCTTTAAGTAAATCACCCGTCACACCAAGACGGAGTGCAGTATCGGCACTACTACCAGGTTTATCGAATAAACCGCTGTCTGTGACACCACCTGCGGTATAATCTTTAGTATTGGTGTCATAAAAAACTTTTGCATCACCGTTTACTTTTACATTATCGATTGCGAATGCACTTGCTCCAAGCAACACTGCTGCTGCAAGACTCATTTTAACTAACTTCATTGATTCTCCTTAAGTTAAGCTTTACCTTATGTTTTTGTTTCGTCGGGGTTAATTGTAACGCTGCAATTCTTAAACAAAGCTGTGATTTTTAAATTTCATTTACTTACTGTTTACCCAAACAAAGCCCCTATTTTACGGAATACGACATTTTTGTAAGATTTTTAAAATGAATAATCATCATAAATATGAGCCTCTTTTATGGTATAGTATAAGTTAGTATCAAATTATCAAATAAATCAAAGGATTCTACAATGAATGTTTCGCACGTTTTCACCGCAGTTACAGCCTTATTATTAATAAGCGGTTGCGCTAATCGCGAAGGAGTTTCTCCCTCTCAAAATAAATCGCTTCAAATCGTTTCACCGAGTACTACGGCAGTATCGGAAGGTGGAGGAATGCAACGCTCGCTTGATGCATGGTTAAAAGAGGAGTGGACACCGATGACGAAAACTGTCCCCGTCGAAACCAAAACAACTGCACCCGATGGTACAGTAGTTACCACCACGACTATGGTAGAAGTCCCTGAGCCTGAAGATAATGAGCCGTTTACCTTACAAAAATATGCGGATAAATGGAAAGTGTATCATGAGAATAAAGCGAAAATGAATGAGGGGAAACCTAAAGAGCCTTCTCATATTGAAATGATGGGTACTCTTCCGGTTGTAGGGAAGTAACGTTTTGTAACATAGTTATTCCGCAAACGCGGAATAACTATTTATTTTCTCTCATCCCAAACAAAAACACTTTTGCCTTCACTGTTTTTATCAACTGCAGCCATACCCATAATATTATAGCCCGCATCCACATAGTGCACTTCACCGCTTACGCCGCTTGAAAGATCGCTTAAGAGATACATTGCAGAATTTCCAACTTCTTCGATCGTAACATTTTTACGAAGCGGCGCATTGGCTTCGTTCCAATTAAGAATTTGTTTAAAATCACCTATCCCGCTTGCCGCAAGTGTTTTAATCGGCCCTGCACTGATCGCATTAACACGTTGACCTTTAAGTGCGCCGAGTTCGACTGCCATATAACGTACACTTGACTCTAACGCCGCTTTTGCAACCCCCATAACATTATAGTTAGGGATATATTTCGGTCCGCCGAGGTAGCTAAGGGTAATAATCGATGCACCCGGAGCTAAAACACTCTCCAAACGGTTTGTCAAATCGATAAAGGAATAGACCGAAACATCCATTGCGATCTGAAATGCACTTTTAGAGGTTTTCATAAATCCCTCGGTTAATGCTTCTTTCGGAGCAAAGGCTACCGAGTGAACCAAAAAGTCAATCTCTCCAAAATCTGCCGCCACTTTAGCCGCAATAGAGGCCATATCCGCTTCGTCTGAAACATCAAGCTTATATACAGGTGAGTTGTTAAAACTCTCAGCTATCGGCTCTACCCGTTTTTGTAATGCTTCGTTTAGATAGGTAAACGCCATTTGCGCCCCTTGTGCGTGAAGCGCTTGTGCAATTCCGTATGCGATTGATTTATCGTTGGCTAATCCAACAATGAGACCTTTTTTACCTTGCATTAACATCGATTATTCCCCTTTTTCTGTGTTTAATTCTGCTGCTTGCGCAATCATATCGCAAAAATCGTTTGCACTTAACGAAGCTGAACCGACAAGAATGCCGTCCACATTCTCTAATGCCATAATTTCACCTGCGTTTTCTATCTTTACACTTCCCCCGTACAATAAGGGAGCATGGGTTTTAGTACGAAGTACTCCATGCAACTGTTCAATATCACCATTAGAAGGGGTTAATCCCGTGCCGATAGCCCATACCGGCTCATAAGCAAGAATCAGATCCGAATAAGAGAGATCAATCCCCTCAAATTGCTTTTCAATATAAGCCATTAACGACTCGTTCCCCTCTTTACGTATCTCAAGAGGCTCACCCACACAATAGACAATTACAAACCCCTGTTGAGCAAAAAAACGGAACTTTGCCGCAATTTGTTCTTGTGTCTCACCAAGAACATGACGACGTTCAGAATGACCGATTAAAATCGTTTTAACACCAAACTCTTCGAGTTGCTCCAACGCAATCTCTCCCGTAAAAGCACCGTTTTGAACAGGATAACCGTTTTGAACACCGATCAAGACATTACGAGGATCATGATCCAGTGCGGTAAAAGGAGGAAAAACAATAATCGTGTCTGTGATATCGTTTGCACTGACAAATGACTCGACTACCGCCATATAGGCGCGTGTCTCTTGACGCGTTTTGTTCGCTTTAAAGTTGGCACACAAAATCATGACCTATCTCCTTCAGTTTATTTCAATAGAGGTTTCACACCCGGAAGAACCTTGCCCTCAAGCAATTCCAATGATGCACCACCGCCGGTAGAGATAAAACTCATCTCTTCATCCAAACCGATACGTTGTACCAGATCAGCGGTATCACCGCCTCCTACGACTGTCGTCGCATAGGAATCTGCTACGAAATGGGCAATCTTATTCGATCCGCGTGAAAAACGGTCCATTTCATACACGCCCATCGGGCCGTTCCATAGAATCGTTTGAACATCGTTCAATACTTGTCGGTACAATCGTACGGTAGCCGGTCCAATATCCAATCCCATCCATCCTGTCGGAATCTCTTGGACACTGCAAAGACGACTCATCGCATCCGGTGCAAATTTCTCGGCTGCAACCACATCAACCGGAAGATAAAATTTTACACCGAGGCGTTTGGCTTCATTCATGATGTTCATCGCTTCATCCAACAAATCATCTTCAACCAAAGAGTTCCCTACATCATGCCCCAATGCTTTTAGAAAGGTGAATGCCATCCCTCCGCCGATTAATACTTTATCAACTTTTGGTAACAAATTGATCAATGCTTCAAGTTTACCTGAAACTTTAGAACCTCCGACGATCGCGGCAAACGGTCGAACCGGACGATCCAAAAGGGTTCCAAAAAACTGAATCTCTTTTTGAAGTAAGAAACCCGCAGCTTTGTGTGCCGCATCAAAATGCTGTGTAATCCCTTCAACGGAAGCATGAGCACGATGGCTTACACCAAACGCATCATTAATATATACGTCTGCCATACTAGCCAAAATGGAACTAAGCTCCGGATCATTTTTCGTCTCCCCTTTTTCAAAACGGAGGTTTTCTAATAACAATACTTCACCCCCTTGAAGTTTAGAGGAGAGCGTCTTTGCACTTTCTCCCACAACATCTTCAGCCATTTTGACATCAATTTTAAGCAATTGGTTCAATCGTCGAGCAATAGGGGCAAGGGTGTACTGTATATCAGGCTCCCCTTTAGGTCGCCCAAAATGAGATGCTAAAATAATCGCACACCCTTGATCAAGACAATAATTAATCGTTGAGAGTGCCGAACGGATACGTCGATCATCGGTAATATTGCCATAGTCATCCATTGGGACATTAAAATCACATCGGATAAATACTTTTTTACCGTAGATGTCACACTCTTTGATATTTAATAATTCCATTTTTTCCTCTTACTGTAAGATTATCAATCATATATGTATTTGGGCTTCCTGCCGAAGGAAACCCAGTGTTAACGTTGCACGTCGGAGCTTTGCTCCGATGGCGTCCAAGACATAATAAATAACGCCATTTCGATAAGACGATTGGAATAGCCCCATTCATTATCGTACCACGCCATGATTTTTATCATATTCCCATCGATAACCTGTATGAGGTCATCTGCCACTGTGGCACTAAAAGGTGAACCGACAAAATCTTGTGAAACACGATAACGCTCATCAACTTCCAAAATTCCAACCATCTGGTTTTTGGCATACGCTTTAAAAAGAGTGCTAATCTCTTCTTTAGAGGTACGACGCTTAACCACAACATTCAAATCAACCATAGATACATCGGGAGTAGGAACACGAACACTCTGCCCATGTAATTTCCCCTCCAATGAAGGCAATACAATACTGATCGCTTTCGCGGCACCGGTCGTCGTAGGGATCATGTTTAATGCAGCTGCACGAGAACGACGTTTGTCACTGCCATGTGCCGTATCAATAATCGCCTGTCCGTTTGTATAGGCATGTATCGTTGTCATAAGCCCTTTTTCGATCTCAAAAGCTTCGTCAATGATTTTTGCAATCGGCCCTAAACAGTTTGTGGTACACGATGCATTCGAAATAATCGACTCCCCCTGATACAGATGTTCATTTACCCCCAACACGAATGTCGCAATATCACTGTCTTGGGTCGGAGCGGAGAGAATAACCTTTTTCACCCCTTTTTCCAAATGATGACGCGTTGATGCCCCGGTTAAAAATAGACCGCTGCATTCAAATACGACATCTGCTTCAAATAGACCGAAATCAAGATTTTCGGGATTCTTTTCACACATGATTCGAACCTTATTGGTTCCTATTTGGAGATACTCTTTATCCACTATCGCAACATCTACCGCAAATGAACCGTGTACCGAATCATTTTGCAACAGATAAAGGAGCATATCGATTGAAGCCATGTCATTAATCGCGACAAGTTCTACATCATCACGCATAGCAATGAGACGGGTAACGCAGCGGCCGATCCGGCCAAATCCGTTAATTGCAATCTTCAATGCCATTACCTAATCCTCAACACAATATAGAGGGTGATTTTACCAAAAATCGGTTATAATTTCGATTAAAAGAAGTTAAGGTTTATGAAGCTTGCACTCTATGGCGGAAGTTTCGATCCGCCGCATGCCGGACATGTTGCTGTTGTTACCGAAGCTTTGAGAGTTTTACCGATTGACAGGCTCATCATTGTCCCTGCATGGCGCAATCCGTTCAAACCTTCGATAACTGCTAGCGCAGCTGCACGCTACTGCTGGTTAGAAGAAATTTTCAGCCCCTATGAAAAAGTCGATATCAGTGATTTTGAAATTGCACAGGGGCGTAGCGTATATACGATTGAAACGGTCAAACATTACGCTCAGAAAAGTGATAAGCTATACCTCATTATCGGGGCAGACAATCTCGAAAAGTTGCCAAGTTGGCACGCTTTTGACGAGCTAAATACGATGGTGCATTGGGTCGTCGCTACACGTGAAAAGACTCCGATCCCGGACAACATGATTCGGCTCACAACTCGTGTTTCGGTCAGCTCAACCGACTTTCGGTCTTCCTTTATCCCTTTAGGATTAGAACCCGATATCGAAAATAAAATCATTACATACTATAAGGAACATCTGTGAATCCAAGAATTGAAAAAATAAGTGCTATTCTCGATCAAAACAAAGCTGAAGCCATCGAAGTATTCGACCTTCAAGGAGGAGACTACTTCGCCGATTACGTTATCCTCGCATCATCATTAGGAGAGCGTCATACCATTGCGCTCCTTGACCATCTTAAAAAAGGTCTTAAACCGGAAGAGCAGTTTTTATACGTCGATGAAAGCGGTGATTGGGTTGCCATCGATTTGGGGGATATTCTTGTTCATATTCTTACCCCGCAATACCGTGTTAAATACGATTTAGAAAGCTTTTTGGGTGAAATTGCCGCACGCAAAAATAAAGGACAATAGTCTAACACTTCTATAGGATAATAGATGTTCTTAGTTAAAAAAATCATTTCTACTTTTCTTATGCCTTTTCCTATCTTTCTTATCTTATTAGGGATAGGCCTCTATCTCTGGTATCGAGGATATCAGCGGCTAGCCAAAAAAATCTTCGGATTTTCCCTCTTGTGGATCATTCTTTTATCCTATTCTCCATTTTCAGCTCTGTTACTAAAACCTCTGGAAAGTGCTTATCCAAAATTTCACTTAAACGCTGCACACCCAAAGTATATCCATGTTTTGGGGAGCGGTCATACTTCCAATAACCGCCTTCCTCTCTCATCCGAGTTAGGACTTGTATCACTGGTACGGGTAACCGAGGGGATCAGTATCTATAAAAGCTTTCCGAATATGAAATTGATTTTCAGCGGATACGGTGGTAATGATCCGGTAAGTAATGCCCATAAAAATGCTCAATTAGCCATCGTATTAGGCGTCAATCCACAAGATATTATTCTTCTTGAAGAACCTAAAGATACCCAAGAAGAAGCAATAGCCGCTAAAAATATCGTAGGCTCTCAACCGCTTATTTTAGTAACATCCGCTTCACATATGATGCGAGCATCCTCGTATTTTCGGAAAAATGGGATTAAAGTTATTGAAGCTCCGACAGATTTTCAGGTAAAACAGGAGAGTGAATTATGGCAATTTCCATCATCATCGGGATTGGCATTATCTGAAGTCGCGTTTCATGAATATTTAGGTCTTATTTGGGGGAAATTAAAAGGAAGTCTCTAAAAGTAGAAAGATGGTGCGCCCGAAGGAATTCGAATCCCTGACCGCCGGTACCGCAAACCGGTGCTCTATCCAGCTGAGCTACGGACGCATCTTTTTAAAGAGAACGAAATTATAGCCGATAAAGCTTATAACTATCTGAGCTGGTTTATTTTAAGGACGAATTCTACTTCAGCTTTCGACAAACGAAGCTCTTTGGCGATAGCATCAATTTCAGTCCCCTGATTGTATCGGCTAATCACTTTTTCATCATCCAACCCGCTAATAGACGTAGGAAGAGAGAGATTTCGAATACGTTCCTCTAGATAACGAAGCCGATTTTCGGTTTTCTCTTTATACCCGCTAAAACTCTCTTCGATATGAGTCAAAGATTCTAGAATCGGCACTGAGAGTTCATTAACTTCACGTCCCAATTCGTTTTGCAATGCATTTTGTTCACGAGGAACACTTTCTTGAAGCGATGTAATAATCTCAAGTTCTTGCTTTAAACGTTTATCCATTGAAAAAAGTTCACGGTGAAGATCATCAACCGCCTTAGCTATCGAACGGATTTGGGAAGAGACTTCCCCCTCTTTTGTAATAACATAGTAGATTAGACCCACAACCATTATGGCTAATGCAACAAGTGCTATCTCAACGGTATAATTCATTCATATCCCTTTAACTGACGGATAATTGCCCTCTCACGCGCCATCATATACATTCCCCATTCATTTACGTCCTTTTGATGCATTCGAACCATTTTTGCAACAGTAGGAGTTTCCGCTTCAAAATAAAATCCTACTTCCCGCAAAGGATGAATCGGCATTTCAAGCCGTCCGTAATAATATTCTCCGACAGTAAGTTTCGCTTCAAAAAGTTCAAAATGTTCATACCCAATCCGGCCTATCTTTGCATTGCATGATAGCCGTACTCGCTTAGGTGCCGTATTCAAAAGTGCTTGTTCCAAACGATCGATTTTTCGGTACAACTCTACTATAAGTTGAACAACCACCGCATCGCTTTCACCCGAATCCCCTTTTGCATTGCGAAGCCATTGTCCGATTGCGTCATTTTCACCTTCACTCAGTTGAATGTATTCTCGTCCGAATTCAACCGAATTAACACTTTCAAGATCGAACTCAATCTCCAACGGAGCTTCAATTAAACGTACGTCACTCATAGACTCACCTTATCTAAAATAATCAATCCGATAAACACAAAACCCAAATAACCGTTTACGGTAAAAAATGCACGATCAATTTGAGTAAAATCACGACGGACCAAATAATGCTCATACGAGAGCATCAGTGCAGCAAAAATGACCGCAGCAATGGCAAATAGCCCTAACTCCGCCGCAAAAACGAACCCTCCCCAAAAACCTACCGTTAAAACATGAAACAACGCGGAGATTTTGAGAGTGATATTGCTTCCGAATCGTGAGGGGATAGAGTGCAAGCCGTTCGTTTTATCAAACTCCATATCTTGTAACGAGTAAAGAAGATCAAATCCCGCAACCCAAAACACCACACCGATACTGAGCAGTAATGACCATAAAGGGACGTTTCCTAAAACCGCTATTGCACCTGCCATCGGTGCAAGACCCAAAGATATCCCCAAAACAATATGCGCCATCGAACTAAACCGCTTAAAATACGAATAGCTGAGTAATACCATAAGGACAGGGAGACTCAGATAAAACGCCAAATCGTTGATAAAATAGGCAACCGCCATAAAGACTAACGCATTGACAACGGTAAAGATTGCAATAGAACCGCCATCAAGCCGTCCATCAACACTCGGTCGCCCTGCAGTGCGTGGGTTCTCTTTGTCATAGACACGATCGACATAGCGATTAAACCCCATCGCGGCATTACGGGCACTGATCGCGGCTAAAACCCCTAGAATAAGAAGTTTAAATCCAAACCATCCGTTGGAGGCAACAATCATCGCAATAAAGATAAAAGGGAGTGAAAAGACACTGTGCTGAAACATAACCAGCTCATTAAAGTCTTGTAATCTTTTCGCCAATCGCTTCACTATCGTCCCTTTTAAATCATAATCTTTTTATTTTATCGTAAATTCTCTTTGTCATCCCCCCATTCGAGTTTCACATACCCCTTTGGGGTATAATTGCATTTATGAAACAATTAGCCATTATCGGTTCCACTGCGTCTGGAAAAAGTGATTTAGCCTTTGCTCTTGCACAACACTACAATGCCCTTATCTTGTCGATTGATTCACTCAGTATCTACAAAGAGATTGATATTGCATCGGCGAAACCTTCTAGAGAGGAGCGCTCATCGGTCGAACACTTTGGAATTGATCGGCTACGTCCCGATGAAAATGCCAGTGTCATAACCTTTATCGATGAATACTCTCGTATTCACACCAAAGCATTAAACGATAACAAAAATATTATTATTGTTGGGGGAAGTAGCTTTTATCTCAAAAGTATGATTGAGGGGCTATCCAAAATACCTGATTATTCTCAAAATACCCTTCACAATGCAAAACAAATGTTGAACGATCTTACAGAATGCCATCGCCTTTTAAGTGAGATCGATCCGCTCACGATGCAAAAAATTGCCCTGAGTGACCCCTATCGAATTGAAAAAATGCTCTTAATTTATTTGGAAACACAAATGGCCCCCTCTGAATGGTTTCGTGCGCATCCTCCCGTACCTATCTTATCTGACTGCCCCGTATTAAACCTTCAGGTCGAACGTGAACTTTTACGAAAACGAATTGCTCTACGGACACAAAAAATGGCCTCTAATGGTCTGATAGATGAAGTTGCAGCGCTTGAACAGCACTATGGAAGAATCCCTAATAGCATGAAAGCAATCGGCATTATTGAAGTTCTGGAATACTTAGACGCAAAGATCTCTAAAGATGAGATGATCGAACGTATCACTACGCATACCGCACAGCTTGCAAAACGGCAACAGACCTTTAATGCGCATCAATTTAACCTCGTATCAAGCGGTGGAGCTGATACGCTCTATGAGAGCGCTAAATCTATTTTAAAATAGGGCTAGTGCATCGTTTGCCAGTTTACCCCATGCAGAGTTTTTGTCAGCTTTTATACTTGCGTTAAATGCATCGCGCGCTTCACGCTTACGCCCTGCTTTTTGTTCAATTGCACCGATAAGATACTGCTGACGGGCACGTTTCTCATTGGTCATTTTTCGCGTATTCAAGGTTTTTAAAACTTTCAGCGCTTCGGTATCCTTGCCTAGATTTTGATACGATTGCGCCAATGTAAATTCAATGTACGGACTTTGCGTATACGTTTTAGTCCGTACTTGCAATGCCATTACTTTGCGCGAATAGGTTTGTACCATCGCTTCATCTTTGCGTTTAAGCCCTAAGCTTACCATTTGAGTATACCGTTCGATATCTTTAAAATCATTCGGATAGGCATCTTCAATCAATTTGATTTGACGAATCATCCCTTCACTATCACCAATACGCTGAGCTGCATCAAACATGGTACGATAGATATCATTGAGCGGAGGATTTTTTTCAACCTCAAGAAGGGTAATGAGCTCTTCTCCCCCTTTTATAGCCGCCTTGTACTCTCCCAGACCAAATTGTGTTTTCACCATTCGAGAGAGCCAAACTTGCCGTTCCGATAATGATTTGGCTTTTAGATGTTTTTGGGCTATTTTTTTAGCCGTTGCATACTGCGTTGTTTTTAATGCACAATTAAAGAGTGCTTCATCCCATTCGCTCAAAAGTTTGATTTTGTACATCTTTTGCAAACTTAGCGCTTCGGTACATTTTCCCTCTTTTAAAAGCTCTTTTTCAAGTCCGATCGCACTTTTGGCAATCAAAGAATTGGTTTCCGGATATTCCGTAGAGTCAAGTCGATAAAGTTCACTTTCAATATTTAAAATATCTTTGTATTTTTTCTCTTTTAATAAAAGCTGAGCTTTTTTATAAAGCGCTTTTCGTCCGACACTGTCCTCACCGTAACGCTCAATCAAATCATTATATTTCTTAATCTCTTTGGTCGTATTTTTATCCCCGTCTTCAAAAAAGAGACCGTCTTTTGCCCGTCGGATCTCTTCGACGTATTCTCCGAATTGATATGTATCTAGGTACTCGTTAAACCGTTTCAATGCTTCCGTACGTTTTTCCGATTTTGCCAACTGAAGACCGAGATTTCTCAACAACAGCTGATGATTCTCCGATTTTTTCTCCATTTTATTCAATAAAGACTCTGTAATCCGAGCAGCGGTTTTAGGATCTTTTTTCTCTACAAACGCTTCGGCAAGAGCCATTGCATCCTCGTATACTTCAGCAAAATAACTTGGATTGACTCCCGCTATTTTATCAATGTACTCTGCCGCTTTTTTGATGTTTCCACCGACAAGCTCCATCTGTGCCAGTTTAAATGCCGCTTTTGAAGCGATAGCAATATCTGATGTCGACGCAAGTGCTTTTTGATAAAACATCATTGCTTTTTTTAAATCTCCAGATGTTTCCGATTGTTCGGCTTTATAGACCATCCCTAATGCGGCAAATGGGCTATCCATTTGTTCATCGAAAAGTCGATCAAAAAAGTAATCCGCATCCAATATTTGCCCGATCTTGCTGTAAGCATTCGCCGTATAGGTCAAGACTTCCGCAATACTTGGATCGGCAGAGTATTCTCGCAGAAATCGTTTTGATAACGCAAGAAGTTTTTCAAACTCCCCAAGATGATGATAAGAACGAATTTGATAGAGCATAAGCTCATTTTTAAATACCGTATTCGGATACTCTTTTAACGTGTTCTCGGCTCGATCCAATACTTTATTATAATCCTTGGCTGCATACGCTTTTTTCATCTCCATATAGTCGGTAACATCTTGTACCCGCCGTATTTTGATCGGATTCCCTTTAAGATCGAGCCCACCGACAAAGGGAGGGGTATTCTTATTCACTTTTATCGGAAAATTAACCGCCAAAGGGGAGGGCTTAGCAAAATTGACTAAAGGGAGTGTTTGATGATAACCGATGATATTCCAATGCGTCGCTTTTTCCACATTGCTTTGGTAGCTCTGTGACTCTTTTTTAAGATCAAAAACAACCGGCATCAATTTCATTTTTGATTTTGGAAGGATGGTTATGACATAACCTTGTGATGTTTTGGAAGAGGTAATACTTAATAGCCCGTTATCAATAGGAGAAAAGTTTTGTTTTGGAGCAATCGGAAAACGGCAATCGATACGTTTTGTATCCCCGAATTCATTATTTGTAGGCTGGCATGCAAAGGGAGCAGTGTGACGAAGATGAAGAATACTGAACTTTTCGCCCTCTTCTTTACCGCTTTGGATGGATAGCTCCAACCCAAATAAAGGGAGACAAAGGCATAGAGCAATCCAGTATCTCAATCCTTCCCCCTTATTTTTTCCTTTTAATAGCCGCTATTATACACGAATAGCGTAATAACTTCCAACAAAGGGTTGACGGCAAATACGGCAAAAATAGTTCCGACTGCTGCTATACCGATGATCGTTTTGAGTGAAAGAGAGGCATTCATAAAATAGAATTGCTCATACCCTACCATCGGTTCTTTCATAAACATAAAGACAATGAGTTTAAGATAATAATACCCGGCAATGGCTGAGTTTAATGCCATAATCAGTGCCAAAACAGTGTAGCCTGCACTAACGGCTGAGCCGATCATGTACATTTTTCCCCAAAACAGACCAAACGGTGGGATTCCTGCAAGTGAAAGCATGAAGAGCGCCATCATCACCGCAGCCATCGGCATTGTTTTCACCATACCGGAGAATTTCTCATACGGGTGATCCGAACTTTGTCCCGGCAAAAGGTTTTTTTGGCGGTTTACCCACAGCATTGTAAAGGCACCGAGGTTGGTGAAACTAAAAAGTGCCCAATATAAAAATAACCCCGTATTCGCTTGTGTTGTACCGATCAAAATAGCAGCCATTACAAAACCGGCATGGCTGATCGAACTGTACGCCAACATACGCTTAACGTCGCTCTGTACCAATGCCCAAATATTAGATGCCGTCATCGTAACGACTACACCGATATAAAGGATCACTTGGAGCCATACCACACCGCTATGAACCAAAAATTCGAACAAGCGCATCGCAACAACAAATGCTGCGATTTTTGGTACGATAGACATATATCCCGCAAGCGCCGCCGATGAACCCTCATACACGTCCGGTGTCCATGTGTGAAACGGAACCATTGAAAGTTTAAATCCGAATGCCGCGATCATAAACGCCATGGAAACAAGTACATAACCGATATTGCTGTAGTGATCTTCTGCCAAAACGGTAGCAATTTGGTTGATCTCAACCGAACCGCTGATCGCATAGAGGATCATCGATCCAAAAGCATAGAACCCTGCCGCTAAAGCACCCATTGTGAAATACTTCACTGCCGCTTCAAACGATTTAGAGCGGTTATGCAATGCGATAAGAGTATAAAGTGCTAGAGAGGCCGTCTCAAGACCGACAAAGATCAAGATAAGGTTATCCGTTGCCACCATAAACTGGAAACCGGCAATCATAAATAAAAAGAGTGCAAAATACTCTGGATAGTTATATTCATGAAAACGCTTTGACGTCAACGCCAAAGGGATAAACAACATCGAACCGACGACAATGATAATTTGGGACAAAATTGCGATTCCGTCCATCAACATTACATCAAAGAAACCTAAAACGGTTCCATTTTTAAGAAATACACCGGCGAAATCGACCAATGCACCCAAATCGAGCAGTAAAAAAAGAAGACTGATCATAACGTATAACGATTTATGCAGCCCTTCCTTCACCATGTCGATCAATAAAATTGAGAGCGCTCCTACGATTGCAATAAGCATCGGAGCTAACGTCGCTAGATTAAGTGACGCGAGTGAAACATTAATCGGCTCCAACATTAGTGTGCCTCCTGCATGGAAATAATCCCGTTTTTACCCGATAAATCCGGTATACGTGCTTTTGCCTCCGGACTTTGCGCTTTATCGTGCATCAGTTGAATGACCGATTCGACACTGTTGTTAATCGGCTCTAACACAGGTTTCGGATAGATCCCTAACCAAATCGCAACAATCACAAGAGGGATAAGTCCTAAGTATTCAGTTTTATTCAAATCTTTAAGATTTTTATTCGCTTCGTTGGTTACTGTACCGAAGAACATCTTTTTATACGCCGCGAGCATATAAATCGCACCCACGATAATAGCAACTCCCGCGGTAAGCGTTAACATATGGGACTGTTTATAAAAGCCCAAAAGAGACAAAAATTCGCCTACGAAGTTGATCGTAAGCGGCAAGCCCACTGATGCCATCATCATAATCCCGAAAATGGTCGCATAACGAGGCATAACCGTTGCAAGACCTCCGAATTCGCTCATTAATTTTGTATGACGTCGATCATAAATAACACCGACAAGCAAGAACAGCGCCCCTGATACGACACCGTGTGCCAGCATTAGAAATACTGAACCGCTAACACCCTCAACGTTCAAAGCAAACGTTCCGAGGATAATAACCCCCATGTGCGAAACCGAACTGTACGCGACGACTTGCTTAATGTCCTCTTGCGCATACGCTACCATTGCCGTATAGATAATCATGATAATAGCGATAATAGCGATCGGGAACATAAAAAATACCGACGCATCCGGAAACAACGGCAATGAGAAACGGACAAACGCGTAGGTTCCCATTTTCAATAAAATAGCCGCAAGAATTACCGAACCGATAGTCGGAGCCTGTCCATGAGCGTATGGCAACCATGTATGAAACGGAAACATCGGAACTTTGATCGCAAACCCGAGGAAAAAGGCTGCAAACAACCACAGCTGGAAATTCTCCGGTAAAATCAAACGGTACCACTCTAGGATAGAGAAACTCCATTGACCTGTCGCTTGGTAATAAAAGTACGCCATAAAGAGCATACCGACCAACATCACCAATGAACCGGTAAAGGTGTAAAGGAAAAATTTAATCGACGCATAAATACGTAATGGTCCGCCCCAAGCACCGATAATATAGAGCATCGGCACAAGTGAAAGTTCCCAAAAGACGTAAAACACAATAGCATCAAGTGCCGCGAAAACGCCCACCATCGTCATCTCTAGGAACAATAACGTGATAATCAAATCTTTGATACGGCGCGTTTCACTCAAAGATGCAATTCCGATCAACGTAAAAAACGTTGAAAGGATAATAATGAAGAGTGAAATACCATCCACGCCGAGAAGGTAATTAATACCAAATGCGGGAATTAAAGGCATTGATTCCATAAACTGCATACCCGAAACCATCGGATCATAAGCATACCAAAGCCACAAAGAGAGGACAAACTCGATAAAAGCTACGGCAATACCGTACGCTCTCATACTATCTTTCGTGACGACAAATCCAAGCATTGCCGCCAATGCAGGGAAGAAAATTAAAAGTGTTAAAATGTGATCTATCATCATTACTCCTTAAGCGCCAACCGCGTTGTATCCAACACTAAAGGCAACGGCAAGCGTCACTAAAACAACCAAACCGACAACCATCCAACGAAGCATCGTTGAGAGATTTCCGTTTTGAATTTCACGTGTATTCTCACCCGTTTTATAGATTCCGTTTGCAATCGCATCGACTGTTGCATCCACAATTTTGAGATCAATCTGTTTCCATGCGATGCGAGAAAGTTCCAAATACGGTTTTGAAAATACCTCTTCGTAAAACTTCGGAATGTAATACTGATTCCACAATAATTTATAGCCAAAACTATTTTCCAGTTTGGAAGAGCCATCGGGTACACTGCTCCAATTACTGTATTTCTTGTAGGCAAATGCAATAGCCGCCATAACAAATAACTGTGTTCCGATCGTCATAATCCAATAAGTCATTTCACTATGAACATGGTATTGAGTCGATGGAAGCAAACTTGTAACGAGCTGATAATAGGTCATTTTAAATGAACCTGCAATGATCGCCAACAAGAGCAACGGAGACATCGCAACCAACATAAATTTATACGCTTCGTGCGGATGGATACCGAAAAGTTTATACCGCTCTTCTCCGTGGAAGATAAGGGCAACAAGACGGAAGGAATAAAACGCCGTCAAACCGGCAGTCAATAACAAGACGGTATAAATAACATAATGATGCTCAACAAATCCTACTTCCAAAATCAAATCTTTTGAGAAAAATCCGGCGAATGGATAGATACCTGCGAGTGCAACGGAAGCAAGGGTCATCATAATAAATGTCCCTTTCATCACTTTACGCAATCCCCCCATTTTAAATGGATCGAGTTCATCATGCATGGCGTGCATAACGTTACCTGCCCCGAGGAACAGCAACGCTTTGAAAAAGGCGTGTGCCATAAGGTGGAACAATGCTACCCAATATGCTCCCAACCCTGCTGCTACGAACATGTAGCCAAGCTGCGATAGAGTTGAGTAAGCGATGATACGTTTCATATCGCGATTGACGAGTGCCATTGATGCGGCAAAAAGTGCAACAAACGCACCGAGACTCGCGATAAAAATTCCGACATTCGGAATCAAATCGTAAATCGGATTAGCACGAACGACCAAATAAACCCCTGCCGTAACCATCGTCGCAGCATGGATCAATGCGGAAACCGGAGTAGGCCCTTCCATTGCATCGGCAAGCCACGTATGCAACGGAAACTGCGCAGATTTACCCATCGCACCGATAAAGAGGAAAATACCGATCCACGTCGTAACGACCAATGGAAGATTTCCGATTTCAGCAAATACGACGTCGTATTGAAGTGAACCCGTATTCCAATACAACAAGAAAATACCGATCAACATCCCAAGGTCAGCGATACGGTTCATAATGAACGCTTCGTTTGCCGCCCATGTTGCCGATTCTTTGTGGTACCAGAAACCGATTAGTCCCCATGAACAAAGACCGACCCCTTCCCAACCGATAAAGAGACCTGCAAAGTTATCACTCATCACCAAAACCATCATCGAGAAAACGAAGGCCGAAAGCCATGAGAAGAATCGGTTAAACCCTTTGTCATGATCCATATACCCGATGGAGTAAACATGAACGACCGTAGAGACGATGGTAACGACCATCATCATGACGACACTCACTTGATCAACGACAAAGCCGAATGGGATATAAAGATCCCCTGTTGCCATCCATGTCATCATTTCAACATGAACGATGTGCCCGCTCATCACATAACTGAGCAAAATCGCACTGCTTACAAAAGAAGTAAACAATAATCCCGATGCCACAATACCGACATGCTTTGATTTAGGTGATCCACTAAAAAGTGCCGCATAAAGCGACCCTACCAACGGAGCGAAGAGTGCAATATATAAATAGAGTTCCATAGCCTATCCTCGCATTGAATTCATTTGATCTAGGTCGATCTTACCGGTACGTTTGTACCATACGATCAGCAGACCCAACCCGATTGCTACTTCCGAAGCCGCAATCGCGATAATAAAAAATGCAAACATTTGTCCGCTCAAATCCCCGATATAGTGAGAGATTGCCGCAAATGCGATGTTGGTTGCATTAAGTAAAATCTCCGTCGCAAAAAAGAGCATCAAAAGATTTTTACGGCGCATAACCCCGATCAAACCGATCGCAAACAAAATCGTGGATAAAACAAGATAATGGCTCAGTGTAATTTCCATTAGTGTCCCCCTTCTTGCGGTTCAAAACTCTCATCCATTGACCCGATCTCTTCTTCTGCCATCAAGGTCAACGATTTATCCATTTTTTTACCGGCTAAAATAATTCCACCGATCATCGCAACCAGTAACATAACCGCCGCGAGTTCAAAAGGGACAAGGTATTTGGTAAAAAGGACCATACCGACCGCTTGAGAGTTACCAACCCCTTCTTGGATCGGATAAAGGGCTTGAATATTATTGGATACGATTGGTGCAACAAAAATCGCTACCACCATGACTGCCGCTAAAACACCCAAAACAAATACGATTTGAGGATTAACCTTTTTTTCAACTACATTACGGGTTGTATCGAAAAACATCATACCGAATGCATACAATGCCATCACCGCACCGGTATAGACGATAATTTGGATTGCACCTAAAAAATCAGCTCCCAAAATAAAGAAAAATGCCGAGATGAAAATCATCCCCGCCGCCATTGCGGTAATCGCATAGAGCGCTTGAGACGTCATAACCGTGATGGTAAACATCACGATCGTTAATGCCGCAAACAGATAAAAAGCAATTGCTTCAAACATTCCTACTCCTTAATACGCCAACGGGGTCTTTTTGACCGACGCGTCGCTTCCTGGGATGATGGCTCCGAAGCCTGGGTATTCTGCTTGTTCACCCGCTTTTAACAAATCAAGCGGAGTGAGCATGTCGTCTTTAATAACGAAATGGGCACGTTGTTCCGAAGCGTTTTCATACCGTTGTCCGTGAACGATTGCGAGTTCCGGACACACTTCAGCACAATAGCCGCAGAAAATACAACGACCGAGGTTGATACTGTACTCCGTGACTTCTTTACGGCTGTTCTCGTCAATACGAGTGTCCATACGGATACAATCAGAGATACAGATTTTTTCGCACAATCCGCATCCGATACAACGCTCATACCCTGATTCCCACAAACGGAGAAGTTTATGAACCGCACGATAACGCGGTCCGATCGGCAGTTTTTCAAGGGGATATTGAACCGTATGGATGTCAAACTTGATCATCTCACGGAGTACTACCCAAAGACCTACAAAAAGTTCTCCGTTAAAAGTACGTTTTACAACTTGTTTAAACTTGTCCCACCCTGCGGTCGGATAGGTTTCGATATCAACATAATAGTAAGCCGATGACTCGCTCACATTACGATTTGTAAATGGTTCTTCATGATGCATAACCCAACCCCCTTAGAACATCATCACGATACCGGTGACAACAACGTTGATCACCGCGATCGGCATTAATACTTTCCAACATAACCACATCAATTGGTCAGGTCGGACATCCGGCCATGCAGCGCGGGTCCAAAGAAAAAAGAAAAAGAAAAACGCTACTTTCAACAAAAGCTGAATCGCTCCGGCTATCGTACCGTCACCAAAACCGCCCAAAAAGATAATCGCGATTACAAACGAGATAAAAAACATGTTGGCGTATTCACCGATGAAGAAAAGACCCCAACGCATACCCGAATACTCCGTACCGAAACCGTCAATAATCTCATGATCATTTGCAACAAGATGAAATGGAGTACGCCCGGTTTCTGCAAATGCCGCAATCCAGAAAAGGATAAACGCAACCGGCTGAGACCATACGATCCAGTTGCCGATTCCACCGGCTTGGTAGTTATTGATGTCGATTAATGATAATGATCCCACCATCATAAGCGGTGCCAATAAAGAGAGCCCCGTGATAACTTCATACGAAATAAAAATCGCGGCACTACGTGCAGCAGAGATCAATGACCATTTATTCGCCGACGCCATACCCCCCAAAAGCGGTCCGTACAACCCGATAGCCATAACCCCTAGGACATAGAGGATACCGACATTGATATCGGCAACAATCGGATGAACCGTATACCCCATTACGGTAAATTGAGGCCAAAACGGAATCGCAGCTGATGCCATAAACGCCGTTGCCGCGGTAATAACGGGAGCGATTTTAAAGATCGGCTTAACAACGTTTTGAGGGATAATGTCCTCTTTGGTAAAGAGTTTAATCCCATCCGCTGCCACTTGCAATAATCCGAACGGTCCGACGTGCATCGGCCCAAGACGGCGTTGCATGAATGCAAGCACTTTACGCTCAAAATAGGTCCCAAGACCAGCAAGCGCTGAAAAAACTAATAAAATGACGACGATTTTAACAATCGTTTCGATGATAAATGCTACATCCATGCTTTACACCTTTTGAATTGATACACCTGTAAAACGGTAACCGTTAAACAGTGCTTCAGAATTAATAGCGGCATCAAATGTCGGAAGATAAGCGATATCTCCTTCTATTTTACCGTCTGTGATAATGGTAACGTTTAACTCACCGTGTGCCGTTTTAACCTTCACACGATCTCCTTCATTCCAACTGTTGTTTTCCATAAACGTTCTTGATGCATAGAGACCGCCTTTTTCCTCAAGCTGATGAGAAGCCGCACTAAACGGTGAAAATTGAAGTACCGGATTCGCTAAATAAACGACCGCTTCACGAATTGCCGCATCTGCATTAAACGGCACTACGTTTTCATTGCCGCTCACCCCTACATTTTGGATTTCAATGCAGTAACCGCGAACTTCTTCGCCGCTATTGGTATAGTGGTTCGGAAGAGCATCAAATGCCGTTGTTTTAAATCCTCTATTTTCAGGAAGTTGAGCCGTATAATCGATGGTAAGTTTTGCATTCACCCCAAGAGCGTTGGCGAGATCATTCAGAACATATCCACCGTAACTGAGTGCCGCATTAGTCGGATTAACCCGTTTATCAATACCGGTCAATGTCCCCTCTTGCTGATTCAGAGCCGGCATATCCAAATCACCGTTGCCGAGTGCGCTAAGGGTGAAATCACCCGAGGTGTTGTAACCGATGGTATAACTTCCACATGTACTCTCAAGGTCACAAATCATCGCCACACCGAGGGTGTTGGAGAGGTTCGGGATCATCGTGACGCTAAATGATGTATATTTTTCGATCAATGCAACCAGACGCGCACAATTTTCCGCATGCGGATGGGTGTACAAATCAGGCCCCACCATCAATGCGAAAGTCTCTTTTTTCGCCAAATATTTAGTAAGGGTATCGGCGAATCCTTCCGGAGCGTTCAAGAGGGTGAAAAGGGCATTTTCATCCACTTCGACCTCTTTAGAGACTTTTTTCTTAATCGTTTTTATGAGCTCTTCGCTCACTTCTTCTTCAATACCGCTCTCTTCATTCAAAACCATTTTTGTAACGGTTTCGGTCACTTTCTCATCGACCGTCTCTTCGACTGTCACAGTTTTTGTGGAGTGGAATGTTGCAAGGTATTCAACCACGGATGATGGCATCGCGGCTTTATCTCCGAAAAGATCGAGCATCAAATACAAAGCCGCCTCTTCCATCATCGGTGCATGATTGAATTGCGTCACGTTTTTGGACATATCGGCTATAACGGGATCGTTGATCGGGTGGAAATACAATCCCGCCCCTTTATTCATAGAGAGGGCATTGTTCATCGCGAAACGGGCATTCGGGTTATCCGTTTTGAGCGCACTTCCGATAGAGACGACAAAATCAGACTCATGAACTTGCTTCAAATCTCCGCCGTAAAGCGATTTTCCACTGATAGTACTGTAACTGCTCAAAAAGTTTTTGAGTGCCAATGCTTCGTTATTCACCAAACGGTACCCAAATTTTTCTTTGAGACGTTGAAGAATCATTGCTTCTTCATTTGTAATGGTTGAGGTAAATGCGATGGTATCGGCTTTTTTGAATGCTGCAATCGCCGCATCAAAAGCACTCTGATTTTTTACGACATTTCGGTTTTCGAAATCATATCCGTAACGTCCCGCACCGCAGAGGGAAACATAGTTCCACTCATTTTTGACGCGGTAAATTTTAGCCTCTGGATCGGTAATACTGGTATGTTTGATATCGTAACTGAGCTGACATCCTGCCGAACAATGAGCACACGTTGCGGGAATTTGTTTGTGTTCCCATGCATTTGAAGTGTATTGATAATCCGAACTCACCAACGCACCTACCGGACATACGGCGCTGCATTCCCCACAATTCGTACAATCGAGGGTGTCACCGCCATTAGGGGCGATAAGCGATTTGTTGAGTTTATTCCACATCGCGTAGGCATCTTTTGGCATAGACTCTTTGAATTCTGCTTCGATTGGCTCAGATCCACGGGCTACGGTGGAGAGTGCCGCATCCCCGATCATATCTTTACACACGGTAATACAACGCTCACACATAATACACAATGCCGGATCATAGTGGATTAATCCCCAATTTTGTGCCGGTTTGTGAGTATCTTTAATCGAATAGGTTTGTGAATCAACCCCCACTTCAAGTGTATAGTTTTGGAGTTCACATTCGCCCGATTGATCACATACACCGCATTCTAGAGGATGGTTTACGTCATAAACTTCCATGATTGCTCTGCGCTCTGCCAAAATATTCGGCGTCGTGGTTGTAATCTCCATCCCCTCTTTGGCTTTGGCATTACACGCGTACACTTGTTTCCCATCGGCTTCAACCAAACAAATACGACATGCCAATGTCGGTGAGCATCGCGTCAAATAACAAATAGCCGGAATAAAGATCCCATTGGCACGTGCCGCATTAAGGATATATTCACCCTCTTGCGTCTGAACACTGCGGCCGTCTATGGTAATCGTGATTTCATTCATGATTCACTCCCCATCCTCATAATTTTCACCTTTTCAAAACGATATTGTTCATTTAATGTACCGAATGTGCTGTCATACGTAGGAACCAAAGCAATAGTCCCTTTTAGGGCAGAATCAAGTTTGAATATCCGCTCTTGCGTCTCGGTTTTAAATTCAATTCGAATTTTATCACCATCACCGATTTTTGCAGCTGCCGCAAACTGTGCCGAACCGCGTAAAGTTGCCTCTTTTTCAAGCTGTTCACTACGTGCCGTGTAACCGTTGAACTGATTCACCGGATTACAGCGATAAACAACCGTACCGTTAAATTCCGGCAGATCGGCAATCTCTTCGAGTTCACCGTTTGCTTCAACATCACGGTTGTCGAGCATATAACCTCGATTATCTTCACCAAATGCCCCGAAAAAATTCCCAAGCTCATCAAATGCTGTCCCGTTAAACCCTTTCGAAGTAGGAAGTTTAGCGGTATAGTCAATCGTATTTTTTGCAACAATTCCCACAGAAGAGGCAAGATCATTTAATGTGTAGCCCTCAAAACCAACCGCAACATTTGTCGGTAATACGTGATGGTTAAGACTTACGAATGTCCCCTCTTGTTGATTCAAAGACCCCATTTTCAGATTGACATCTCCGATTGAGCCAAGAGTGTAGTCACCTGCCGCGTTGTAGCCGAGTACATTCTCATCAGCCTTGTCCGTATCCAAATCACAAATCAACGATACCCCGATGGTATTAACACTCGAAGCGACAACTATTACCGAAAATTCCGTGTAGATTTCAACCATTGCGCACAAACGTGCTATATTAGATGCACGCTTATGGTGCAATACATCACTTCCAATGATGAGTGTTTTACGTTTAGCTCTTGCGAATGTTTTAGCAATGTGCGCATACTCTTCATCTCCGACATTAGACTCTGCACACAAATAACCCTCATCAAGCTCGTCAAAATATCCTCGCACTTCCTCTGCGATATCGGAATGATTCAGAAGGGTTTTTGCCAACATGGCGATAACCCCTTCTTCCGTTCCTACTTCATACTTTACAAACTGAGTAACGACATTTTGAAGTAAATCGTCTTCAAGCGGATGCATATAAACGATTTTTGCTCCGTTATGGCGCGCCGCTGTGGTAACACTGTAGCGCACTGCAGGATTATCGGTAGTGATGCGCCCGCCGAATACAATAATCCCGTCACTTTGTTTAATGGCATCAAGGCTTCCACCGAAGCCTAATTTACCGCTGATAGAAGCATACGCGCTCATAAAGTTTTGATACGCACGTGCCTCTTCGTTATACAGTTTTACCCCAAGCTTTTCTTTGAGACTTTGAAGAATCATCGCTTCTTCATTCGTAATCAAAGAGCTAAAACGGATCGCTTTAGCATTTTTAAGGGCATTGACCGCCTGAGTAAATTCTGATTCTTCTTTGGTTCCCTCAACCGCAAAATCAAATCCGAATCGTCCCGCACCACACAATGTCGTGTGCTCAAAATCATTGGTAACACGATAAATGCGCTCTTCACCATTCGTTGTCGACGTATGTTTTACTTCATAACTTAATGAACATCCTGCCGAACAGTGGACGCAGGTTGCCGGAATTTGAGAAAGTTCCCACGCATTAGCGCTGTATTGAAAATTTGAGCTTACCAATGCACCGACCGGACATACCGCAATACACTCACCGCAGAAAGTACAGTCCAGCACATCGCTGTTCTTCGGGATAACCGCAGATTTATATCCCCCAAATTGAAGCTCAATCGCATCGTCACCGATAATCTCGTTACAAACATGAACACATTTTTCACACAGGATACACAGTGAGGGATCGTAATTGATCAATCCCCAATGTTCAATTTTACGCGGTTGATCTTTCGCACTGAAGTGCTGTGAAGAGATGCCGAACTCCAATGTTTTATTTTGAAGATCACATGCACCCGATTTGTCACATACACCGCATTCCAAAGGATGATTGACATCGTAAAGACGCATGATGTTGGTGCGCTCTTGCTTCAAACGATCCGAATCGATGGTAACGGAGAGTCCTTCAGTGGGAGGAGTTTGACAGCTGAGAATCAACCCGTCCGTTTTATCGGTTTCCACTACACATAAACGGCATGAAGCACACGGTGTTGTTTTTTCCAAATAACACATGGTCGGGATATAAAATCCCGCTTTACGTGCCGCTTGAAGAATAGTCTCCCCTTTTTGCGCCGTAACGGGTTGATTGTTAATCGTAAAGTTAATCATCCATCCCCCCTTAATGTGCGATCATCGCGATGTAATAACAGCGCATACAGCGCTCCGCTTCGGCTAATGCTTCTTCTTGGGTAAAGCCGTATTTCACTTCACGGTTATTGTCACGCCGCTCATCGACGGTAAGTACTTCACTGTGCGCCCTAGGCAAGCCCGGAAGCCAACCGACAATCTTCTCTTTTTTATTATAGACCTTGAGACGACGAAGGTGATCTTCCATAATCTCATCATTACTCAATGTGATCTCACCGTTTACCACATAACGTGACATTACTGAAGCGGCACGTTTTGCCTGACCGACTGCGTTAACAATCGTCATCGGGCCGTATTCACAATCTCCCGCCGCAAAAATCCCTTTGCGCGAAGTCATATAATCTTTCCCGTTCGTTTTGATCGTCGCCCATGAGGTACGCTCAATCTCCCACTCTTCAGGAATCAGCTTCAAATCGGCACTTTGAGAAACGGCCGGGATCAAATAATCACACTCCATCTCAAAGCTCGCCCCTTCGACTTTTTCCAATGTCGGACGTCCGCCGTTCGGATCGGGAACCAATTCGAAACGATCCACTATTAGGGATTTAAGAACATCGTTCTCATCATTCATCTTCGCTACGGCAGAGTGAAAAATAAACTCAACACCCTCTTCGACCGCTTCATGGTACTCTTCATACGTTGTATTTTTAATAATCGTCGCTTCATCACGACGGTAAAGCATCACCACTTTTTTAGCGTTTGCACGGATCGCACAGCGGACAACGTCCATAGAGGTAAATCCTCCACCCACACAGACCAGTGTTTTTCCCGTAAGATCGACAAAGTTTGTTGGTAGCATATGACGTTTCTGATCGGCTTCCGGAACCATAATGTCGTATTTAACTTGAAGATTGACTTTATCCAAAAAGTCGATGGCACCCCAATATCCTTGGATCTCAGGGCGCTCGTTATCACAATAGACTTTTTTCGAAATACGGGTACCCGTAGCAACGAGTGTAGCATCGTACTCATTCTCGAATTGACGCATCATATCGGCGGTCACTTTTGTATTGGTGATAAAATTGACTCCTAAGTCACGAACTGCCTCGATATCTTGATTGTATTTATCGATCGGCATACGGTATTCCGGTACCCCGACGGCTACTTCACCGCCAAGAACCGGAAGCTCTTCATACACATCCACATCGATACCCTCAAGTGCTAAATAATAGGCTCCCGTAAGTCCCGCAGGACCTGCACCGATAACGGCAACTTTTTTTCCGATGGAAGGTTTTTTCTCACTCGGATGAAAAAATCCAAATCCGTGATCGGTCTCATAATCGGCACCCAAACGTTTGAGCTCCATAATCGAAATCGGCTCATCAAGGTTCGTTCGTCGGCATTCGGTCTCACACGGGTGAGGACAGACACGCCCGCAGGTATGGGCAAGCGGCATCGTCTGACGGGTCGCCATCAGTGAATCATCAAAACGCAAATCACGAACACCCTCGATATAGGCTGGAATATCGACATGCGCCGGACACGCATCCATACACGGTGCGGTGATTTTTGCGATGTAGCTGGTATCTTCCATATGGTAATGCTTGGACGGTTTTTGGTTCTCGATACACGCCATAAACTCTGACTCAAAGTGAGTCATAAGATCAAGCAATGGATTCGGAACGGTTTTACCGATTTCGCACTTAGAGGTCTCTTGCATCGTACGGGAAACCTCTTTAAGGTGTTCCATATCCGACACAGCACCTTCACCGCGCGCGATTTTATCGAGCAAATCGTACAAAATACGTCCACCCCATCGACCCGGCGCACAGCGTCCGCACGCTTCGGAATAAACCTGATACTGCGCTGCATACTCCGTCGCTAAACGAACAACATCCACATCAGGATTAAAAAGCGCCACGCCGTCCCAGCCGATAAACGCTTTGGAATGGGCATGTTCGTTGTATTCCAACGGAAGGTTATAAGCAGAATTTTCCCAAGCATCGTCAGCTTTGCCGATGTTGTTAATTTGCTCACCCCGCCACGTGGAGAAATAGACTTTACTCACACCGTTTCCTTATTTCTTGACCACAATGGTCCAGTCAGCTTCGTTGAATTTCAACGAGTTCATGAGTTCACACCCAAGCTCTTTTACCAAATCAGCCGATTGCTGCACGGGGGTAAAATCACCGATTTCAAACAAGAAAATCAACACTTCACCCTGTGCTGCTTCATTTTTGATAATGTCGGACATGCGGCCTGCAAAGTTCTCTTTTAAATGACGTAAATCGTAACGTTTCACTGCATGCTCCTTTTAGCGGTCAACTTCACCGAAGACGATGTTGGTCGTCCCGATGATAGATACTACGTCCGGAATATAATGACCCGGCAATAAGTCGGTCAAAATCCCGGTGTGCCAGAACGATGGCGCACGGAGTTTTAGACGATACGGATAGGCTCCCCCTTGGGAGTTGATGTAATACCCCAATTCCCCTTTCGGTGATTCGGTCGCAACGTACACTTCACCGACCGGAGGACGCATCCCTTGGGTCACGAGGACAAAGTGCTGCATCAATGAGTAGTTTTGGGTCATGATATCGATTTTCGGTGCAGAGATGTATTGCGGTGCGTGTGCCATCAATTCAGGAGTCGTATCCGCGTACATATCGATCACTTGGTACAAGATTTTTGCGGACTCGCGCATCTCTGCCATGTAGAGTTTATAACGGGCATAGTTGTCCCCTTTATCGGAAACCGGAACACTGAACTCCACTTCGTCGTAAAGCTCATACGGCTCCTCTTTACGGATATCCCATTCAACACCCGAAGCGCGGAGCATTACCCCTGAACATCCCCAGCTAAGCGCCATCTCTTTAGAGATAACCCCGACATTTTCCATACGCATCAACCAGATACGGTTCGTATCGAGTAGGTCTTCGTAGTCTTTGATGTTTTCCGGTAATTTATCGAGGAATTTACGTAAATCCGCAATAAAATTATCAGGGAGATCAAGCGGCACACCACCGATACGAATTGCCGCATGAGTCAGTCGCGCTCCACAATAATCTTCGATCAAATCCATCAAATACTCACGTTCACGGAATGCGAACAAGAATACGGTCATAGCCCCGATATCGAGTGCCGTCGTCGCCAACCAAAAAAGGTGAGACATAAGACGGTTCGTTTCCAAAAGCATCATACGGATTACTTTGGCGCGGCGCGGAACATCCAAACCTATCAATTCTTCGACTGCCAATGCAAATCCGTAGTTGTTTGAGCTGGATGCGATATAGTCCATACGATCCGTCGTCGGCATGAACTCATTGTAGATCATGTTCTCTGCCATTTTCTCCATACCGCGGTGGAGGTATCCGATATCCGGATGGGCTTTGGTGATTTGCTCTTGCTGCAAATGGAGCATCAAACGTAATTGTCCGTGAGCGGAAGGGTGCTGAGGCCCGAAGTTGAGGATCAGTTCATTATCGGCACGGTCAAACGTAATGTTTTCAAAAAAAGGTCGTAATCTGTTCGGTTGTTGCATACTGTAATTCCTTAACGATCGCGATCAGAGATCACGACGCTTTTTTCTGCGTCAAATTTTTGGATGAGGAATACTCCACCCTCTTCTTGGTATACCAGAGGAGTATCCGGTTCACCTTGGCTGATGTCGGCACCGCGCGGTACTTCGTGCCCTAAACGAGCGAAGCGTTCGGTGTCGTAACGATCCACACGTGCCGGATCACGGTTTTCAGGCCCGATAATCTCGCGTGCTTCTTTTCCGAAGATTTTATCCACTTCGTACCATTGAGCAAACTCATCCCCTTGAAGCGGATAGGTTTTGCGAAGCGGGAATCCTTCCCAATCATCCGGCATCAAAATACGTTTCATAAACGGATGGTTATTTACCACCACACCGAACATGTCGTACATCTCACGCTCTGACCAATCGGCTGAGCGGAAAAGGGAAGAGACGCTTTGGAGTGACTCTTTCTCATCGATTTTGCATTTGATGCGGAGGCGTTTACGCTTGGACATACTGAGCATTTGGTAGAAAATCTCAAATTTTCCTTCATCTGCTAACCAATCAATTGCCGACATCTCTGAGAGCTGATTGTATTCAAGCTCATTTTTAAGGAGTTCAATCACACCGAAGTTGTCCGCCGAATTAATCACGACAACCATTTGCTTCACTTGGATATAGGCATCCAAAACCTCAAATTTTGCTTTAATCGCTTCGAGATCAGCGGCAAATACTTCATCTGAAGAGACATCACTTTTCGCAACTTGGGGAGCAACCCAGTAACGGTCGGTGTAATAAGGTTTTTTCTGTACGTCGTCTTTAGGGGTGTAAGCTCTCATTACATCAACCTTTTTGGTTTTTGAGCGCGTGATGCACTCTCACGTCGAATTTTTTGCTGCAATAACAATACGGCATATTGCAACGTCTCAGGGCGCGGTGCACAGCCCGGTAGGTAAAGATCAACGGGGATAACGCGATCAACCCCTTGAACCGTTGCGTAAGTGTTAAACATACCGCCGGTGTTAGCACATGAGCCCATCGAGATGACCCATTTCGGCTCAGTCATTTGATCGTACAAACGGCGGATAAATTCCGCATGTTTTTTGGTCAATGTTCCCGCAACTACCATGAGCTCTGCTTGACGCGGAGAAGCACGGAAAATCGTACCGAAACGGTCGAAGTCATAGCGTGATGCACCCGAAGCCATCATTTCGATACCGCAACAGGCGAGACCGTATGTCAATGCCCAAAGAGAGTTTGATCGACCCCAGTTGACCACTTTGTCAATGGTTGTCAAAGCGACGGGGAGTCCGCCGTCTTTGAGATAATTTACTTGATGTTGTGCCATTCGAGAGCCCCTTTCTTCCACGCGTAAACAAAACCGATAGCCAGCAATAAGATGAACATCATCATCTCAACGAATCCGAACCAGCCCAAGAGTTTGAAGTCAATCGCCCACGGAAACATAAAAACGATCTCCACATCAAACAATAAAAACAACAACGCAAAAAGATAAAATTGCGTCGAGATACGGTTTGGTTGCTTCGTTACTTCCGGTCCGCATTCGTAAACCGAGAGTTTAATCTTTTCAGTATCTTTGGCCGCTAAAGCGCGGCTGGCTAAACGTGCGATGACGGTTGTGGCGTAAAACGCGCCAAACGTTAACACAAACAGTACAAATACCCCAAAATAGGGATTTGCTACGTTGTAATGCTCCATAGTTTCCGACCTTCTTGTGGTTGATCGCATATCCCATGACAAAGCACTTCTCTGTCACGATATACGGTTTTTATAAAAACAGTTATTGCACTATAACAAAAAGAGAATTAAACAAACCCTTATCTATCTGATATTTTCATAGGTCTGTCACTTTAAGAAACACCGTTGTATTGGGTTTTGGAGATAAATGTTATATTTCGTAACACTTTGGGGAAACTGCCGTTATATCGTGTCAAATCGGAACAATATAACGGGGAGAGAGGAGAATTTTAGACTTAGTGAGAGACGTCCATGTGCTACTTATCGAAGCAGAAATGAGCCTTTAAAATTCAATGATTAATAAATCCCATCGATTTTTCCCCTTCAAAACTACCGGAGCGCTCTTTTTTAATCTCACCGATAAAATCTTCGAGTTTAAATATCCCCTCTTTTCGGGCTGCAACATGGTATGCCGTATTTTTGACAATCAGATTAATCTGCCCGCCTGTGAGAGGATAAGAAGCCAATTTTTCAATATCGAATCCACTCTCATAAGGTGCATTCGGCGGGAGCATCATTTTCCACAACGTTATACGCTGTTTTTGATCCGGTTTTTTAAACTCGATCTTGTAGTTAAATCGACGTGAAAAAGCCTGATCAATATTTTCGAGAAGGTTCGTCGTCGCGATCAAAATCCCCTGAAATTTCTCGATCTGTTCCAAAAAGATGTTTTGCATTTGATTGTGCATCTGATCCGCGGAGGAACCGACTCCTGATGAGCGGGAGGAGAGAAACTGATCCGCTTCGTTCAAAAGCAAGATCGGTTCTGTTTTCGTCTGCTTTGTAAGATCTGCATAGGTATCGAAAATTTTACGGACATTTTTTTCCGATTCACCGACGTACATCGAAAGAATTTTGGAACAATCAAAGCTCAAAACTTGCCGTTTAAGTGAGCGTGAAAGGGAGTGGGCGGTGAGAGTTTTCCCCGTCCCAGGAGGGCCGTAGAAAATAATCCGCGCATCGATTCCCGCTTTTTTATCTTTAACTCCCCATTCATGAAGCCGTGCGATTACTTCACGATCCAATTGGCGCATAAGATTTTGAAGGGTTTGTTCAGTAGAAGGGTTCAAAACAACATTTTCCAGCGAGGTTGTCGGTTCGATCAACTCGAAAATTTCCTGCTCTTTGATCAGCATATCGAGTTTTAGTTTGCGTACTTTTTTCTTTTTCTGCGGATGCATAATCGACTGAAGCACCTCATCGACGATGTAGAATGCACGGCTAATTCCGCCGAAGGGATTGAGCATCTCCTCATAATCGATCACTTCCTCGTTGATGAGGCGGGCACCGTCTTCGAGGAGAGCACGATTTTTAATCCGCTCGTAATCATCAAAACTGATTAGATCGATGAGGGTATTCATCTCTCTCAGATTCCCCTCGGTCGCACTGTACTCCTCTTTGAGCAGGGCGAGAAAAATCACCTGCTCTTTAGGTTCCAGTTTCTTTTGTTTAAAAAATCGATCGAGTACCACGTCGAGTGAGGTTTGTGCAATTCGCTCATCGATCCGTTTTTCGAGGAGATCAAGTTTATTTTGGATGCGGTTGATCCCGAGCGAGTGCTCATTACCGTTATGACGGATTATCGACATCTTCTGGTACAGCTCAATACGAAAAAATTGATCTTGAAGATATTCCAAATGATCGGCGTAGGGTTTGATATCGGGGAGCGTCATCTCTAATGAACCCTCTTCGAGAAGTTTCATAAAAACCGACGTCACCGCAACGGGTGTATTATAAAGTTCCAAATGAGACAGCTCACTGATTTTGATCGGAGTAAACGAGTGATGGGTAATCCATCCCAGCTCAAGTAGCGTTTTTACTTCCCCGAAATGGCTGAGATAGGAATAGTCATCGGCTCCGTAAAGTTCTTGAAGGAGTTCAGCCACAATGACATCTTCTTGCGATTGTAAAAACTTTCGGGTGAGAAGCTGCAAAATTTTTGCCTCTTCGACGGTACATTTGAGTTGTGAAAAAATATGGGTTTCTTCGATTGTTTTGTTTTCTAAAAAGTCAATAAGATATTTCAATGGATTCCTTGTTTTAAAACTCGTTTGAGTACTTTACCTGTGGCGGTTTTCGGTAATGATTCTACCACGGTAATTGTTTTAGGGATTTTAAATGATGCCAAATGTTCTTTCAATTCGGATTTAATTTTGGAAGGAGATGTATTTTCATACCCCTCTTCAAGCTCAATAAACGCAATAGGAACTTCGCCGCTGTGTGGATCACTCTGGGCAATTACCGCAGCCAATTTAACCGATGGCAAAAGCATCATCTGCTCTTCGATTTGGCGGGGATAGATGTTAAGCCCTTTCGAGATAATCAAATCTTTGATCCGATCGACGATATACACATACCCCTCATCGTCTACTTTTGCAATATCACCGGTACGCAACCATCCGTTTTGAATTGTCTCTGCCGTAGCTTCAGGGTTGTTAAGGTACCCCTGCATTACACAATCTCCTCGTACGATGAGTTCTCCCGCCTCACCGATAGGAAGCTCTATCATCTCATCATCTACAATTTTCACATCGTATCCATAAAGCGGTAGGCCGACCGAAAGGGGCTTTTGCCTATCAAGTGGATTGATCGCTACCGCCGGAGAACATTCACTTAAACCATACCCTTCCAACATGGTTGCGCGCTTAAAAGTAGCGCGAAAACGGTTCAGGGTATCTTCATTCAATGCCGAACCCCCCGATATAAAACAGCGGATAGAGTTAAACCATAAAAAATACCACGGTAATTTAGCGCGGATAAGGGCATTGTAAATATCAGGGACACCCATAAATACCGTAACCCGTTTGAAAAGTGTTTGTTTAATGATATTGCTAAAGGGCAAAATCGAGGGGATAATGACAAACGATGCACGCATAAAAAACGGCAAGATCACCATAATAGCAAACGTAAAAGAGTGGAACATCGGCAAATAAACAATAAAACGATCCTGCGAACGGAGATCAAATCGCTCTTTCGCCCCTACGAGATTGGAAAAAAGGTTACGGTTACTAATCATCGCCCCCTTAGGGTAGCCCGTGGTACCCGATGTATAAAAAATAACCGCCGTATCGTCCAGCTGTGAGGGGGATGGGCTGTGCATATGTAAGTGATCGCTTAGTATCTCATCCAATACCAAATGTTTGGAATCTTCACTGGGAGCTTTATCGATCCAAATCGTATGGGTGATCGTCTCAACCGAATCAGATAAATTACCTACCTCTTTGGCAAACTTGGATGATGTAATCAATGTCTTCGCACCGCAGTCATCCAAAATATAGCGATACTCCTCATTTTTGAGCATCGTATTAATCGGTACCGTAACCGCACCGAGTTTACTGATTGCAAAAACACTTTGGACAAATTCAATACTGTTGGGGCAGATCAGAGCAACCCGATCTCCCTTCTCGACACCGACTAGTTCAAGAGAGCGGGCAACGCGATCAACGCCCTCTAAAAAGCTTTTGTAACTAAAACTTTTATCGTCGACGAAAATAACCCGTTTAGAAGGGTTTTCTTCTGCCACGGCACGAAGCATTGCATAAAAATTCTCATACGGATAGTAAATCAAAAACGATACTCGATTCCTGCCGTGACCAAATACGCACGTGCATTGCTAAATTCACCGTTAATAGAGGCATTATGTACTTCTCGTGACTCTTTTAAATCGACAAGAGCCGCCAAACCGATATTCCAATGCTCATCAAGCTGATAGCGTCCTCCGAGCGAAACTATCCATGCATCCGAATCGGGTAATTCATATCCGAGTGTCGATTCGGGAACCGGAGTCTCATCGTAGGCTACCCCTGCCATTGCCGTCCACTTTTCATATTTTTGTGTTAATCCAAGTCGATAGCTATCGGTGTTTTTCCAGTTTTTTGCTTTAGGATCATCAAAAGAACTCGTCAACGCACCGATGGAAACCGGATAGTTAAAATCCAATGTTTTATACGCCGACCAAAAGGTACGCTCAAATACTGCTTCTACCGTTGTACCCTCTCCAAAACTATAAGCCGCCGCTAAATTTAGTGCAGCCGGAACCGGCACGCTCACACTAACATCACCGTTATAGGATAATGTTGCACCGGTATAAAGTTTAGCATTTCCCTCAATTGATAAATCAATCTTCGAACGGTATGTTGCCGCTAAAGCCCATGCAGGAGTCGGTTTAACCATAAGGGCAAGATTATAGCCGTAATCAATCCCATCCCCCTCCATATCCCTAGAAACTGCAGCGCTGCTTTTCACAATACCGCTGCTTGAAATAACACGCACTCCTGCACCAAAACTGACGATATCACTAAGCGGTATGGCTAAAGAGGGATTAAGTTCTACCGTCTCTAGCGTAAACTCTTCTGCCGTCGCTTTAGGCGTCGAATGATCCCATCGTTTCGAAAGCCCAGCCGGAACGACAATACTGAATCCCGCTCGAACTCCGCTGTCTCCTAATTTTTTAGAAGCGAAATGGAGAGAGGGAACCAAAAAGTTCTCTTCTTTGGAACTGTAATCACTCGCCCCGTCGAAATCGATCGAACTAAGAGCGATATACGTCGCATCCACTTCAAGTAGATTGGCATCCTCGTTATAGACCATCGCCGCAGGATTATAATAGGCCGCATCGGCTCCGTGAGCATTCGCTATATACGCCGCGCTTAGTGCCGTAGCGTTGAGGGAAACTTCAGGGATTTTATATCCCCCTGCCATTACGCTCGCCGATGCGATAACCGATAGAGCCAAGATTCTCATTATTTCTCCATTCCGTACAGAAGTTTAATCTCTTGCGCCCAAATCGTCTCATCGATTGTCTCTAACACGAGCGGAATATCATCCATTCTCGAATCGTTCATCAAAAATCCGAACGCATCCAACCCTATTTTTCCTTTGCCGAGTGAATCATGCCGATCGACATGACTTCCTAAATCGGGTTTAGAATCGTTGATATGCATCCCTTTGAGATACTTAAATCCTACAATTGTATCAAACTCTTTCCATGTTGTATCATACGCCTCACGGGTGCGAATATCATATCCCGCCGTAAACATATGACACGTATCGATGCAGACACCGACGCGTGATTTATCCTCAATACGCTCTATAATCGCACTCAGATGTTCAAATCTCCATCCCAAATTCGATCCCTGACCCGCCGTATTTTCGATTACCAATGTGACACCGTCGGTAACACTCAGCGCTTCATTCATACTCGAAGCGATACGGTCAATACACTCCTCTTCACTGATTTGTTTGAGATGACTCCCCGGATGAAAATTCAAACGGTCCAATCCCAACTGAGCGCACCGTTGTACTTCATCGATAAATGCTTCGAGCGATTTTTGCCGTTTATCCTCTTCGGGATGACCAAGGTTGATCAGATACGAATCGTGTGGGAGAATATGTTTCGGGAGGATTCCGCTTTTGGCGAGATTGGCTTTAAAAAGAGCTATTGTTTCCTCATCGAGAGGCTTCGCCGCCCACTGTTTTTGGTTTTTCGTAAAAAGGGCGAACGCTTTCGCACCGATCGCCATTGCGTTGAGCGGAGCGTTAAAAACACCGCCCGAAGCGGAGACATGAGCTCCTACAAATTTAGACATCAATATTCCTAATTTTTAGTATTCGGTATTTTAACATAACCCTCGTATCCGCTTTGCCGCCTCTTCAAGTACATCCAGCGGTTTTGAGTAGCAAAAGCGCACCATGTTTTTCCCCGCATCATCGTGGTAAAACGCTCGACCCGGAACGGATGCAACCCCTGTTCTCTCTAAAATCGCCATCGCTTTTTCAAAATCATCATTTCCGATCATATTACTTACATCGGTCATGACGTAATACGCACCCGCAGGGACACTCGGAATCAATCCCGCGTCACGGAGTGCATCACAAAAAAGATCACGCTTGTGCTCATGGATACGGGCTAGCTCGGTGTAATAGCCATCTTCCAGACTTTCAAGTCCGACCGCCGCACCGATCTGCAACGGTGCAGGAGCACAGACGTAGATGAGATCGTTGAGCTGTGCCATCGCTTCGATAACACTTACGGGGGCGATAGCGTATCCTAATCGCCAACCCGTAATGCTAAACACTTTGGAAAATCCGCTCAAAACAACACATCGATCTCTCAAACTCGGAATACTAAGTGCCGTGATATGCACCGCGTCGCCGTATAAAAAGTGCTCGTACATCTCATCGGCAAACACGATTAGATCATGTTCTTCGGCAAATTTCCCTATCGCTTCGAGTTCTTCACGGGTATAGACTTTACCGCTCGGATTTGCGGGATTACAGATCACCATCGCACGGGTTTTAGGGGTAATAACTGCTTCGAGCGCCTCCATATCGAGTTTCCATTGTGGGGCTTCAAAGCGGACAAATGTCGGAACCGCTCCGAGTGAGGTGAGAGTGGAGCGGTGATAACCGTAGTACGGTTCAAACAATATCACCTCATCGAGAGGGTTCAAGAGTGCCATACACGCCGTATAAAATGCCCCCGTCGCTCCATCAGAGACCAATACCTGCTCAGGTGCGATTTCGACCTCATAAAACCGTTTCATTTTAGCGGCTATTGCAGAACGTAATCGAGGCAATCCCTCGGTCGGGGTATAAATATTAACACCAGCATTCATCGCCGCATACGCCCCCTCGATCACCTCGCGGGGAACTTCGAGGTCGCAGACTCCCTGCGCCATATTGATCCCGTTCATCGCGTTGCACGCTCGTGTCATAGAACGGATATGGGATTGCTCCACCTGAGAGCTTCGTTCACTCAGTCGCATTATTCTCCTTTAAATCCTCAATTTTTACAATAAGGCTATTGAGACGGTCTTTAAAATAGATTTCCCCTTTACCTCTGCGATAGATAATATCCATCTCGTCATTTCGAATAAACTGAAATAACCGTCCGTCACACATCTCCTCTTTTCCTCGACCTCCGAAAATATCTTTGCCCAACAAGATACTACGCATCGTATCACGCGGATAATCGCGATTGAGATACTCTTGGACAAACGTCTCTTCACTCATACATCCGCTACTCACACACACCAGTGAATCGATCGAAATTTTCTCTACCGCAACTCCGGCGGTAAAGAGTTCCACCTCTACCGAGGTCTCATCATGACGAATATACCCCGTATCGGCAAATTTGATTTTCGGGGTTTTGAGGGTGATGATTTTAGGCTCGCTTACACTGTAATGCTTGGTGGAACACCCTGTGAAAAAAAAGGCGAGGATACTAACCCATAGGATAAAGAATTTTTGCATGTACCTCATCCAGTTTTTGGAGTATTTCACTATTCAGAGTGACGTTCATTGCCGCCAAACTCGCATCAAGTTGTTCAGGTGTTGTTGCACCGATGATCGTCGAGGCGACAAAATCAAACTGTTTGCTCCATGCGATAGCCATTGTCACAGGGTTCACTCCCGCTTCGGCTGCAATACGGAGATACTCCTGTGTCGAGAGAAGCGTTTTATCGTTCATAAATCGCGCCGCCATCAGACGTTGACGTTTATTGGAAGATTTGACGTAATCGCTGAAGCGCCCATGTGCATTGATATCTTGATTGTATTTTCCGCTCAATACCCCACCCGCCAGAGGTGAATACGGCAAAAGTGAGATTTTCTCTTCGCGGCACAATGCACCGATCTCGGTTAGATCGCGACGGTTCAGAAGTGAAAAGTTATTCTGGATCGACTCGAAACGGGCCAGTTTTTCGTATTTGGAAACCATCAGTGATTTCATCGTCCCTCTCGCGGTGTCGTTGGAGGTTCCAATATAGCGCACCTTGCCACTTTGCACCAATGCATCAAACGCCCGCATCGACTCCTCTATCGGAACCACGGTATCGGGCCAATGCATTTGATAGAGATCGATATAGTCCGTTCCGAGCCGTTTCAGCGATCCCTCAATCGCCCGCTCGATATGAAACCGATCAATCGCCGTGTAGCCGTGACGGATAGGTGGGACAAACCATCCTGAGGCCGCTCCCGCCACTTTCGTCGCTAAAATGATACTTTCACGCGGTTTGGTTTTGAGCCAACGCCCTACCGTCTTTTCCGTCAATCCGACGAGGCTCTCTTCCGGAGGGACGGGATAAAGTTCCGCCGTATCGAAAAAATTTACTCCGGCATCGTACGCTTTATCCATAATCGCAAACGCATTTTTTTCATCGCATTGGCTTCCGAATGTCATCGTACCCATACAAATCGGCGAAACCCGTAAACCGCTTTGCCCGATATAACGATATTGCATTCTCTAGCTCCTGCGATTTTTGTCTAATTGTACCCTATTGTCCATTTTCTCCGAACATAAAATTGCGCTATAATTTATCCAATGAATAGATTTTTAATCCACAATTTTTTTCACCGCAATCTCCCTTCCGACATGGAACAATGCGTCGAGCTGTTCTCTATTTTCGGTGGATACGACGAACCTATCGATACCGACACTCCGATTGAATCCCTCATCACTCACCACATACTCAACCCCTTTGAATCCCATCGGGAACATTTACTCACCCTGCTAAACGATGATCCTCTGTATTTAAATCTTCTTCATGCGATTGCAATCGGAGATCGACGTCAAGGATCAGCCTATCGACGTGCCCGTATCGGCAAAGAGCGGGGAAATGAAGCTTTTGACTTCTTACGCACCAGCGGTTATCTTACGTTAGAGCGTTCACGCGAAATGCCTTTGATACGTTCCCATCCGAAACAACGTTTTAAAAAAGAGATTGAACACCATCGAATTTCTCATAAATTCCGATTTACGACCCCTTTTTTACGCTTTTGGTTTGCCTTTGTTGAACCTTTTTCGAGCTCAATTCGAGAGGAAAATTATCTCCCTTTTTTCAACCATTTTCATACTCATTTCAATGCATTCGTCGGATTTACCTTTGAAGAACTGTGTGATCTTTACATTCGTGAAATACTCACCGTAAAATTTGGAAATGAGTTGCTCGATTCGGGAAGTTATTGGAACCGTGAAGTAGAGATCGATCTTCTCAGCGAAACCATGGAGGGGGAGATATGGGTGGGAGAGTGTAAATGGACAAACCACAAAGTGAATAAAAAAGAGTTTCACAAACTTGAGGAAAAATGTACCAAGCTCTCGATTCTCCCCGATAAAATATTTCTCTTTACCAAACGGGGATTTTCAAACGAACTAAATGAGATGAAAGATAAGCGGCTTTACCGTTTCTGTGCGGAAGATTTAAGCGTTTTAACTGACCGCTTTTAAAGCACCGTACGCTTCTTGGAGAAGCTGAAATCTTTCGGTATATTTATTAATAATTTTAGGATTTTTGCTTTGGACGCGATCAGGGTGATACCGTTTAGCCAAAGTACGGTACCGTTTTTTCAAATCTTCAGGGGATGAACCCATCGGAATTTCAAAAATAGCGTGGTAGCGGATCATCTTGTCGATGGCATCATTACCAAATCCCCATCCTTTGTAGTTTCCGTAAAGCCGACTCATAAACTCATCGTCGTATTGGTAGTTGATCGTAAAATGGAGTACGTCACGACGGTTAAGGGTTTTTTCAAGACGTGACTTCGCCGCAGCCGTACTCACATCGATGAAAATATCCTCTTCGCTGGAGCTGGTTACAAGATTAGAAAGTTGTTGCTTGAGATAACGCATCACCCAACGGTTCGGAGTTAAAAAAGTGAATTGGACACATCCGGAGTTGTAGGCATAAAGTTCGATATCTACTTTTTCACTCTCACGGTATGGAATTTCGATCCGAACGGCTGCCGTTTTACAACGCTTGAGCGAACGGCTATAAAACGTTCCTGTGAGCTCATTCGCTTTCGTATAGCACTCACTCAATGTTTCTAAAAACTCCTCTTTTTGACCCAAAGAATTTTCATTATTGAGCACCAATACTCCGTTGTCCAAAAACAACGTGTTATGGATATGATGATCGAAAAACTCTTCCATCCACGGCTCTTCCAGAGTATTAGAGCTTCCTTGAACAAAGATAGCGTTATTGCGTAAAACAACTCTCACGGCAACCCCCGTTAGTGATTCTTACCCTCACTAAAGCAAAAGGAGTTCCACTATATTTTTGATACCACCAAAAAGACACTTTATTTTTTTACAGTTCTCCATTCTATACTCAAGGAGTCTCTATGTCTTATGCAACCAAACGATATTGGTTTTATGCCTTTGTCACCCTCTTTACTTTTATCGTGCCGTTTATTACAGTCAATGACAACCACCTTTTGCTTCTCTCATTCGAAAAGCTCCAGTTTCATTTTATGGGATTAGCATACGATGTCAATGAGTTTTACATCATGCCGTTTTTGCTGATGTTTTTGTTTATAGGGATTTTTGCTCTTACCTCTATACTGGGGAGAGCTTGGTGTGGATGGGGATGTCCTCAGACGATTTTTCGAACCATTTATCGGGATTTGATTCAAGGAACCCTCCTCGATTTGAGAAACAGTACGAACAAACAAAAACGGATGAATACCTCGCCTCTTGAGAATAAGATCAAAATCGCTGTCGGCTTTTTACTCTGGACACTGATCGCCATCACCGCATCGACCAATTTCATCTGGTACTTCGTCCCTCCCGAAGATTTCTTCACCTACATGCAACATCCCGAAGATCATCTCTTTATCATCATTTTCATCGCTACCACTGCGGCATTTTTGATTTATGATATTGTCTGGATGCAGGAGAGCTTTTGTACCTATCTATGCCCCTATTCACGGATACAAACCGTACTTTATGATGACAATACCAAACACGTCGTGTATAACACCAATCGCGGAGCACAAGAGTGTACCGCCTGCGAAGCGTGTGTCAAAATATGTCCGACCCATATCGATATACGTCAAGGGCTACAATTAGAGTGCATCAACTGCCTCGGATGTGCCGATGCGTGTAATACCGTCATGGGAAAATTAGGGAAAAAATCGCTGATCGAGTGGGGAAGTCAAAAATCAGTTTTACATGAACTAAAAAGCTCTATTTATTCCAAACGCAACATCATGTATTTTGTCGCTATGATAGGATCAATAATCTTTGCAGCGGTATTTGCAGCGGGACAAGAGCCTGTGTTGGTCAATATCAATAAAACCAACGAACAGTATAAGGCACACGATGGCATCGTCAGCAACAACTATATTGTGAACATTCACAACACCCAAAAACAAACCTATACCTACGATGTCAAAGTAGAAGATAAAAACTTCCATATCGATAGCTTTAAAGAACTAAGCCTTAAAGCCGATGGTATGCGCAAGCGAGTTTTAGTGATCTCGACACATCAAAATCTATCGCAGTCGAATCGAAGAGACACCGTGTTGAAACTCAAACTGACTATCTTCGCAAAAGAAAATCCGAAAATCTCCGTCGACAAAGAGATTTCGTTTATCTATCCGCGAGCTCAGTGATAGAGAGCCATCGAGAGGGTAAACACGCTCCCCTCTCGAACCTTACTCTCGACCTCTATTTTTCCTCCGAAGCTTTTTTCGATGATCATTTTGGACAAATAAAGCCCGATTCCGCTCCCTTGTGATTTCGTCGTAAAATAGGGGTCAAAAATCTTTCCGAGCATATCGCTTGAAATCCCGTTCCCGTTATCTTCGAGTCTAATCATTGCTTCACTTCCGTTGCAGTGGCTACGAAGGATAATCTTTGGTTCACTCACCCCGTTCAATGCATCCGACGCATTCGAGATCAACGCCAGTAAAACTTGTGACAGCTCATTCTTTTTTCCAAAAATAGCGATCTCGTCATCACAATCAACAACCTCCAATACGATTCCCTTGCTCTTCAAATCGGGGGCAATGACGGCAACGCTGTTGCGGATCGCTTCGGTGAGGGAAAAAGGCTCTTTCGCTTTGGCAGGGGTATAAAACTCTTTGAAATCATCAATCGTCTTGGATAGAAACTGCAACTGCTCCTGCGCCGAAGCAATTTTCTTATCGAAATATGCATCGTCTATCGTACGATTTTCATACCGACTTTTCAGATTCATCAACAGGTAGGAGAGGTTATTGAGAGGTTGACGAAACTGGTGGGTGATATTGGCGATCATCTCACCGCTTTTTGCCATTTTTGACTGTTGAAACAACATATTTTGATGATCGAGCGCCTGATTTTTGAAAAGATTGTATTTATACGAAATCGAGATCGTAAACAACACCGCTTCCACTGCAAATGCCGCCAGTACAATATCGATATAACCGTGTTCAACGTACACCTGTTTGAGCTGAAACACAAACAGCAAAATACACAGTAACGACCATCCGATGACATACACAATCGTCGGTTTAAACCCTGAGCGGAGATTAAATACGACCGAAAGGAATAAAATCGCATAGACAACGGTATAGGGGAGATATTCAAAAAGGATGTAGTGATAAAAGGCGGTCAAAATGACCACGTTGAGCAAAAGGGTATTGATCACCAACTCTTTAAAATTTGTAATCTTTGGAATCAAATTCCCCTCATGAAACGTTATCGCAAACATAACGGCACTCAGCGTTGCTAACAAAAGAAAAATCTCCTGCATAAAAGGAGCAAGAGCGAAAAGATGACTGTAGGCGCTGATATATCCCAAAGAGAAAACCTGCATGGCGCAATAGCTGATATACATGATCTCTTTGGAGTAGACATAGCGCACCAGCGTATAGACGATACTCATCAGCAAAATGCCGAACGTTGCTCCGTAGGCTAAGTGGGTGAACGCTTCAGCACTCAATTTTGTACCCTGTCCCTGAGAGGTTGGAAATGAGATTCGCAGGGAGTTTCGCTTTGAGATTTTTCATCAGTGTTTTAAGAGCATCGCTGCTCATGGCACTCTCTCGCCAAACATGGTTTTCGATCTCGCTATAGGTGACATAGCGGTTTTTATATTTGAGGAGCAGACTCAGCATCTGAAGCTCTTTTGTCCGTAAAGCAACAACGTCACCATCGCGCACAAGGGTCTGATTGTACGTGTCAAAATAGGTGTTATCCGGAAGATTGATGATATTAGAATCTTTATGGTGGATGCTTTCGATACATTGTTGCAACGCTTCTTTAAAAGCGCTCTCCTGTACCGGTTTTATCAGGTATTTAACTAACTGTAACTCGATTGCTTGAAGAAGGTACGTCGTATCACTGTACGCGCTTATAACAATGATCTGAGTCTCTTTATTCTCTTTACGGATTTGTTTGATAAACTCTAAACCGTTCAGTTTAGGCATCTGAATATCGGTAATGATGATTTCGGGATGAATCTCCCGATAGAGTTTTAATCCGCTAAAAGCATCCGAAGCGGCATAAACATGATCGAAGTAGTTTTCGAGGTACTCGATACCATTTTCACGCGCCACATCATCATCTTCGACATACAAAACGTGAAGATTTTTTGTGGCTAGCTTTTCCATATCGTTATTGCTTAACAATCTCTCCGTAACACTCCGGACGGCGGTCACGAACTAATCCCCAGTAGTGACGGTGTTCGCGAATGGATACGGGGTCAAACTCGCTGTAGAGAATCTCCTCTTTGTCGCGGGATGCTTCGGCAACTTTTTGCCCCGTATAATCGGTGATGAACGAGGAGCCGTAAAAGGTGAGGGTACAGCTCTCGCCGACTTCCTCTCCGATACGGTTGGCGGCAATGACGGGGATGATATTTGCCGCTGAGTGCCCCATCTGTACCCTCTGCCAATGTGACGCCGAGTCCACCCCGATTTCGGGTTCGCTTCCGATCGCAGTCGGATAGAAAATCATATCCGCCCCCATGAGAGTAAGAGAACGGGCGGTTTCTGGGAACCATTGATCCCAACAGATACCGACACCGACATTACCGAATCTCGTTTTCCATACTTTGAACCCTGTGTCCCCCGGCTCAAAATAAAACTTCTCTTCGTAGCCCGGACCATCGGGAATATGGGTTTTACGGTAATTCTCTAGTACAGTACCGTCTGCATCAATCATTACAAGAGAGTTAAAATAACGATCCCCCTCACGCTCAAAATAGCTGATAGGAAGCACAACCCCAAGCTCTTTGGCTAAAGAACTAAACTGAGTAATCAATGGATTATTCTGGAGCGGTTGCGCCCACTCGAAATATTTTTTGTCCATATCTTTACAAAAATAGTACCCTTCAAATAATTCAGGGATTAAAATGATATTGGCTCCGTTACGTGCCGCTTCACGGACCATGGCTTCGGCTTTTGCTCTATTGGAGACTTTATCCTCACTCATTTGCATCTGTATTGCCGCAACTTTGACCATTTTTACTCCTTACGCTTCGCAATAACGGAATTATAGCATTGCTACTCTGTTGTGCCTGCTACTTACTTTTAAAACATTAATCCCATTTTAATCTGTTCGGTGATATTATAATTAAATATGATAATTTTAGAAGGGATCGCCATGAAGTTAGATACCCAATTCAATCCGCTTCCGCAAATTAACAGTGAAACATCCAAAAGGGATAAGACACTAGAAAAAATAGCGGCTGCGACTGAACTAAAAATGGAAGACAGCTCCTCACGTACAATTGCAAATATGATTCAAAGCAGTATTTCCACTGTTTCACAAGGGCTAATGAATGCGAATGAAGGTATCTCTATGATGCAAATCGCCGGAGGAACCCTAAATGCGTTAAGTGAGCAAACCCAAAAACTAAATGACCTCAGTGTTCGCTACAACAATGACGCATTAAACGAATCTCAGAAAGAAGCGTTACAGGGTGAATTTAACCGTACGTTGGAGTCGATGCAGCAAAATATCGAAGGGAGCAGTTTTAACGGAAAATCTCTGTTCGGGAACAATGCTACCTTCTCTTTGGGTGAGGGAAATATTTCAACCTCTATCCCGGCACTCACTACTTCTTCATTATCGATTGAAAGTCTCTATACCATCGAAATGTACCGAGAAGCTTTAACGCAAGCTTCTTCAGATATTGGGGCTACGACCCAAAACCTTATCAGTGCAACCGATACCCTTCTCAACCAAATCACGGAGATGTCCGCAGCCAAAAGTCAGATTTCCGATACCGATATGGAGAATGCAACCAAAGATTTCCAACAAAATAATTTCAAATTAGATGTAACCCAAATTGCAATCGCCCATCAAAACGATGCTCTTCGACAAAATATTACGAGATTATTGGGATAAATAGAGAAGAAACTTTTGCCCTAAGCAGGGCAAATTTACATTCGATCTTTAGCTTGGATTCCGAGTAGTGAAAGCCCTGTTTTAAGTGAGAGGGCAACTACAAGAAGGAGTTTGAGTAGTTTTGCTTCATCTTCGGTACCGATGATTCGGGTATCGTAGTAAAATTTATGTAAACGCCCCGCTAGCACTTTGAGATAATCGGGAAGTTTTTGCGCTTGGCGCGATTCGAACGCGTCCTCAATGATCTCCGGCAACAATAACGCTTCGAACAACAATCCGTCCGCATCCGCACTTAATCCGTACAAATGGGAAGCCATAATCTCATCCATGTTTTTTTCGCTTTTCGCAATCAAGGTTTGGATACGTGCATGGGCGTACTGAATATAGTAAATCGGGTTAGAGCTGTCTTGGCGTTTAAGCTCTTCGATATCAAATTCGAGCGCCGTATCGCACTTTTTAGAGGCGAACATAAAGCGCAACGCTTCTGCACCGATCTCTTCGACCACGTCACTCATGAGGATAACCGTTCCCGCACGTTTGGACATTTTAAACGGTTCACCGTCTTTGAGCAAACTCACCATTTGAGAGAGGAGCACTTCAAGTTTGGACGAATCGTATCCCAAAAAGGTGATCGCCGCTTTCACACGGGCGATATAGCCGTGGTGATCCGCTCCCCAAATATTGATGTAATCCTCATATCCACGCTCAAACTTTTGGTTATGATAGATAATATCTCCCGCGAGGTAGGTCGGACGTCCGTCTTCACGTACTACGACACGGTCATGGTCATCGCCGAGATCGGAGGATCGGATAAAGGTTTTACCTTCGCTTAGGTAAACGCCCTCACCCATTTTTGCCATAACGCGATCCCATTCACTGTAGAGGGAGGCTTCACCGACAAAAGTATCGAAATGGACATTGATCGCTTTAAGGTCATCGACTATGAGCGCTAGAATTTTATCTTTTGCCCACAAAGCAAGCTCTTTTTGACGGCTCTCATCCCGAAGTGCATCTTCACCGAAAAGTTCTACTACCTCACGGGCTAAGTCACTGAGGTATTCTCCGCGATAGTATTTCTCCGGCCATTCGACACTCTCACCCAGTAAAGAGCTGCGTCCCTCTAGCTGTAAAGAGACCCCCAGCAAATCGATCTGATTTCCCGCATCGTTGACATAATACTCTGCCGTAATATCGTACCCGAGATGACGTCCGAGACGAAGTATCGTATCCCCGTAAACAGCGCCGCGTGCATGTCCGATATGAAGCGGTCCGGTCGGGTTGGCACTAACGAATTCAAGGAGAATAGAACCTTTTTTATCGCTGCTTCCGAACTCATTGCCATGCTGTAATGCCCATGAAGCATATTCATCTAAAAACTGTTCTGAGAGGCGAAAATTGATATACCCTTTGACCGATTCAACCGCACCGAACATTTCACTCTCATTAAACGAAGTAGCGATCTCTTCGGCAATAGCCATAGGAGATTTTCGGAGTTCTTTGGCGAGGGAAAAAGCAATAGGGGTAGCGAAGTGACCGAAAGAACGGTCTTTCGGCTTTTCAAGGATTACATCACAATTAAACGTATCGCGCAACAGCGCACTGACTCGCTGCTTCAAGGCTTACGCTTGTGTAGTAGTTTTAGGAGCTTCTACCGTTGTTGATGCAGTAGCATCCACTTGCTTTGGAGCTTCAGGAGTTGCGGATGCAGTTGGAGCAGCATCTTCCTCTTTCATCTCTTTTTTGAAATTACGGATACCTTGACCGATACCTTTGGCAAGATCAGGAATTTTTTTCGCACCGAATAATAAAATAACTATTCCGAAAATTAATAATAATTCAGTTCCGCTTGGCATACTCATGGTGAGTTCCTTATGTAAAATTAAGTGGGGAAGTATAACGTATTTCGATTAATTCAGCAACGCGTTTTACTACGAGGCTTCCCATGTTTGGACAAATTCATTGATTTGCAACGTCGGTATTTTCATCCGTGCCGCTTTAGCAATCGAAATCAAAATTTCAGCAGCTTCTTCGAGCGTGTCATTGACTATTAAAAAATCATACTCACTAATCCGTTGAACTTCCCGTTTTGCCATCTCAATTCGACGTTCAATAACCTCTTCACTATCGGTTGAACGGTTATGCAAACGTCGTTTTAACTCTTCAAGTGAAGGGGTGGTGATAAAAACGGAGGTAGTGATGTCACTGAGTCTGTTTTGAACGGCATCATGTCCTTGTACATCAATATCAAAAATAACGAGTTTTCCCTCTTTGAGAGCCTTCTTGACCGGCCCTAAAGAGGTACCGTAATAATTGCCGTGAACTACCGCGTACTCTAAAAACATCTCTTGTTCAATATCACTTTTAAACTCATCTACATCAACAAAATAATAGTGAACACCCTCCTCTTCCCCCTCACGTTTTCCCCTTGTGGTCGTTGAAATGGAAAAATGGGTAGGGCCGATATGATCTTTTATTTTGTTAATTAACGAACTTTTTCCCGCACCGCTAGGCCCGGAGAGAACAAGTATCGCTCCACTGTGACGATTCATTCATTATTCCCGAAATTGATGTTAATACTAATATTCATCCCTTTGAGAGATTTTGCTACATCTTCATTGGAGAGTGCTTTAAGAAGTGCTTGAAGTGCTTCAACCCCCTCCGCATGAGAAGAAGCTTCAACTGCACGCACCTCATCATCCACTTCATCAAATAAGGCCGATTCACTCAAGACCTCATCCAATATCTCTGCACTTAATGAAGTATCCCCCTCAGCTGCATGAATAAGAGGTTCATCTTCTTCTATCTCTTCACCGACGGCACGTTTGAGCTCACGCTCATCAAGCATATCTAGCTCATCAAGATCTCCGCTACCCGCTATCTCTTCATCCGTCATTTCTTCTTGGTTCAATGTTAATTCTTCCAATAGGTTATCGTCCAATTCAAGTCCTAAATCATCACTTTCTAATTCTCTTTCCAACTCTTCACTCTCTAATCCGCTCACGGCATCCTCAATTTTAGATTCCAAATTACCCAACTCTTCATCATCCATAAGAAAAGAGGTATCCATCTCGCCAAACTCTTCCTCATCCTCCAAAGCACTCTCTTCCAAACCGATTTCTTCGAAAAGAGATAATAACTCCTCCTCAGCATCTACATCCTCTTGTAAAGAGGCCGGAAGTTCAAAATCAACCTCGTCTAATAACTCTTTATGGATTAATTCATCTTCGTGACCCAAGCGGTCATTTTCTAACATCGTATCAAAATTCAAGATTTCGTCTTCTATTTCATCCACTGCCGGCTCATCATCCAATGACAAATCATCTATCACATCACTTGGAAGTGCGATCTCCTCTTCCGGTATATTAAATTCATCGATCTCTAAATTTTCTTCTTCCGTGTCTTCCAAAAGCCCCTGAACTTCCTGCACCTCTTCTTTATCCAAGATAGCGGTTTCCGGAAGTTTTTCATCAAAATCTTCTAAATCACCAAAATCAAAATCATCTTCCGCCGTATCTAATTCTGCCATATCAGGAAGTGCTTCTTCCAAATTGATATCATAGGCGGGTGAAGTGAAATTTTCTTCGAAAGAGTTACTGCTTTTATCGGACTCAGAAATAATTTTCTTTTCTATTTTGACAAATATGTCTACTAAATCGGTAGGTAAGAACGGCTTATTGATAACGTTGTCAAATCCTGCGGGAATAGCTTCACCCCGTGTTGCCATAAGCAGTTTACTTTTAACGTGTATTCTCTCGGTAAGAGATTCAAACATCTCATCATTGTAAAGTGCATCATCAATAATGAGCAAATCATATTCACTCTCTTCGATCTCATCAGCAGACCAAACTACACTCAAATCGTCTTTTGTTTTTTGCGCGCTGAGAGCTACCAGTTTTCGAACTACCGGATTATCGTTAAAAAGCAAAATTTTCATGATCTTTGCTACCCCTCTGTAATATGTTCTTGTTCTATTAAAAGCTAAATGGTATCATTGTAACTAAAAAAAAATTAAATGATAAAACTTATTCTATTTCTTTTCTCTTTTGCGACTCTTTATGCTCAAGAAACTCTTTTTATTTTACCCGATCACCATAGCCGTTTAATCCACCATCTCAATCACTCTTTTAAAAATAGCTCCGACATTCTTATCCTTACCTCTGCCTATCACCACTCTAAACTTACAAAGAGCATTCACTCCGGTATCAAACGCGGAAGCCGTGTCACATTATTCGTGCACAAACTCCACGGCGATTCTTATTCGCTGGTTCAGTACAAAGGCTTTACCCTTTATACCTCCTCCATCCCTTTAAACGAAAGTGTCATTCTCTTTGATCAAAGAGAGGTATGCACTACGAATAAGGCGATAGAGGAGGAGACGTTCAGCTCAAATCATTTCACATTTCAATGCAGTGATAATCCTAAAAAAATTAAAGCTATTCAAAATGCACTCAATCCTATCCTCAAAAATAGCCGCAGTTATTTAGAATAATTTTTCGAGGTAATTATAGGCACCTTGAGTTTGTGAGGTGACAATTAACAACGTTGCCCCGAGTGTTACCATGAGTACCACAAAGGATATGGCAATTTTAATCGGCATACCGATAACGAGAAGGTTAAACTGCGGCATAGTCTTCATCAACATCCCGAAGATAAGATCCGCCAACATCGAAAGTGCGGTAATCGGAAACGCAATCATAAATCCCACCACAAACATATTGGTCATAGCATGCATGATATATTGAAACAAAGAAGGTGTCATCATAAATCCCCCTAAAGGAACCGCGGCAATCGAAGCAGAGGCATATAAAAGGATCCAATGATGTAAATCAAACACAAGCAAAACCATAAGTGCCAATAACGCCAAAAACTGACTTATAATCGGCATCGATACACCCGATTGCGGATCAATCGCCGAAGCGAGAGAAAAACCCATCATAAACGATATTTGCCCCCCCGCAAAGGTAATAACGTGATAGGCGAGTTGCAATACAATTCCCACTGCAAGACCAAAAAGCATTTCACCTAAAATCGCTACGGTCAGACTAAGAGCATCCGTCGGTATATTGAGTGGCGGAACCGCACCGAAAAAAAAGACGGTAAAGAAAAAAGCCATGGCCGCTTTGACCGACATCGGAATATTCATATGGGAAAATATAGGCACCGCCATAAATAATGCCGTAAAACGGGTAAAGAGCAAAAAGAAAGCAACGGTTCGACCTTCGCTAAAGATTTCTGCCCATTCCATCCTCTATCCCTGCTGTAAACTACCGTTTTGCATACGGTAAATATGATTGCACCGTGCGGCTAACGACTCATCATGAGTAACCAGCACCATCCCGGCACCATTTTGAGACAAATAATCTTCAAAAATATCCATTACTTCCAATGCCGTCGTATGATCGAGATTTCCGGTAGGTTCATCCGCAAAAATCAGACGCGGCTTTTTAGAAAGGACACGGGCAATCGATACCCTCTGCTGTTGCCCACCTGAAAGTTCCGTCACTTTTTGCCGAATAACGCTGTCAATCCCGAGACGCTGCAATAAATGCTCATCAATACTTTGGCGTGCCAAAATGGCAGCAACTTCCAAATTTTCATATGCGCTAAACCCTTTAAAAAGATAATGGCTTTGATAAATCAATCCTAAATCATCTCGGCGCAGTTGCACTAAAGCCGAATCATTCAGCGTATAAATATCATTTCCAAATAGCTCAACTTTACCAAAATTAGGACGAAGCAAGGAGGAGAGAATGTGGAGCAAAGTCGATTTTCCACTACCGCTCACACCGACAATCGCAATGGACTCTCCCGCTTTTAGGGTGAGTGAAATATCCTCGAAAAGGGGATATTCATAAGCATGAGATAAAGAAGTGGCGTTTAATAATGTCATAAAGAGATTATAGGGAAAAAATGTTTAAGGGGAGTAAAAATCTGAAGATTTCCCCATATGGGGAAATAAAGTGAAAGCGGTTTGGCTTACGCCATTTGAGCAGCGACTTCTTCTGCGAAGTTGTCAACTTTTTTCTCTAAACCTTCTCCGACTTCGTATTTAACGAACTCGACGATTTCAGCAGTACCGCCATGTTTAGCAGCCTCTTTGGTAATCGCTTCGGCAACCGTCATAGAATCATCCATAACGTAGTTTTGATCCAAAAGTGCAAGCTCTTTATCCAAAGTCGTGTTGTCCGCTACGAAGCGAGCCAATTGACCAGGGATGATATTTGCCCAGATTTTTTCCGGTTTACCGTCTGCGAGCAATTTAGCTTTGATCGCTTCTTCAGCGGCAGCCATGACTTCAGGAGTCAATTGTGATGCTGAGATGTACTGAGGAACGTTTTTAAGTGGTTTTTTCAAACGCGCTAACTCTTCGTTCTCAGTTTTGATCGCTTCGATACGACCGATAGTTTCCGCTTCTACGAATGCAGGATCGAAATCTTTAGAGGTCAATGTCGTCGGTTTCATTGCTGCAGCATGCATTGCAACGTTTTTAAGCATCGGAGCAAGCGCTTCGGCTACTTTTGCATCCGAACAAGTTGCTGCAACAAGAACACCAACACGTCCGTTTGAGTGAACGTAACCGTTAACGCATCCGTTTGCACCTGCATTGAGGGTTGCAAAACGACGTACAACGATTTTTTCACCGATACGCGCTACTTGAGCCGTAAAATACTCAGAGAAAGTAGCCGTTTCGTATGATGTTTCGTTCAACTCTTCAACACTGCTAACACCTGTCGTAAATACATGTGCCGCCGTGTTTCCGACGAGGTTGATGAAACCGTCGTTTTTCGCAACGAAATCGGTTTCAGAGTTAACTTCTACGAGAGAAGCGGATGCGAATGTATCGGAAACTTTAATTCCCAAAAGACCCTCAGCCGCTACGCGATCCGCTTTTTTAGCGGTTTGCGCCATACCACGGTCACGCAAAAACTCTTTTGCTTTTTCCATGTCGCCATCACATTCAGTGAGGGCTTTTTTACAATCCATCATCGGCGCATCAGTCGCCGTGCGGAGGTCTTTGACCATCGCTGCTGTAATTTCTGCCATGATTACGCTTCCTCTGCTACAACTTCTTCTGAAGCCGCTTCTACAGCAACTTCTGCTACTGCCGGTACTTCTTCTTCCGCTACCGCTTCGTCGTTTCCACCGTTACGAAGGGCTTTACCTTCATTAATCGCTTCTGCCATTTCTTTACAAAAGAGTTGGATAGAACGGATCGCATCGTCATTTCCAGGGATTGGAATATCGATAACGTCAGGGTCGCAGTTAGTATCAAGAGGAGCAACAACTTGGATTCCAAGGTTACGTGCTTCTTGAACCGCGATGTGTTCTTTTACCGCATCGATAACGAACATCAAATCAGGCAATGTTTTCATATGACGAATACCGCCGAGGTATGCAATCAATTTTTCTTTTTGACGATTCATCATCAACGCTTCTTTTTTGGTCAAAAGGTTGATTTGTCCGTTTGCTTGCATCTCTTCGATGATATCAAGTTTGCGGATTGATTTTTGGATAGTCGGGAAGTTTGTCAACATTCCACCCAACCAACGGTTGTCAACGTATGGCATACCGCATTTTTCAGCCGCATCACGGATTGCAACGCGCGCTTGTTTTTTAGTTCCTACGAAAAGAACTGTTTTACCTTCAGCTGCGGCATCAACAACTTGTTGATACGCATTGCGGAAATAACGCAATGTTTTTTGAAGATCGATGATGTAAATGTTTTTACGAACACCGAAAATGTATTTTTTCATTTTCGGATTCCAACGACGTGTTTGGTGACCAAAGTGTACACCGCATTCCAAAAGGTCTTTCATAGTTACCATAAGTGGCTCCTGTGTTTAAAATATTTTTGTGTTCATTCGTTTACTTGGGCGAGCGCAAACAGAGCCGATGAGACATCGGATGCACGAGAACAGCACGATTCGCTTGCGATTTTTTTCTTACGTCATAATTAATGAGGAGAGAAAATCGGGCGAATTATACTGAAAGGGCACTTAATTTTAGCTGTGCTTAATACTCTCTTGGTTCTTCCCTAATTCAAACTGGATTTTGTTATTGATGATTAGTATTTACCCTTGTAACTTCGCCAACTCTTCTTTAACTTTTACTACATGATCTTTCACTTTCACATTCGTCCATGCCGCTTTGATGATCCCTTTTGGATCGATAATATACGTTGATCGAACAATCCCCATATACTCTTTACCGTAATTCTTTTTCATCGCCCATACGCCGTAATCCTGCATCATCTGAGTGGTTGGATCACTGAGCAATGTAATCCCGAGTGATTTTTTCTCGATAAAGTTACGATGGGATTTGGTACTGTCGGCACTCACGCCCAAAATGATCGCTCCCATATCATCGTACTCATCCATCGCAGCGGTAAATTCACACGCTTCCGTCGTACATCCGGGAGTGGAATCTTTCGGATAAAAATAGAGTACGATCCATTTACCGCGCAAATCGCGAGAACAAAGTTCTACGTCGTCTTGGTTACTCAAACAAAAATCGGGAGCCGTGGTTCCTACTTCTAACATTTTTAATACCTTTTTATAAAATTACTATGGACTTTATCTCTGTCATTTCTTCAATGGCAAAGCGAGGCCCTTCGCGCCCGACACCGCTCAGTTTAACACCGCCGTAGGGCTGAATATCAAAACGTAACGTCGGCATGTCGTTGATCACGACACCGCCCGCATCGAGCTCATCAATCGCTTTCGTCGCATGAGAGAGATTGTTCGTAAAAACCGAAAACTGTAATCCGTACGGTGAATTGTTCATTCTCTGGATTGCATCATCGATTCCATTCACCCGCACCAAACTCACTATCGGAGCAAAAACTTCCTCACACACTATTTTCATCGACTCGGTCACATCCGCCATGACGCACGGATAAAAAATTCGCCCTTCACGGTGCGGCGGTGTCAAGGGACGTGCCCCCTCTAGAATCGCATTTTCAACCCAATTCATCGCCCGCTCGGCTGCTTCGTCATTAATCAGCGGTCCCAAAAATGTATCCTCATTATACGGTGAACCTATCACAAGTTTCGTCGTTGCCTCTGCCATTTTGAGAGCAAACGCATCGTATATAGAAGCATCAACATATATACGCTGTAAGGAAATACAAACTTGCCCCGAATTCACAAATGCCCCTATTGCACATCGTGAGGCGGCGTATTCGAGATCGGCACTCGTATCGATATACGTTGCCGCATTTCCTCCGAGTTCTAAAGAGACTTTTTTGATCCCCGCAGTTTTCGTAATGATATTCCCAACACTGACCGATCCTGTAAAACTGATGACACGGGGGATGTCACTGCCCACTAACGTACTTCCCACCTCCGCATCACCGTAGACGACACTCAGCGCATCGGGGGTGGCAAAAGGGCTTTCGATAAAAAGCTGTGCCAGTTTGTAAGCACAAAGCGGTGCTTCGGGGGTCGGTTTGAGGACGACCGCATTCCCCGCCACCAATGCGGGGGCGAGTTTATGGGCGACAAGATTGAGAGGAAAATTAAACGGAGTAATCGCTACCACAACGCCTACCGGTTCTCTACGCCAATACGCATGTGAAGCTCTCCCGCTAGGCATTGCATCGGTATTGATCGTTTCGCCGTGCATAGTACGCATCGTCTCGGCGGAGAGGGTAATCGTCTCAATACACCGATCCACTTCAATACGCGCGTAGGTGATCGGTTTACCCACCTCATCGCATAATACACGTGCAAATGCTTCGCGCTGTTCACGCAGTTTGGAAGCAACATCCTGCATCCATGCGCATCGTTGATGAAGCGGGATTTTACGCCCTTTTTTTGCCGCATTTTGAGCCATTAAAAGAGCTTGTCGTGCATCCTCTCCACTGCACTCTGCAGCACGCGACACGACACGTCCGTCATACGGACTGAGACGTTCAGTATAGTTTTTGGCAACCATCCGTTGTGATCCCATCCAAACGTGTGCTTCCATACCATCTCCTCCGCCATGAAATTATGTTTCGATTATACAAACCGTCACCTAAAAAGTGGCGGAAGAGGATGTTTTAAGCTGTTTCTTTTCATCTTCTCTTTAGAATGTGTCTCAAAAATACGCAGAGGATACACGATGAATTTAACGATCACTGACGGTGTTTTAGGGGTACGCCCTCCCGTTACCAAACCCCACCCGGGATTCTTTTTCCAAGTCGGCGAAGAGCGTTTTCGTAAATTAGTAGATGATCATTACGAGATGATCCGCAACAGTGATATCTCCTTTTTATTCCCGGTCAACGATGAAGAAGATTTTGCCGCGGCCAAAAAACATGCCGCTGATTTTTTCATTCAAATTTGCGGCGGGCCTGATTATTTTGCCCAAACTCGTGGAGAACCACGCATGGTAGGACGTCACGCACCGTTTCGTATCGACGAGGGGGCACGCCGTCGATGGCTCGAATTTTACGCCGTCTTACTCCCTAAACTCGAAGATGAGGGGATTAATCCCGAATATATTCAATCGTTTTGGGAGTATATTGATATCTTCTCAATTTGGATGATTAACACCCCTTCACATTAATTTTTCCCGCTGTTGCGGGAATTGTTATAAACTTAATAAACATCAAACCCCTTTCACGCTAAAATCTCCCAATTTTTCTTTTGGAGAACTTCCCTATGAATGAAGCCAAATACATTTGGATGAACGGCAAACTACTCCCGTGGAGTGAAGCAAAAATTCACGTCCTTTCCCACACACTGCACTACGGTAACGGTGCTATCGAAGGGACTAAAGCGTACAAAACCCCTAAAGGGTATGCAATTTTCCGCCTAAATGACCATACAAAACGTTTGATCGAATCGGCAAAAATGACTCTTATTAAAGTTCCCTATACCGTAGAAGAACTCAATGCGGCACAAATCGAGCTCTTACGTGCTAACGAATTTACCGGAGAGAACGTCTATCTCCGTCCTATCGTTTACCTCGGTTACGGAGTAATGGGTGTGTATCACAAAGAAGCTCCGGTCGAAGTATCGGTTGCGGCATGGGAATGGGGCGCATACCTCGGTGAAGAGGGAATGAAGCGTGGAATCCGTTTGAAAATCTCATCATTCAGCCGTCCGAACAACAAATCGAATATGGGTAAAGCCAAAGCGGTCGGAAACTACCTCAACAGCCAAATGGCAAAATTTGAAGCGGTTGAAGCGGGATACGATGAGGCATTGCTCCTTGATGATGAAGGGTACGTTGCCGAAGCGAGCGGTGCATCGTTTTTCCTCATCAAAGACGGTGAGCTTATTACCCCTCCAAATGACAATTCACTGGTTTCTATAACCCAAAGAACCGTTATCGAGATGGCGGAAAATATGGGTATTAAAGTAACGCGCAGAAAAATTACTCGCGAAGAGATTTATGTTGCGGATGAAGCATTTCTTACAGGAACGGCCGCAGAGATTACTCCGATTCGCGAAGTAGACGCACGTGTACTCGGTGCAGGTGGACGCGGACCGTTAACGGAGAAAATCCAAGCGGCTTATTTTGACATCGTATGCGGACGTAATCCGGATTACGATCACTATCTAACGTACATCAACTAAGGAAACTTTACATGGCAAGTGATATGAACGACTATTTCAATAAGAAAAAGAATGAAGCCAATAAAGGGGGTGGATTTAATGCCCCTAAACCGCCAAAAATGGACTTTAATATGAGCGGCCAAAAAGCAGGAATGTTATGGATCATCGGCGGAATTATTTTGCTTCTCATTTTAGCCAAACCGTTCATTATTATCACCGAAGGGGAACGCGGTATCCTCTCAACCAATGGTAAATATGAGGAACGTGCATTAATGCCGGGTCTCCACTTTCTGGTTCCGTTTATCCAAAAAGTATACATCGTCGATACCAAAGTACGTATCATCAACTATGCCGATAAAATTGACCGTGCATCAACTGCAGGTGATGGAATCGTCCTGAAGCCGGCAATTGCCGTTTTGGATAAACGGGGACTTCCTGTTTCGATCGATATTACGGTCCAGTACCGACTCAATGCACAATTAGCGGCGCAAACGATCTCTAACTGGGGTTTTAGCTGGGAAGATAAAATCATCGACCCTGTTGCACGTGATGTTGTTCGAAATGTAATCGGTCAGTATGAAGCCGAAAACCTCCCGATCATGCGTAATGCCATCGCGACTCAAATCGAAGCAGGAATTCGCAAAAATGTTGAAGGTCAAAAGAATGCTCCGGCACAACTTGAATCGATTCAACTCCGTGAAATCGGTCTTCCACAAAAAGTAAAAGACCAAATCGAGCGAGTTCAGGTTGCCAAACAAGAGGTAGAACGTGCGCAACAAGATGTTGAACGTGCAAAACAAGAGGCTTTTAAAAAAGAGACTGAAGCACAAGGTACCGCTAACGCTATTACCATTCAAGCTCAAGCCCAAGCCAAAGCCAATCATCTTATCGGTGCCTCTCTTACTCCGGGATTGTTGAAATTGGAACAAATCCAAGTTCAAGGTAAATTCAACGAAGCACTTAGAGAAAATAAAGATGCCAAAATCTTCCTCACTCCCGGAGGTTCTACTCCGAATATTTGGCTCGATACCAAAACAGGTGACACTCAAAAAGTCTCCTCTACCCATTAAAACTCTCCCTTCGGAGAGTTTCTTTCGTCTTCATTCGTGAGCACAAAAGAAACCCTTAAAAGGTATACCTATGAATCTCGATCTTATTGATTGGCAAAAATCTGAACTCCTCCCCGTTATTGTTCAAGAATCAGGGACAATGGAAGTTCTTATGATGGCATATATGAACCGTGAAGCTTTGGAGCTTTCACTCTCTACCCGTATTGCACACTACTATTCGCGCTCTAAAAAACGTCTTTGGAAAAAAGGGGAAAGCAGCGGTCATCTGCAACATATCGAACAGTTTTTACTCGACTGCGATAACGACACGCTCCTACTGATCGTACAACAAGAAGGGGTTGCTTGCCATACGGGGCGCAAGTCTTGTTTCTTTACCGATATCGAGTCTGGTCAGAGCATTAGTGAGCCTACCATCGATACAACTGCCGCGTACGGAATCATTGATGAACTCTATCATACGATCCTTAGCCGAAAGAATAGTGATCCGGAAACTTCATGGACCGCTAAACTTTTGAGTAAAGGGGATAATACTATCCTCAAAAAAGTGGTTGAAGAGGCGGGGGAATTCAGTTTTGCTATCAAAGACGGCAATGAAGATGAAATTATTTACGAATGTGCCGATTTAGTCTATCATGTTCTGGTTGCACTGGGACACAAAAATATTTCTCCCGATCGCGTTAAACAAGAGCTTGCCCGTAGATTTGGGATGAGCGGGATTGCGGAGAAAAACTCGCGGGAATAATGAAAGCAAAAATTATCGATTTTATCAACCATTTAATAGTATACGATTACCTCCTGTTCGGGGGGATTTTTATCCTCTTTCTTCTACTGCTCATCTTGGCGATTGCACTAAAAAACAAAATGATCTTAGCTATTTTTTTAGTCCTCTTAGCCTTTGGTGTTTTAACGGCAGGCTCAGTGGGCGGATACATTTTCCTGCACCACTACCTTTTCAAAAACAAAGTTACCCTTTATGAGCTAAAAGCACTCGAATTTACCGAAGCACTCCTTTTAAAAGGGGAGATTAAAAATACCTCAAAGCGTTCTTTTAAAGAGTGCACACTCTACGCCGGAGTCCATAAAGTCACTCATAATCGCTATTTGGATCGAATTTATCCCTCTTTTCCTTTTAAAAAGAGTTCTTTGAGACTCAGGGAAAATATCGCTCCGGGGGAATCTGTACCCTTTAAACTTTTCGTTGAGCCGTTCCGATATACTAAAGACTACAATATCACTATAAAGGGGGAATGTCGATGAGCCCATTAACACCCTGGCACTATCTTTTATTAATCGTTTTAGGACTTTTGTTTGTTATCGGAATACTTGTATCGATGCGCACGAATTCAAAATCTTCTGTTTTTATCACTATCTCGCTTGTTCTTCTCTTGATCGGCACATTTATGTGGAAACTCATCAATGAAAGTGTTTATCTCGTAGAGGTCACTAATTTGGAACAAGAGCGTTTTTACCAATCGGAACAAGTGATGATCAAAGGGATAGTTCGTAATGTCGGAAAATTTCCGGTTGCCAATGTTGTAGCCGTTATTCAATTGAGTAATTCGCAAGGAGGGGGAGGCGACAAGGCATCATTATTCTCTCAACCGAGTGTATTTGCAGAGTTATACAAAGGGGATAACCCCGATTTTAAGCAGCAAAATATTGTCGAAGAACATACTATCGCTGAATCTTTAAGTCCCGGGAAATCTAAAACGTTTCGAATCATGATGGATTATCCGCCTCACTTTAAACGGATGTCTTTTGATGTTAGCGCAAAAGCAAGCTACTAAAGAAAAATGCGTTAATACTTTAATCCGACTGATTTCAATATTTTATTAATCGAACGAAGCTGTCCGTTTTTATCTTTGCACCACAAGGGGGCAATCAGGCTTTCATCATCAGTCCCTGCACTAATGCGCTGAACACTTACGTGAGACGGCTTCAGTCGGATGGCTTCCATCAAGACTTCCAAATACAGTGCTTCACTGATCGGTTCAAACTCACCGCGAGCGAATTCATTTGCCAATGCGGTCCGTTTCACTACGTAAAGAGGATGGTATTTAACCGAATCGATCCCTAATGCATAGGCCTCTTTCGCCGTCTCAAGCATCATCTCTTTTGTCTCTCCCGGAAGACCGAAGATAAGATGTCCGCATACATTTAACCCATACGATTTAGCTTTTAAAATAGTCTCTTTGACATTGGCACTGTCATGCCCGCGATTAATACGCACTAAAGTTTCATCATAAATCGATTGAATCCCGAATTCAACCCAAATTTCTGTTTTTTGTGCAAGTTCCGCGAGGTATTTAAATGTCTCCTCACTGATACTGTCGGAACGAGTACCGATACTGAGACCAATAACATTCTCAAAGGATAAAGCTTTCTCATATAAAGCTTTCAGTGTTTCAAACGGGGCATAGGTATTGGTAAAGCTTTGAAAATAGACCATGAACTTCTCAGCACCGTTCTCTTCCTGTAAACGTTTGGAGAGGGGATCAAACTGCCATTGCAGTTGCTGTAGCTGTTGCTCTAAATGGGGATTGTCGGTTGAATCAAGATTGAGGTAAAATCCTTTGAGCGCACGGGCACGATCAAGGCTGGGGCTAAAGGAGTCATTTTCACAAAAAGTACATCCACCTTTCGCCACCGTGCCGTCAATATTGGGACACGTAAATCCGGAGATAGAGACCGGTACTTTGGAGACTTTAACCCCGAATTTGCGATGCAGATATTGCCCAAACGTAAAAATCTGCTCTCGCATTAGAGTCTCTTAAATAATGTATTTGCCGGTAAAACAGGCAGTACAGTAATTCTCTTCTTTACCGTTCACACTGCTTAGCAGTGCTTCGTTACTCAAATATCCTAATGAATCGGCTTCGATAAAAGCACAAATTTCTGCATTGGTCATATTCGCGGCAATCAGTTTTTCTTTATCAGGGGTATCGACGCCATAATAACACGGATCGGTCGTCGGAGGACTTGATATTCGCATATGTACCTCTGCAGCACCTGCAGCTTTAAGCATACGGACGATTTGACGGCTTGTAGTTCCGCGAACAATCGAGTCATCGATAACAATGAGACGTTTACCTCGAATAAGATCATTGATCGGAGAGAGTTTCATTTTAACTTTTAAATCCCGCATCTCTTGTGTCGGCTCAATAAAAGTACGACCGATATAATGGTTACGCATAATCGCCATTTCAAAAGGGATACCGCTCTCTTGTGAAAAACCGATAGCGGCAGGAACACCGCCATCAGGAACCGGAACAACCATATCCGCTTCAATCGGCTGCTCTTTCGCCAGTGCTTTTCCCATCGCTTTACGCATCTCATAGACGTTTTGATTATAAACATTTGAATCGGGACGGGCGAAATAAACATATTCAAAAATACAGTGTTTCGGTGTCGGTTCATATACTTTAATCGACTTCGGTGCTTTCCCTTTTTCAAAAATAAGGAGTTCGCCCGGTTCAACGTCCCGAATATACTCTGCACCGATCAGATCAAACGCACAGGTTTCAGATGCCACAACATACCCATCTCCTACCCGTCCGAGGCTTAGAGGACGGAATCCGTGCGGATCACGCATTGCAAACATTTTGGTACGGCTAAGGAAAACAAGCGAGTAAGCCCCCTCGATCTTCTTAACGGCATCAATAATACGATCGGTCAAATGGTGCTGATCACTTTTCGCAATCAAATGGATTAAATTTTCGGTATCCATATAAGTTTGAAAAATCGCCCCTTTTTTAATTAGAGCATCACGTACCTCTTTAGCATTCGTAAGATTACCGTTGTGGACGATCGACATCTCACCCAAATCATAACGGGCAAATACCGGCTGTGCATCGAGAATGGAATCATCACCTGCTGTTGAATAGCGGGTATGCCCAATTGCCATGTGCCCTTTAAGGGTAGTGAGCTTTTGAGTATCAAAAACTTGCGTTACAAGTCCGCGATCTTTAATCGTGTAAAGTTTTTCACCATCACCGGTACTGATTCCCGCTGCTTCTTGACCCCGATGTTGAAGCGCATGAAGAGAAAAGTAGGCTAGTTTTGATGCCTCAGGATGATCAAAAATACCGACTACTGCACATTTTTCATTTAAACTACGCACTCTTTTTCCTTATACTAATTCTAAACAGTCTTGAATACTGTAGAGACCGTTTGGTTTTCCGGCCAGCCATTTTGCGGCACGGATTGCACCTTTTGAGAACGTATTGCGACTGGTTGCGGTATGATGAAGTTCAATGAACTCACCCTCATTGTAAAATCCGACGGTATGACGTCCGACAATATCTCCGCCGCGCAATGCCATCACGGCAATCTCATCTTTGGTTCGTTCTCCGATATTACCGTTCCTACCACTAACACGGACTGCATCCAGATCAAGGTTTCGTCCTGCCGCCGCAGAATGCGCCAGTGTCAAAGCCGTACCGCTCGGAGCATCTTTTTTGTGACGATGATGTTGTTCAACAATCTCAATATCAAATCCATCAAGTGTTTTAGACGCCATATGAACCAACTGAGTAAGCAGCGCTACACCCAGTGACATATTGGTCGCATACAATATCGGCATCGATTCACTTGCCGTTTTTAGCAGATTCATCTGGTGGGTATCCAGCCCTGTCGTACCTATTACCAAAGGTTTCGGATGCTCAATCGCTCTCTCTAATAAAAGCTGTGTTGCGTCCGGCAATGAAAAATCGATAATAACATCCGAGCCTTTAAGCAACGTCGCCATGTCATTCGTGACCAATACCGAAGGATCAATCGAAAAATTGAGTTCATTACGGACGTAGACCGCACCTAAAGAGATCTCACTCTCATGGTGCAAATCCTCGATCAACAGCTTACCGACACGTCCGCCAGCGCCAAATACACCTGCTCTAATCATCTGTAGTATCCCTGTTTAAACATTATGTAAAGGTATTTTAGCGTCAAAGTGTTTAAAAGCTATTGATGTCCATCCACATACGCTATCGCTTGAAGTGCTGCTACGGCACCGTCACCTGCTGCACAAACAACTTGTTTCGGAGCAGATTCACGCATATCTCCGGCCGCATATAGCCCCGCTACGGAAGTTTTCATACTCAAATCTACTTTTACTTCACCCCATGGAGTCATTTCGCATAAAAATGTCCCGTCTTCTTGAATTAAAACTTGATTGTTTACATTATTACCGACAAATACGAATACTCCCGGAACATCGATTTGACGCAGTGAGCCGTCTTCGAGTTTTACACGAAGTCCATCAACTCCCATTGCACCCCCAAATACCTCTTCGGGGATAGCGTTTAAAACTAGTTCGATATTTGCCGTATTTTTGACTCTCGCAATTGTATTGGGAGCTGAACGAAAACTATCACGTCGATGGATAAGATAGACACGAGAACAAATCTTTGCCAAATAAAGGGCCTCTTCGAGTGCCGTATCACCGCCACCGATAACGGCGACTTCTTTCCCTTTATAAAAAAATCCGTCACACGTTGCACATGTACTTACACCGCGACCGAAAAACGTATCTTCACCGATAAATCCGGCACGTTTCGGAGCCGAACCGGTACAGACAATCACACTTTTGGCTTCATTACTCGTTCCGTCCGATTTTTGGATTAGAAAAATACCGTCTTCACGGCGTTCAACTCGGGTTACTTCGGACATTTCATGCTTAAGTCCGAAACGTTGACATTGTTCCTGCCATGGAGACATAAAATCCATTCCGCTTAAATTATGCGCGGTTGCCCCCGGATAATTTTCAATCTCTGAGCTCATTGTTATCTGGCCGCCGGGAAGCCCTTTTTCAAACATTGTGACATTGTCCAACCCACCTCGCGTGGTATATAGCCCTGCGGTAAGTCCCGCAGGCCCTCCTCCGATAATTGCACAATCCAACATCCTAAAGCCTCCGCTTTTTTATTTTGTATATCATACACTCTTGTAGTTAAACCATACCAAAAGGGAGTTCGGAAGAAAATCGTTTTAGAAAAAATTTAGAGAAGGGATAAAAAAAGAAAAAAAGTGCGGTTTACTGCACGTGAGCTTCCCACCGAGGAAAATGCAGAGTTATCGTAGCCAAAGGAATACATCCCTTTGGCGTTAATAATTTATAGTAATGCGTTAATTTTATCAGCAAACGCTTGTTTAGAAGCCGCACCTACCATTTGTTCTACCACTTCACCGTTTTTAAAGAAAAGGATAGTAGGAATAGAACGGATACCGTATTTTACTGCAATATCTTGCTCTTCATCGGTATTTACTTTACAGATATTTGCTTTCCCTTCATACTCTGCCGCCAACTCTTCGATAACCGGAGCGATCATACGGCAAGGTCCACACCAAGGAGCCCAAAAATCGACTAAAGAGACACCCTCTTTAGTTACTTCATCAAAATTTGATACTGTCAATTCAACGTATTTACCCATTGTACTTCCTTGATTGCGAATGTTTGTTATGAGTCATTATAACGCTACAATCTTTAAAATGACTTATTACATTATTCTCACAATATTTCTCAGGAGAGGGCTCTTACAATGTAATATTTTCTATCCATTCTACACCCTCATCGGTTACTATGAGAGCATCAATACAGTAGTCACCATTAAGCCGTTTTTGCTGAAGATACGTTTGGATAGTACGCCCCAGTTTTTGAAGTTTTGCACGAGTGATATTATTGACGGCTTGCTCATAACTGAGCGCACTTTTTACTTCGACAAAATGGAGAACATTATCGGGAGTTAACGCAATAATATCGATCTCTCCGAAACGGTTATACACGTTTCGATCAATTATCCGAAAACCTTTGGATCGCAGATACTCACACCCCCGCTCTTCAGCAATATTGCCTTTGGCACGAGTGTGCATGAATGTTAATCCAGATAGTCGGGTTTAATCACCTCGACTTTGATCGATTTAAAGCGGGCTGTTTTGATCAGCTCGTCCGCCTCATCCCCGAAAAGAAAGTTAATATTGCTCTTGGCGTGATGGAAAGTCGTAAAGAGAGTCCCTTTTTTTACGGTTGAACTCACTTTCACCCTCAGCGGTGCACTTTGACCGTACTCACTTTTGAGAACAACAAAATCTTTGTACTCAAAAAACTCTTCATCTTCAACACTGACAAGCAATGTATCTTCGCTATGTGAGCGACTGAGTTTATCACATGCATTCGTTTGTGCACTATTGTTGTAATGGACTAAAACACGTCCGGTCGTGAGGTAATACCCCTCATGACTTTGAGTATTTAAGAGTTCCTCAACCTGACCGCGAGGAATATACTGATGATAATGAAATGACCCAAATCCATCTTTGGTTCGGAATTTGTCGATATGCAGAACCGGTAGATCTTCTTCTTGTACCGGCCACTGTAATCCGCGTAAACGATTGGATTCGAGTTTTTCATAACTCGCCCCCCCAAAACGGATCGGAGCATCTACACGTACTCTTTCCCACACATCACGGGAGTTTTTAAATCCGAAATCGGTACCGTAACGTTTGGAAATTTCAGCGATTACTTCCCAATCATCCGGCATCATAACGTTAATAAGAGGTTGAGAAAGGTGGAGTCGGCGTTCCGCGTTGACATAAACACCCGTCTTCTCATAAGCACTTTTTACCCCGAAGATAATGTCGGCAAATTTGGTAATCTCATTATCGAAGAGTTCATTCACAACTAAAAGATCGAGGTTCCCCAAAGCGGCGTGAATTTTGTTTTGGTTTGGATGGATATGGGCGATATCTTCACTAATGTTATAGAGGGCTTTGATCTTCCCATCCACCATCGCATTGATCAAATCGGGAGTCATCATCCCTACCTCTTTAGGCGGTTGATAATCGGGAGCGTAATAGGGCAACATTCCGACATCACAGGTTCCCTGAACATTATTCTGCCCCCGAAGCGGCATCAACCCAGCCCCCCGTTTACCGATATTTCCCGTGAGCATTGCAAGGTGGGTAATCGCCATAACCGCGTACGATCCGTCCAAATGTTCCGTAATTCCTAATCCCCAGAAAAAAAGGCTTTTACGTGTCGCATATTTGCGAGCAACCGTTCGAATTTCTTCTGCCAATGATTCATACCCCGGAATTTTGAGTAGATATTCAGGGTTGGCATACGGATCGTTCAACAGAGCGTTTTTGTACTCTTCGTACCCTTTGGTACGGCTGTTCACAAACTCTTTATTCACCAAATCTTCCGAGAGGATGACATACGCCATCATATTGAGAATCATCAGATTTGCTTCGTAGGGAATACTTAAATGATTGGTCGCCGATTTGGAAAGCTGTATGCGGCGAACGTCCAATACGGCAAGTTCGATATCTTTTTGCTTAATCACATCAAGCATACGGTTGGCAACGATAGGATGACCTTCTGTAGTATTACTTCCCATAACAACCATGTATTCGGTCTCATAAATGTCATCGAACGGATTGGTCATAGCCCCCTCACCGATCGTCGTACGCATTCCCTTTAGAGAGGGGGAATGGCAAACACGGGCACAGTTATCAACATGGGGAGACCCTACGACGTGACGGGTAAAATGTTGAAAAAGGTACGACCCCTCACAACTGGTACGTGCTCCGCCGATCGCGGCAAAACTATGTGCACCGTGTTCATCCGTAATTGATTTGAGTTTACGGGCAACAAGCTCATAAGCACTCTCATAACTGATCTCATAGAAATCGTGATCAACCGGTTCGAGATAATCCATATCCAAATCGGCAAAAAGTGCAGCGTTTTTGGCTAAAAAGGATTTACGAACACGGGCATTACGGAGACGTTTAGGATGGGTTACAAAATCCCATCCTTGTTTTCCTTTAATACACAAACGCCCTTGAGAGACGACACCCTCTTCTTTCGCAAAGATTTTTTGGATTTTATTATCCTCAACCTCAGCGGAAATATCACATCCTACGCCGCAATAGGTACAAACGCTGTCGATCACCATCGGATATTTCCTTGATAGTACGGGTTATGCACCCTTTTTAAAATTAGTGAAGTGTACAATTTTGTCTCTTAAGGACTGCGGAAATAACAAGACAATTCGAATCATTAAGTAAAATCTAAAAGGGAACGGATAACGAATTTTTTTTCGTTCAATCGCCTGTGTGATCCGTTTAATCCCCTCTTCGGTAGACATAAAAAAAGGCATTTTAAAGTGGTTTTTCTGCGTCATCTCCGATTCGATAAATCCCGGTAGTATCGTCATAACGGTAATGCCATGCGGTTTTAACTGATAGTGTAACCCTTCCGCATACGCGTTAAGCGCCCGTTTAGAACTGCTGTAGGCAATGGAGGTCGGCATGGTAAACAACGAGGCAAGTGAGGAGATAAAAATGATCTCACCCGATTTTTGTTCCATCAATTTTGGAATAATCGGCTCCAATAAAGCATGAACACTCAGAAAATTGGTTTTAAAGAGTCTCTCAAAATCTTCAAACGGTGTCACTCCCCCGCCGTGGCCGACCGATACTCCGGCATTAAGAATGATACGGTCAATCGGTTTGTCCGTTAGAATTTTTCCAATCTCTCCCGTTCGCTCAAAATCATTCACATCGGCAATGATCGTTTCAACCTCAGCACCCTTGTTTCGACATCGAGATGCTACGTCATTCAAACGATCTTCTCTACGGGCGATTAATACAAGCTGATGCTCACGCATTGCATAATGAAGTGCTAAGGCTTCCCCTAAACCGCTGCTTGCACCAGTAATTACAATTCTCATCTTTTCTCCCGCAAGCAAATAGTCGATATAATTATACCCATGAATGAAACACTAAAAATCGGGGAAATAAATATCCTCACAATTGATCGCGATACTGTTCCGGGGTTATTCCTCCGTGCACTGGATGAGAGCGATATATTACTGCCGAATCAATATGTTACTGACAAAATGCACATCGGCGATACCATCGATGTATTTGTCTACACCGACAGTGAAGATCGCCCTGTAGCGACGACCGTAACACCTAAAGCAATGCTAAATGAAATTGCCTTTGTCGAGGTAGTCGATACCAGCAGTATCGGTGCGTTTGTCAACTGGGGCTTGCCGAAAGATCTGTTTGTCCCTAGAGCGCTTCAAAAACGTCCGTTTGCCGTTGGAGAAAAGCGGCTTGTTCGGGTCATCCTCGATGAGCAAACCAATCGACTTGTGGGAACCGAAAAGATCAGTGGAGCGTTAGAGATGCCTCCAAAAAAATTTTATCCCAATACCCCTGTAAGTTTTATGATCATCGCCAAAACCCCTATGGGGTACAAAGTGATCGTGGATCATAAATACGAGGGGATGATCTATGCGAATGAGATTTTTGAAGATGTCCGTGTCGGACAGATCAAAAAGGGATTCGTAAAAGTTCTACGCCCTGATGGTAAGCTCGACCTCTCTTTGCAAATGGTCGGAAAAGCAAAAGCATCCGGTGCCGCCGATAAAATCCTCTCCATGATTAAAGCCAACGGCGGGATGTTGCCCTACAACTACAAAAGTGACCCCGATTTGATTCAAAAAACCTTCGCTCTTAGTAAAAAGAATTACAAAGCGGCATTGACACAACTCGTCGAGAGTAAAAAAATAACAGTTCAGGAGAACGGAATTTATGGGATATAGACCACTCAAAAACAATGCCATCATTCAACTTCGTCCGCGTAAAATTTCATACACTGAGGGGGATCGGACCATCACCCTAATTTCGATGAAACGTGAATCTATGGATCTAGAAGTAGAGATCAAAGAGGGAGACGAGATCAAAATTGTCTCCGATTTCCCCTTTGCCCATCTCCCAAAAAAGATCAAGAAAGAGATCAACCCGCTATAATTGCACCATTATTTTTAGGAGAAATCTATGTCACAATTTACCAACGTTACCGCTGATAAAAAAGCAAATATCTATTTTGAGGGTAAAGTTACCAGCCGAACACTCCGTTTCGAAGACGGAAGTATCAAAACCCTCGGGATTATGTTGCCGGGTGAATACACGTTTAATACGGGTGATAAAGAGATCATGGAGATCATGAGCGGTGAGATGGAGGTTCAGCTTCCGGGTTCAGAAGCGTGGATTTCTATTACAGGACCGCAAAGTTTTGATGTCCCTGCCAACAGTGCATTTCATTTAAAAGTTAAAACGATCAGTGATTACTGCTGTAGCTTTGTAAAATAATTTACCGTACAGAGATCAATCTCTCTGTACATCCTCCTCACTAATCCATCCCTCGCCGATATACGGTTCCCATCCATTTTTCCCACCAGTACCGCTTACTTTATAATACTTACCGCTTTTAGCTCTGGAAGTTACCGTGGTATACGCTTTGATCATATTACAGCTTCCGCTTTGGTCGCATATCTTTGTATCTTTATTGGTTTTCAACCGAATGCCCGCTATCGGGATAACCTCGCCGATTTTTATTTTTTCAGATTCCGACGATTTGAGTGTTTTGTCATACTTACCGTCAATCACATCCAAAAGGAGCTTACGAGACTCATTGTCCCCTTGCTTGGCTGCCGAGGCTAACCACATCATCCCCTGCGTAACATTGTGTTCCATCCCTCGACCGCGTACAAACATAATCGCAACATTAAACTGAGCATCAATGTACCCCTGTTGTGCCGATTTTAAATACCACTCTGCCGCCTGCGTTTGATTGGCCTCCACTCCGATGCCCCGTTCGTATATTACGCCCGTTTGAAACTGCGCTACTTTATCACCGCGTAAAGCCGCCGTATACGTTTCCCAAAATGATTGTTGTATTTCTGATGCAAAAAGAGAGGAGAAAAGAAGGGTGTATAAATATTTTTTCATAATGAGAAAATCCTTATCAAAAAATAGCTATCACCTACCCCTAGAGGGGAAGTAACTTATTTATAGCGATAGGTGATTCGCCCTTTATCCAAACTATAAGGAGTCAGTTCGATTTTTACCGTATCACCCGGTAGAATTTTAATGTAGTGCATACGCATTTTACCTGCGATATGACACAAAATCACATGACCATTCGGCAACTCAACACGAAACGTTGCATTCGGTAGTGCCTCAATAATCTTTCCGTCTACTTCAATGACATCATCTTTTGCCATATTATTCCTTTACGCGATTGATAATATTTCAGCTCTACCGTTGATAATTGCAACCGTATGCTCGTAATGAGAGCCTCTCAGCCCATCCGTGCTCACCACATCCCAACCGTTGGCTAGGATTTTGGAAGTCCCCTCTTTGTGACAAATCATCGGCTCTAAACAAAAAACCATTCCGTTTTTGATCTTTGGGCCTGCTTTCGCATTCTGACCGTCCAAATAATTGGGAATTTCAGGCTCTTCATGCGGCTTTTTGCCGATTCCGTGTCCACAAAATCCACGTAAAGGGACAAATCCCCTTGAGGTGATAAACGTTTCAAGCTCATAAGAGAGTTCTTTAAATCGCATCCCCTCACGAATAGTCTCAATTGCAAAATAGAGGGCATCTTTCGCACATGCGATCAATGCTTCATCTTCTGCAGAGATTTTACCTACACCAACCGATATTGCCGCATCCCCAAAATACCCATTTTTCTGAGTACCGACATCAAATCCGACAATATCACCCTCGCATAATGCGTAGTCCGTTGGGATACCGTGAATAATCACGTCATTGACGGAAGTACATACCGCACTGGGGAAACCGTAGAGCCCTTTAAAAGAAGGGAGGGCACCTTGACTTCGGATATATTCCTCACCCAATGCATCCAACTCTTTTAATGTAACTCCCGGCTTAGTATAAGCAGCTAAAAGCTCCAACGTCGCACCTACGATTTTATTCGCTTCACGAAGTTTGGCTATCTCATCATTTTTGCGTAGCGCAATCGCCATTGTTACAGGCCAACCGCGCTAAGGGTTTGATATTTGGACATATAAACCTGTGCTTCAATACGACGCATTGTGTCCAGTGCAACCTGAACCACGATAAGAACGGCTGTCCCTCCGAAGAAGAACGGTACTCCCATCGCTTTAACAATCACCCATGGCAATGTCGCCACAAGACCGAGATAAATAGCACCGGTAATGGTCAAACGCCCTGCCGTATCATTCAAAAACTCTTTCGTTGATTCACCCGGACGAACACCCGGAATAAAACCACCCTGACGTTTGAGGTTATCGGAAATGTCTTTTGCATTAAATACGATAGACGCATAAAAGAATGCAAAAAAGACAACAAATACAAATGTCAAAAAGTTAAAGAAATAGTGATTCGGGTTTAAAACATCCGCTACAGATTGGACGTAAGGATTTGTACTCGAAGACATCACTGTCATCGGGAACATCAAAATTGCCGAAGCAAAAATGACCGGAATAACCCCTGAAAGATTCACTTTAACCGGAATGTAGTTCATAACCCGCTTATTTTGATTTTGCATCATTGTTTTTTTAGCATAGGTAACCGGAATACGGCGTTCACCTAATTCAACATAGATAATGACTAAAATAGTCGCAATAATCAAAGCAATAATGGCAAGAAGCGATAAGAAACTCATAGCACCCGTATTTACCATCGTAACTGATTGAGAAATAGCACTCGGAATAGCTGAAACAATCCCTGCGAAGATGATTAGTGAAACACCGTTACCGATCCCGCTTTGAGTAATCTGTTCACCGATCCACATCAACAACATCGTACCGGCCAGCATCGAAACAACGGCCAATAACATGAAAGTACTGTGATCAACCAAAATAGCACTGCTTCCGTCTTTTCCGGTCATACTTTGCAATCCTACACTGACACCTATTGCTTGTACTATCGTAATAGCAATTGTCGCATAACGAATGATTTGCATGTATTTGACCATACCGTCACGCTCTTTTTTCATTTGCGCTAAGTTAGGAAAAGTGGCTGCTAAAAGTTCCATAATAATTGAGGCGGTGATGTAGGGCATAATGCCAAGAGAGATAATAGATAAACGTTCTACGGCATTTCCGCTGAACATGTTGAATAGACCTAACGCATCTGCCGCGTGATCATCAAAAAACGAAGCGATGACAGCTGTGTCAACACCCGGTACCGGCACGTATGCCAGTAGTCGGAAGATAAAGAGAAAACCGATCGTAATTAAGATCTTGTTTACAAGTTGTTGGTTCATTATTTACCAGTTGTTGTAACGTTTTCGTCTTTGATTTTAGATGCTAAATCTTTAGCGCTAGCGCCGACAAGTTTAACACTTGTAACCGATTTAGCTAAGCGATGTACACCACGGATACTCTCCATTGTAATTTCAGCAAGATTCGCGATCTCTTTTACTTTTTCAACATTGATTGTGGTTGGTTTCACAACACGTGATGTAAAACCGATTTTTGGCAAACGGCGAGCAAGTGGTTGTTGTCCACCCTCAAAGTTACGTTTTTCATTGTAACCTTTACGCGCTTTTTGACCTTTATGACCTTTACCGGCTGTTTTTCCTTGGCCACTTCCTTGGCCGCGGCCAAGACGTTTTGTGCTGTGGGTTGAACCCTCAGCAGGAGTAAGGTTTTCTAATGCCATAACTTATCCTTTGATACGTGATAGTGCATCGATTGTTGCACGTACCACGGTGTTTGGATTGTTAGAACCCAAAGACTTCGTCAAGATGTCTTGGATTCCCGCAAGCTCAAGTACCGGACGAGTAGCGCCACCGGCGATAACCCCTGTACCTTCAGATGCAGGTTTTAGCAAGATACGACTTGCGTTGTATTTAACTTCGATATCGTGAGCAATGGTAGTACCTTTGATCTTCACTTCTGTCAAGTTTTTAAACGCTTCGTCTACCGCTTTACGGATAGCATCGGGAACCTCTTTGGCTTTACCGACTCCGTAACCTACGGTTCCTTTTTTATTTCCTACAACTACGAGAGCAGTAAAACGAAAACGTCTACCACCCTTTACAACTTTTGTTACACGACCGATGTTTACAATCGCTTCTGAAAATTCTTCTCTGTTAATTGGATTCATCATCGTGCCTTAAAACTTGATTTCATTTGCACGAAGTGCTTCGGCAAACGCTTTTACGACACCGTGATACAAAAATCCGTTACGATCAAACGTAACTTCATTAATACCGGCATCTTTTAGGTTTTTAGCAAATACTGCCGCCGCTTTTTCAGCGTCCGCTTTATTTGCTTTAAGACCCAAAGTTTTTGAGTGTACTGCTGCCAATGTTACTGCTGCTTCATCATTAATCGCTTGTGCACTGATATAGCGGTTTGAGCGAAAAATTGATACACGTGGCAATGACGCACATCCTGAAATTTTAGAGCGAATACGGCGTTTACGCTGAAGGCGTTTTGCCGATTTATTTTTAAGTGTTTTACCTGTCATATCATCGCTCCTTATTTCTTAGATGTCTTACCGGCTTTACGCAGGATAGTCTCATCAGAATATTTAACACCTTTGCCTTTATACGGCTCAGGTGGACGGAATGAACGGATTACAGCTGCAATTTGTCCAATTTGTTGTTTGTCTGCACCTTTGATGCTGATAACGTTTTTCTCAACTGAAATATCAACACCGGCAGGGATGTCAAAGTTGATATCATGGCTAAATCCGAGTTGAAGATTCAATACTTTTCCATTTACAGCTGCACGATAACCAACCCCGTTGATCTCTAGTTTTTTCTCAAAACCGGTAGTCAAACCTGTAATGATGTTTGCAGCTAGTGCACGGTAAGTACCCCAGAATGCGCGATCAGTACGTTGATCAGAGTTTGTGCTAAACGTTAACGTATTACCTTCAAGAACAACACCACAGTTTCCAAGAGTATCCAAGATTTGTGTTGTTGCACCTTTGCTGAACGTCAATACCGTTCCATCAAGTGTCGCTTTTACATCAGCTGGGATAGAAATAGGAAGTTTTCCAATACGTGACATCTTATCTCCTTACCAAATTGTACAAAGGACTTCTCCGCCTACGCCAAGCTCGAATGCTTTATCGTTAGGAAGAACCCCTTTTGAACTGCTGACAATGATGGTACCGTAACCGTTTTTGAAACGTTTTAGTTCATCTTTACCTTTGTAAACACGACGTCCCGGTTTAGAGACACGTTTTACTTCATTGATAACCGTACGACCTTTTTCGTCGTATTTCAACACTACGTTGATTGTTTTTTTAACGCCGTCTTCAACAACATTAAAACTCTCGATGTAGCCTTTGTCTGCCAAAATGGCAACCACTGCTTCTACAACTTTTGAGTGCATCAATGTTGTAGAATCCAAACGACGCATAGCCGCATTACGGATACGAGTCAACGAATCCGCGATCAAATCATTAATCATTTATATTTCCTTATCTAATCATTAGGAGTATCAATCTGGAATTACCAGCTTGACTTTCTAACGCCTGGGATTAACCCTTCGTTTGCCATTTTACGGAAGCAAACGCGACAAATTCCAAAATCACTGATGACAGAGTGTGGACGACCACAAATCTGACAACGAGTATACGCGCGAACCGCAAACTTAGGTGTACGCGCCGCTTTAGCGATCATTGACTTCTTAGCCATTATTCTCTCCCTTTAGCAAACGGCATACCGATCATTTCAAGAAGCTTGAACGCATCTTTATCAGCTGTAGCGCTTGTTACCACCGTGATGTTCATCCCGTGGATTTGCATAATTGAATCGTAATCAACTTCAGGGAAAATCAACTGCTCGGTCAAACCGAAGTTGTAGTTTCCGCGACCGTCAAAACCGTTACGTGGAATACCACGAAAGTCTTTAACACGTGGAAGTGATACAGAGATCAATTTATCCATGAAATCATACATTTGAGCACCGCGCAGTGTAACTTTTACACCGACCGGCATCCCTTCACGTACTTTAAAACCTGCAACCGATTTACGAGCAACAACGACTGAAGCACGTTGACCAGCGATGTTGCTGATTGTATCTTGGATACTTTGGATCAATTTGTTGTCTTTCATGGCAAAACCACAACCAACAGAGATGATCACTTTTTCTAGAGCTGGAACTTGCATTACATTTGCAATTCCAAGAGCGGTTTGGAGCTCAGGTTTGAGCGCCAAGTATTTATCTTTTAGTCGTGCCATGATTACGCCTCAACTTTACGGACATTTGATGCATCAACAGGCATCTCTTTGTTCAAGAATCCGCCTTGTGGATTTTGCTCGCTAGGTTTGATCGCTTTTTTTGCAACGCGAACACCCTTAACGATTACTTTGTTTTTCTTAGGCATAACTTGAAGCAATTCTGCTTTAGTACCTTTATCGTCACCGGCGATCACTTCAACGATGTCGCCTTTTTTGAAATTAAATTTTGCCATCATACAACCTCTGGAGCAAGTGATACGATTTTCATGAAACCTGCGTAACGAACTTCACGGCTTACAGGTCCGAAAATACGTGTACCGATCGGCTCACGTTTTTTATCAAGGATAACGGCTGCATTTTCGTCAAAACGAATAAGTGAACCGTTTTCACGGTGAACTTCTTTTTTTGTACGAACAACAACGGCTGTTACTACTTGACCTTTTTTTACTTTACCGGTTGGAGCCGCTTTTTTAACAGAAGCGATGATAACATCACCTACTGTCGCATAACGACGTTTTGAACCGCCAAGAACTTTAATACACATGATCTCTTTAGCCCCTGTGTTATCGGCTACTGCTAGACGAGTAAAACTTTGAATCATGCGTTCGCTCCTTTAACAAGAGTTTTAAGACGGAACGATTTGCTTTTTGAAAGTGGACGACACTCGATCGCGATCACTTCATCACCAATGTTGAGTTGGTTGTTCTCATCATGAATCATGTATTTTTTGAAACGTTTTACCGTTTTGTGGTAACGTGGGTGCATAACACGGCGCTCAACAACGATTGTTGCTGTTTTTTCGCCGGCTTTTGTAACTACGATACCTTGAATTTCACGTTTGTGTGTCATAGCTTAGCCCTTACTTCACTGCGTTCATAGCAGTGTTAATGCGTGCAATGTCTTTTTTCGCCGTGCGAAGTTCGCTCGTGTTAGTCAATTGCATCATTTTTTGCTTAATTTTCAAAGTGAAAAGCTCAATTTTTTTCTCTTTGAGCATCCCTTGAAGTTCAGCAGCTGTTTTGTCGTTCAAATCAGTATATTTCATTGCTCATCTCCGCAGTTACAATTTTAGTTTTGAACGGAAGTTTTTGCATCGCAAGCGCTAATGCTTCACGTGCAAGAGTCTCTTCAACACCACCCATTTCAAAAATGATACGGCCTGGTTTGATGTTCATTACCCATTGGTCAACAGAACCTTTACCTTTACCCATACGCACTTCAAGTGGTTTGGCAGTCAATGGTTTAGCCGGGAACACGCGGATCCAGATTTTACCTTGACGTTTGATATGACGGTTTGCTGCAATACGAGCCGCTTCGATTTGGCGAGAGTTAATACGTCCCGCTTCCGTTGCTTTGAATCCGATAGAACCGAAATCCAATTTGTTAGCATTTGTAGCGTAACCGCGGTTACGCCCTTTCATCATTTTACGATATTTCGTACGTTTAGGCATCAACATGATTAGTTAGCCTTTCGTCGTGGACGACGTTGTTGATCGTCACCACGCTCTTCTTTAGATTCTTTTGCTTCTGGTTGGATGCCTTTAGTGAGAACCTCACCTTTGAAAATCCAAACTTTGATACCGATTACACCGTAAGTGGTGTGCGCTTCAGCAAAACCGTAATCAATTTTTGCACGAAGCGTATGCAACGGTACGCGACCTTCAAGGTACCACTCAGTACGAGCGATCTCAGCACCGCCAAGACGACCTGCAACTGAAACTTTAATACCTTTAGCCCCTGCACGTTGTGCATTTTGCATAACTTTTTTCATCGCACGGCGGAAAGCAACACGTTTTTCAAGTTGAGTCGCAACGTTTTCTGCAACGAGTTGTGCAGACGCTTGTGCTTTTTTCTCTTCTTTGATGTTAACGGCTACCGGCTTACCGATAAGGTTTTGAAGAGATTCTTTGATTTTTTCAATGTCAGAACCTTTCTTACCGATGATAATACCAGGACGAGCCGCGATGATCGTAACGCGAAGACGTTTCGCAGTACGCTCGATCACGATGTTGCTCACACCTGCGTAGTAGAGTTCTTTTTTCAAATAGGTACGGATTTTATGGTCTTCGCCCAATGAAACCGCAGCTGTTTTAAAGTTAGGGAACCAACGAGATTCCCAGTTGCGGTTAATACCGAGACGAAGTCCGATAGGATTAACTTTATGACCCATAATTATTTACCCTCTACTTCTACCAAAATGTGTGCTGTCGGCTTACGGATTCCAGAAGCGGTACCACGTGCACGTTGAGTGAAACGTTTAAGTACCGGACCGTTATCAACGCGGCATGATTTAATAACACAATCTTGCGCATCGATACCGCTGTTAGCTACGGCTGACGCAACCACTTTAGCGATGATTTTTGCCGCTTTGTTTGGAGTAAACTCCAATGCAGCCATTGCTTGCTCTGCATTCATTCCTTGAACTTCGCGAGCGATCAAACGAGATTTAGTCGGAGATACGCGAACGAATTTTAATAGTGCTCTTGCCATATCTCTTCCTTATTTCCCGATTTTCTTTTGTACAGAACCTTTATGGCCCTTAAACGTACGTGTTGGTGAAAATTCACCAAGTTTGTAACCAACGTGGTTTTCCGTTACGAAAACCGGTACAAACTGACGGCCATTGTGGACGGTAAACGTTAAACCGATCATATCTGGCAAGATCACACTACGGCGTGACCAAGTTTTGATAGGCTTGTTGCTTTTCGTCTCTTTGGCAGCAATCACTTTTTTCATTAGGTGTCCGTCAACAAACGGTCCTTTTTTTACTGATCTAGCCATTATCTACCTCTTCGGATTTGATTTACGGCGAGTAATAATAAGTCTATCACTTGCTTTCTTCTTACGTGTTTTAGCACCTTTAGTCGGTTTACCCCATGGAGTAACCGGGTGACGTCCTGAGTTTGTTTTACCTTCACCACCACCATGCGGGTGATCGATAGGATTCATAGCAGAACCACGTGTTTGAGGACGGATACCCATATGACGAGTACGACCTGCTTTACCAAGAACGATGTTAATGTACTCTTCGTTACCGACAGTACCGACAGTCGCCATACATTCACCCAACACATAACGCATTTCACTTGATGGAAGACGAAGAGAAACATATTTCCCCTCACGACCCATGATTTGCGCAGATGTTCCGGCTGAACGGACGATTTGTCCACCTTTACCCGGTTTAAGTTCGATGTTGTGAACCGTTGTCCCTACAGGGATGTTCATCAATTTCATCGCGTTACCCGCTTTAATATCCAAACCGCTCTCAGCAGCAGCGATAACATCACCGACTACCAAACCTTTAGGTTGGAGGACGTAACGTTTGTCACCGTCTGCATAGTTAACAAGAGCGATACGACAGTTACGGTATGGATCGTATTCGATTGCGGCAACAGTACCCGGAACACCGAACTTGTTACGTTTGAAATCGATAATACGGTAAAGCTTTTTAGCTCCCGCTTCTTTATGACGTGATGTGATACGACCGTTGTTGTTACGACCCGCAGCTGCCGGAAGTTTGATCAACAACGAGCGAACAGACGCTTTTGCCGTGATGTCCGAGTTATCAACGTTAGTATAGAAACGTCGGCTCGGGGTTGTTGGTTTATACGTTTTAATCGCCATATTACACCGCCAAACTATCGATTTGTGCGCCTTCTGGCAATTTCACATAAAACTTTTTAAAGTCATTTTGTTTGCCAGCAAGACCACGGAAACGTTTAACTTTTCCGCTTTGGTTTAGTGAGTTTACGCGAGCCGGAACGATTCCGAAATACTCTCTAAACACCTCTTTAAGAGCGTTCTTTGTCATACGTGGAGACGTTTGAACAACGATTACACCCTCTTCTTGAAGACCAAGGGTCTTCTCTGTATACAGGATTGATTTGATATCAGTAATATCTGCCATCTTAGCTCTCTTTAGTCAGATTTTCCCATACCGCTTTTTCGATAACCACCGAACGGTATGTCGCAGCCAAAAAGGCGTTGAGTTCATTCTCTTCTACAACGTATGTAGAAGCAATGTTACGGAATGCAAGATAGGTATTCTCATCGAGAATCTTTTTCACCAACAACGCATCACGAACATTCAATGCATTGAACAACGCCAATGCGTCTTTTGTTTTACCAGTCGGAACTTCAATCGAATCAACGATGAACAATTTCCCGGCTGTTGCCAAAGCATCCAACGCACATTTAAGCGCTAGTTTCTTTTGCTTTTTATTGATCTTTTGATCGTAGTTACGACCCGTGTTTGGTCCATGTGCAATCGCACCGCCAACAAAGATCGGTGAACGACGTGAACCGGCACGTGCGCCACCTTTACCTTTTTGAGCCCATGGTTTTTTACCACCACCGCTAATAGTTGAACGACTTTTTACAGACGCCGTATTAGAACGGATACTTGCTTGATACGATTTAACGTACAAGTAGAGGTTGTGGGTATTGATACCGCTAAAGCTCTCAGGCAATGCCAATTCAGAGGCTTTTTCGAATTTTTCGTTCAGTACAATCGCGCTCATTATTTCACTACCTTTACTCGACCTAGTGCACCGTTAGCGCCTGGGATTGAACCCACAACTACCAACACACCGTTTTCTGCGTCGTATGACATTACTTCATTTTTAACAGTAACTTGCTCGTTACCGTATTGACCTGACATTTTACGCCCTTTTTGGACTTTACCAGGCCATTCGCGGTTACCGATAGATCCACCAGTACGGTGAAAACGGTGTCCGTGTGCGCCAGGTCCGCCGGCAAAGTTCCAACGTTTCATAACGCCGGTAAAACCGCGACCTTTTGTATTGAAAGACGATTTAACCGTTTTTGCATCCGCTAAAGGAGCCATATCCAAATCACCGGCTTCGGTGTTTGCAACTTCTAATGTAGCGAATTTGTTGAATTCAGCAGAAAGATTATATTTCTTTTGTTGACCTTCAACCGGTTTATTTGTCGATTTGCCTTGGCTATACGCTACAAGCGCAGTGCCATCGTTCACTTCACAAACTTTGATCTCTTTTACTTTTAAAAGAGTTACCACTTTGCTCGGAACGCTGATCGTTCGGCTCATGCCGATTTTTTCTACAATGTATTCCACACCCTACTCCTTACTTGTCCATAGAGCGAACTTCTACGTCCACTTCCGGAGCCAAGTCAAGCTTCATCAAAGAATCAACTGTATCTGGCGTAGCCGACACGATGTCGATCAAACGTGCGTGCATACGAATCTCAAATTGCTCACGGGAGTCTTTATTGACGTGCGGAGATTTAAGAACCGTATATTTACGAATCTTGGTTGGCAAAGGGATTGGGCCGCGAATTTCCGCACCCGTTCGCTTTACAGCTTCAACAATAGAGGCAACAGAACGATCAAGTACACGATGATCGTACGCTCTAAGTTTTAAACGAATTTTTTCCATAATGTTTTCCTTAGATAAAAGAACTCGTCAGTCAATGCTGACTATATAAGGCGGTGAAATTATATCGACATACCTGCTCAGGGTCAAGCATTTTAGGGGTAAAAAATGTAAGTTTTAGTAATTTTACTTCCTTTTAATAAGGATGGTGTATTTTTTAAGGTATGATTTTAAGTATGAATACTTTATTAGATGAGTACTATCGCTACGATTTACATAATGCAGGTTTTATAGAACGCAAGTATTCAATCGGTGAAAAAAACACCTTGATTCACGGAATAACTCAATCAGGAAAAACCTCTCTAATCAAACATTACCTGTTGGGGCATAAAAAATCGACCTATCTTTATCTTGACTGTCGTGATCTTCGTCTGAATATAGATGAGCTAAACACTGTGTTAAGCCCATTTTGCCGTGATAATAAGATTTCTATTCTCGTATTAGACAACTACATAGACACCATTCATCTTATTGAGATCGATCAGATTATCCTCTCAACTGAGCTTGATCTAGATCTACCTTATGACAAAATTCACCTTGAACTACTTGATTACGAAGAGTTCTTAGCCTTTGAAAGCAAATTTGATAATACCGCCCTAAACCATTTTTTTCAGCTCGGTGGATTTCCAGCGATGCACCGTATTAGCAGCGAAGATCGTGCTCTCTATCTCCAAAGCTCACTAAGCCGTGCATTGGAACCGATAGAATTTGCAATCCTCTCTCAGGCGTCTAAAATGGTAACCCAAAAAGTTTCCGCATTTAATCTGTATGAGCGACTCAAGGGGGAGAGAAAAATATCCAAAGATAAACTCTACCTCCATCTGCAATCACTCTTTGAACGCGGCTATCTTAAAAGTCTGAGTAAATTCAATCACCCCAGTGCCGTAAAGAAACTCTATTTATGCGATATTGCTATCAAGCAAGCCCTTGTTCTCCAAAAACACTTTGGACGACTATTTGAAAATCTCGTATTTTCGGAACTGGACAAACACCATATTGAGTGCTATTATGATGAGGGGATTGATTTTTATCTCCCTGAACGCGGGCAAATCATTATTGCCTCTGCATTTGCGAATGAACATGCTCTTTTTAAAAAAGTAGAAAGTCTAGAGAGTTTTATCGTATCTAATCGCGTGCGCGAAGTCGTAGCCGTAACCATGAATCTGGAGAGTACCCTCTCTCATCCGGTCTCACGTATTGAAATGATCCCGTTTGAGCGATGGGCGTTATCAGATGAATAGGAGTGTACATGAAACTGTGTGGAATTGATGAAGCGGGACGAGGACCCTTGGCCGGACCGCTCACTATTGCTGGGGTAATTTTACATACGCCGATTGACGGATTAAATGATTCTAAAAAGCTCACCGAAAAAAAGCGCGAAGAACTCTTTAAACTCATTCGTGAAAATTCCACGTATCATATCGCGCGATTTAGTGCCGCACAAATCGATGAACTAGGGCTATCGGCATGTTTGGCGGCGGGGTTGCGTGAAATCATGGCTGCCATAGGGGAAGCCGATTATCTGTATGATGGTAATTCAGCATTCGGGGTGCGCGGTCTGCGAACCATGGTAAAAGCCGATGCGACGATCCCAGAGGTGAGTGCCGCCTCGATTTTAGCAAAGGTGACACGGGATCGTGAGATGGTAGAACTCGCCTCTCTCTATCCTCAGTACGGCTTTGAGGGGCATAAGGGATATGGAAGTGCAACTCATATCGAAGCAATCCGTCAATATGGGCATTGCGAAATACATCGTAAAAGTTTTAAATTAAAATCGCTTCAGCCGTCATTATTTTAGAACCTCATCGCTATAATGACCCAAAAAGAGAATCTATGATTTCACTAACCCATATTGAAGCGGCCCTAGCTGCCGTCGATGCTGAAGTTAAAGCATTGTTGTATAACCAATCCCTCTCACTCAGTGAAAAAGACGAGAAGATGTTACCGTTATTGAGAGAAAGTAAAGTTTTGAAACAAGCGCATGAAGATTTATGTTATTTGAGAGACAATCCGCCCAGCAGCCCAAGCGGCTGCAAAGCGGGAAGTTATAGAAAAGAAGACGAATAGAGCCTCTCCTTAGTGGGTAAGCTCAACTTCGATACGACGGTTTTCAGCACGTCCTGATTTTGTTTTATTCGAGGCAACCGGCTGTGATTCACCTTTACCTGAAGCACTTAAACGATAGGCATCAATACCGTTTTCCACAAGCATTGATTTTACTTTTTCCGCACGTTTCTCTGAGAGTTTTTGATTGTATGTGTCTGAAGCCGTACTATCCGTATGACCGATAATGTTTGCATTGTATGCCGGACTCGCTTTCAAAAAATCGGCAAATGCAGCTACTTTTGCAGAACCTTGCGCATCTACCTTGTTGGAATCTGTTCCAAAATTCAAATGCAACGTCGCTCTAAGCGGGCATCCATCAGCATCGACTTTGAATCCTGCGGGAGTGCCGGGACATTTATCTTGATCATCCATTACACCGTCTTTATCACTGTCGATTGGAGCGGTAGCTTTTACGGGCTGGGCTACAGGTGCAGGAACTACAACCGGTTTTGGTTCAGGCTTAGGTGTCACAACTGCAGGAGCGACCGGAGCAGCAGCTGCAGCAACAACCGGAGCCGCTTTTTCATCAAAGCTAAAAGTCACCCCGGCAAGTGCGGCAACATTATGAACTTCGCCGTTGCTTCCGTCAACTCCGTTGTTGTTCATTTTATACATATAAAGACCCTCAAGTTTGAGTGCAATATATTTCGTTAAATCCGCTTTTAAACCGAATCCTGCATCCGCAACCAATCCATCATAATCCGTTGGATGAGTATTGGTATACCATTCATATCCTAGCCCTGCTTTTGCAAATGGAGTAACTGCCGTTCCCGTTTCTATTTCATAAACACCGTTCAGCATCGTCGTTAGCACACCTGTTTTGCCGTTTTCACCCTCAACTCGGTCGCGCCCGTAGAGAATGGAAAGTTCAGGTTTAATAACATCACAAACATTATTCATTTGCATCTCTACACCGTAAAGTGCATGGTTATTGACACCCCCCATTGCACCGCCGTTATTGAGATTGGTTTCATCGGAAGTACTGTTCCATAGATAACCGACAACCGGAGTAATTTCATAATTAAAATCACTTGCACCAAGTAGTGTTGCGGCAAGTATTGCCGAAAATGCTAATTTTTTCATTGTATACGTCTCCTTCAGACATCTAGAATAAAGAGATTGTAACATATGAAAATATTACAAATGTAAATCAAACGTATTTAATTGTTTTTTTTAATGGTTTCAAATTCAGATTGCATCGTATTGAGCAATGCAAAAATTTCTTGATTGAGTTGTGCTTCAGCAGCATCGATTCGCTCAAGATGAGAGCGCTTTAGAAGTTCGAGTTTCTTGAGAGTTATTTGGAAAAGTTGTTCATCATCCGTCAGTAATACGATCTCCTCTTTTGGAGCCCATTTACGTTTAACACTGTCATTATGGCGAAATTCAAAAATAATATTCTGAGAGTTTTCAGAACTAATATATCTCGGTACCGTATACGCGAGATAATGTTTCTTTGGATCGCCATGATGTCGTTGAATTACATAGTACATGTTAAAGATTATAACATAAATTGAATTTTATCGCTCTTTGTGATAAAGTATTGGAAGATTACAAGGGAGCATATATGGAACATCTATACGAATTAGCAATCATCGGAGCAGGCCCGGCAGGAATAGCGACAGCTATTGAGAGTTATGCCGTGGGGATGAGAGATATTATTTTACTTGAAAAAGATGAAAACCATAACGCGACTATTCGAAAATTTTACAAAGACAACAAGCGGGTTGATAAAGACTGGAAGGGGCAAAAAGTCGAACTTGACGGTAGTATCTATTTTGTAGACGGTACCAAAGAGAGCACCCTTGATTTTTTCGATCAGCTACTCGATCATGAGTCATTAGAACTTCGAACCCATACAGAGGTTCAAAAAATCGTTAAAACCGAAGAAGGATTCGAAGTCTTTATCGCAGGTGGATCTATCCACGCCAAATACGTTGTGGTCACTATCGGACGGATGGGTAAACCCAATAAGCCGGACTATAAAATCCCCCCGTCCATTAAAAATCAAGTTCATTTTACATTAGATGCATGCAGTAAAGAAGAAAAAATTATGGTTATCGGCGGCGGTGATTCAGCGATCGAATATGCGGTGGAGTTGTGTGAGCGTAATGAAGTAAGTATCTGCTATCGTCGCGGAACCTTTCGCCGAGCCAATCCAACCAATCAAGCGGATATAGATAAAGCAGTTTCAAACGGATGCGTAAGAGCCATGTTAAATACTGAGATCACTGAGCTGAAGAGTGAAAGTGGAAAAGTAAAAGTATTTTTTAGTGACGGTTCCTCTGAACTCTTTGATCGCCTCATTTATGCCATCGGAGGGACGACTCCCAGTGGCTTTTTGCAAAGCAGCGGTATTCGAGAAGAAGATGGAAAACCGGTACATGATGAAAATTATCAAACCAATGTCCCCGGACTTTTTGTAGCCGGTGATATTACACAAGAATCCGGCGGTTCAATCGCATTAGGACTTAATCATGGATACGCGATTGCCCACTATATAAAATCTTTATAGAATCGACACGTCAATCTGTTAAAAGAGGTCCACTCTGGTGACTTAACTCTCCCTCAGGGCTAAATACCTTTAATTCGATAAGGGTATGAAGATACTCTGAAGTAACAATAGGATCAAAATTTTTGTCTTGAAATGCCGCGCTTTTAGCATTATAAATAATATCTTCAAGCAATGAACGCTCGGCTCTCTCTGTTTTAGCATTCCCTCGAATTTTATTACCCAAATAGAGGGTAATCTGTGTTGCCATCGGCTCGGATAGAATCGGATATTGTTCAAGAAGTTCTGAGCGGTTGATAGTTGTTTGGGCTTGCAGTACCTCTTCAATTGAAGCTCGTGCAATGGTTAATAATACGGATTGTGACATATCAATTAACCCCTTTTAACGATCTTGATGGTGTTATTATAGCTTACTTATCCTCAGGTGTTATAGCAATTTCAAATCCCAACTCTTTCAACATCATCAAATCTCTATCCGCTTCCCGCCCTGCAGTTGTTAGATAATTTCCAATAACGATACTATTGGCACCTGCTTTAAAAATCTCATCTTGGCGTTCTTTAAAAGTAATTTCACGTCCACCTGCTATCATGATGCGATCCGCTTTATCTAAAATACGACGTGCAAGAGTAATCAATTCCAACGACTCATCCACATTAAGAGGATTTGGGTTTAGCGGTAATGCCGGATTGTGATGGTAGAAATTGAGTGGAACAGAGATAGGATTTAACTCTTTTAGAGAATGAAGCATACTGAGACGATCATCCTGCGTCTCTCCCATACCGAAAATTCCTCCGCTAATGAGTTTGAGCCCTGAACTGTTGACATTTTCACACGTCTCATACCGCTCCTCCCACGGGTGCGTCGTACACACTTGGCTGTAAAACTCACGACTGGTTTCGAGGTTATGGTTATAAGCACTTACACCGGAGCGTTTAAGTTCATTCAGTTGATCCAACGTAGCCGTACCGTTACACGCGATCAAGCGAAGGCGCGGCACTTCACGCTTGAGGGTAGAGGCAACGCTACAAACAAAATCGAGGGTTCTGTCATCCAACCCCTTTTGCGCCGTGACGAGGCAAAATCCGAGTGCACCGAGTGATTCAAGGCGGCGAGCTTCCTCTAAAATTTGATCCATTGGTTTTTGTTTATAGCGCTCTATATCGGCTTTATATTTGACACTTTGGGAGCAAAATTTACAATCTTCGTTACACGTTCCGCTGTTGATGTTACAAATCGAGCAAAGAAATATTTTTTTGGACATCTTAGGATCTTTCAAAAGTGTAGTGACGTTCATCGAAGCTGTCGCTTCCTACGGCACGAGAAAAATGGGTAACGATCAAAGAAGTATCGGTAATCTCCAACATCGCGCAGGATGAAAATGGCTTATCCCTCGCACACGCCTCCCCCGGATTGAGAAAAAGGGTGCGGTTTTTAAAATCACACTCAAATACATGGGTATGTCCGAAAATAACCACTTCAGTATCCCCATTCATATAAAAGGGAAGGTGCATCAGTTTAAAATTGACACCGCCGAGTTTAAAATAGTGAGGTTCTTGGACGAGATTATACTGAGTGTGATATTGAACCAGTGCCGCGTCATTGTTTCCATAAACAGCCACATAACGCAGAGCGCTGTTTTTTAGCTGTTCGAGGATCTCTGCTTTAACGATGTCTCCGGCATGAATTAAAAATTCTACCCCTTGCGCTTTGAGGTGGTCAATTACACGTTGTGATCGACCTTTTTTAGAATGGGTATCGGAAAATAACCCGATTTTCATTCACCGGTTTCCTCTCGCGGTGTGCGGTCTTTACATTTTACACATTCATAGACTTCTTTATTACGGTAGGTTCGTGGAGCCAATGCACCGCCGCACCCTTCAACTTCACATTTTTTGTCACTTGGTTCAAATTTGGAGATAAACTTACATTTCGGATAGTGTTCACATCCCCAAAAAGCTCCTCTGCGTGATTGACGCCATAGCAGTTTTCCACCGCATTCAGGACACGGAACTTCAGAAAACTTGGTCTCTTGGTTAAGCGTTTTAGTGTTTTTACATTTCGGATAGCCGCTGCACGCCAAAAATTTCCCGTTACGACCGTTTTTGACCACCATCGCACTGCCACATTTGTCACAGACCTCTTCACTCACTTCATCCGGAGTGGTCGGGTTCTCTTTTTGGTTCTCTTCAGTCTGTTCGGTGTATTTACATTTCGGAAAACCGCTACAGGCGATAAACTCACCAAAACGTCCGGAACGAAGCAACAGCTCACTTCCACATTGCGGACAGTTACGTCCAAGCGGTTTCGCCATTTTGAGGCTGACAATGTTGGTTTTTCCGGCATCAACTTTCTCGATAAAAGGGTAGTAAAAATCAAGTAAAATTTTGTGCCACGATTTTCCGCTCTCGCTGATTTCATCGAGAGTCTCTTCCATCGTAGCGGTAAAGCTGGCATCGACAATCTCGTTAAAATGGGTCTCTAGCATCTCCGTTACGGTAAATGCGATCTCGGTCGGCTGGATAGAGCGTTTTTCGATCTCGATGTAATTGCGCGCTTGCAAGGTACTGATTGTCGGTGCATAGGTTGATGGACGACCGATCCCTTCGGATTCGAGTTTTTTGATTAGGCTCGCTTCGGAGTAGCGAGACGGTGGTTCAGTAAAGTGTTGCTCAGGAGTAATGCTCTGTAGATCGATTGCATCACCCGTTGTGAGCGAGGGGAGGAGTTTGTCTTTGTCATCGCTCCCTACTACACGGTAAAATCCATCAAACAAGAGTTTGCGTCCCGTGGCTCTGAATTCTGCTTTGGCCGAAGCAAAAGTGATACTTTGTTGCTCAAATCGTGCATCGTTCATTTGACAGGCGATAAAGCGATTATAGATAAGACGGTAGAGTTTAATCTCATCGGGTTTGAGATAAGTTGCCGCTACCTCAGGGGTAAAGGCGAGCATCGTCGGGCGGATCGCTTCATGCGCCTCTTGTGCCCCTTTGGATTTTTTCGTATAGACTTTTACCTCTTTAGGAAGATACTCTTTGCCGTAACGTTCTAAGATCAATTCACGTGCCGCTTCAACCGCTTCCATTGCGAGATTGAGGGAATCGGTACGCATATAGGTGATAACACCGCTCGTCCCCTCAGGAGTTTTCACCCCTTCATAGAGTGCTTGAGCTACCATCATCGTCTTTTTCGGAGAGAATCCGAGCTGAGAGGAGGCAGTTTGTTGAAGCGTCGACGTCATAAACGGCGGAGGAGTAGAGCTCTTGCGCTCTTTTGTCTCAATCTCACCAACTTTGAAATTTTCACTTTTGAGTGCCGTTACAATCCGTGTTGCTTCATCACCCGTTTTAATCGTGAGTTTCTCGATTTTTTCGTTTTCAAAACTGACCAAAGTTGCTTCAATGTCTTTTTTGAAAAGAGTATCGATTGTCCAATACTCTTCAGGGATAAAGGCGCGAATTTCACGTTCACGATCAATGACAATTTTGAGGGTTGAAGACTGAACACGCCCTGCGGATAGCCCTTTTTGGATTTTGCTAGCCAGTAGCGGAGAGAGTTTATACCCTACGATACGATCCAGCAATCGACGTGCCTGCTGCGCGTTTACCCGATCCATATCGATGGTACGAGGCGTCTCTAGCGCATGGATAATCGCGTTTTTCGTAATCTCATGGAACACGATACGCGGCAGTGATTCAGGATCTTTATCAATCGCATGGGCGATATGCCAACCGATTGCTTCCCCCTCGCGGTCTTCGTCGGTCGCGATAAAGATTTCATCGCTTTTCTTTGCTAACTCTTGGATCTGCTTCACCGTAGCGGTGCTGTCTTCACTGATACGATATTCAGCAATGATCTTCTCATTATCGATTTTAATACCGAAACGGTTTTTAGGAAGATCCCGAATGTGCCCTTTAGAGGCGATGACTTCGTAATCTTTGGAGAGGAAGTTTTTAATGGTCTTGGCTTTGGCCGGAGACTCGACAATGATGAGTTTCAAAAGAATGAATCCTATATATTATGGATGAATTTTGAAAGTGTAACAAAAAAAGGTCAAAATAGCGTTATATTTTTAAAGTAAACAGGTTAACCTCTCCACGCACGTTCTTTCCACGTATCTACATGAACGAAACTTGAATATATTCCGATTCCGGCTCCGCCGCACAAGCGAAGTAATCTGGCTAAATAATCAGCGGGAATACCTTCCATTCTTATGTCAGCAGCTTTACCGTATAAATGCATAGAATTAAAGGCAGCCCCTTCAATCGCCGCATTGGTATGTTCTGTGCGATATCCTGATGTCAAAATAATAGGCCGATTAATTTGATTATCGGATAGCCATTTCTGCGCTTTAGATAAAACCAAAAAGAGATCAGGATCCATCTGTACCGCTACTCCTGCACGTATATCGGCAAAAATACGGCATAAATCATTATAACCGTCTTCCTCTATCTTACCGTTACGCATGAAAGGAATTTTATAAGCTGTACCGTTTCGGATAACATTAAGTATCTCATTTTCTGATTTTTGTCCACCATACACCGATACGGATGCCGTTAAAGCAATTGCACTTTTTATAAATGTTCTTCGCGCAGGATTAAAATGGGAAGATTCTATCAAACTACTTTGCATTTTCATCTTTTTTAAAAAGCTCTTTTTTGATTGTATTTATACATGAATACTAAAGATAAGCAATTTACAGTCCATTTATCTATGTTATCCATTTTTTAAAATTGGTACACTTCTTGCTTTTTATCCTCAAATAATCCTAAACGAAAGTGGCGACATGAACTATATTTGGTCATTTCTTTTCCTTGCACTCTCGCTAAATGCGGCTTACAACCCGTTTTTTCGTGAACCTGCAAAAGTGAAGAAAGTTCCGGTAGCAACATCAGATGTCCGTCCAATGCCCCTTCCACCACTCTTAAATACCCCTTTACCCGCTGTAAAGGCGACATTTGATCTTTCTCAGTTAGTCTATAACTGTTTTTTAGAAACGGACAAAGGGAAGTTTATTCTCCTTAGAATAGGTAGCAACACAGTGGTATTAAAAGAAGGTGACCCTTTTTACGCTAATAACGCAAAGTATTTTGTCCGAAATATCACCAGTAATTACATTACGGTTGATGACGCCGGACGAACTCAAACTATCTATTTCACGACAGGAGGTCAATAATGCGTTCGATTATACTCGCTGTCGTTCTTTTGGGGCTTAGCGGATGCAGTGTCGCCAGTAAAAAAGAGACGCTTACTCCGGAAATGCATCTCAATGAATTGGACAATAATCTTACGCAAATTCAACGAAGCGAACCGGCCATGCAAGTGGTTGAGGTCAATGCTGATAATTTTCATATTGAACCGCAAATCATTCCCGATAAAGAGATTATTAAGCGGGCTAAAATCATGGGTGCAGATCTCAGTGATGTTATTGCACTGCTAACCGAAGCAACCAATGAAAATGTTGTATTTCAACTACAAGCGGAATCGGTCAATTCAAATAAATACAATACATCATCAACCGTCAATGGAACCAATAATAATAATACTTATGCAGGTAAGAATGATTATTTGCTTTACGAAACTAATATCAATCTTTCAGCAACAAATATCCCTTTTGGTAAAATGCTTCAAAAAACCGTCGGAGATAAGCTCAGTATTCTTTATGATGACGATACTTTTTATTTAGGGAATATGCGAACCGTTACCCTTAAAATTCCTTCAATTAGCGGTTTACCTGAAATATTAAAAAATAGTATTGTTTCAATGGGTGCAAGCAATGTCACTACGGATGCTATTACGTCTTCAGTCAGCTTCTCGGCACGTGAAAAAGAGTACGGCGATATTATGAAATATCTCGAAATCCTCCGTAATAATCTCTATGTCATTGAATATGAAATATCGATTTACGATGTCGAGCTAAAAGACAACTATGCCCTCGGAATCGACTGGAGCCTTGTACCGACTCTTGCAAAAGACGGTTTAAGTTTTATTGCCTCCGCTGGAGCAGGTCTTGGCTCTGCCGGCACATCGGCCGTTCCCCTTACTTTCGGAATGATTATGAAAAATGACACCTATAATGGAAAAGCTTTGGTCAGTGCACTAGAGAATTTTGGAAAAGTGGAAAGCATTCAAAAACCGAAACTTTTGGGACTTGCGGGAACCAATGTCAAACTCACCGACGGAATCGAAGCACCCTACATTAGTGGAATACAAAATACCTCTGTAGGAAATGGAACTGCTCAAGTCTCCACTACGAGTGCAACCGCACTTAGCGGTTTAGAGATCAACCTTAAATCGAATATGCTTGACGGTACCGTTATCACGGATATCGGTCTTAGAATTAACGATATCGTCGGTTATACCTCATTTGAAGTGAATGGAAATAAGTTTTCTCAGCCTCAAACCGTTACCAAAGCGATCAACAACACCATGAGGGTCCAACCGGGAGTTCCTATTGTCATCTCCGGTCTTTTTCGCAATAAAACCGACAAAGGGTGGAGCGGACTTCCTGGTTTGGGTGACAGTGCCGCGGGTGTTGTAGGTGGAGCTCGTCATGCTTCTAACACTAAAAGCGAAATGGTAATCATTGTTACCCCTCGCGTAATCAAGTATGTGATGAGATAACCATGGCAATTTTTACAGCTGGCTCTCTTGATTTTACAAACGATATTGACAATATCCGCACGCAGGTCTACCGTAATGCACGGAGCGATCTTGACTCTACAGCAGTTAAAGTCTCTTTACGAAAGCATGCTGAGGGGATCAACTACATTGCATTTCTTCCGAAAGAGAAACTTGAGTATGAAAACATTCTCTCTCTGGCTTCGAAAAATCAAGGGAGAAGCGTCATTATTTTTGAACTTGATTATAGAAATGTCGGTGTGGTACTTGAGGAACAAAAAATCATCGATTACATTCTTGATCGACCTGAAGAGTTTGCAAAAGAGCGTGGCTATGAGACTCTCTATGCTGATAATAGCAAAGGGGACAAACTTGTTTCACTTAATCTTGATAAGGAGCGTAAAGATACATGGGTTGGAAGTTTCTTGCTAGCATGTACCGTCGTTGTAACTTCGGGAATTTTGTATGCGGGATATAGCTATCTCAATGCTACTGAAATTAGTATGAGTAACCGAGATGTGTTGGTCAAAGAGTATAAGCAATTGGTGAGTGAAAACTGTCAGACATCGTTTGCGATGACTAAAAAAGTAGACATTGTCCATGAACTTGAAAAAATAGAGGAGATGACCAAATCTACGGAGTCCACCCTTCAGCAGATAAGCTATCGTGATGATAGCTTATGTGCTGAGGTGGTGACACCAAACCTCAACGCTTTTGTCAGGTTGTTACCACCAGAAGCAGAAATTATAAAGGAAGACGTTGCTCAGGGCATCGTTCAATATTGCAATGAAAAAATATAGTCTTGTTGGTCTCTTTGTTGTTATTTTGTTAACAATCTTAGTCGCAACATACTTTTATTTTCTTGATATTGTGTACGAAAATAAAACGGTAGCCGAAGAGGTTAAAACCTTCAGTGCTTTAAAAACTGCCGTTGAGCAACCAGTTGCTGTGTACGCGGAAGATGATGTTCTGCGTACTAAAAATGATCAATACAAAGCTATGCTCCAAGAGTTGGGGATGGAAGCCGAAGTAACGATCGACCAAAAAAAATTAATTATCCAAGGAGGCATTCATGACACCTATTCATATTTACTATTGAAACGGCTCTTGGATGTTGTCAAAAATGATGACGTTGAATTAGTCAGCAGCTGCATCGGACAAGGATGCACGGGGGATGAATTTGGATTTTCAATCACTCTTCATCCGTATGTATTAAAGATTCCACAATAAAAAACCGATCTAGCGGAAAGAAAGCTGCGTGGTCACAAAAAAGGATGTAAAATGACACAGAAGTACACAGGAATGAGAAAAGGTATCTCTCTCGTAGAGATGGTAATTGCAATTGTTTTGTTTGCAGCATTAGCTGCTATTGGACTTAAATATGCTAAAAGCTATTTAAACACTGACCTACAAGCTAAAAAAGCACGTGTTGCCGCACTTACAGACCAAGCTAACCAATTGGTCCAAGCGTATACAATTTATAAAACTGAAACAGGTTTAGAGCCTGCTACAATGGGCGATTTGAATGGTACATCAGGTATTTTGACTGCCATTCCTACTCGTATTACTGAAATGTCGACTACTGGTTGGGAGCTTAACACATCTACTGGAGCTGCAGGAACAGGTGTTGCATTCCAAATGAAAATTGATTTAAATGGTACTGTTGCCGGTACAAAATCTGATGAAGAATACTGCGCTGTATTTAACCGTGAGTTTAATACAAGTAGAGAGTTAAATACTACTGATGGTCAATTGTACGGTTCACAAACAGATATCAATGCTACTGTAACTGAGTTCGGTAACTTCTTTTGCTACTCAAGTGCTGCAAATGAAAACTGGATTATGGTTATCGTACCGTAACTAAACTCTTTAGTTCAGCCTCTACTTTCGAATTCATGAATCCTTTCTCGCCCCTCTTGGGGAGCGGGAGGTTCAATCTCTTTTCAATTCTTTATACCTCTTGTAACTTCAATTTATACTCGATAATAAAAATGGACTGCTATTTGCTTAAGTTATATGCACTAACTTATGTATTAAAGATTCCACAATAAAAAACCGATCTAGCGGAAAGAAAGCTGCGTGGTCACAAAAAAGGATGTAAAATGACACAGAAGTACACAGGAATGAGAAAAGGTATCTCTCTCGTAGAGATGGTAATTGCAATTGTTTTGTTTGCAGCATTAGCTGCTATTGGACTTAAATATGCTAAAAGCTATTTAAACACTGACCTACAAGCTAAAAAAGCACGTGTTGCCGCACTTACAGACCAAGCTAACCAATTGGTCCAAGCGTATACAATTTATAGAAATGAAACGGGCTTAGACCCTAGTTCAATTACTGAACTCAACGGCACATCAGGTATTCTAAATGCTATTCCTACTGTAATTACCGAAATATCTACTACCGGTTGGGAACTCAATACCTCTACCGGTATGGAAGGAACGGGAGTAGCTTTTCAAGTTCGAATCGATCTTAACGGAACTACAACACCAACTAATTCAGATGAGCAATATTGTGCTGTTTTCAATCGTGAGTTTAACACCAGTACTGAACTAAACGTAACCGATCAGCAAACATTCGGTGGTGCAGATATCAATGCAACACGTGCTATGTATGGTAATTTCTTTTGTTATTCCCGCTCAACAGGTGATAATTGGATTATGATTGTAGTACCATAATTTCATTTACTTTAATATCCCAAAGAATAACTTCTTTCTCACTTCCACATTCTTCATGGAAAGTGAGAAATTTAATTCTTTTCTTCTTGAATTAAAGTTTTTTTATCAATTGTCGATTTTGTATGATACCGTGTTATAAAAGGAGTTTGACATGTCGTATCAGTATAGTGGAAAGAGAAAAGGTATCTCCTTAGTGGAGATGACGATTGCTGTTATCTTATTCGGCGTTTTATCGACGATTGCAATGTTATATTATAAAAGTCTATTTAATATAGATTTAACCGCTAAAAAAGCACGAGTTGCCGCTTTAATGGATCAAGCCTATCAGCTCTCCGGTGCTTATGATGTATTTGTAGCTCAACAAGGAATTTCACCGAGTGTTGCTGATTTGAGCGAATTTAATGCTACAAATATTTTAATTCTCCGTAGCCTCCCAAGGGATATTCGAGAAATGACCACAACAGGATGGGAACTAAATATTTCTGCAGTGAATGGACGCCCTGCATTTCAATTTCCTATTGACTTGAACGGCACAGGCGGGTGGGATCTTCTACCTGATGATGAGCTTTATTGTGCTATTTTCAATCATGAAATGAATAGTAGCATCGAGCTTAATGTTACTAACAATTTGAATTTTGGTGATTTTACAACCAATTACAACTTGTATGGGGACTCTTTTTGTTACTCTGAAGACACCGGTGGTGGTATTTATAAACATTGGGTTTTGATTGTTAAATAGGAAAAACGTGCAACGAAAAGCATTTACATTCGTCGAAATTGCCCTTACCATTTTTTTGGCAGGGGTGATTGGAACACTCACATATTATTATATTAATCTTTCAACAATGCACAGGATACAGTATAAAAGTGCACTTCAATCTCAGTTCAATCTAGTTGAATCGATGGTTTTTCAGTGTAAACACCTCTCTGAACAATTTCCAAAAGAACTAAATGCTTCTACTGATGCTTCCAATACACTTTTAAGTGAATTAGAATGTAATGCATCTACTCCCTATTCTTTTGATGGTGGGAAAAATGGTTTTGTTCCTATTCCTCCAGGAGAATTTAGTCAATATACCGCTACAGAATCGGGAAGTGTTTTTTTCATCTCTACGTCAGCAGATAATAACTCGACGGAAGATGAAGCCCTTCAAAAGCTTATCCTCAATTACACCCCGCAACAAGCGAGTTTGGAGCATAATGCCACCTCGGCAACTTTCAAATTTTACCTATCACGCTGATAATTGACTTTTTGTGTTATAATTAAACCAAAAAGTGCCCATGAATATTAAGAAGATATTAACGCCGAAGCAGCTTGAAGTATGCCAAAAAGAGCAATATTACTATCAACAAATCGGTATTAAAAAACATCTTCTTGATATTGCTCTTTCCCATCATTTCATCCAAAAAAAAGAGACCTCTAAAACCTATAATCTCGAACTCATGAAAGAGTATGAGATGGTCATCGTCGAAGAGCGTGATGATCTCCTCAAAATCGTACGTAAAGAGCTTTTGGGAGAAAAGCGTCTTGCTGAACTTAGTCAAAAAGTTCATAAAAAGGTTGAACAAAAAAACATTCCTGTACGTGAATTTCAACAAAAGTACACAGCCCTTCTTCGCGTTGACCCTGAAACAATTGAGCGAAAAATCAAGCAATTCAATGCAATGGATTATGAAGAAGATGAAGTCATTGATATCTTTGAAATGCTCCTCGAATATGGGATTCAGCGATCTGCAAGTGATATACATATTAATGCCTACGAATCATTTTATTGGCTTCGCTACCGAATAGACGGAAAAATTTTCGCCCGCTATCTATTAAACCATGAACTTGCTCAGCGTTTTGCCTTAATCATCAAAGAGCGTTGTAATATTGATATGATCAATATCTATGCGCCTCAGGGGGGTAGTTTTACCCGTGAATTTGAAAATCGCGCCATTGATTTTCGTATCGAAATCGCCCCCTCTCAATATGGAGAAAACATCGTTCTACGTATTTTGGATAAAGTCAGTAATATTAAATCTCTCAATACCTTATTTCCAAAAAGCCATCCGATGTCGGAGCATGTTCACCATTTCGTCAATCAATCAAGCGGTTTTTTTCTTGTAGTAGGACCGACGGGAAGCGGGAAAACAACAACCTTAAATGCCATCTTAAACCAACGTGACAGATTACATGAAATCATCTATACGATTGAAGATCCAATCGAGTATAAAATTGACTTTGTTACTCAATATCAGATTAATGAAGCCAGTGGATTTACCTTTGCCGAGGGGATGAAATCGATCATGCGTCAAGACCCTGACGTTATCGTTATCGGGGAGATGCGTGATCGTGAATCAATCCTTACGGGACTTAAAGCTGCACACAGTGGACACATGGTTTTCTCTACCCTCCATACACCAAACAGTTTTATGGCGATGGAACGTATTCGTGATGAGGGGGGGGATCTCTTCATTCTTGCCTACTCACTTAGCGGTGTTGTAGCTCAACGCCTTGTCCCTAAGCTCTGTAGCTGCAAAAACAAAGCCTCTTCTGAAGATGGAAAAGATTTTTTTGCTTCTTCTGACATTGGATATGAAAAGAATGGTTGCATAAAATGTAATTTTACGGGATATCATGGGCGTGCATTGCTCATGGATATGGTTTTTATCCCCGGAGACATGAAAGTTCGTTATCAATTTTACCTTGCACTCAAAAACAGTACGGTATTCAAAGCATGGGAACATTTTATAACCTTTAGCTATTTTCAATCTGCCGCTTATTTGTTTGAAATGGGAATATGTGACTATGAGACTCTCTCAAGTGAGTTGTTGTCATTAGGATACGTCCATGAAACCTGATCTACTAACTCTATTAAAAACCCTTCAGCTATCATTGGAAAACGGTAAAAGTCTTACCAACGCACTCGCTTTATTACAAAATACCACTAAAAATAAAAACGAACGTGCAGCCTATGCCAATATTACACGTTCTATTCAAGAAGGTGCCTCTTTTTCAAAGGCCGTTGAAAAATATGTTTCTCCATCTCCTGATATTATCCAATTTGTATCGATGGCTGAAAAAGGGGGTTCTTTTGTAAAAACCCTTAAATCGGTTGTCAATTACCTTGAAATTAAAAATAAATTTCATCAAGAATCAAACGATAAAATTGCTCTACCGTTGATCTATTTTTCCTTAACGACGATTATTGTTATTTTTGTCCGTTTTTTTGCTGTCCCTTTTCATTTAGAAGAGGCCAAAACTTATGATCCTAAAATCTATGCCATCATTGCAGATCACTTAGATCTAGCTCTTATTTTGAGTAATCTCTTATTTGGTGGACTCCTTGTATTTTCAGCCTATTTTTTTATTGTTATGATTGCCCTTTTCAATTATACAGGGATGCTGCAAGGGCTTGCTAAACGGTATGCTTCGCTTCTTCCTATGTCTTCCAAAATTATTGAATACTTTGAAAAATTTATCTTATTAAGCCTGTTAAGTGCTATGCTAAAAAATGGGGTTTCACTCAAAATAGCTCTTAAAACAGCTGCATCGAGTACGCTTGTACCACGTATTGCAAAACAATTTAACGGTATTCTTGCCCAAGTCAGTCGAGGTGAGAAAAATTTTTGGCTCATCCCTTTTTTCGAGGAAATTGAACAACATCTTCTTACAGGAGCAGGAACGGTTACTCAACTAGGAGATATGTTAGAACAATTTGCTGATCGTGCAAGACTAAATGCCCTTACTACAGCAACCAAATTTTTCCGTATCATTACCATCGTGGCTATTTTACTCTTGGCCTGTGCTGTTTTCGTCGAATTTTTTACCATCGTCTTGACACAAGTACTGATCCAACAAGAGATCATTAACCAAGCAGGTCGTGCATAATGAAAAAAGGTTTTATGCTTGTTGAAGTAATGGTTGCCATCATCATGGCCGGCATTCTTGCCGCTGTTTTAGCTACTATGGGATATTACACTCTTATTCAGGGGAATACTCTCAAGCAGCAAAACAGCAAAACGATGCTTGAAGTCATTCGTAGTCGTTTGTTAGAATTAGCGGCAGATCCTGATAGTGACTCCTATTTTGAACTGCTTAAAGAAGATACCAACTCTACCGTTCCTGTTGTCGTAGGTTTAGGGAAAGATGCCTGGGGTCGTAATCTTTTTTATGCAACCTATGATTTCGGTGATGCCAACGGAAATGCGACCTATGCCCAAAACACAACCTCTATTTCACCCAATAACAATATTTTAGGACGATTGGTGAGTTTGGGAGAAGACGGTGTTTTACAAACGGATGCAACCCATACTATTGCGCAAGGCGATGATATTATGCTCGAAATAGGGGTTGGTGAAACAAACCATTTAAAACTCTATAACGGCTCCGAAGTCACAACTCAGACTCGCGGATACAACAGTGCTATTGTATCAGCAACAGAACCGGCATCACCGATTCATGGAACACTCTGGTACAGTGAGAGTAATTCTACTTTATATATGTATAACACCACCGATGGCAACTGGACTCAAATTACCCCCTAATCGTTAAACCTTTTTTTTACCCTGCCGATATAGTCTGTAACAGCAAGGATGCTGAACTAACTTAAGAGCAAAGCTCTTGCGATAAAAGGATTTATCATGGGTTTCAGAATTAACACCAACATTGCGGCAATGAACGCACATACAAATTCAACGGTTAATAATCGTAGTTTGGATGACTCTCTCTCTAAATTGAGTTCAGGTCTTCGTATTAATAAAGCGGCGGATGATGCCTCAGGAATGGTTATTGCCGACTCTTTACGAGCTCAAGCAAACTCATTAGGTCAAGCAATCTCTAATGCCAATGACGGGATCGGTATTATCCAAGTTGCCGATAAAGCGATGGATGAGCAATTAAAAATTCTCGATACCATTAAAACCAAAGCGATCCAAGCAGGATCAGATTCACAAAGTGCTTCTTCACGTACTGCGATTCAAAAAGACGTTAATCGTCTCTTGGAACAATTGGACAATATCGCAAAAACAACGGCGTTTAACGGAACACAGCTCTTATCCGGAAACTTCTCGAATAAAGAGTTCCAAGTTGGTGCTTACAGTAACCAAACCATTAAAGCTTCTATTTCGAATACCCAAAGTTTGGCAATCGGAAATACCTCTACAAAAGTAGATCAAGTTCAAGTAGGAAATTTTGCAACCAGCACATTGACTCATGCTCTTGATAAAAATGCAACCGTATTAACATTCACTGCCGGTGATGGAGCTGCAGTACAAGGTTTGGCGGCAGGGGATACGATTCGTATCGACGGTGTCGGCGATTTTACAATCCAACACATCAGCGGAACAATGACGAGTGGTGGAATCATGTCAGGAATCGCGATCACACTCGATCGTGCACTCGGTAAAACGTTGAGCGTCGGTTCTTCTTTCGGTGTCTCATTGGTAAAAACGACGGCTGAGAACCTCAGTTCACTCTCAGGTACGGCAGTTACCGGCGGTGTTGCTATGACTACTAATAGCAGTAACGTCAACGGTTTTGCTATCGGCGATAAAATGAATGTTACTATCAGTGACGGTTCATCAATCGTTTATAATCTTGTTAGTATTCAAGGGTTGGCATCAGCCGGTACAACCTCAGGTGTTCTTATCTGGTCAACCGCAGTCGCAGGAACTGCTGGTACAATCTCTAATGCAACTCTTTCTATGAATGATCGTGCTAGCATGGGTACCGATTTTACATCAGCCGATTACGCTCAATATACGGTAGAAGGTGTTAAACTTGACGGGGTACAAATGACCGATTCAAGCGGTAACGGGGTAGCGCAAACCGGTCTTGGCCGTATTGCCGATCTTATCAATGCGGCTTCCGGTCAAACCGGTGTTAAAGCGGTTGCGAATACTGAAATCAATAGTAATATCGCCGTACAAGGTGGAACATTACTCTCAAATATCACCATCAACGGAACAACCATCCTCAGTGCCGGTGCGTCAATCCTTAGCAGTGATACGGATAATACTTTAGTTACCGCTATCAATGATAAAACTTCATTGACCGGTGTTACCGCTAGTTTGGAAAGTGACGGGACATTAACTCTTTCTTCTGATGGACGTGCGGTTAACTTGAGCGGTATGAGTGCTGCAGCAGGACTTAATGACGGAGTCTATGCCGGACGACTGGAACTGATCAAACAAGGCGGTGGTGATATCACCGTTAGTTCAGCCCACTACAGCAATGCAGGGTTGACTTCTTCACTTACAACTGCGAAAGCTTTAACAGATGTAACAAGTTCAAGTGTACTCAGCGATTTGATCTACGGTCAAGTTGATGATAACAATGACGGATTAGTCAACAGCAGTGATAAAGTCGGTCTTTTGTTAACTCGTGAGGGTGCCACAAAAGCGATGGATATCACTGAATCGGCAATCGCCCGTTTAGATGCTATCCGTGCAGACCTCGGGTCGGTTCAAAACCAACTCGTTGTTACGGTCAATAATATCTCTGTAACACAAGTTAACGTTAGAGCAGCAGAATCACAAATCCGTGATGTCGACTTCGCAGCTGAAAGTGCTAACTTCTCTAAATACAACATCCTTGCGCAATCTGGCTCATACGCTATGAGTCAAGCAAATGCTGTTCAACAAAACGTCCTAAGACTACTTCAATAGTCTGAGTAAGCTATCGTAAGATAGCAAGGACATTTCTAATGACTGCAGTCTTTTGACTGCGTCATCTCTCTCATCCAATCCCTTCTTAACCTAAGAAATTCTTTTCTCTTACTCTATTCTTCTTTTCTCTATTTTTTATTTATTATCGTTATTTCAAAATATTGGAACTCTTTTTGCTTTAATTCTGACTAGATAAGCGCATGGACGCAAAACCACATCAAGGATTTATCATGGGTTTCAGAATTAACACAAACATTGCGGCAATGAACGCACACACCAATGCCACTGTGAATAATCGTAGTTTAGATGACTCTCTTACTAAACTCAGTTCGGGTCTTCGTATTAATAAAGCGGCAGATGATGCATCTGGGATGTCTATTGCCGATTCCTTGCGTATGCAATCAAACTCATTAGGACAAGCGATTGCCAATGCCAACGATGCGGTCGGGATTATCCAAGTTGCCGATAAAGCGATGGATGAGCAATTAAAAATTCTCGATACCATTAAAACCAAAGCGATCCAAGCAGGATCAGATTCACAAAGTGCTTCTTCACGTACTGCGATTCAAAAAGACGTTAATCGTCTCTTGGAACAATTGGACAATATCGCAAAAACAACGGCGTTTAACGGAACACAGCTCTTGAGTGGAAACTTCTCGAATAGAGAATTCCAAGTCGGTGCGTACAGCAACCAAACCATTAAAACCTCTATATCCAATACTCAAAGTTTGGCGATAGGAAATACGACCAGTAAAGTAGAGCAGGTTCAAGTAGGAAACTTTGCGACCAGTACATTGGCTCATGCTCTTGATAAAAATGCGACCGTATTAACATTTAGTATTGGTGCGGAGGGTATCAATGCACAAGGTTTGGCGGCAGGGGATACGATTCGTATCGACGGTGTCGGCGATTTTACGATCCAACACATCAGCGGAACCATGACAGCTGCGGGAACGATGTCTGGGGTTGCGATCACACTCGATCGTGCACTCGGTAAAACGTTGAGCGTCGGTTCTTCTTTCGGTGTCTCATTAGTAAAAACCACGTCTGAAAATTTGAGCTCTTTCTCAGCAACAGCGGTTACCGGCGGTGTTGTTATGACACTTAATACTACCAATACAACCGGTTTTGCTATCGGGGATAAAATGAGCGTTACCATCAGTGACGGCTCATCTATGACCTATACGCTTTACAGTATTGCCGGAGCATCAACTGGGACAACCTCAGGTGTTCTTATCTGGTCAGCCGCCGCTGCAGGTACAGCCGGTGTTATTTCAAACGCAACCGTATCAATGAATACCCGTGCCAGTATGGGAACGACCTTCGCATCATCGGATTACGCTCAATACACGGTAGAAGGTGTTAAACTTGACGGGGTACAAATGACCGATTCAAGCGGTAACGGGGTAGCGCAAACCGGTATTGGCCGTGTTGCCGATCTTATCAATGCGGCTTCCGGCCAAACCGGCGTTAAAGCGGTTGCAAATACCGACATTAACAGCACTATCGCCGTGCAAGGGGGAACATTACTCTCAAATATCACCATCAACGGAACAACCATCCTCAGTGCCGGAGCATCGATTGAGAGTGGAGACACCAATAACATTCTGGTTGGAGCCATTAATGCCCAAACTTCTCTTACAGGGGTAAAAGCGAATTTGGAGAATGACGGTACAATAACCATTTCTTCTGATGGACGTGCTATTAATGTAAGCGGTATGAGTGCTGCGGCAGGGATCAATGACGGAGTCTATGCCGGACGTTTGGAACTGATCAAACAAGGTGGCGGTGATATCACCGTTAGTTCAGCCCACTACAGCAATGCAGGGTTGACAACCGCCATTACTACAGCCAAAACGATGGGAGAGGTCGGAAGTACCCGCGTTCTCAGCGATCTGATTTACGGCCAAGTTGATGATAATAATGACGGATTGATAAACAGTACAGACAAAGTAGGTCTTTTGTTGACTCGTCAAGGAGCGGCAAAAGCAATGGACATCACGGAAGCCGCAATCGCCCGTTTGGATGCTATCCGTGCGGACCTCGGGTCGGTTCAAAACCAACTCGTTGTTACAGTTAATAATATCTCTGTAACACAAGTTAACGTTAGAGCAGCAGAATCACAAATCCGTGATGTCGACTTCGCAGCTGAAAGTGCTAACTTCTCTAAATACAACATCCTTGCGCAATCTGGCTCATACGCTATGAGTCAAGCAAACGCTGTTCAACAAAACGTCCTCAAACTTCTCCAATAATAGCTTTGCTGCCTTTTCCTTTTGGCAGCATAATATATCTCATCTACTACTCACTGCCATAGCTGTTTACTAAGTCACTTAATACGGGGAAATCATGGAAAATCAATATCATAAAAATCTCGCTATCTTACAAGAGATCGACTCTCCTCTCTGTCCTCGATTAGAAAAGATCGATGAAAACAAACGTTATCGTCTCGATCAAATGGAGGATGGAAAATACAAAATATTCGATACCCAATCGACTGTTTATCTATATGGTCATGATGAGAAAGGTGCGATCCTCGAACATTTTAAACAATACCGTGAATATTTATACCTCTATTTATTCGGTATCGCCGATGGAGAACTCATTTCCCGACTGCTTGAAAACACAAAACATCAGCAAATCATTGTCATTGAGCCTGAAATAGAACTCATCTTTATTGTTTTGCATCTCATCGATATTAGCGACGTCATGAAAAGTAAACGGCTCGTTATTTTGCAGCCTGAAGATTTAACTTTTCAAAGAGGCATAGAAATCGTCATTAATGAGAACGTCCGCTTTTATGCCAAAGTATTTTATCTCCACAGTGCTGCTGAATATTATCTCGAGCATTATCTCGAATCTTATCGTGGAGCGTTGGAGATTTATCTAAAATCTTTTGAACATGTTATTACCGCTTTTGGTAACAACATACAAGATGCGATGCTCGGTCTTCGTCATCACGTAAAAAATTTGTACCGAATGGTTGAACATCCGAGATACCGTGATTTTATCAAACACCAAAACAGTAAGCTTGCCGTAATCGTCTCCACAGGTCCGAGTCTTGCTAAACAACTCCCGCTATTAAAAGAGGCGGCACCGTATATCACGATTATCAGTGTTGATGCTTCATTTCCGATTCTCGTTCGTTATGGGATTAAGCCGGATATCGTTGTCTCCATGGAAAGAGATGAGCCTACCGCTAAATTCTTCCAAGAGACCTCCCAAGAGGAACAAGAGGGGATCATTTTTATATGTGCTTCATTACAGCATCAAGCAGTTTTTGATGCCATTAAGGGGGGAACCACTTTACTGGCAATGCGACCGCTTGGGGTAAGTCTTTATTTTGAATTACAAGATTACGGATATGTCGGCGGTGGGATGAGTGCCGCAAATATGGCTCATGAAGTTGCCTTTCATATGGGATATGAGAAATGTGCTTTTATCGGACAAGACTTGGCGTATGGAAAAGACGGAACAAGTCACAGCAAAGGGCATGTTTACGGGGAAGATCAAATTAAAGACGGTATAGACACCGCTGATAATAATGCCCGTTATGAAACGATTCTCATCCCGGCATACGGTGGAGACGGTATGGTAGAGAGTATGATCTTCTGGGAAGTGTTTTTACGGTTTATCGAACAAACGATAGAACAATCTTGCACCGTTATGGAAACCATTAACGCGACGGAGGGCGGTGCTAGAATTCACGGTTCAACCGAAATGCCGTTTAGTGACGTATTAAAATTATACGCTTTAGAAGCACCGAAAAAAGAGATTCATGTTGATAAGATATCCGCAAAAGAACACAAAAAAAATCTCAAAAAGATCAAAGAGAAGCTCACGATTTTAATGACTGAAGGGGTAGAACTTCAAAATAAAATTGACAAAAGTTTTCTTCTGATAACCGAAGCGTGTAAAGTCTTTGAAAATATCGGTATGGATGAAGCGATTGAAGCGATGGATACCGATACGACAATCCAAATGTTGGATGAAATCTCTTCTATTCGTGAAACGATCATGACAAGTAGAGTGTACCGCGATTTCTTTGCCAGCCTTGCACAATCAATGCTCTATCAGCAAGAACTCGATTTAGCTGAAATCAAAGTGCGTTATGTCGATAATCCTCGTGATAATCAAATCAAAGCGATCCAATGGATTTTAGCGCATCGCTATTGGTTATTTACCCTCAGCGGTATTATTCACAATTCATTGGAGATTGTTGAAATCGAAGCCCCTAAAGAGATCATGGGAAAAGAAAAACACTAGTGAGCTTCAATATACCCTTTTTCTAAAAGGGTATATCCCTCCTCTTTCACACTCGGTACTTTTGAAGAGGTTAAGATAAATCGGCATCCCTTCGGCGGTTCTGCCGAATACTGCGTCAACGGTAACTTCGGTACTGCTTTTTGAAACCGTGCTAATAGACTAAATAACTCCCCTTCACTTATCTCCAACCACTCAAGCAGATAGCGGGTATCCGAGGGGACAATCCCTTCATACGCAGAGACAAGTTTAAGGGCTTCATCACGACTCAAACGTCCCCATCGTATTTCACGGCACGCATGGTCGGTTGCTTTTGCATATCCGAATTTTAGATATTTAATATAGTCGTGTAATCCTGAGTAATGGACGCAATCGACATCATTGTAACTGTCAAAAGTACGTTGCTGCTGCAATGTTTCATACCCGTACTTTTCGATCATCTCCTCATGCTGTTTTTTCGTATCCCAAGGGATATAATTGCCCAAATAGATACCGCGAACCCCTACTTTTTCAATCTCTTTATCGTGCGGATATACGTATTGAATCAGATCATTTTGGGTGAGATCAGAATCAAGTACAAGTAAATCCTCTGCCTCGTATCCCATCAAATCATGCTCTTTGCGATAACGTCGTGTCATTTCGACTTCGTCGGTATGCGAATACATACCCACTTGATCAACGCCCTGATGCACACCCCAGATAATCAGAGGTATTTTAAAACGAACCGCACACTGAACCGGAAATACACTCTGCCCCGCAAGAACATGCCAGTAGATACTTCCTAAGTGTTTGATCGTCGCTTTGGTAATCTTTTTAACTTTTTGAGGTTGAACGACCATTTGTAAGGTATCACAATCAAAAATTGTCTTGAGATACTGAAAATTTCGGATTCCTACATGGGTGTTATAGTGTTTGTTGTAACTTACGAGCAACGGATTCATACCGTAAATATTTTTGAGTACATGGACAATATAGTATGAATCTCGCCCACCGCTAATGGGAACAATGCAATCGTAACTCATTCCATCCGTATTACGATAACTCTCTAACAGAATACGAAGTTTTTGTTCTCTCTCACCCCAATCGAGGGTAAATTTTTCTTCATGTACTCGGCACCCGCTGCAAATACCTTCGTCATCAAACGTGATATGGAGCGGATGATTTTCCGTGTATAAACACCGTTTGCATTGCTTCATATCACTTCCTTCGGATGAAATTCAAATAACATATCCCGCAAGGATTTATCCTCTTTTTTTACGATTCGACCCATTTCATCAAAAGAAAAATCACGATAATCGCTATAACTATCAAGACGAATCTGTTCCGGAAAATAACGTGAAAGATAGGCTTTTGCTATCGTCGCACTGTGTTCGACAAAATGAAAATAATTGCCTGCAGCGATTGCCGATACGTCACAGCTTTCCAATAAAGCTTTCATAGAAAGGGGATCTTTTGCCCCCCCAAGAGCGATAAGAGGAAGGTTGGTAGCACCCAAGAGGCTACGAATCAAATCGATATCGTATCCGTTTTTATATCCGTCACGATCAATCGAGTTGATCAGGATTTCTCCCGCACCGCACGCTTGAGCTTGTTGTGCAAGCGCTGCAGGTGACAAAGCTGTGTCCGTTTTCCCGCCGTGCGTATACGCTCTGTAATTACCATCCGCACTGCGTTTGGCATCAATGGAGACCACCATACACTGACTCCCGAAAAAACGTGCCCCCTCTTCTATCAAAGAGGGATTAACGACCGCTTGCGTATTGAGTGAAATTTTATCTGCCCCTGAATGGATTAGAGTATGAATCTGATCCACGCTCGTGATTCCTCCCCCGACACTCAAAGGGACGAAACATCGTTTCGCGACCCTTTTGACCAACTCGGGAGCAATACATCGACCCTCACGCGCCGCATCAATATCCACCATAATGATCTCATCAATTCCCCATTGATTCAAATAATCAACCGTGATTTCAGGTTTTCCTATCGGGAGGTACCGTTCAAATCCGATACTTTGAACAACAATTCCGTTTTTAATCACCAATGAAGCAATCAGCCGTTTTTTCAGCATGGATACTCCTCGACAAAATTGAGAAAGTTGCGGAGAAGTTTAAGACCTTTGGTTTGACTTTTTTCAGGATGAAACTGTGTAGCAAACACGTTTTTATACTGCAATGCGGCAGTCAGCTCATAAGAGCCATAGTGACATTTTGCACTGATATAACGCTCTTCACACACAACATGATACGAATGGTCAAAATAAAAATGGGCGTCTTGATCAACCCCTGCAAAAAGGGAAGCACCCTCTTTGGCTACAATATTGTTCCACCCCACATGAGGAACTCGTAAAGTGCTATCAGGCGTCATGGCGATCACTTTTCCCTCGATCCAGCCAAGCCCCTCATGCAACCCCATCTCTTCGGAGCTTTGCAAAAACAGCTGCATTCCCAAACAGATACCCAAAATCGGTTTGCCTGATTCGATCACCTGCGTATGTAACAAAGGGATCAAATGACGTGCGCGAAGATTGTTCATCGCTTCGGCAAATGCACCGACACCGGGGAGAATATACGCATCAGCCGCTTTGAGGAGATCATGATCATCCGTAATCGTGGCGGTATATCCCAAAAATTCGAGCGCATTGGCAACGCTTTGGACATTTCCCATCCCATAATCGATAATGGCGATTTTTTTCATCGGTAAAGCTCTTCTTTCAAATGCCATACTCCCGCATCATCGCGATCAAAAAACTCTACGCCGCGATAGTGCTCGGCAACTTCCCAAAACTCATCTTCACTTATTTCAAGATAATCGGTGAGTGCTTTAATATATTTAGGATGACATTTTCCATCATAACGGCGTATGAGTTCAAGCCCTTCTTCTCGGCTCATCAGGTGATTTCGAACAGCAACACCCACTTCCTGAGTACATTTTCCGAATCCGAATTTCATGAATTTAAGCATCTGATTAACGATTACGAAATCATCATCCAGCGCTACTTCCGTCGCCAATCCCCCGATATTTTCGGGTTTAGCATCTTCGCCGGTGCGAACTTGCAGTCCATGCTCAATCGCGATACGGGCATTTGTATGATCGTTAAAATCACTCATGAAATAACCCAGATAGACGATCCGAAGATCGGCTCTCTCCATCGCATCATCACTCGGATAGCGGTACCAGTAGAGTTGATTATCTGCCATATCATCCGTAGCAAAACGCCTCGGATCACCACCTTGAAGAGTGTTCATGTTTTTCATTTTATTACCGTTGTAATCACGGCTTCCGACATCCGTTCCAAACGAGAGTCCCGGATTTTCTCCGAGCAAAATAAGAGGGATGTTATACGCAATCGCCGTAATCGGCAAGGAGGCATATAGGGCAAGTTCCGATGCGTTAAAAAGGTTCCCCAAGGTTTTAAAACAGTTCCGCATCAGTTTTTTAGAGATCTGCGGAGCCGGTGCAACGACAATCGTATCAAAGCCAAGTTCAATGAGATTGGCTAGATTGGCCGCTCCCCGCTTTGTTTGCTGTTCAGGGGGATAGACGCACGAAACGAGCAAAGGGTTCAAACCTATTTCACGTGCAAAAAGGGCTTGACGCGTACTGTCTTTTCCTCCGCTAACACCGATAATGCAATCGTATCCTGAGGGACCGCTGTGTGCTTTCCCCCATACAACGATCTCTTTCAAGATCGCATTACGTTCCTCCCAATCGATCGCTTCGACACTGGTAAGCGAAACAGAACGGCAAGGGAGACACACGCCATGCTCATCAAAATCCGTTGTAGGACGGGTATCGGTTTCGACACACGTTTTGCACCGTCTCATCTTAATCCCTCTGTATATTCATCCGCTAAAATTCCATATTCCACTATATCGGCAAAATGACCGTTTTTAAAAAAGGCATCACGTCTATGCCCCTCTTCGCTCATACCCAGTTTGAGGGCTAATTTCTGCATTGCAACATTGTCCGTGTGAGTGCCGCAATAAAGACGGTGCAACTTTAAGACATTAAAAGCATACCCCAGTAGTAGCGTTCCCGCTTCATATCCGATCCCTTTTCCATACACTAAAGGGTCTCCGATCAAAATTGCAAACTCGGCACTGCTGTTTTTAGCTGAAATCTGTTGGAGAGAGATATTGCCGACATGACGGTCATCCTCTCGCAAACAAATCGCAAAAACGGTGCAAGAGGGGTTATTGACTACATTTTCAATATACGTCTGAGCCATTTCCCGCGTATACAAAATCTCGCCGTGTGAGTTATAGCGACACACTTCGGGATCATTAAGCCATAAAGGGTACCCTCCGTCTGCATCACGTAGCTCAAGCGGACGTAAATAAACTTGTTCTCCCTCTAATCTCATAAAAGCTCCGAGCGGTTTCCCCACACTTTCTGAAATGCATTCACCACATCATCCATATCACTTTTCATCATTCCCGGACGCATAAATTCATGGGTGACAAGGCGGGTAAAATGCATCTCTTCGGTTATCGGACAAAGTCCTTTCGGATACGTAACCTCGCTGAGGGTAAACGGATATCCGTCTCGTCCGAATGCAATCCTCTCTTGATAGAGAGGCTGAAGATAGAGCGGTTTAACGTACCCGTAACTGAGCAGTACCACCGACTCTTCGCGTAACAGCGTCGGAGGGAGTTCCGCTTTTACCGCATCGATAAAACGGTTTCGGTGCATTTGTGCGACCTCGGCATCAAACTGCAACGGATGGACGTAAAAAGCGTGCTTAGCCCCCTCACGAATTTTGGTCGGTTTTATGCAGGGGATTTGTCCTAACTGCTCATTGAGGTACTCAGTGTTTTCGAGCCTTTGTGCGAGTAATGAGGGGAGTTTTTTGAGCTGACATCGGGCAATAGAGGCTTCGATCTCGGTCATTCGGTAGTTATAACCGACCATATTAATCAACTCTGCTCTATCTTTGATCCCCCGTGCGGAGAGAACCGCTTCGGCATGGTTGCGGATCAGGCGGATTTTATCGGCTAGCACATCGTCATCGGTCACGATAATTCCCCCCTCTCCACTGTGAATATGTTTGTGGTAATTGAGTGAGTAAACCCCGATGTCGCCAAGTGTTCCCGCATATTTTTCATGCAACATCGCTCCGGGGGCTTGTGCTGTATCTTCGATCACAAAGAGATTATACTTTTTTGCCAGAGCATTGATCGCTTCCGCATCATAAGGCTGACCGAAAATATCAACAACAATGATCGCTTTGGTTTTCGCGGTAATTTTGGCTTCGATGCTTTTGACATCCAAACAATAAAAATCCTCTTCGATGTCGGCAAAGATGGGGATAGCGCCGTACACAAGGGCGGCGGTCGCCGATGCACTCATCGTGTAAGCGCTGACGATCACCTCATCACCCGGAGTGATTCCGCACGCTCCGACTGCGGCATAAAGCCCCGATGTAGCGGAGTTGACACTAATCGCGTGTTTAACTCCGAAATATTCAGCCCATTCAGACTCCAAAGCGCGGACTTCAGGCCCTCCGTAAAAATCATCATGCCATGTCCCTAAAAAAGTAGAGAGTTTTCCGCTGCGCAATACCCGCAATACGGCATCTTCTTCTTCGATTCCGATCGTGTTATAGGGGGGAAATGGAGCCGTACGAAGTTTCTCTCCTCCCTGAATTGCGAGCTTCATGACGGATATACTTTTATGAACGCTTGAAAAATAAGTTCATGAATGTGAAGATGTTCTTTAAAAATTTCACTGCACGTTTGATCGCTCTCACGAATCAAAAATTCTACCGAGTCAAGGGCATAACGAGAAAGGTTAGTCGTAATGCTCTCATGCAATGCAAGGGTAAAATATCCCTCATAAGTGCTGGAAGGGATACGTGAATAAATCTCGATTTTATCGCCCCCCTCAAGCACTTTTATCACTCCCTTTTCAAACCAAATCGTAAGTTCAAACAGCGAATAATCAGGAGATTTTAGAACCGATATGTTTCCGTCTCCATTTTTTAGTGAGATTCCGAATTCACCGCATACATCATCGTTACAATACGAGGCTCTAAACGGTTTAATTGCACTCAAATATCCCAAAAAGTGACTCAAAACACCCAATAAATGTGAGCCGTTATGAAGCAACCCTTTTGCACACACCCCTTGAAAACCCAAAGCTTTTCCAAATTCATCATTTTTTATTCGTGCGGAGAGAGCGATAAAAGCTTTATTGTATCGACGCATCAAATGAATCAGAATCTTTTTATCGCTATTTTGGAGTGCACTGATGAGAGAATGAAACTCTTCTTTGGAAGCAACCACCGGCTTTTCACACAATATCATTGAACAATCTGTCCGTTTTAGCAACGTTGTGAGATCCCTAAAATGAGAGGCGGTTGATGAAGAAATAGAAACGATATCGTAGTGTTCGTCTGCACTGACATCATCGATCGAAAAATAGCGTTGAACCTCGCCCCATCGCTCCATAAATGCAAAAACATTAAGTTCTGAGGGTTCGCATATAGCGCCCAATTGCGTTGAGGGACAAAGTTCATAAGCATGAGCATGGCTGGCAATAGCATCCGATGCCGGAGAGTCGATAAGGCCGCCGATACTTCCGGCTCCGATTATAAGTGCATTAAGTTGGGTCTTGCCCATTCAATCAACCTTTTTAACAGTATTTATAAATGTAGCAAAATCCATACCGAATTTATCCATGTGTAAAGAATACCCAAGTAAAAGTTCATTAGAAAGGTTGCTCAAATGATTTAACTGACGATTTTTTGGCAAAGGGAGAAGAAACTCTCGCGCTTTGGTAGGAAGATACGAAATAACCGATTTACCTAAAAGTGCTGCAATATAAAGAGCCATCGTGTCAAATCCGATAATCACTTTGGCATACAAAAGTTCATCAATCAAATCTACAGAATGGATGTCATGAATTTGTACCAATATATTTGAGTAACGCTCCAGTATTGCATCATAGTTTGAAGACTTTTCACTCGGATGGAGACGAATAATTAAATCTTCACATTGAAAATCTTCAAAATGTTCTAATATATCTTCCAATGCCGTATATTGGGTAAATCCCCAGTAAAGGGGGTCACCGTACGTTTTCTGAGCAACACTGTCGGTCGGTTCGCTTAAAAACAACAGCGTCTTACCTACCTCAACTTTCCGCTGTACCGCTTCCTCAATAAGACGTATGAGATAATGGTTAGGGAGTTTTAACGGATTTGGTAAATCCATCGAGAGGGCAAGCGAATACCCCCTCTCATCATGTACCGCCGTAAAATCTCCCAGATTCTCTTCCCACCCCTCATCGGGAAATCCGAACCGCTCACGATAATTGCTCCAATGATCCAAAAAAGCGACCGTCGCTATGGCGTGTTCTTTGCAAAAACGGACAAAGGGGCGCTCAATCTTCTCCTGCCATCCCGTTCCGAACAGCAACAGATCGGGCTGAATGTCACGAAGCTGTTGCTCGGGATCACCGATTGGGGTGAAGGGGAGATTATACCGCTCACACGCTCGCCCCATAGGACTTTGCGGCAGTGCAAAAATATGCCACGAACAAAGATCGAAATACTCGCGAATCAATGCGCACAGTATCTCAGAGCTTCCCGCATCATGGGATACGACGACGATTTTCATAAGATGTGATCCCAAGAGAGCGGTGTTCCTTTGCCAATATCCTCTTTGAATTTTTTTCCTATTATCTCTTTGAGATATTTGGGCGGCAACCCGAATCCCGGACGGACGGATCGAACGTTTGAGACACTGATGGTTTCGCCCGCTTTAACATCTTCAGAAATAAACAGACTGCGCGAAAACTCCCGTGATTTCAAACTCTTCGGACTTAATTCATACGTCACTTTCCCCAAAAGTTTTTCGGTGTCGCGCACCGCATCCACCATCGCTTTAAACTCATGGGGTTCCAAACTAAATGCACTATCAGCTCCCCCCATACCTCGATTGAGAATAAAATGCTTCTCGATCACCCGTGCTCCCAAAGCAACGGCGGCAACAGGGGCGGCGAGACTCATCGTATGATCGGAGAGCCCTACATTCACCCCAAATCGGGTTTTCATATCGCTAATCGTGAGGAGATTCATCTCCTCCAATGCGGCAGGATAAGCGGAGGTGCATTTGAGTAAGGTAATCTGATCATTCCCCACGCGCCGACACGCATTCAAAGCCTCTTCGATGTCACTTAGCGTCGCGATACCGGTAGAGATGATGATCGGCTTACCTTGTGCTGCAGTGTACTCGATGAGAGGGATATCAGTGATCTCGAAACTGGCGATTTTATAGGCCGGAACGTCCAACTGGGATAAAAAATCGACGGCACTGTTATCAAACGGAGAGGAAAAGGCCTCCATCCCAAGACTTTTGGCATGATCGAAGAGGATGCTATGCCACTCCCACGGCGTCATTGCCTCTGCATAGAGATCATGAAATTTCCGTTTGTCCCAGAGCGTCCCCTGTGAAATCGTAAACATCTCACTGTCGCAATCGAGGGTAATCGTGTCGGGGGTATAGGTTTGGAGCTTGATCGCGTCGGCACCCGAAGTCTTCATCGCATCAATCGTTTTGAGTGCCGTATCGAGGGAACCGTTATGGTTGGCAGAGAGCTCAGCGATAATAAATACTTTCTCATCCATATTATGGTGTCCGATGTTCATTGATACAGCTCCATTCTAATCATTTCTCTTTTTTCATACGCGGTTCGGTTTGTCTCTGTAAAATCGAATTTTTCGTACAAATGTTTAGCCCGCTCGTTGTCGGCAAAAACACTCGCGATCAACATTGTCACCCCAAGCGTTGAAAAGCCATACTCGAGCAGAGCGTTCATCAATGCTTCGCCCACTCCGCGCATCTGTGGGTTGGCATAAATCCCGATTTCGGCAGAGTTTTGGGTAATATCGGTAAAGTCGATCACACCGATCGCTTCACCCTCTCGCTGAACCAAAAAATAGCGTTTATCCGCTCTGTTTTTTAGAGATTCAACAAACTGCAGATGATTTTCCAGCGAAATCTCATCATCGCTCAGCATCCAACGCCGAATATCGCTATGGTTACGCCATGCTAACACCGTTGTTAGTAGCTGTGTATCAAGTGTTGTAAAATCGAGCAATCGCACTTGCATCCCACTCCTTTAGCACGGTATACCCCTCTTTTTCTAAATAGACAAACATATCCTCTTGATTAGCCACCGTTTGTACGGCGATAAAAGGGATCTCCATAAACAACACCTCATGCACCATGACGCTCGGGGTGATGATCGCCAAGCAACTTTGATGGAGGAGTTGTGCGATCCGCGCAGAATCGACCTCTAACGTCATATTTTTTTTCGTTTGGACAAAGGTTTTGAGTTCACTCACATGTGAGTTCCCCGATGTCGTTACGACACAGACTCTCAAATCATCGCTTAGGGTTGAGAGTATCTTCATCGTAGCATTGCTCGGGTCAGTCCCCCCCATCGCAATAAAAATATCGTAGAGTTTTTTTCTATGGATCTCTTTTTCGGTTTTAAACTCATCGCGTATCAGCGTGTACTCCGCACCGCAGTGAAGTTCACAATGTTCAGGAACCAATCCACGGTATCGAGTCGGATCCGCCGAGATATTGTGGTTGAGGAGGATGTCGCAATAATGAGCCTCATAGGTATCATCAAACGAGAGGATCGTAACTCCGCAAGCATCTTTGATTTTTTTCTCGAAAACGGCATCGATACCGTAGTGATCGAACACCACCCTATCGATATTTTGCTCTCGTATTAGCGCTATCAGCTCATCGGGATCATTTGATGTTAGAAGATCGACGGGATAGGGAATCTGATCGATGATATTGCCGCTCAAATTTTGGCAAGCAAACCGTACCCTCTCCTGCGGATGTTGAGCGGCGAACACCACATCGCGCATAATGTGCCCCAACCCGATAGTACTCGAAGAGTCGGCACGGATAAGGAGGTTCATAGCGCTTGGAGCACTTTGTGCATCAACTCGGCGCGCGTCCAGTCCTCCAACGTATCGATGTCCTGCACCAGATGACGCGGCAAAACAATCGTTGTCGCCGCATCGGAGAAGATTGCTCTCCCCTCCAGCCATGCGTCCCGCGTCCCCCAGTAAAATTGTCCCACATCGTGATACGCCTCTTCGAGATCTTGTGAGCGCGTTGCGAAATGTTCCGGATAAAACATTTCGATATTTCCCCTCTCGTCACGCTTCACGCCGCGCTGAATCGGAAACGGGAACGTCGTAACAGCAAATGCGTACTGTTTGTTATGGGTGATAAGGGCGTTATAGGTATTTTGAATATCTTCTGCTCGGATAAACGGGGCTGTCGCATAGATACAGCAGGCATACTCGATAACCGAATCGTTTTGAAGTGTTTGGATGGCGTGAGCGATAACGGGAATAGTCGCAGTGTGATCGTCACTCAGCTCTTTGGGCCGCATAAAAGGGATCTCGGCACCGTAACTGCGTGCCACGTCGGCGATCTCTTCATCATCGGTCGTGACAACGATACGATCAAACAGTCCCGACTCCTGCGCCGCTTTGATACTGTGGGCGATGATAGGGAGTCCGGCAAAAGGTTTTATATTTTTACGGGGTATCCGTTTGCTTCCGCCACGGGCGGGGATAATGGCGACACGCATTAATGCTCCTTTAAAAACTGCATCCTCGGTGAGAATGGGCTTCCATCACGTCAAGAACCGTATCGGCGACCATGACGGCATCTTCTAACGTCATCTTTTGATGACACGGAATGGAGAGTTCACTTTTATAAAAAAGTTCTGTGGTTGTAAGCCGTTGTTCTCCAAAACGCTCTTTGTAAAAACTGTTTTGATAGATCGGTTTGTAGTGAACCTGAACCCCTAATCCACGTGTTTGCAACTCGGTGAAAATATCCTCTTTCACGCAATGCAATGCAGGAGATAGAAGCAACGGATAAAGGTGACGCGCACTTTGCTCATTCGGGTCAATAGTAATCGTTGCAAAGAGTTTATGACCTGCAAAACGCTCATCGTAATATCGGGCGATTTCATTGCGCGTTTGGAGAAATCGATCCAGTTTATGCAACTGAGAGTACCCCAATGCGGCGGCAAATTCGCTAAGGCGGAAATTATGCCCTAAACTCACCATATCGGAGTTCCAAAGCTGTTTTTTGATGATGCCGTGCGAGCGGAAGAGTTTTAACTTCTTGGCGAATGCTTCGTCGTTCGTCACCACCGCACCCCCCTCTCCCGTCGTGATCGGTTTGATCGCATGGAAACTAAAGATACTCATGTCGGCAAAGGAACCGATTTTTTGGTTGCCGATACCGCTTCCCAAAGCGTGGGAAGAATCTTCGATGACGAGGAGATTGTGTTTCTTGGCTATTTCTTTGATTGCCTCAATCGCAACCGGTTTACCGGCAAAATCGACGGGTACGAGTGCGCGGGTTTGGGGAGTGATGAGCGATTCGATCAACGATTCGTCGATATTTCCATCCATTTTAATATCACAAAAAATCGGTTTTGCCCCGAGTGCAATCGCCATATTCGACGTTGCGACAAAACTGATGGGGGTGGTAATGATCTCATCGTTTCCCGAGATTTCCGCAACGGCATACGCACCTAACAACGCTGACGTCGCGGAGTTAAATGTGACACAATAGCGCGCACCCACATACTGGGCAATCGCGTCTTCAAACGCCTCGACCTTTGCACCCTGTGTTAGATGGGAGCTTTTTAAGACATCCACAACGGCGGCAATATCATCCTCTTCGATAAATTGAGTCGAATACGGAATCATTTCTCTTCACTTTGGGTGAGAGCGATTTTCTCTAACAGTGCTTCGCTAGTGAGCCACTCCGTGTTGCTTTCAGAGCTGTATTTAAATCCGTATTCGACCGGTGTTCCGATCTCGCCACAATTATTTTTTGAAAAATCGGCAGTTTCAGTAAATTGGATCGTCGGTTTAATCACATAATGGTCATGAAATTCTAACGTCAGATGGGAATCATCCCGTGGGCACATTACTTCGTGCATTTTTTCACCCGGGCGGATACCAACATTTTTATGAGGAAGATTCGGGGCGATAGTGCGGGCGACGTCTACCACTTTCATCGACGGAATTTTCGGGATAAAGGTCTCTCCCCCATGCATACGTTGAAAGTTTTTCAACACAAAATCGACCCCCTCTTGGAGAGTGATCCAAAAACGTGTCATCCGCTCATCGGTGATAGGGAGTTCGCTCGCCCCCTGCTCAATCAGCTTTTGGAAAAACGGGACGACCGAACCGCGGGAACCTAAAACATTCCCATAACGGACAACGGCGAATCGAATATCTTTTCCCCCTCGGATATTGTTCGCCGCGACAAAGAGCTTATCGCTTGCGAGCTTGGTGGCGCCGTAGAGGTTGATAGGGCTTGCGGCTTTATCGGTGGATAGGGCAATAACACGGCTAACACCGCAATGCAATGCGGCATCGATCACATTTTGTGCGCCGTTGATATTGGTTTTGATACACTCCATCGGATTGTATTCGGCTATAGGGACATGTTTAAGCGCTGCCGCGTGTACAACATAGTCGACACCGTTCATGGCATTTTCCAAGCGTGTCAAATCTCGAACATCACCGATAAAATAACGCATACACGGGTCGTTAAACCGCTGTGCCATTTCGTATTGTTTAAGTTCATCACGTGAATAAATAATGATTTTATTAGGTTTGTAGTGCTTTAGAATTGTTTTTACAAACTGCTTTCCAAAACTCCCGGTTCCACCGGTTATGAGAATATTTTTTCCGTTGAGCATGACATTAACCCCTCTAAACAGTTATTACTGTAAAGCAATTTTAATGCCAAAAAAATAATGAATAATTACCCTTAGCTGCTACTGTTCGCCATTGCATCAATTTGCATTTGTAAAGAAGAAAACTGACTATTGAGTTTACTGATTATCGCATCATACATCGCAAAACGTGCCGTCATCGTATCATAGCGTGCCGTTAAAAGATCAGCAGCCCGTGTTCTCTCTTCTTTTAATGCTTTTGTCTCAGTATCTGACCCGTTCAGAAGATTACTCATCAAACCGCTTGAGCTTGTATAAGAATCAAGAAGCTCATCAAGATATCCGAAAATTCCCTCAGTATATTCTCCCGACTCACTGGTTGATCCGCTGAAAAAAGCTTCTAGTCCGGTGGCATCACTGCTCATTTTGGTATCGAATTCACTTTTCGTAAACGTCATCGTACCGTCTTCACCCAATCCAATACCGTACTGAGCAAGTGAGTTTCCATCTGAATTCATCGAAGTTAACATTTTCGTTATTTCGCGTTTAATGGATTTAATCGTATTATCACCGTTAAAAATCCCTACTTTACCATTGTCAAGATCCGCTAGCGTCATCTCATCAAGTTGTTTAGTAAGGGTGTTATAACTCGTCGCTAAATTGCTCATCTCATCGCTGATAGCCGTAGTATTCTGGGATATTCCGATATTGGTACTTCCACCATCTTGGAGTAAATTGATCGTTACACCTATAATCAAATCACTAACACTGTTTGACGCTCTCGTAATGCTGATTCCATTGTATTTGAATGAGGCATCACTGGCTGTTTGAATGCTTTGAACCCCTGTCGGATTAGTCGCAACATCATATGTTTTCAACTCGTTTTTCAAGGTTCCGCCCGCCGAGTCCGAAAGAGAAATAGTTTGATCTGCTCCCGTCTCTTTGGAAGTCAAAACGAGATGGTACTCATTCGCCCCCGTTTGTAAAATCGATGCCGTCACTTTTGCTCCGGCTTTTGTGTTGATTGATTCTTTGAGATCGGTCAAAGTGGTACTGCTTGTGTAATCCATATTAAAAGTTTCACCGTCAATCGCGAGTGACATTGTCCCGGATCCGCTTGATACCGTAGCTGTCGTCGATGAAAAAGACCCTGATTCGAGAATACTTTTTTTAGCCATCACCGTATCGCTGATCGAAAAAGACTGAATAGCGCTTCCGGATAAAGCGCTTACGCTCACCGCATCCGAATTTCCCGAAACCGTTCTTTTTTGATAAAGAGTATCATCGGATAAGCTACTGACGCTAGATTTAAAAGAGCCCAAAAGGCTGTTTAACAGATCTAATGCGCTATCTTTTTGTGCTTGAAGTGTAATTTTATTATCAATCGGAGTAACGATATTAGCGGTATCTGCAGCTTTTAGTTTATCAATAACGTCCGCCGTCAAAACACTTGAACCGATACCGAGAGAGCTAACAGTCCCTGCCATCACAAATCCTTTTGTATGTAGTGTAATCTATATCGACCATAACGGTTAAATATTTAGTCAACTACACCCAAGCAAAAAAAGTTCCGCTTACTGTTTTTTGGTTATCCCGAACCTTTGAGAGCGAATTGTCATTTCACTTACACAAATCCCCTCACGCGTATCCAAAAGGTATTGGACAGCTTGGACAATATCGGAAGTCAGCAGTTTCATATCCTCCTCTTTTCCGACTCCAAAACGAAACCCGTCAAAAAACGGCGTTTCCGTCATATCGGGGTTGATTGTGACCACTTTGACCCCGCTGTTACGGGTTTCCTCAAAAAGGGTCAACCCAAATGCTCGCAGTCCCGCTTTGGTAGCACTGTAAAGGGCGGAAAACTTGGAGTGGCGGGTCGCCTCGATACTGGTGATATTGAGGATCATCCCTTTGGACTTTTTCAAAGGACGCATCAATGCATTAGAAAGTAAAATCGGAGTGGTGAGATTCAAGGCGATCATATCGGTGATCGTTTTGGAACTGAGCTCTTCATGAGGCTCAAACCGCCCGAATCCGGCGGCGTTGACCAAAATTTCCAAATCCTCAACCTCGGAAAGTTTTTTCTGAAGGATATCAACCACTACCAAATCGCTCAAATCACACGGCAAATGCTCAAATAGAGGGTGATGGATATCCCCTCTGCGGCGGCTGAGTCCAATAACGGTGTATCCATTTTTGAGTAATACTTGCGCTATCGCTTCACCGATTCCGCTACTAGTTCCACTTACGATTGCCGTTGCCATGTTCGGATCCTCTCTTTGGGTAGATACTGCGTTGCTTTTACCATCAGTGTTTCTAAAATATACGTTTCGATCCCTTCCGGATAGGTCGCCATCTCATCACGTACAACGTAGGGGTAAAAAGCGACATCGCTACGACGAAGTTTTTTCAGGGAACGAAGATGGCTTTGAGACATACGAAAACTCCCCAATGTCAGGTGTTCGATTGCTTCGGGATCGATGGTTCTAAATATCTGTTCTATCAGTTCAGTATAAAGTATAGCAAACTTCTCTGTATAGATAACAGGGTCGATACAAAGCCGTACGTTCCATCCTAACGTGATCGCTTCTTGAGCCGCACTGAGCCGTTTTTCGAGACTTGGGGTAGCGTGTTCGTAAGCGTTGATGATCTCTTGCGGAGAGAGGGTCCATGCCAGTGTTACCCTCGGATTTGGGGTGATCGACTTAAGCGACTTGATATTAGCACTTTTAGTACGGATTTCAAGATAAAGATTCTCATACTGATCTGCAAAATCTAACCACATCGAAGTTTGGTGTGTTAGCGATTCTATGGCAAGGGTATCGGTATCATACGACGTCGCAACGAGGGTATCTTTCCCTAAATAGGGTCGTAGCTGTTCAAACGCATCTTCAAGATTAACGAATAACACCGTGTTAGCCGATGGGTAAAGCCCCTGTAAATAACAGTAATCACAGTCATACAAACACCCCATCACGCTGGAAGCGTAAAAGAACTGTTCATGACCAAAACCGTCGCTGTATTGGCTCCCCTCATGCAAAAATTTCCCCTCTTTTCGGGCAAGAATTAGTTTTTTAGAGTGGCTTTGCGCCGCGAAACTTTGTGCGGGTCGGTTAAACACCTCTTTATAATGATCGATTAGTATGACCTGCGAGTCGGCAAATTTTGTCCGAATCCTTTGGGTCTGCGGGTGATCCAGCACACCCCGCTCGATATAGAGATGGGAAAAGAGCTTAGGCTGTGAGGGTTGCGATAAGTTCTTCAAGCAGTTGGCTCCTTTCACGTTTGGAGTTCGGGATCAGAGGATTCAAGCACGGGAATTCCCCTTTATCTCTGAGTCGAAAATAAGTGAGTGCATCTTCGAGAGAATCCCCTTGGCTTTTCGTGAAATGGGCTTTAAGACTCTCGATTGTGTTCCGTTCATCTGCGGAAAACAACGACGGTTCTTTCTGTATAGTGCACAACCTTGAGATAAGACTATCCAAGGTATTCACGTGAGAACGGAAAAGTTCCATAACCCCCTCTTTCGTCACGAGTTCGGGAGTACAGTGATCGGAGACGATTTTAAGAAATGCCATTTGATGGAGTTTGAAAAAGCGGGATGCGGCTTGAAAAATAGCACCGCTCTCCATATCAACCGGATAGTCACTAAGCACTGATTGGGGGGTATCAACACACCTCATTGACGTTTCACGGAGACAATGGGTATAGAGAATGTCAGGATAATAGCGGCGATCTCCATCCAAAATTTGATGAATCAGCAACGGTTCACCGATTCTATAATCTGAGGGTGCTCCGCAAATTCCGATATTGATCAAAACATCCTTCTCTTCAGGGATCCGCCATCCCAGCAACGCACTCACCGCCATTAACGCATTCGTTCGCCCCATTCCGCTCACCGCTAACACTATCTCCTCATTTTTATAGAGGGTGTAGGGGAGCGACGTATCGCGTTTAAGATGATAATATTCACATAAAGGTCTGGCTTCGGCATCGAGTGCGGTAATGAGATAAATCATAGTTTTATTATAGCAGTATGTCTTGCATTTATAGGTTTAAACGGCTATAATTCGCCAACTCTTCTAGACCTGTGCAAGGGGATGGACGGACATCGTGTCAGGGTAGGAATACAGCAGCACACCCGTTCATCTTTTGTGCCGCAGGTATCTGGGAGAGCCACTTTCTTTAACCTCTTTTTACTTTATCCCCAAAAATTTTCATAAACTTTTCAATCTTCGGTGCAATCACGATATGACAATACCCCTGCGTCGGATGTTCACTGTAATAATTTTGATGGTACTCTTCAGCGGCATAAAATTCAGGTGCAGGTGATAGCTCAGTCACGATAGGAGCACTAAGCGATTTTTGCGCCTTTGCCATAGATTCTTCTGCTTTAGCTTTTTGAACCTCATCGTAGTAATAGATGACGGAACGGTACTGCGTCCCCCGATCTGAGCCTTGGGCATTAAGGGTAGTCGGATCGTGAATTTCCCAAAAAATATCTAAAATTGCTTTATACGAAATAATCTCAGGTTCATATGTAACCTCAACTACTTCCGCATGTCCCGTTGCTCCACTGCACACTTGCTCATAACTAGGGTTCTTACGCGCACCTCCGGCATATCCACTGAGTGCACTCTGAACCCCGCTCACACGATTATAGACCGCTTCGATACACCAAAAACATCCGCCACCTAAAAGTGCTTTTTCCATTGATTCATCCTTTTATTATTAACACGATTATCGGCTGTTAGTACTGTATAGGGCTTGAAAAATATCCATTGATTCTACTTCTTAAGTTGATTATTTTTTAATCAACTATTTGAATAATTTATATTTTTATAGGTTTATAATGTCAATGTTTCGTCAAAACACGTTATCGTACGGTAATCTTTTACCGATACGATGTCGTTTATATTTGATAAGGAGAAACCCAATGGAAAAAATGTCACCGTTAGAAAAAATGTTGCTTAAAAAACTACGTCGATCCAAACGTGCCAGCTGGATGGTCAACTAACTACGTTTTTGCTCTTAAGAGCAATACAGATGCTTATACTCTCATTCCTCTTCACTTCAAAGTAACGTTATAATTCTTTTTACATTCGTTTATCATTCTTTTGCCCTTCGTTAACATCGCTACGTCATACTGTCAAATGTCCAACCTCATTATGAGGTCATATTTGTACCCAAGGAGTATCTTATGATTCGTCCCCTCATTTTCATTGTTTTGAGTTACGCTTGCATATGGGCATCTACCCAGACCCCTATTGCCATGGCATCTGATTTGAATCTCACCACGAATCAAATCAAACAGCTTCAACGGATCGATGCAACAGTAGAACAGGTGAAACGTCATTCGAACGCAAAGCGGATCGAAGTACTGACACCTCAACAACGAAAACTTTTTTGTACTCGACAAAAAAATTTATGTAATCTAAATTAAGAAAGGGACTTATGCTCCAAGCTTTGATGGTCGAAGACGACCCGGATATTACAACGTTATTAGTCAACTATCTCAAAAACTACGGGATAGCGCTTAATGCCGTTTCCACCCCTTCCGCCGGCTTGAACCTATTAGATAATGATCATTTTGATCTCATCATTTTGGATTTAACCTTGCCGCAAATGGATGGGCTCGAACTGTGCAAAATGATCCGTCAAAAAACCGATATCCCTATCGTCATTTCCAGTGCGCGAAGCGATATTAATGATAAAGTGATCGGTTTAGAATACGGAGCGGACGATTACCTCCCAAAACCCTATGAGCCGCGTGAACTGATTGCCCGAATCAAAAGTGTTCTACGCCGTTATCGCCCAACACTTGAGAAAAAAAATAAATTATTTACCCTCAATGAAAATGAGCAGACCATTATCTATAACGATGCATCTCTTTCTCTTACACGTGCTGAATATGAATTGCTCGCACTCTTTATCCTTCATCCCAATCAAACCCTTAGCCGCGACTTTCTCTCCAATAATTCTGAAGCGATCTCTTGGGAAAGTTCGGCGCGAACCATCGATGTTATTATCAGCCGTTTGCGACAAAAAATTGAAAAAGATCCCAAAAATCCACGCTTTATTCACTCAATTCGGGGAAGCGGCTACCGGTTTTCAGGATAATTAATGATGCAAAGTATTTTTCTCCGTATTACTCTATTTTTTATTATCACCTTTATCGCGATGGGGTTAGGTTTTTTTGCGTTACAACAAAAACTTGCCCAAGAGTATACCCATAGGATAGAGAGTGAAGCGGGCAATATGCTTTTGGTTTTACGTAAAAGTGTCCCGCTTGCTCCGCCTATGCGCAGATCTTATTTGCAAGAACACGGTTACAGTGTTGCCGAACCTCACCCTGATTTAATCAAAACACTCAAAAATGCCCTTACCGTTATCCCTAAAAATTATCCTGAAGAGATTAAATCCTCCATCAATGAAGGACGGATACAAATATTAAAAGATGAAAATCATCTCTACATTTACTTAACAAAAGCCGTACCGCCTCTGTTAGTCATCAAAACCGATGCGGCAAAACAACCTCTTTGGAGTGAAGCCCTTTTAATCTCTTTAATGCTCGTTTTATTTGTGTTATATTGGTTCATCATCAAAACACTCTTTCCTCTCAAAACATTGAAATATTCCATCACACAGTATGGTTTGGAGGGGACATATATTCCCCTAAATCGTTATCAAAAAGATGAGATTTCTCTGGTTGCCACCGCATTGGATAATGCCATGCAAAAGAACCAAGCCCTCCTTGAAGCACGGCGACTTTTTTTGAGAAATATTATGCATGAGCTCAAAACCCCTATCACGGTGGGAAAACTCTCTTTACCTTTTCTAAAAAATAGTGAAGAAAAATCGATTTTGGAACGGGCTTTTTTTCGAATGGAACATTTAATTGCCGAGCTGGTTCGTCTCGAACAAATAACCTCAGGGGCATTGGCACCCCACATTCAGACGTGTGACCCAAAACAACTGATCGATAAGGCAAAAGGGCTACTTTTTTTAGGTGATAATGTAGTTGAAACAATAGTTGACGGATCCCCCATTTCTGCCGATAGCGATGTATTGGTTACCGTTTTTAAAAATCTCATCGACAATGCTATCAAATACAGCTCCGATGGTAAAGTAACCGTTATACAAGTAGGGGAGAGGATTCTCTTTTATAATTTAGGGGAACCGTGGCCGAAGGGGTGTACTCTGGACTCTTTATGCGAACCGTTTCTTCATCAACATGAGAATCCGCACAGTTTTGGGTTAGGACTTTATATCATTAAATCAATTCTCAACGCTCATAATTTTACCTTTAACTATCGGTATGAGGAGGGGAATCATTGTTTTGAGGTAGTGTGTCGAAATCCCCTTTTATCTCTCGATTAAGTCGGATCTCGAAACATGCCCCTTTACCCGTATTATAAACACTCAGTTTGCCTAAAAAGTGTTTTTCGATAATGGTTTTGGCCATATACAAACCGATCCCCGTCCCTTGAGACTCAAATTTAGTCGTAAAATAGGGATCAAAAATTTTATCGATAATAGATGAGGGTATCCCTCCTCCCGTATCTTCAATAGCAATCGTACAATAACGTTTATCGGTAATACAGCGAATACGGATAAATCGCTCACTGCTTCGATGCTGTTCGATCGACTCTCTGGCATTATTGATCAAGTTAATCATCACCTGTTTAAGTTCATTAGGATAGACTAAAACTTCTATCTCAGGATCAATTTCCCGCTCAACTTTAATTTTCTTACGTAAAAGTAAAGGGCCGAGCAACGCTTCGACATCATTAACCATGCTGTTTATATTAACCGGAATTTGACTGCGATCTTGCTTGAAAAAATTACGGAAATCATCGATGGTTTGTGACATATACTCAATTTGCGCTTCCGCAATTTCAATAACCTTTGCCGACTCTCCGTTCCCCTCTAGAGCGCAACTAAGATTCAATCGCGTCATGGAGAGCCCCAAGATATTCAAGGGCTGACGCCACTGATGGGCGATCGATTCAAGCATAGATCCGATCTCGGCCATTTTAGCTTGTTGCATCAGCAGTTTTTCCTGCTTTCGATTCTTTTCAACCGCTTTCTCAATCTCTTCTTGAAGCCGTTGATTAAAAATTTCGAGTTCACCGGTTCGTTGGCGGACTAAAACATCTAAACGATGGTTCTTATAGGTGACTAAAATAAACAAAACCACCATAAACCCTATAATTCCCCATACAATTCGATAATTAATCGGTTCACCCTCTTCGCTCACCAACCAACGACCGTGGATCTCCTCGTATTCAGTGGGGGTCATAGAAGCTAAAACTTTATCGGATATCGAAGCCAGCATCCCCCAGTCGTTCCGAAAAGCAAACGCAAGTTCATAACGAAACGGTGTCTCTCCGGCAACCTTGATATTTTTTAGCTTATGTCGCTCTATCAAATAACTTACGACACTTAATCCCTCAACACACGCATACACGTCGCCTGAAGCAACGCTCTGGAGAGCCTCTAGCGACGTATCCGCTAACACTGGAATGATTTTCGGATAATGGGAGCGTAGAAATTCTTCACTTGCATAAGAGCGGACAACCGCCACTTTTTTCCCGTTGAGATCGTTTAGATCATTTACATATCCGACCCCTGAATCGGTCACTATGACCATTGATTGTTTTAAATACGGGTGGCTAAATAAAAGATTATCTCGCCGTTTATCGGTAATCGCAGCACCTGAGAGCATATCAAGCTCTTTATTTTTGACTGCACGAATCGAATCACTCCAGTGTTGACGGCTATAATCGACTTCGAAACGGACACCGAGCCGTTTCTCGAGAAGATTCAAGTACGAAGCACTAATACCCGTATGCCTCCCTTTCTCATCCAATGATTCGATCGGAGGCCAATTATGATCTATTCCGACGCGGATGACCGGATGCGCTTTAAGCCACTCTTTTTCTTCAACACTTAAATGTAAAGTATGGTTTTTATACAGCAACGGCTCAAACGAAGGGATAGATCTAACTACGCCCATAAGTCGATATCCCTGTGCAATCATCTCTAAACGCATCGGATTAATCGAGCCGAATGCGGTATTGGGACGAAATGCCAGTTCTTTTAGGACTTTCCCCTCATAAATAAGCGCTTCCAGTGATTTATGCTGTGGGTTATAGTTATGATAAATAAGCTCCGCCGTCTCTTCGATATGATCAAACGCCCAAATCCACCCCCGCATTGACGCATCATAAAATGCTTCTACCCTTTTTGGATTTTTTAACGTTTCATTTTTTGTAGTAAATAAAATATCGCTGTAATAATCAAACCCGTACTCTTTCGGATTAATCGAATGGGTTTCTACCCCCATTTTATTTAAAATAAACGGTTCATTGGAAACATACGCCAGCATTGCGTCAGTTTCCCCCCGTGCCAAAGACAACGGATTAAATGAATGAGATTGAAGTTTCAAATCATCACTACTGAGACCGACACTTCTAAGCATTGCCTGCATTTCAGCCCATTGCACCATATCGTCTGTCAACATCACCCGTTTGTTTATAAGATCTTTAGCACTTAGGATATGCGCATCTTTACGTGTTAGTAACACGATCGGGGAAGATTGGTAGATTGCTGCCATTAAAACAAGCGGAGCACCGTTAATATAATTTACGATTAAGGATGAATGCCCGACACCGTACTGCGCTTTTCCGTCCATAACGTTCTTGAGTGCCGTCTCTTTTTTATCCGCATCGAGGATCGTTACCTCTAGTCCCGCATCTGCGTAATACCCTTTTTGCTTAGCAATGTAATATCCGGCAAATTGAAACTGATGTAGCCACGGCAATTGTAGTGTTACGGACTCTTTCGACCATAAAAAGGTAGTAAAAAGAAGGACTAAAAAAAGCAATTTTTTCATAGCTAAGAGTGTATCGAAAGAATTATATTTTCATACTTAGAACCCTTTAGGCTACACTTCGATAAAATCCCGTCCATTATACTTTTATCTCTAACAAGGTTTTTACTATGTCGGTTAAAAATACGCTTCTTGAAACGATTCAACTTCGCCCCCTTATTATCGACGGTGCGATGGGAACACAGCTTCAAGAACGTGCCGATAAAATTCCTGAGAGTGCATGGGAAGGGCTTGAGGGGTGTAACGAGCTCCTCAACGTCACCGCTCCTGAGGTAATGAGCGATATTTTTCACGCCTATCTCACCGCCGGAGCGGATCTCATCACCACCAATACTTTCGGCTCCTTTAGCTGGGTACTCGATGAATACGGGATCGGTCATCGCGCGTATGAGCTCTCACGTGCAGGGGCAGAAGTATGCAAGGCGGAGTGTGAGAAGTTTTCCACACCTGAACATCCCCGATTTGTCCTCGGTTCGATCGGACCGGGAACGAAACTTCCCTCACTCGGACACATCCACTACGATGAAATGTTCACAGGCTATTTGGAATGCGCTCTAGGATTGATCGATGGCGGATGCGATATTTTCCTCTTAGAAACCTGCCAAGATCCGTTACAGATAAAAGCGGCACTCCACGCCTGCGAAGCGGCGAATAAAGAGCGAGGAGCGACTCTGCCGATTATGGTCTCCGTAACCATCGAGTTGGCGGGAAGTATGCTCATCGGAACCGATGCACAAACCATCGCTACGATCCTAGAGCCGTTCGATATCCTCAGTCTCGGATTCAACTGCGGTACGGGGCCTGAACAATACGGTAAACACGTTCGTACCCTCTCTGAGGTATGGGCTAAACCTATCTCCGTCCACGCCAATGCCGGATTACCACAAAATCGCGGCGGATATTCGTACTATCCGATGGGACCCGATGAGTTCGCCCAGTTGCAATGCGATTTTTTAAATTTTGATGGAGTGAGTTTTCTCGGCGGTTGCTGCGGAACTACCCCTCAGCATATCCGCGCTCTCGTGAATAAAGTCTCGACTATCGCCCCGAAAAAGCCCAGCGGAGCAATGAAACCCTCTATCGCATCGCTCTTCAATACGGTGGAACTGATCCAAGAACCCTCACCGCTCCTCATCGGAGAACGCTCCAACTCGACGGGATCGAAAGCATTTCGCGAGCTCATCATCGCCAGCGATTACGAAGGGACTCTCAGCGTTGGACAAGCCCAAGTGCGCGACGGAGCCCATTGTCTCGATGTCAACGTCGAGTTTGCAGGGCGTGACGGTGCAGTCGATATGGCGCACGTAATGAGACTCTACAACCAAAAAATTCCTCTCCCTCTCATGCCTGACGCGACGCGGGTCAATACGATGGAAGAGGCGCTCAAATGTATCGGCGGAAAACCGATCATCAACTCGGTCAACCTCGAAGACGGGGAAGAGCGTTTAGACGCCATTTGTTCTCTCGCCAAAAAATTCGGAACGGCACTGGTGTGTCTCGTGATCGACGAAAAAGGGATGGCGAAAACAACGGCGGATAAAATACGGATTGCGACCCGCATCTACGATTTGTGTGTCAACCGTCACGGGATTGATCCTAGAAACTTGATGTTCGACATGCTCACCTTTACCGTGGGAAGCGGCGATTTGGAGTACCGCGATGCGGCGATCCAAACACTCGAAGCGATACGTCAGCTCCACGCCAAGTATCCGAACGTCGGCTCGACACTGGGACTCTCAAACATCTCGTTCGGTCTGAGCATGAATGCCCGTGTCTATCTCAACAGCGTCTTTTTACACCACTGTCTCGAAGCGGGAATGACCAGCGTCATTATCAACGTCAAACACATCGTACCCCTTGCCAAAATGTCAGAGGAAGATCGCTCTATCTGTGAAGAACTACTGTTCCATCCCGATGATCAGTCGCTCTTTAAATTTATCGGCCATTTCAGTGATAAAACTATTGATAACGGTAAAAACGACGAAGCCTATGAGGCGATGAGCGATGAGGAAAAAATTGCCCAACTCCTCCTTGATGGGGATAAAGAGCGGATGGTTCCTTTGGTCGAAAAAGCACGCCACACGATCAACCCCGACCGCATCGTTAATGAGATCCTTATCGATGCGATGAAAATCGTCGGTGAGCTTTTCGGATCGGGGAAAATGCAGTTACCGTTTGTTCTGCAAAGTGCCGAGACAATGAAAACGACCGTCGATTATCTCAACCCCTACCTCTCCAAACAGGAAAAAGATACCGATACCACCCTCGTGATCGGCACCGTCAAAGGGGATGTCCACGACGTAGGGAAAAACCTCGTCGATATTATCCTCTCCAACAACGGGTTCAAGGTGATCAATATCGGGATCAAAACCGAACTCGAAGAGTATCTCGATGTTATGAAAGAGAACGATATTCACGCTATCGGGATGTCAGGACTCCTCGTTAAATCGACCCAAGTGATGAAAGACAATCTTGAAATCATGGCGAGCATGGGGATTACGACACCTGTACTTCTCGGCGGTGCGGCACTCACCCGCAGTTTTGTTGATGATTTCTGCCGACCGATTTATCAAGGGGCAATATTCTACTGCCGTGATGCGTTTGACGGCGTTATCGCGATGAGCCGCATCGAGAAATACAATGCCGATCCGAGTGTCGGGCTCGATACCCGCCTCGGCGGTGATATGATTGAAAAACCGCTCAAAGAGGTGATCGACATTGTGATCCCTCCGTATCATGAGCTAAAGATGCCGAGCGAAGTGAAAATCCCCACCCCTCCGTTTTGGGGACGGCGAGTATTACGTAAAGAGCAGCTCGATTTTGATATGGTGTGCGGCTGGATCAATAAACGAAGCCTCTTTAAAATGCACTGGGGATACAAACGTGCCGGTATGCCGGTAGAAGAGTACAAAAAACTCTTAGAGACCAAAGTCTACCCCGCCTATGAGCGTATTAAATCAGAGATTATCAAGCGGGGGTTGTTTGATCCTACCGTGATCTACGGATACTATCCCGTCCGAAGCAGTGACCAAGAAATCCTCATTTTCGATGAGAGCTGCGGATGGAATATCGATGCAAACGCTAACCGACAACCGCTAGAAGAAGTGATTGGAAACGCTAAATACGTCTTTGAGTTTCCACGCCAGCGAAAAGCACCGCACCGTGCATTGAGTGACTTCTTCACCCATAAGCGCGATGATGTATTACCGCTAACGTGTGTTAGCGTCGGGGACAAATTTAGTGAGTATGAAAAAGAGCTATACGCTAATAATGAATACTTGGAATACAATCTGGTTCACGGGTTTGGTGTGGAACTTGCCGAAGCGTTAGCCGAAGTAGCACACAAACAGATCCGCCTCGATCTTAATATCGCGAGTGATGATGAGGGGTTCAGTTTGCGCGATGTCCGCCTCAATCGCTATGCGGGGGCACGTTACAGTTTCGGCTATCCTGCATGTCCTGATTTGGAACCGAGTCGGATTATTTTTGATTTGCTCAAACCCGAAGAGTTTGGTATTACCCTCTCTGAGACGTTCCAAATCCATCCAGAACAAAGTACGACAGCATTGGTTGTGCATCATAAAGAAGCATCGTATTACAGCGTTTAACGCCGTTTGCGCCACACCTTTGTCATTCCGCGTGACCGAAGGAAATCCTTTAGGACTCCGACACGGAATCTAAAAACCTAAAGGCGTGGATCCCATATCAAGTACGGGATGACGAAAGAACTGCTTACCCTTTTACATCTATAGAGTCATAAATCTTATAGTTTTTGAAAATATCGAGTGCCTTTTGTACTTCAGGTAAGTATTGATCATTAATCCATTCTTTATAATGACTTGCTTGTGCAAGGTTTTGATCTGATGGGTCAAGCTTACTATTGGCTTGTTGTATAAGATTTTCGTTATTTAACATAAAATTGAATTGATTTACCTTTTTCTCAAGCTCTGAAATCATCGCTTTATCATTGTTATAAATATTGTTTTTTGTCCAGTCACCCTCTATACCATATTGTCTTAGATCCCATGTAGTGTTGATTGGAGAATTGAAGTCTGGTTTAAATCTATCAGGGTCCATTTGTTTGGCGATTGGATCTATTCGTCCTGCTTTTATCAATTTTTCCACAAATGTATCCGACATACCGCTCAAATCCATATACGAATCTCTAATGGAACCCACATATTTTTTAGCTTCTTCAACAGTTTTACCACTTTCCAATCCTTCATAAACAGCCGCATTTTGAAAGCGTGCTAGCTCTTTTGCATTTGACACACCTTCTTTTGCCCAATCATTTATTGGATACTGAATTTGAATCGCTTGCGCCCCTGCTATCATTTTGTTTAAAGCTTCTTCCCCGCCAAACATTGCGTTAACTTTATCCCAAGCTTGTTTTTGTTTATCTGTCTGGTCTTGTGTAATAGCTTGTCCTAACCTAATAGGCTCACCACCTAATTCTTCGGTATATATTTTATTAACTAATTCAAATAATTCTGGACCAGATATATAATTCGGATATGCCTCTTTAACTTTAGCAATTTGAAGGTCTTCATCCGCTTTTGAATAAGTCTCAGGGATAGGAGTATAAACATCTTTATACTTCTCTTGCATCTCAGCCATTTTTCCCGTTGCTTGCGACTCTTTAGAACTCTCTTGTATAGCCGTAGCAAGCGGACTCTCTTCTGTCTCACTCATAGTCTGCGTTACTTGTTGCTTTATTTCTATCTCTTGCTGTGCCGTTATTATGGGTTCTTGAGTTTCACTTTGAACCTCTGTTGTTGCTTTTGTAGGTTCTTCTTTCTTTTGTATTTCAGCTTTTTGATCGGTTTGCTGTGTAGTTGTAGGTGTAACACTCTCATACGCTGAAGAGGTATTAATCGCCGTTGTTTTGTTTGTCGCTGGTATGTACCCAGGTTGAGTGGCTGATGCTACAATCATATAATACTCCTATGTGTTGTATAAGTATAAGCAATTATAATGCCAAAAAAAATAAATTCCATACCTCTTTTTATTTTAGATTTTTCCCCATTATCCGATATATCATCAAAATAAATGTAAAGAGTAGACTATGGGAATTTCCATTTCTTCATCCGCATTTCATAACATACCTTACCAAACGCATACTCCTAAAGTGCATACATTTGAGGAGTTACAGCAGCTTAAAAAAGAGCCGACGAAAGTAACGGTTGAGGGAGATGTCTACCGCTCATCGGCTACTGGTTTTGAAAAACTCGCTCTCAATGAACTCCAGAGCGAAAAATTGTCCGTCGATACCTCTATACACACATACATCACCCACTCCGACGGTTCCATGGATGATATGACACAACTCGTCGCTATTCGCGATCCGATGGGGAGCGGTGAAATCCTCATCTTCGACCTCTCCAAAAAGACCATCGACAATCTCAAAGAAAAATTCGGCGATAGCAACAACTTTTTTGAGCGGAATGACGGAGTGCTGCGACTAAACGGCAAGGTGGAAAATTTTGTCGCTGGCTGGATGCAAAATATCCGTGAAGATCGCAGCTACGAAAAAGCGGATGCCGATAGAAATGGGAGAATCGAGGAGAACGAAGCGCAAGCCCTTACCATCGCTTTCGAACGTCAAAGAGACTATGATTATATTGGGGAAAAACTGGTTCAGGTCAATGCGGGGATGGGGGGAGATAACTATCAGAGTCTAGGGCGTTCCGGCGATGCTCACCACCTGTTTGAGACAGACAAAGAGAAAGCGGAAAACAAAGCACAAGGCTACACCTATAAACGCGATATCTCTTCATCACAATACACCAGATTTGAAAATACCGTCGAAAAAGAACTCGACCACACCCTCCAAATGGATGCAAACCTCGATGGTACCGTTACGTTAGCTGAGGGGTTGCAGGATGAATTCGGTACAAATTTCCGCCAACAAATTATCGATGATACTCAAGAATTTCACGAAGACCTACTGGAGGATCATCCCGAGTTAAACGACGGTACTCGCCTCCAGAACTATAACATCGGCTTAAGCAGCATCCTCTCCGAAGCCGAAGAGAAACAAATGGAAGAGACTTTCCAAAAAGAGGCACTTCATACACAAGAACAGATATCTCAAAATCCTTACTTTTTAAGTGGCACTGGTACGCTCGATATGTTGGATGCGAATTATCCAAAAATTGATATTTACGGCTAATTCTATCAATCTTTATTTCCCCACACCTTCTCTATCCACTCCCCCATCTTCGCTTCATAACCGCTGTTTTTAAACTCGACAAATTTGAGGGGTTTGGAGAGGTACTTTTGTTCTACCCAACCGCCGAAGTCATGCGGATATAAATACCCTTTATGCTGTTGACGCAAATGCTCTGGAATATCGATGATCACTCCGTTTTTAACGGCACTTTGCGCCGTATTGATCGCGTTATACGCCGTGTTCGATTTCGGGGATGCGCAGAGATAGATCACCGCTTGAGCTAGGATTATACGCGCTTCGGGATAGCCGATTTGCTTCACACTCATCATCGCCGAGGTGGTCAAAGTCAACGCCTGAGGATTTGCATTCCCCACATCTTCAGAGGAGAGGATCACGAGACGGCGTGCGATAAATTCAGGTGGTTCTCCCCCCTCGATAAGACGGGCGAGGTAATAGATCGCCGCATCGGGATCGGAACCTCGGATGCTTTTGATAAGGGCGGAAGCGAGGTCATAATGGACCCCTGCTTCGGAACTTCCCAAACTTTGTGCCGCAGGGCGGAGTGATTTTAGGAGCGCAAGAGTAATCGATTTGTTCAATGCAGAAGCAACTTCGAGCAGTTTAAGCATCGCCCTAGCATCGCCACCTGAGCTGGCAATCAAATATTCACGTGCTTCCTCATCCATTTCAACGGAAGTACGAACTAACAAATCTTCTAACGCTTCATGCTCTATTGAATGGAGTTCAAACAGCAATGAGCGTGAACGCATCGCTGCAGTAAGGCTAAAATAGGGATTTTCCGTCGATGCCCCGATCACTAACACACTGTTTTTTTCCATAACGGGGAGTAACACCTCTTGCTGGTTTTTTGCCAGACGGTGCACCTCATCGATAAAGATCAAAGGCTTAGTAAGCGAGCCTTCATATTGATCGAAAATCTTTCGTAGATTTTCGATTTTTAAAGAGGTTGCGTTAAATTCATAAAAGGGGAGCCCCATTACCTCCGCGATTATCCGGGCTAGTGTCGTCTTACCGCATCCGGGAGGACCGTAAAAAAAAGAGTGGGTAAGATTACCCCCCTCGCAAAGGGATCGCAGAGGTGCACCAGGGGAGCAAAGGTGATTTTGACCTACCACATCGTCAAATTTTTTTGGACGAAGCAGATAGGTATAATCAGCCATTATTAGCCTGCAATAACTTTAATGATCACTTCACGCTCTTGACGCGGACCGTCAAATTCACCGAAGAAAACACCCTGCCATTTTCCGAACATCGGGCGGCCGTCATGAACGGGAATAGAGACCGAGGCACCCATACGGGATGATTTAAGATGTGCCGCCGCATTACTCCCGACATGAGCATAAGTAGCATCACTCGGGATCACTTTTGAAAGTGCGGAGAGTAAATCACGGCGGAGGTTTTGATCGGCATTTTCAAACAAAAAAACGCTACCTGTCGTATGCGGTGTGAAAACAACACAAATCCCCTCTTTAATCCCCGAGGTAATAACGGCTTCTTTTACTTCCGCACTAATATCCATTAGTTGTGTTTTATGACTGGTTGGGAATTTGAGTGTTTTCATTTTTTACCACCTTTTGAAAATTTAGATTCAGGCTTATATTTGTTGGTACTAAAAGGCTCATTACTAGGCTTCGCTTTGGCTTTCGCCTTATCCTTGGTGAATGTTTTTGTCGATTTATGTTCCGGTTTCCCCTCAGCTCTTGGGGCTTTTTTCTCGTTTTTTTGTTTCTGTTTTTCTGCTTTTTCAACTGCGTCTAAAAATTCCCGCAATGAGCTATACTCATTTCGCTCTAAGAAACGCACTTTTCCGGTCGGGAGATTATTGAGCTCAATCCCGCCGAAACTGAGCCGTTTTAAATCCACCACTTCGGCACCGAAATGGGCAAAAAAACGGCGGAGTTCACGGTTCTGTCCCTCTCCGATAGCTACTTTGAGCACCGAATAATCCCCCTGGTCTTTTTGTACCTGATAGGCATAAAACGGAGCAAAACTCATCGGCCCCTCAGGAGCTTGATCATGGGCTCCGGCACTTGCGTCTTCGAGTTCAAGCCCTTCCCCCATAGCGACTTTCATCCCCTCGGTAACAGGCCCCTTGATCTTAATCTTGTAAACTCGTTCCATCTTAGAGGTCATCAGTGCCGTTGCAACGCGTGAAGCATCGGTAAGAAGCAATAACCCCTCAGAAGCGAAGTCGAGCCGTCCGACCGGGATATAATGGCGATACTGTTTTGCAAGAGAATCGTAGATCGTTTTACGTCCTTGAGGATCTTTTTTCGTCACAAGCTCACCCCGTGGTTTGTTATAAACAATAACGGTAAATTGATCGGTGGGGATGATTTTGTTTCCGCTAATCATGACGTTAGCATGACGCTCATCGACTTGTGTCGCGGGATTGGTTTCAATCTCACCGTCAATACGAACGTATCCGTCTAAAATTGCCTGATCGGCTTCACGACGTGAATAGGTCGAATAGTGGGCGATAAATTTGTTTAGTCGCATCATGAGATACCTGCTTCCACAAGAGTATGAAGGTGCAATGCACCTTGAATCGTACCGTTTTTATCGGTGACAACTAATAATTGAATTTTTTTCTCTTCGATCAATACCAGCGCATCAGAAGCGAGCATCGTTGCATCATCGATCACACGAGGATTTTTTGTTGCGAATGCTTGGGCGGGAGCTTCGAGTGAAAACTCTTCGCTCATTAATGCGCGGCGGATATCACCGTCGCTCAAAAGTCCGGAGAGTTTTCCTTCCCTGTCGGTCAGCATAACGGTACCTAAACGCCCTTCACTGAGGGTGAGTATCGCCTCTTTAAGCGGGGTATTTTCATTCACGATCGGTAAGTTTTCCGTTCGCATCAAATCGCTCACTTTGACAAATAACCGTTTACCCAAAGCACCGCCGGGATGGAATGAGGCAAAATCCTCTTTTTGAAAGTTTCGCGCCTTCATCAGGCACACTGCAAGAGCATCCCCCATCGCCAAGGTGAGAGTCGTTGAAGAAGTCGGAGCAATATCGAGAGGACACGCTTCGGCGGAGACATTAATATTAATCACCTCATCACTGTAACGTCCGAGAGTAGAATCGCTGTTTCGGGTCATCCCGATGAGAGGGATATCAAAACGTTTGATGTGAGGGAGGATGGAGCTGAGTTCCGGACTCTCTCCGCTGTAGCTAATCGCTAACACCGCGTCGTCACGACCGATCATCCCCAAATCACCGTGCAACGCTTCGGTAGGGTGGAGAAAAAAACTCGGCGTCCCCGTCGAGGCAAATGTTGCGGCGATTTTAGCCCCGATAAGCCCCGATTTCCCAACACCTGTAATAACTAATTTACCTTTGCACGCAAGAATAATTTCTACGGCACGAATGATCTCGTCTCCAAGACGTTCCGACCCTTCACGAAGAGCTTGCGCTTCAATTTCAAGTGTGTTTTTGGCTATTGCGATATAATCGTTGTTCATAAAAGTTATTATAGCTCAATAACCCTTTAAAGCTGGTGTTTGTTTATGCAAAATCTTTACCTTGACGTATCCTCTCTCGATCAACGTAGCGTCACCAAATTCGCCCTTAGCGAAGAGGTGATGATGGAACATGCTGCACTCGCAATGGCACACGTCATTCGTGCACGCTTTTCTTCCGACTCATCTATCCTTATTGTATGCGGAAGCGGTAATAACGGGGCGGATGGGTTAGCCCTTGCACGCCTACTGGAAGGAGATTATCTTGTCTCTCTTCATATTCCCTTCGGCGCAAGCTCACCCCTTGCCCATTTACAGCGAAATCGTACAGAGGCATTAGGGCTCAAACATGCCCCGCTCGAAGGGGAATATGATGTTGTTGTTGATGCACTTTTCGGCTCGGGACTAAATCGGACCCTTGGGCCGACCGCTATCGAAGCCTTGGTCTTTATGAATCAGACGAATGGGTATAAAATCGCATGCGATCTCCCCAGCGGTCTTCATGCCGACGGTACTCTGGACAAACATATTTTTCATGCCGATATCACCGTTACGATGGGTTCACTCAAACGAGGACTGTTCAGCGATGCGGCCAAAGAGGTGGTCGGAGAGATCATTGTTACCGATTTGGGGATACACCGCCGTTACTACGAAACCCCCTCTTTATGGAAAATCCTAGAGGAAAATGATTTATCACTTCCCCACCGAATCCATACCTCCACCAACAAGGGCAACTATGGGCACTTAGCCATTGTATGCGGTGAAAAAGTCGGGGCATCCGTCATCGCCGGTTCTGCCGCACTTCGTTTCGGAATAGGGTTGGTAAGCCTCATCAGTAATGAAAACGTCACCGTTCCGTATGAGCTGATGCAAAGCCATTCGCTCCCCTCCTCTGCTACCGCTATCGCGTTGGGAATGGGTCTTGGTAGAGAGTTTTGCGATGATGAACTGAGTGTTTTGCTTGACAACACTCTTCCTCTTGTTTTGGATGCCGATATCTTTTACCATCCGATGTTTACTAAATTACTAAAACGAGAATCGATCATCCTCACTCCCCACCCCAAAGAGTTCACTCAAATTCTACGGGTCACGGGACTTGCCGATATCGATGTAGCAACGCTGCAAAATAACCGCTTTACCTATGTCGAGCAATTTTGCGCCGCCTATCCTAATGCGGTTTTAGTGCTTAAAGGTTCCAATGTCATCATCGGAACAGGTGAACGATTTTTTATCAATCCGCTAGGTACGGTTACGCTGGCAAAAGGGGGAAGCGGTGATGTCCTTAGTGGGCTTATCGGTGCACTATTAGCCCAAAAATATACTCCGCTCGATGCGGCACTCCAAGGCTCACTTGCCCATACTATTGCGGCGCGCCGATTCGATAAAAATAACTATGCCCTCACCCCATTTGACCTTATAGAAAGAATCTCCTCTTTATGAAAAAAATTGTTGCATTATTTAGCGGCGAGGGGACAAACCTCGCAAACCTCATTGAAAAAATTCATCTCAAACACGCCATCATCACCTGCGCCATCACCAATAATCCCGATGCCGGAGGAATTTCTAAAGCTCGTGCCGCCGGAATTCCGGTCGAAGTATGCGATCACACCGAGTACCAGAATCGTGAAGAGTATGACGCCGCACTGGTCGAAATGATTCACGATTATGCCCCTGATCTTGTCGTACTCTGCGGATTTATGCGAATACTCACACCCGTATTTACCAAACAAATTCACTCCATCAACCTTCACCCTTCGCTTCTACCCGCATTCAAAGGTGCTCGGGCAATCGAACGAAGTTATGAAAGCGATGAAAAAATCTGCGGGGTCAGCGTTCATTGGGTTACCGATGAACTCGACGGCGGTGAAATAATCTTGCAAAAAAGTTTTACTAAAAATCCTAATGATAATTTAGAAGAATTTTCGGCTAAAATTCGCGAAATTGAGCATGATATTCTCCCGCTCAGCGTTATTAAGATTCTCAACGATTAATAAAGGATACCTATGCACACATTACAAATCGGAAAATATACTCTCGGCAGCCGTCTTATCGTCGGAAGCGGAAAATACGACTCGTTTGAAACGACCAAAGCGGCAACCCTTGCATCAGGATCAGAGCTTATCACCGTCGCCGTGCGCCGTCTCAATATCACCAATCCGAACGAACCGAATCTTCGTGATACCTTTGCGGGAACCAATGTAAAATTCCTCCCAAACTCCGCAGGATGCACCACCGCCGAAGAGGCAATCACCTTGTTCCGTCTCACTCGCGAAGCAACGGGGATCGATCTGATCAAACTCGAAGTGATCGGCGATACTCAAAAAACTCTCTATCCCGATGTTTTGGAAACGATCAAAGCGTGTGAAGTTCTTGCCAAAGATGGATTTACTATTATGGCCTACACCTCGGATGATCCAATCATGGCACGCCGTCTCGAAGATGCGGGTGCTCACGCAATCATGCCTCTTGCCGCCCCGATCGGTTCAGGTTTGGGTGTTCAAAACAAATATAACATCGTGTTTGTACGTGAAGCGGTCAAAGTGCCTATTATCGTCGATGCGGGGATCGGATGCGCCAGTGATGCGGCGTTAGCGATGGAGCTAGGTGCGGATGGAGTTCTTACTAACACAGCGATTGCGCAAGCCCAAAATCCGATGCTGATGGCAGAAGCTATGAAGAATGCGGTAATCGCAGGAAGACTCAGTTATTTAGCAGGACGGATTCCGAAACGTCCCTATGCTACGGCAAGTTCACCGATAGATGGAATGATCCAATTTTAAAATAATTATGCCCTCACATCACACCAAGAGCAAGGTCGCTTGCCGAAGGGCAAAAGCGTACCGCCAGCGTTCTGGTGTGAGGGCGCTTTTCTTTTGCGTACTTTTCTTTTCTAAAAAGAAAAGTATCTATCAAGCTTCGATATAGTCCAAATCCTCATGAAACGTCTCACGGGTAAAATAAAGTGCCACCAAAGCAATCGTAAACACAACCGACCCCACTACTGCAGCGGAGCCCAAAACCCCCATACTCTCTTTTAAAAGCATAAAGCTCGACGTAATCGGAACGACCGAACCGCGTACAAAATTAGGAACCGTCGTTGCAACAGTCGCACGGATGTTGGTTCCGAACTGCTCGGCCGCCATCGTGATAAAGAGCGCCCAGTAACCGCAGAACACACCCAGTAAAAAGACCGCCACATAAAATGATTGTGCCGTTGCGCCCGATAGAGTGAAATAGTATAGGACACTCACAACCGAGAGAACCATAAATATCGTATACGCCCCTTTACGGCTTTGCATCTGTTGTGACAAATATCCGCTCGCCAAATCACCGACCGATAACCCGATATAGGTGTACATCAGTGCCTGACCCGCCGTTACTTCCCCTATGATATCGAGGGCTTTGGCAAACTCAGGGGAGAACATCACCAAAACGCCGACAACATACCACAGCGGCATCCCGATCACGATCGCTTTAATGTATTTACTGAAAAGCTTCTTGTGGGTAAAAAGGGCAAAGAAATGTCCCCTCTTAATATCATCACTCACATGGTGCTGAAACATTTCCGATTCTCTAACCCGAAATCTCAAAATTAAGAGCAAAAATCCGAGGACCCCTCCGATGATATACGCGTTTCGCCATGCAAAATTTTCAGCCACAATGTTCGCGGCAACAACTCCGAGAACACCGAACGCCGCAATACTCATTACCCCATAGCCCCGTAGCTCTTTAGGGAGGATTTCGGCAACCAGCGTCACCCCAGCCCCCAGTTCACCCGCCAAACCGATACCGGCGATAAACCGCAGGAGTGCGTACTGCTCGACATTAGTGACAAACGCATTTAGCAAATTCGCCACCGAATAGAGGATAATCGAGGCAAACAACACCGAAAGCCGCCCTTTTTTATCTCCGAGGACACCCCAAAGAATCCCGCCGATCAGCATCCCTCCCATTTGGGCGTTCAGGATAATCGATCCCCACAAGGTAACACCATCTTTATCCAGTCCCAGTTCAGTCAAACTCTCGACCCGTACTACGCCGAATAAAATAAGATCGTAAATATCAACAAAATACCCCATCGCAATAACGATGACAGGGAGAGTTAAAACTTGACGCCATACCGACACTGCCATCACTCAGCCTTTGATCGTTTAGCACCGTAAAAGGCGTAAATCAACATTCCGATAATAGACCAACCGATAAATCGTAACCACGTATCAAACGGTAATCCTGCCATCATGAAAATAATCAAGATAAAATTAAGCGGCATAAGGATCTTAAACGCAGGGACTTTAAATACCGGCTGAATAATATTTTGTCGTCGCAAGACGATAATCGCTACCGCTACCATCAAATAGGCGAATAATGTTCCGATGTTAACCAATTCCGCTAACGTTTTGAGAGGAATCAATCCCGCCATAATACTCAAAATAGCACCGCCGATAAGGGTTGCTTTATAAGGTGTATTGTACTTTGGATGAATTTCACTCAATGTTTTAGGGAGAAGCCCATCACGTGCAAGGGCAAAGAAGATACGGGTAAATCCAAGCCCCATGACAATCATAACGGTTGTAATCGTAATAACAGCCCCTAATGCAATAACATTCGCGGCGAAAGGTTCATTCACTCTATAAAGGGCAAATGCAAGAGCATCAGGTACATTAAGCTCCTGATAGGGGACGATTGCGGTAAGGGTAAAACTCACAAGAATAAAAAAGACGACAGAAAGTGCCAACGAAAGAAGTAAACCCAATGGGATATTCCGTTCAGGATTTTTCGTCTCTTCCGCCACCGTACTGATTGCATCAAACCCAAGATAAGCAAAAATAATCAATGCGGCCCCATGCCAAACCCCTTCCCATCCAAACGGTAAAAAGTTTGAAAGGTTATTAAAATCAACATGTGGTAATCCAACAACAACAAAAACAATTAAAACTGCCAGCTTAATAAATACAATGGCCGTATTGACTTTTGCACTTTCTTTAATCCCAATCGCGAGAAGGACAAAGATCGCTAAAATAATTCCAAATGCACTGATATCGATATAGGTTCCCGCACTCGGATTATACGCACCGCTCAGGGCTAATGGAATTTCTACCCCCATACTGTTTTCTAAAAAACGGCGTAAATACCCTGACCATCCTGTTGCAACAGCAGCAGTTGCTACACCATATTCAAGCAGTAAATTCCATCCGACAAACCATGCAAAAACTTCACCAAGCGAAGCAAATGTAAAGCTATAGGCACTCCCCGCTACTGGATAGGCAGAGCTAAGTTCCGCATAGATCAGTGCTGTAATACCGATCATAACGGCACCGAGTAAAAATGATAGTACAATCGCAGGTCCTGCCATCGTTGCCGCTGCCTGACCCGTAATAACAAATATCCCCGCTCCTATAACGGCACCGACACCAATAAACGTCACATCCATTAGTCCCAATTTGCGCTGAAATTCTCCACTCACGCCGGACATATCTTTTTTACGAAAAATACCTTTCATTTCCCCTCCTAACCTAACAACTCCAAGCACATTACACATTCCATCTAATAAGTCTCTATTATACATTAATTTTTCACTCTCATTGTAGTTTTTAGTCTCATCACAGACAAAAGATACCCCCATCGTTTAACATTGTTACGCTTTGTCTTGACAATATTCATATTTTCGACTATAATTTCGCCTCACTAATTAGCTCACTCGAGTTTAAGTTAGATGAAGGTCGGGGCGTAGCTCAGTCTGGTTAGAGTACTTGGTTTGGGACCAAGGGGCCGGAGGTTCGAGTCCTCTCGCCCCGACCATGTTTTTTTTCTTTTTTTGTATTTTTTCAAACAGATTCTTTATTACAGATGGTGGGTGTAGCTCAGTCGGTTAGAGCATCAGGTTGTGGTTCTGAGGGTCGTGGGTTCGATCCCCATCACCCACCCCATTTGTTTCTGGTTTGAAACACCTTTGATACACGATGTTTTAGAAGGCGATTGTGCGTTCGTAGCTCAACTGGATAGAGTAACGGACTTCGGATCCGTAGGTTATAGGTTCGAACCCTATCGGGCGCACCATATATACTCATGCGTCCTTAGCTCAGCTGGATAGAGCAATGCCCTTCTAAGGCATCGGTCAGAGGTTCGAATCCTCTAGGGCGTACCACCTTAGACTTTTTATATGTGCGGATGTGGTGAAATTGGTAGACACGCCAGACTTAGGATCTGGTGCCGCAAGGTGTGAAGGTTCAAGTCCTTTCATCCGCACCATCAATCGATAAACCCCTATTTATATGGGCATCGGTAGACTTCTTCAAAAAATAAATCTCCCTTTTCAAATACTATTTCTCTGACAACTTATTTCTAATAATCCGATTTCAAAGCCCTTAATGTTAAAATCATAACTATCTTTAGAAAAAGAGAGAATTTTATGCGTCTATTATTCGCTTTATGGATTGGTTTTTTATCCCTGTGGGGAGGGGAGGGATACAATGGCAAAAGTCTGATCCTAACACTCCCCTCTCCCTCCGGAACAATCGTGACCCAAGATCGCAACATTAGCGTTCTCTCTCATCCCTCAATTCCTCAACAAGGGATCGTTATCTTTCCTATCGACTATTACTCCCCCTTAGGTGATATGAATCTTACATGGAACGCACCCGGTAAAATACTCTCAATACCGATTACGATTCAAAACGCTACTTATCCCACCGAAACCCTTAGCGTCGACCCCTCGAAAGTAACCCCTCCCCCCGAAGCACTGGAGAGAATAGAACGTGAAAGCGCGCAGGCAAAAGAGATATATACACATTTCACCCCCGTCCGTTATTGGAATAAACCTTTCATTCAACCGCTTGATTCCTATATTACGAGTGAATACGGTTCTGCCCGCACCTATAACGGGACACTTAAAAGCTACCATGGAGGAGTCGATTTCAGAGCCCGTACACCCATCCCTGTCATTGCGACCAATAACGGTATTGTCGTACTAGCCGAAGATCGCTATTATGCGGGAGGAACCATTATTATCGATCACGGCGAAGGAATTTACAGTTGTTATTTTCATCTCAGCCGATACGACGTTCAAGTGGGTGATTATGTTATGCAAGGACAAAATATTGCCCTCAGTGGTGCGACAGGGCGCATTACCGGCCCCCATTTACATTTTGGAATGATGGTACATGGAACACAGAGTGATCCGCTTGATCTGATTTCAAAACTCAATGCTTTATTTGAAATTCCAAAGGAAAATCATGCCTCGATTAGTGTTCATTAGTCTTCTTTTAGCCACGAGTTTAAATGCTTTTTCAACTACCAATATTCAATATCTCTACGGAGATTTTGAGGGGCAAACGTTTCTTGACACACAAAATGGTGCCAAACATACCATAACTGCGGAACATTATCGTACCTTTGCCTATGGTGATGTGTTTATGTTTGTCGACTATGCTTACACCCATGAGGGGTTCCGGTTTACCGATAAAAAAAATGACCTCTACGGAGAGTTTTCTCCTCGTCTGAGCTTGGATAAAATAAGCGGTTTTTCTACTTCAAATGGAATTATTCGTGAAACCTATGCCGCGTTTCAGTACAACCGATCCGATACGTATCATGCTTGGCTCTACGGTGCAGGAGTTGATTTAAATATTCCGGGATTCACTGTTTTTGGAGTTAATCTCTACCGTAAGCATCAAAACCTCGGCGATCATACCTATCAACTCTCATTGAACTATTATGTACCTATAGGAAATCAATGGCATTTTGAAGGGTTCACCGACTGGACTGGAAGAGATTTTTTGAGTCAAAATCAATTGCTTTTTGACCTCACACAAATGATAGGAATTAAAGAGGGGAAACTCGAAGCGGGAACCGAATGGCACTATTACCATGAAAACAGCTACCACAGCGATAACGATGTTTTTCAGGCAATGCTAAAATATACGTTCTAATCTTTTTTCAGAGCGGCCCAAATAAAGCCGCCGAGGCCGACACCGACTACGATCACTAAAAACCCGACTTGAAACCAATCCATCCCCGACATTACACAACCTCGCTTAATTCTTTTTCTTTTAACTGACCGCACGCCGCACTGATATCCAGCCCTTTAGAATCACGAATCGTACACAATACTCCGTGTTTGATCAGATACTCCTGAAACGCCACCATATCGGCACGCGTCGGACGCTGATAATCAGACCCCTCATACGGGTTAAAAAAGATCAAATTAACTTTAGATTTAATTCCGTGCAACAGTTTGACCAGTTTTTTAGCCGAAACCAAATCATCGTTTTTCCCTTTAATCACGAGGTACTCAAACATCACCCGCTTACGAGTATCGATAGGGAACCGCTTCACCGCCTCGATGATCGAAGCGATATTATACGCCTTATTCATCGGTATCAATTCGCTACGGAGTTCATCATCTACGGCATGAAGTGAAATAGCGATATGAACGCCTAAATCCATCTGCCCCAGTTTATCAATTTTAGTACTTAGCCCACTTGTTGAAACCGTTTGTCGTTTCCCCGAAATACTTAACCCCTCTTCGTCTTTAAGGATCGTGATCGCTTTCGCTAAATTCTCCAGATTATCAAGCGGCTCCCCCATCCCCATGTAGACGATATTAAGACGGCGATGCGCAGCGAGATTATTATCCATCTTCACCGCCAACACCTGTGCGACGATCTCTCCCGCACTTAAATCACGGGTAAATCCCCCCTTAGCGGTAAGACAAAACGAACACCCCACCTTACATCCCACCTGCGTCGAAACACAGACGGTAAAACGGGCTTCGTGCTCGATATTTCCTTCATCATCGATCGACTCGTCTTTCATCTTGAGCCACACCGTCTCAACGGTTTTCCCGTCGCTCAGTTCGAATAAATATTTGATCGTCCCATCAGTTGAACACTCTTTTCGCACAATCTTAAGAGGCATAATCTCATACTCAGATGCTAACTCTTCACGCATCGCCTTAGGAATATTCGCCATCGCCTCAAAACTCGTCGCGTACTGGTGATAAATCCATCCCCAAATCTGTTTGGCACGAAAGGAAGGTTTCACCAAATTAGCGAGTTCCGTCTTGGTGTAGTCGAGGATGCATTTCTTAGCCACGAATCAACCCTTTTTCTTTGAGATGTTCACGGAGCAATACTTTAGCAAATCCGTGATTGGCGATAAAGTCGCGGTGAGCATTGGCATCGCAATAGTTGGTGATACAAAATACTCCTCCGGCAGGGATACCGAAAATTTGCGCCACCCGCATAACGGTGAAAAACTCCATATTTTCAATCCCCATCCCCAGTGCTCTCATCTGTTCCATTGCACGCGCACTCGTCGTGATGTAGTTTGAGGAGTTAACGATAACATCTTTGATCTCTTCCGTTTGTGCGGAGATGACGTTATCTATCGGTGTATAGGCACTTTTATCCAAAAACCCTAACTCGATGTTAGCCGCCGTTTTAGACTCGATGATGTCATTGATTTGATGCTCCCCGTAACTCCCCGCACTCCCGACAAAAAGGAGGAATTCGGGTTTGTGAACCAAACAATGGCGGGTGAGATTGATAGCACTGTCGATCAGCCCCACCCCTATCGGTGTCGCAAAATCAAACGTTTCGTTATTGCCGGCGCATAAAATCATAGCCGTACCGGAATCCCGTTAGTCGATAGATAACGTTTCAGATCCATAATATCGATCTCTTTGTAGTGGAAAATACTCGCCGCCAGTGCCGCATCGGCACCGTGTTCAAATGCTTCGCGAATATGTTCCATCGTCCCCGCACCCCCACTGGCAATAACAGGGACATTAACGGCTCGACTAATCTGTTCGGTGATCGAGAGATCAAATCCCGCTTTGGTGCCGTCGGCGTCCATAGAGGTGAGGAGAATCTCTCCCGCTCCGCGATCCACGACCTCTTTTGCCCACTCTAATGCATTAATCCCCGTATCGACGCGACCGCCGTTAAGATAAACGTTATACTGATCACCCGTACGTTTCACATCAATGGCAACCACAATGCACTGAGAACCGAACCGTTTAGCCCCTTCATTAATAAACTCAGGACGTTTAATCGCCGCAGAGTTGACACTCACTTTGTCACACCCGACGGCAAGAAGTTTGTAAATATCATCGAGAACTCGTATCCCGCCGCCAACCGTAAGAGGGATAAAAACCTCACGGGCTACTTGCTCGACGATATGAACGATCGTATCGCGTTCTTCGTGGGAAGCGGTAATATCGAGAAAGGTTATCTCATCTGCCCCCTCTTCGTTGTAGCGTTTTGCAACTTCGACAGGATCACCGGCATCTTTTAGCCCCACAAAATTGACCCCTTTAACGACACGCCCGTCTTTAACATCGAGGCAGGGGATAATCCGCTTGGCAAAATAGTTATTCTTCATGTGGCACCTTGCATACAATACATTGCGGAAGTATATATCTCATTACCAAAAGTAACGATAAAGTAACCAAATTGATAAACTTCATTCAAACCGTTCCAAAACAGAGTTTTTTGTGATTTAATAGGGGATTAACACTTTATCAGGTATAATCAAGGCAATGCAAAAAGACCGTGCCGCAATTGCCAAAAAAAAATTTGGTCAAAACTTTTTAAAAGATGAGGCTGTTTTAGCTCAAATCATCCAATCGATGCCCGATACGCCTTACCGTATCGCAGAAATCGGGCCTGGATTAGGTGATTTAACTAAGTATTTAGTTGATGTCAAAAGTGTTACCGCTTTTGAGGTCGATACCGACTTGTGCAAGCATTTGAAGCACCAATTTGCCGATGCTATCAGTACCAATACTCTGGAGCTCCGTTGTGGAGATGTGCTAGAGCATTGGAAGAGTGAGCTTTTGGATGAACCGTACGATTTAGTGGCAAATTTGCCCTATTATATCGCTACCAATATCATCCTAAAAGCCCTCGCCGATCCGGCGTGCCGAAACTTGCTTGTCATGATACAGCGTGAAGTGGCGGAGAAATTCTCTGCCGCACCCGGAGAGAGAGCTTTTGGAGCGCTCAGCGTAATTACGCAAAGTGTGGCTGAGGCGGAGATCGTAATACACGTTCCCCCTACCGCATTTGAGCCTGCTCCCAAAGTCGATTCGTGCGTACTGCTCATTTCTAAACGCACGAACCGTAATGATGAAGGGTTTGAAGACTTTTTACGAACGGCCTTTACACAGCCTCGTAAAACTCTCCACAAAAATCTCTCCTCACGCTATGATGGAACTTCTCTGATTGAAGCGTTTGAAATGCTGAAATTGGAACGCTCCATCCGACCTCATCAGCTTGACACCTCTGACTTTCACCGGCTCTACACCCTTATAAAATAACCTTTTCAGGGTATTTAGAGCATCCAAAATATACCAAATATATTACGCTTATACAGCGTCCAGAAGGAAAATTTATGTCTGATGAACACACTGAACCGCAAACACAGCCCCAAGGTGAAAACCGACCGCCGCGTCGAAATAATCGAAGACCGTTTCGAAGCCGAAATCCTCGTCCGGAAGGTGCTGAAAGCACTGTAACGGAACGTCCAAGCACAGAAGGTCGTGAAGACAGTCGCCCACCGCGTCAAGACAACCGTCCTCCACGTACCGACAATCGCCCACCACGCCAAGACAACCGTCCTCCGCGTACCGACAATCGCCCACCACGCCAAGACAACCGTCCTCCGCGTACCGATCGTCCGGAAGGTGCTGAAAACAACACCGCAACCGATGCTGAACCAACTCGCAGCGGAAGAGACCGCGGACGCGGCGGTCGCCGTGGAAGCCCAAGCACCCCTATCGATAACAATCTACGTGATTTTGTTCTTCAAAACCAAGAGGCGCATAAAAATCGTCTTAACCCTCACTACAAACTTAATCTTGAAAACAATGAAAAAGTTCGCATTACCCCGCTCGGAGGTCTTGGCGAAATCGGCGGAAACATCACCGTTATTGAGACAGAACATGAAGCAATCATTATCGATATCGGGATGAGTTTTCCGGATGAAGAGATGCACGGTGTTGATATCCTCGTACCTGATTTCACTTATTTACGAGAAATCCGCAAAAAAATCGTAGCAGTTATCATTACTCATGCCCATGAAGACCACATCGGCGGCGTACCGTACCTTTTCAAAGAGATGCAATTTCCAATTTATGGAACACCGTTGCCGCTTGCCATGATCGGTAACAAATTCGACGAGCACCATATGCGTGATTTCCGCCGCTATTTTAATCCGATTGTTAAACGTCAAGTCTATCGTATCGGAAATGATTTCGATATCGAATGGATGCATATGACCCACTCAATCATCGATTCATCATCATTGGCGATCACCACCAAAGCGGGAACCGTTATCCATACGGGTGATTTTAAAATCGACCATACACCGGTTGACGGTTATACCGCCGACTTGCACCGACTTGCTTATTACGGTGAAAAAGGGGTTTTATGTCTCCTCTCAGACTCCACTAACTCTTATAACAAAGAGTGGACGCCGAGTGAGTTAACCGTTGCCCCTGGATTTGATCGTATCTTCTCTAAAGCGGAAGGACGTGTCATCATGTCCACCTTCAGTTCCAATATCCACCGTGTCTATCAAGCGATTTTGACAGGGATGAAATACAACCGCAAAGTGTGCGTAATCGGGCGTTCGATGGAACGTAACCTCGAAGTATGTATGCAATACGATTACATTAAACTTCCGAAAAACATCTTTATCGATGCCGAAGAGGCAAACCGTATGAGTGACAAAGATGTCCTGATCGTCACCACCGGAAGTCAAGGGGAACCGAGTTCAGCCCTTTTCCGTATGGCAATCGGCGAGCATCGCCATATCAAAATCAAACCGACCGATTTGATCGTCCTCTCTGCCCGTGCGATTCCGGGAAATGAAGGATCTATTTCAGGGATGCTCAACTATCTCCAACGTGCCGGCGCTCGTGTTGCGAATGACCGTGATATTCATGTATCCGGACATGCAAGCATGGAAGAGCAAAAATTGATGCTTCGCCTCACTAACCCTAAATTCTTTCTCCCAGTTCATGGTGAGTATAACCATATCATGAAACACAAAGAGACGGCGATAACCTGCGGCGTTCCTGAGCGTAATATCCTCCTGATGAGTGATGGGGACAGCATCGAAGTCAATACCAAAATGATGCGTAAAGCAAAAACCGTCAAGACCGGAAAAACCTATATCGATAACCAAAACAACCACCAAATTGAAGATGATATCGTTATTGATCGTCAAAAAATGGCATCAGAGGGGATGGTTATGCTTGTCGCTCAGGTCAGTGCCGCCGAATCACGGCTCCTCTCCAAACCTCTCGTAACAAGCTTCGGTATCGTAGCCGACCGCCACGATAAAGCATTTGCCCAAGAGATGGAAGATGTGTTAGAACACTTCCTTATTAACCTTAAACCGGGGCTTATCGAGAATCCGAAAGCGCTGGAAAATGATTTACGTCAAGTCGTCCGTAAACATATCTACCGCAAAATGAAAAAATATCCGCTTATCGTTCCTCACGTATTTGTTATGTAAGGTGTGCTTCTGCACCCCTTACCCTTTTTAAACTCTTCTTCGCTATACTCTCTCAAACTCTAATAAAGACTTACACATGAAAGTAACACTTCACCATTTTACCCCTCTTGTAATCTGTTCTGATGCTATCCGAACGTGTTGGCAAAGTTTTGATAAAAGCGACAATGGCGGCGAAGTAGACCGCGCACTCATTGATCGTGTCGGAAATAAATTCAAACACGCCTCTACACTGGAGCATATCGTCTATAACTTCTATGTAGAGGGGATCAGTCGTGCATTGCTTCAAGAGCTTGCCCGTCATCGAATGGCCTCTTTAAGTGTCAAAAGCACCCGCTATACCCTCAAAGAACTCAAAGACGAAGCACCCTTTAGCATTGATCATCATGAGCGTGCAGAAAAATATCTCGTTATGAGCGGCGTAGAGATGGTAGATGAAATGAGTATCAGAGCCCTTGAAAACCTCCGCAGTGTATTAGTTGCAGGGATCAGTAACGACCGTGCAAAATACTGCCTTCCTGAGAGTTATAAGACGGAACTTACCTGGTCGATTAATGCGCGAAGTTTGCAAAACTTTATTTCTCTTCGTAGTGATAAAGCAGCGCTGTGGGAAATTCGTGATTTAGCTAAAATGGTATATGAATCACTTCCGCAAGATCACCGTTACCTATTCGAAAATTCACTCAAAGAGGATCACCAATCATGAAAAAAATTCTATTTCTTACCCTTACGGCGCTAACACTCCTAACCAGCGGATGCGCTGAAAAACAAATGTCATTCAATGGAATGATTTGCCCTGCAGGTAAAACAGAAGATCTCATCAAAGCCGATTTTCAAGAGTGCCGCTATTATGATCTAAAAGCCGCAACGGAAGCCTCAAAAGCACCGATTAGTGTCGAATGTCAAAAATGCCTAGAAAGCAAAGGGTATAAAATCGAGCAATAAATCGTTCTTTGAACGGTTTGTCGTTTTGAACTAAATTGAGATTTACGAAAGAATAGAAGAAGTCTTCGAGGAGAAACTCCCCGAAGTGTTTAGAATTACAGCGCTGATTTCGCTTGAGCGGTGAGGGCAGTAAATGCCGCTGCGTCGTTCATAGCCAAGTCAGCAAGGATTTTGCGATCAAGTTCGATGTTGGCACGTTTAAGGCCGTTCATGAATACTGAATAGCTCATTCCGTTTAAGCGACATGCCGCATTGATACGGATAATCCACAATTTACGGAATTCACGTTTTTTCTGTTTACGGTCACGAAACGCGTATACGAGTGAGCGCTCGAGTTGCTCTTTCGCTTTACGGAAATGTTTGTGGCGTGCACTGTAGAAACCACGTGCGAGTTTCAATACTTTTTTATGACGTCTGCGTCTTACGACACCAGTTTTTACTCTTGGCATTTTTTTCCTTTCTTGACCCGGTTCACTTCAAATATAAATGACGGGGTGCCGCTATGCGGACTTGCCCAGCGTTATGCTGGAGGGTTAATAGGTTTTAGCCTACGATCATCTTTTTGATGTTTTTAACATCGACAGCAGCAACCACTTTAGGGCTGTTTTGTTTGCGTCGAGTCCCAGCATCTTGTTTAGTCAAAATATGGCTGCGGAATGCGCTACCACGTTTTAGAGTGCCGTTTTTCTTTACTTTGAAGCGTTTAACCGCCCCTTTAACCGATTTCATTTTTGGCATCGACTTGATCCTTTCGCAAAAATTCTCTAAACGAGGCGCGAATTATACCATAAAAATGGCTTTTTTACTTTTTATCGTCTTTTTTAGGATGGACCATCATGTTACAATAGCGCCCTTCCATAGCAGGTGCTTTGTACATACTGCCGATATCTTCGACCATTGGCCAGACACGCTGCAAAACTGCTACTGCCGATTCAGGGTGTGCCATCTCACGTCCGCGCAAGAATACGCGGAAATGAACATGTTTCCCCTCTTCGAGAAATTCACGTGCATGTTTTACTTTATAGCTTACATCATTGTCGGCAATTTTAACCGAAAGCTTAATCTCTTTGACTTCAACTTTGGTTTGCTTTTTACGCGCCTCTTTTTTCTTTTTCTCTTCTTGATAATGAAACTTACCGTAGTCCATGATCTTAGCAACCGGAGGTTTCGCATCCGGAGAGATCAATACGAGGTCAAGCCCCAGTTCGTTGGCTTTAGCCATAGCCTCTTGAATCGTAATGATCCCTAATGCTTCACCACCATCTACTACACAACGTACCTCAGGAACGCGGATATCCTCGTTCATTTGGACTCGGTCTTGTTTCTTAATCAAAAATGTACCTCATTAATTTTTTGTTTTACCATTGCAAGGAAATCCTCTTCGCTCAGGTTGTATTGCTCGCGTGATCGGCGATCACGTACGGCAATGCTTTTGTTGTTTACCTCTTCATCACCTAAAACGATGATCATCGGTACACGTCCTTTTTCCGCTGTACGAATACGCTTATTAAGACTTTCATTTTTATCGAAAATCTCAAAATCGGCACCCATATCGATCAATTTATCTGCCAATTCACGTGCGTACGCTTCGTGCGCAGGGGCAATCGGAACGATAGCCACCTGTGTCGGAGCGATAAACATCGGAAACTCCCCAGCGTAATGCTCCGTCAATATACCAACAAATCGCTCAAACGAACCTAAAATGGCGCGATGAATCATAACCGGCTGGATTTTAGCGTTCTCTTCGCCGTTGTATTCGAGTTCAAAACGTGCCGGAAGATTGAAATCGAGCTGGATCGTTCCGCACTGCCATTCACGTCCGATAGCATCGGTAATTTTAATATCGATTTTAGGGCCATAGAATGCTCCACCCCCCTCATCAATCTCGTAGGCAAGATTATTTTTATCCATTGCCGCTTTAAGAGCATTGGTCGAAATTTCCCATACCGCGTCATCTCCAACCGCTTTTTCAGGTTTAGTCGAAATCATCATTTTGTAGTTAAACTCAAATGTTTTCATGATTTTGTCTACAAAATCAACGACTTCGATGATTTGTTGCTCAATCTGATCGGTTGTACAAAAGATATGGGCATCGTCTTGGGTAAATTCACGTACACGGAATAATCCGTGAAGTGCACCCGTCATCTCATGGCGATGGACAATCCCGTATTCGAAATATTTAAGGGGAAGGTCACGATACGAATGCAAATCGTGTTCGTACACTTTAATATGACCGACACAGTTCATCGGTTTAACACCGAATTCGAGTTCATCAATGTTAGTGAAATACATGTTTTCACCGTAATTTTGGTAATGCCCCGATACTTTCCACAAATCACTTCGTAGCATCTCAGGACCGCGTACCGGCTCATAGCCGCGCTTTCGGTGTGCTTTAAAAAGAAGTTGCTCTAAACGTGAACGCATACGCGCACCCGCTGGGAGCCAGATCGGGAATCCCGCTCCGACCTCTTCACGAAATGTGAAAAGTTTCATCTCGGCACCGATTTTGCGGTGGTCACGTTTTTCAGCTTCCGCCATTTGATCAAGATAGGCTTTGAGAGATTCTTTATCGGCAAATGCAATACCGTAAATACGGGTCAACATTTCATTTTTGCTATCACCGCCGAGATAGGCTCCCGAAATTTTGGTCAATTTAAAATAGCGGATGAGCCCTACACTCGGTAAATGGGGTCCACGACATAGATCTTCAAATTCGCCTTGTTTGTAAATCGTCACCGTCTCACTCGGAATACGATCCATAACCGCTTGTTTCAAATGGTCGTTTGCAAATTTAGTGCGCGCTTCGGCTTTGGTGATCTCGTAACGTTCAATCTTCTCTTTGCCTTTGGCAATATCGAGCATTTTTTTCTCGATTGTTTTCAGATCTTCTTCATTTAGTGTTTCATTTACTTTAAAATCGTAATAAAAACCCTCTTTTACCGTCGGTCCGACGAAAAATTTAGCGTCCGTATAAAGTGCTTTGATCGCCTCAGCCATCAAATGAGCACAGGAATGTCGAAGTACTTCGAGAGACTCGGGAGAGTTGTCATAAACAATCTCTTCGCCCGTAATTCCAAGTGCCCCAGCGGTTTGTAAATCGATAATCTGATCATCATGCTTGATTGCAATAATATCCATAAGGGTGTCCCTCGTTGAGAAAATATCGCGAATTATACGGTAATGTTGATTGGTTTGAGATAAAGTATGAGATTACGATTTATTGTTAAAAAATTGCTTCGTTACATAAAATGGTATATCAGCTCCATTCTCAACCAAAAAAAGTTATCCTTATTTTCTTGATTTTACTTTTTCTTCAAGCTGTTGCAACTCTTTAAGGTCTTCTATATCCGCTTCGAGTGCATCAAAGGTTTTGCGCTTTGCATCAAATGTTTCATAAACGGCTTCAACCATTTTTTCCATCTGTTTGTGACTTATGCTTCCATATCCTTTGAGCACTTCTTTATCATTGAACTCGATAATACGGTCGATATTTTCTCTCCAAAATTCCATCGTTACGTCTTGACGATTTTTGGCTCGGAGTTCTGCTGTTTCCAAGAATACAACGACAAAACGGTTCAAGCTGTCAAGTTCATCCTCGGTAAGATAATTTTTAGCGGTATAAATATCTTGCTTTCTGACAACCGAACCCTTGAAACTTGTAATTGCCATATTCGGCAAAGCGGCATCGGCACGGTTTACAATGATTTCAGCGGCTGTATTTCCTGTGATAGCGAACAGTAGTTTGTTTTGGGCTTCTGCATAAAATAGCTGTGTAGCTTTATCGGTAGAATCATAGTCACTGCTGAGGGAAAAAAGGTCTTTTACTTTTTGATAGAATCGTTTTTCAGAGGCTCTGATGTCTCTGATTCGAGCAAGAAGTTCATCGAAATAGTCAGGCTTACCGTCAGGATTTTTGAGTCGTTCGTCATCCATAACGAAACCTTTGACCATATACTCGCTCAGGTTTTTATTTGCCCATTGCCGAAATTGTGTTCCACGTTTACTTCGAACCCTAAATCCGATAGCAAGAATCATCTCCAAAGCATAAAAAGAGACGGAGTAGTTTTTGCCATCTGTAGCAGTTGTTAAGTAATCCTTAACAACTGAATCTTTCTCAAGCTCACCCTCTTCAAATATATTTGATATGTGCATACTGATATTTGGTATAGAGGTGGCAAAAAGTTCTGCTAACTGGTTTTGATTCATCCATGCCGTGCCGTCTTTGGTCAAAATAGATACGGATGCTTTTCCGTCGGTAGTATTGTAAATAATAACATTATTTTCTTCCATGGATTTCCTCTTACACAAGCATAATGTACGTGTATTATAGCTATGTTTATTAGGGATCAAATTATATTAGTCATTAATGGTTTGTATGCAGGGAGTTAATTTTGTAAAAGTTCTAAAATACGGAGTTTTTGGATGGTGGTCCCAACAGGACTCGAACCTGTGACCACTACCTTGTCGAGGTAGTGCTCTACCAACTGAGCTATAAGACCATCATAAATAATGCGAGAGCGAAATTATAGCCGCGTAGAAGTTAAATGTCACTTAACTCTTACACGACTGTGGTCGGAAATTTAAAATTAAAAGCCACACTACCGCTAGATCAATCATAACATCGGCAAAATTAAAGACTGCAAAGTTAAAACCGCAATGCCAATACACATAATCGACCACCCCGCCGTGGATAAAGCGATCATACACATTAGAAAAGCCTGCACCCACCATGATCCCGATAGGGAGAATATAACACCTTTTTTTCAACCAGAGTGTATACCCCACAACTCCCGAAAGTAGTATTAGTTGAATCCATTTTAATCCCTCTTCTAAAAAAGCAAACATGGAAAAGGCGACGCCGCGGTTATAAACTAAGATAAGATCGATGCACTCGGTGTAATACCGAAATCCTTCGACAAAAAGCCATTTAATATTTTGATCGACAATAAAAATTCCCAGTGCCGCTAAAACAAGAATAGAGAGTGATTTAAGCATTGAGCGCTTTCTCGAAAAAAGCAACAAGTGTATCCATTGTCTTTTCCATTACTTTTGCATCTTTTCCCTCAAGTAAAATACGAAGCTTATTTTCAGTACCTGAATAGCGAATCAGATGACGCATATGTTGCGCTTCTACCACTTCGAGTTCAGTTGAGAGCCCCGCTATCTGATCGAGCGGTTTTTTGACTTTAACTTTAATATTGACCAACTTTTGAGGATAGAGCTTAAACGGTCTGAGTACTTTACTTGTTTTTTTCCCTGAAGTGAGAAGTAACGCCAAAATTTGGAGTGCACTGACCAGTCCATCCCCTGTTTTGGCGTAATCGTGCATGATGATATGGCCGCTTTGCTCTCCCCCGAAGTTAATACCGTTTTCACGCATCACTTCCAATACGTATTTATCACCGACGTTTGAACGGAAAAGTTTTAATCCGTTTTCATTCATCGTATCCTCTAGTGCTTGATTGCTCATAACGGTAGCAACGATTCCGCCCCCTTTGAGCTGTCCGCTTTGGTGTAAAAAGAGTCCTAATGCCCCCAAAATCTGATCGCCGTCAACCTCTTCGCCATTTTCATCGACGACGATAAGGCGGTCGGCATCTCCATCAAGGGCAAGCCCTATATCGGCGCGATATTGTTTTACCGCTTCGCGCAAATCTTTAGTATGAAGCGCTCCGCACCCCTCGTTAATGTTAAATCCGTTCGGTTTGTCGTGCAGTACGATCACTTCGGCACCGAGTTCTTCGAGAACGGTCGGCCCTACTTTATACCCCGCACCGTTGGCGGTATCTAAAACGATACGCAATCCTTGCAGCGTTAAATCACGCGAAAAAGAATTTTTGAGCTGAACGATATAACGACCGATCACGTCGTCGATCCGTTTGGCCGAACCGATCTTTTTCCCCGTCACCTGCCCCTCTTCCAGACGGGATTTATTATGAGCTATCGCTTCAATCTGCGCTTCAACATCTTCTGATAGTTTATTGCCGTGAGCATCAAAAAATTTTATTCCGTTGTCTTCATAAGGGTTATGACTCGCCGAAATCATAATCCCGGCATCACATCGCATATTCTCCGTTAAAAAAGCGATGGCAGGGGTAGGCATCGGACCGATTTGTACTACATCGTATCCCACTGCGGTGAGTCCGGTAACAATCGCATTTTCGATCATATAGCCGCTGCGTCGCGTATCTTTACCCACTAAAATCTTTTTCGTTCGGGAATGGGCACTAAAATAGATACCTGCCGCCATCGCTACCCGCATCGCCAATTCTGCCGTCAAAAATGAGCCCGCTTCTCCGCGTACTCCATCCGTTCCAAAAAGTTTCATAAAATTTTCTTCCTTTTAAAAATTAGTTTTTCTTTTTTATTTCTATTTCTATAAATTTTAACTTAAATTTAATTTTCTTTAAGGTAATATTTCACCCTAAATTAAACCTCGACAAGGATAAATGCCATGGCAAACCATAAGTCAGCATTGAAACGTATCCGTCAAACGGAAAAACGTACTGAACGTAACAGATTTTACCGTACACGTATTAAAAACATTGTTAAAGCAGTTCGCACTGCCGTTGAAGCCGGAGACAAAGATGCTGCACGTGCCGCTCTTGTGATCGCTAATGCTAATCTTCACAAATATGTTAGCAAAGGTGTCTTGAAAAAAGAGACTGCTGCTCGTAAAGTAAGTCGTCTTCACCTCGCTGTTAACAAAATCGCAGCATAAGTTTTGCCCTCAGGGCAAACTTCACCTTCTCTAATTTTTCACAACGCCTCTTTTAGGACACACTCATGTTATCCGACAAACTTACCCCTTTTATCAACCGTTACAACGAATTGACCGAACTGCTCAGTTCTCCCGATATCGGCAATGATATCAAACGGATGACCGATCTCTCGAAAGAACAATCGGCAATCCAAGCGATTGTCACCAAAGCAACCGAATACAAAAAACTTCTTGATGATATCGAAGAGAATAAATCGCTCGCGTTTGATGCGGAACTCGGCGAACTGGCTAAAGAGGAGTTACGCACGTTAGAGCCGATGGTTTCACCTCTCGAAGATGAGATTAAAAAGCTTCTCATACCTGCCGATCCTAACGATAAACGGAACATCTATATCGAGCTACGTGCCGGTACGGGGGGAGATGAAGCGGCTATTTTTGTCGGCGATTTGTTTAATGCCTATGTCCGCTACGCCGATCTGAAAGGGTGGAAAATCGAGCTCATGAGCACCAGCCCCTCCGATGCGGGAGGGTTTAAAGAGATTATCGCCCTTATCAAAGGGGAGCAGGTCTATTCACGCCTTAAATACGAAGCGGGAACCCACCGCGTTCAACGTGTCCCTGCAACAGAATCCCAAGGACGGGTTCACACTTCCGCCATTACCGTCGCCGTGATGCCCGAAGTGGATGACGTCGAGATCAATATCAATGAAAGCGATCTAAAAATCGACGTAATGCGCTCAAGCGGATGCGGCGGACAAAGTGTCAATACGACCGACTCCGCCGTACGGATTACCCATATCCCAAGCGGTATCGTCGTCAACAACCAAGATGAAAAATCGCAGCATAAAAATAAAGACAAAGCGATGAAGATCCTAAAAGCCCGTTTGTATGAGATGCAGATGCAAGAGGCAAAAGAAAAAGAGATGAACGAGCGTAAAGAGCAAGTGGGAACGGGGGATCGTTCAGGGCGTATCCGAACGTACAACTACCCTCAAAACCGTATCTCCGATCACCGCATCACCCTCACCCTCTATCGACTTGAGGAGATTATGCAGGGGGGATTGATGGATGATATTATCGATCCCCTTATCGCGGATGCTCAAGCACAGATTATGGAGAGAGCGGGATTATAATCGCCAAAGGGTCTCAAATGTCCCTTTGACTTCCCCTTTGAACGTAATCGTCCCCTCATCAAGTCCTAGATAGAGAGTCTCTCCGCTTTTCGGATAGACACGAGCATTATCCGCGACCAATCCTTCAATCGATGCACGATAAAAACATGCCGCCATCCCTGTTCCGCACGCTAACGTCTCATCTTCAACACCGCGTTCATAAGTTCGTACCCGCATACTTCCATCTGCATTCACCGTTGCAATGTTTACATTGGCATTGTATTTGTGACGAAGCTCGCGCGCCATTGCAATATCAAAATGTTCCATACCGGCATCAAAAGTTACCAAATGGGGAACCCCCGTATCAATCAGCCACCATCGCATCTCATGCTCTAAAATGGCATCATTAATAACAAGCGGAGGGGTCAAGTCACTTTGAACCATATCTCCCTCGATGGAAGCTTTTATCAGCCCCGCACCCGTTAAGAACTCCATTTTCTCCTCTGCTAATCCAAATCGATACGCATAATGGGCGCACGCACGGCTTCCGTTTCCGCACATCGATGCGGTGGAGCCGTCGGCGTTGTAAAATTCCCACTCGAAATCGTAGCTCTCATGAGGGATCAGAACAATCAAACCATCGGCTCCGATACCGTTTTGACGATCGCAAAGAGTTCGGGCAAGGCCTGAACGATCCGCTCCATGGAAAGTATGAAAGATGACAAAATCGTTACCGCTGGCGCAGTATTTAGCGATTTGAAGCATGGGGTAATCCTTTGGATTAATAATAACGGTAATTATACCTTAGGAGCGGGATAGAGCAATTTAATAGTATCCACAAACTGTTCACACTCACGTTGGAGATGTTTGAGGTTTGAGGAGTTGTCAATCACCCACGTCGCTCGCGCTTTTTTCTCATCGATATCCATCTGACTCTCGATACGGCGCAAGGATTCTTCTTCGGAAAAACCGTTGCGCTTCATAAACCGCTCCAACTGTAATGCTTTGGGGGTATAGACGACCACCGAGTTTTTGATCGGGTACGACGACGTCTCAAAAAAGAGGGGGATATCGATCAGATAGGGATATTTGAGACGGTCTTGTTTTTCACTTTGCTCTTCGATGGCGGCGCGGATTTTCGGATGGAGAAAACTTTCCAACTCTTTTTTCGCTTCCGGATCGGCAAAAATTATTTTTCCCAATGCACTTCGATCCACTTTTCCATTTTTAACAAACGCATCACCGAATCGCTCAACAACCCAAGCGCTGTGCTCATCCAAAATACGGTGGGCTATCGTATCGGCATCGATGATGCGCAGACCGTTAAGACCTAATAAGGATGCAACCGTACTTTTCCCTGTCGCAATCCCGCCTGTGAGTGCAATGGCATACTCAAACGCCATTAGTTGCGGATAATGCCCAAATAATTTTTACGAACATACTGAGGCATGGCAAATGCAGCGATATGAATGTCGCAGTTGTAATAGTGATGCCCTTCCAATAGATCACTCCGCTGCAAAATCAAATCAGCAGTCGGATGGTACTCTTTGGAACAAAGCAATAACGTTGAGCCGTCTTCGAGGTGATAGGGCATAATGATTTTAAAATAGTTCCCCAAAATCTGCATGAGTTTCGTATTTTCTGCCACATCATCCAAATGCGGATGTTTGCAAACGATTAGAGCATCCTCTTTTAGGATGCGGTTTACATGAGCATATACCGCACTATCCTCACTTGACGTATCCAAAAGTAACACATCAATACTTTTATCCGTACTGTTTCGTAAAGTACCGAGAAGATCCTTCGCATCTGCAAAACTCGCCTCTATATCACGATAACGAGCCAATTCACCTTTTAACAGATCACTTTGATCGCTTACGACCATTATTTTATGGGGATTTTTATGGGTACACATCGCAACGTGTACCATCATTTCAGGGGTGATAAATGTTTTCATTAAGTGCTTCTCTTCTCATTTGTATAGGGAATTTTTCAGCGATTGTAACACGCAGAGATTAAAACGCATTGAATATTCCATTTCGTATACAAAGATTAAAGAAAAGGAGAAAAACATTCGTTATAATTTAGTCAAATTTATATCACAAACTGGAGTAATCAAATGTGTGCTGAAAAGATTCAACGTTTTTTAATGGCAATAGTACTTACCGCCGCAATGTTTTTATTTGCCGATGGGCAAATGCTCTACGCTATGATCCTGCAAACCCTGGTTATCGTGATGGTTATCGTATGGGCTTTATTCGATTTTTGCCCGTCACTGTGGATTTTCAAAAAAGTTTTTGGAAAATGTCCCCAAAAAGATTGATCCCCTAAATTTCCCCTAACAACTCATCTGATATAATTCCATTATTACAACAGATGAGGGACTTCATGAGTCAAATCAGCTATAAAGATGCCGGTGTCGATATCGACGCGGGTAACAGTTTTGTCGAAAATATCAAACCACTCGTTAAATCGACGGCAATCCCCGGTGTACTCGGCGGAATCGGTTCATTCGCAGGGGCATTTGAGCTTCCGAGCGGATACCGCGAGCCGGTCATGCTCGCCGCAACGGATGGGGTCGGTACAAAACTCAAACTTGCTATCGATTCAGGTATTCATAATACGGTCGGGATCGATTTGGTCGCGATGTGCGTAAATGATCTCATTTGTAACTTCGGAACCCCATCGTTTTTTCTCGACTATTACGCCACCGGCAAGCTCGATGTCACTGCTGCAACCGCCGTCGTGAGCGGTATCGCGGAAGGTTGCCGTCAGGCAGAGTGTGCCCTAATCGGCGGTGAAACCGCAGAAATGCCGGGGATGTACCATAGCGATGATTACGATTTGGCAGGATTTGCCGTCGGTATCGGCGAAAAAAGCGAACTTGACCGCTCGAACAAAGTAAAAACAGGGGATATCCTCATCGCATTGCCGAGTTCAGGATTACACTCCAACGGATTCTCATTAGCACGTAAAGTGTTGTTTGAAAAAATGGGGATGAAGTTCGAAGACGAATTCGAAGGAAAACCTCTTATTGAGACCCTTTTGACTCCGACACGCATCTACGTCAAGACATTCAAAGCACTCAAAGATAAGATCCAAGCCCTCGCCCATATCACGGGTGGCGGAATCGTCGAAAACTTCCCACGCGTTCTCCCTGAGGGGTTACGTGCCGTTATCACCGAATCGTCTATCCGTGTCTTGCCGATTTTTGAATTGATCGGTCAACACGTTGAGCGTCACGAGATGTTCCGTGCCTTTAACATGGGGGTCGGAATGATCCTCGTCGTCAAAGAAGCGGACGTTGCCGAAGTATTAGCGTCGACGGACGGATACGTTATCGGTCATCTCGAAGCGGGCAAACGCGAAGCGGTACTCGTTTAATCTAATGTTACACACTAAAACGGATACATCCGTTTTAGTGGCAGGGACAAATGTCCCTACAACCCCCTAAAGTTTATTTTTCTAGCCCTCTCTCCCGTATAACTCATTATATAACTCCATCGCATACCGATCCGACATACTTGCGATATAGTCGCTAATAACACGGTGAGTATTGCGTCGTTCACACTGTTCCAAATAATAACGCGGTAACATCTTCGGCTCTTCCATCAAAGCGTTAAACAATCCGATAATTGCTTGTTTCCCCGCAAACATTTTACGCATAATGTGTTTGTGCTGATAGAGTTCTTGAAACAAAAGTTTTTTGAGTTTTTTGATCTGCGTCTCTAATGCAGGTTCAAATCCGATAACTATCGGTTCCGATGCCGGTATAACTGAAGCTAACACACGGGTATTATCAATTTTATCGCGAGAGTATTCGAGAAGAGAATAGACCAAATGATTAATTAGATGAGAACTAAAACGGTAGCGAAACATCTCATCTTCATCTTCATGAATTCCCTCATCATAGACCTTTTGTAAAATGGTCTGAATTAATTCGCTGGATTTAAGCGTTTCAAACGTGATAAGCCCTGAGGCAACCCCATCGTCAATATCATGACTGATATAGGCGATTTCATCGGCACGATCAACGATCATCGCTTCGATGCTCGGATGGGTATCCAGAGCAAAAGATTCTTTTATCTCTTCAGGTAAAAATGATTTGTTATAAGGGTAGGAGTGCTTTAATATCCCTTCCAATGTCGCATAGGTGAGATTAAGTCCCAAAAATGCTTTGTACCGCTGTTCCAGTTTGGTTACGACCCGAAAGCTTTGAAAATTATGCTCAAATCCGCTTACGAAGCCCCGTTCTTTTAAACAAACATCAAGAGTATCTCCGCCGATGTGTCCAAAAGGGGTATGACCCAAATCATGCGAAAGGGCAATACTTTCGGCTAACGACTCTTCAAGCCCCAGATGTGACGCGAGGGAACGGGCGATTTGACTTACTTCGATGCTGTGGGTGAGACGCGTACGAAAGAAATCCCCTTGAGAATTTAAAAAAACCTGTGTTTTATACTCCAGTCGTCTAAAACTTCCTGAATGGATAATACGATCCCGATCTCGCGCATAAGGGGATCTAAAGTCGTCACTAATAGAATGAAAACGTTGATTTGGGAGCACGAAAACCCTTTTAAATAGTATGGCACCATTATATCAAGGGAATATACATTCAAAAATAATATTTTTTTACACTAAATTAACACTTCTCTTTTACAATGGTGTTTCGATTCTCCTTCGATAGTTTGACCGAAACGCTCCTCCTTCGTGTTTCGGTTTTCTATAATTCCATCCTTTGAATAATCACTCTGATTTATTCTCTTACCTAACGATACTCATACTTAAGCTATCTTTGGTACAATTTCACTCTCTCAAAAATGGACAGCTGGCCGAGTGGTCGATGGCGCACGCCTGGAACGCGTGTGTAGGGCAACCTACCTAGAGTTCGAATCTCTAGCTGTCCGCCATACAAATCCCTTCTTTACCGTACTTTAAAAACCTAAACCTCAAATTGAAGCTTATGCTTTTAAAATTTTCAATAACTCATCGATCCTGCATTAATTAATCCGATGGAGATAGAGAGAAATGCCATTAAAACACCTACGGAAACATCTCCGGCATTGATATGGTTTTTAACCGAGAACTTGCCGCCTAAACGGGTAAGGATAAAAGCGAAAATAAGCTGAATAGCCATAGCCACAACTGCCCACATCGCAAAATCATCATACGAAACCGAGTGAACCAGCGCGCTGTAAAGAGGGATAGACAATCCTAAAACCGCTCCGCCGAGTCCAAGTGCCGAGGCAGTGTTATTCTCCTCGAAAATCATTTTATAGTCATCATAAGGGGTGACTTTCGCGTAAAGAAAAAGAAAAATTCCAAAAACGGCCATTGCCGTGACAAAATAGAGGCCGAACGAGAGAAAATAGTCTAAAAACATTACTGTTCCTTACTGATTTGATATGACATCGTATCTAAAAAAAATTAATCCTTACAGCATCAGCAGTGCCGTTGCCGTAAACACCCCAACCGAAATCAAGTAATAGATCAATACCAATCGAAAGAGGACAACGTTTCCAAAGAAGAGCACCAATACGGCTTTTGCAAAAGAGTTACTGATAATGGCAATAAGTATAGCGTACTGTGCCGTGGTCGCATTAAGACCGTTCTTGGCTAAAGAGGAGAGAGAAAGAATAATCGCATCGACATCGGCAATCCCTGAAACGATAGCGACTGCGTACACCCCCATATCACCTACATACCGGTTAGAAAGAGTTATTAGAGCGAGAGTAGCCCCGAATACCAATCCCATAATCAGAGCTTCTTTAATACTAAAAGGATTTTTAAACTCAATATTCTGAGGTATCTCTTCGGGTTTAGAGGAAAAATAGAGCATACCGATATACCCATATCCCGCAAGTGAGCCTATCACTATAGGGAGGATAAACTCTTTTGTGAGGACGGGATTAATCACCCACATCTCTATTCCCGCACGAATAAGCATCATGGAAGATGCCAAAATAATTCCCAGTGTGAGATTTTTTACTAAAAATCCGTTTTCGTGAACCCGCCTCGCCATACTCATTGCGACGGCGGTTGAAGAGACTAACCCGCCAAAGATACCGGCAACCACAATACCGTGAGTGGCGCCTAAAATACGAATGGCTATATAGCCGAAAAAAGAGATCCCTGCAACCAAAACAACCATAATCCAAATACGGTACAAATTGATAAGACCCATCGGATCAATAGGATGATCGGGGAGAATTGGGAGGATCACAAATGTCATAATCATGAACAAGATAGCGGCAGCAAGATCTTTTTTTGTAATCGTCTGCTCATACTCTTTTACGGTATCTTTGATATTCAGCACAAACAAAACAATAATCGTAATAAATACCGAAAAGATAGGGAGCGAAAAATTGAGCATTCCTCCGATCACAAAAGTCACAAGGGCGGCAAACTCTGTCGTCGCCCCTTTCTCAGGAATGGAGATACTGTTAACGATGTATGCGGCAATAAGTAAAAGTCCCATCATAACGGATGCAATCAGAAAAAAATAGGGAGAGAAAGCGCTAAACCATGCCGATAAATACCCAAAAAGAGCAATCATGGAAAAAGTCCGTGCCCCTCCAAAATCTTGTACTTTATGGGAATAAATAGTATGCATTTCGCGCTGCAATCCGATCAAAAAGCCTAAGACAAGAGAGAGGATACTGTTTTGGATAAATAACGGTTCCATTGCACTACCCTCCCCACCTAGTTTGGTTCTATTATAGCGCCTATTGAAGTAAACAATTCTTTTTTAGACTTATATCCTTTTCAAAAAGAGATCATTTTAATAAAAAATTTAGCTACAATACTTCTCATATCAATCTAAGAGAACCCCTATTATGATCCCTGTAAATTTAATACTCACTATTGTAGGATTATTGTTTATTCTAATCTTACTCGTCGCACTTTATGTCTGGAGCAGCAAGAGTAAACCGATCTCTGATGATCCGAAACACATCGAAACGTTTGAGTCTTTAAGCGAGATTATTAAAAATAGATCTTCAAGCAGCAAAGAACTTCATCATGCTGTTGACGTAATTCTAAATCGCTTTGGAACAATGACTTCACATACGATAGGCAAATACAAAACTTTGCTTGAAACACTCTGCGTGCATCCCCACACCAATTCTCAGCTCATACTCCGTTTTGAGAAAACACTTCGGGCAAACAATCCAAATTATTCACACGATATTGAACAATCTCTTGCTCGAGGACTTGCGGCTAGAGGATAGTCTTACCGCAGACGGTAGGCAATCGGTACGCTTATCCGTACCGATTTTTTCGGCTTCGGGAACTCCGTCGCAGAACTTTCAATCAGATCTTTTGCCGCATCGTCCAAAAGCTCAAACCCGGAACTTTGAGAGATTGTGATTTGACTTACTTCGCGATTGCTCCCAAGGGTAAATGTGACGGTCGTCTCTCCCTGCTGTTTTAAGCGTAAAGCATTTTTAGGATATTTGAGCCGTTCAGCTAAAATCGTGCGAATACGCCCCAAATTCTCTTCTTCGTAATTTTCTTCTACTTTTGGAGGAGGCGCTTTAGGGATAACAACCGTCGCCGCTTCCGGTATTTTAGAAACCACAGGAGCGGGTATCTCCACTTTCGAGACTATGGACGGTGCAGGAATATTCGGTTTAATTTCCGTAGGGACACGAGGCTTCAACGTCTCAACTTTTCGTGTTTGTTCAACCAACGGTTTTTTCGGTTCGATCGGTTCAACTTTGGGCTGTTGCACCCTAGGTATACTAACCGATGATTCAGAAGGTTGTAACAAAATTTTTAAGATTGTTTTTTCGGGTACAGCCGGAATAATTTTCTGCACCGCACTAAGGGCTCCGATCAACAGAGCAGCCAAAGCAAGATGAATCCCTACCGAAAGGATAAAAGGGTTAGCCGTACGCACGTTTTCCAAGAGATTATCAGAGCTTGATTTCTACTTTGGCTGCGGAGCGAAGGGAATCGGTTGTTTTATCCATATGCGCTTTAAATTTTTCAAGTTTCAAAAACTGTGTGATTTCAGCTTTAGCTTTATCATAAGGGATCACTTTTTCCCCTTGTTTCATTTTGTCTTTATTGGCATCGTAAAACGTTTTCGCTTCTTTATCACTGACAGAAATTTTCTTCATTTGTTGTTTCATCCACATATCGACCGCCAAATCATTTTTAATAGCAGCATACTGTGCTTTAAACTGCGCCGTATTTTGAATGCCGCTTTTGAGGACTTGATCTTTAATAAGTGTCTGATTAACTAGCTGATCGACAACCTGACGTTTCATTTTTGGATCGAGTTTTTCATAACTCATCCCCGGTGCAGCTTTGGCTAAAAAAGTGTTTGCATCTCCTGATGTAATCGCTTTACCGTTCACGGTAGCGAGTGTTGCGGGAGCAGCCAAGGCGAACGACGAGGTTATAACAAGGGATGCGATTGCTAAAGAAAGTTTCATCATAAGGTTCCTTTTGGAAAAGTATTAGAGCTATTATAGTGAGGTTAGATTACGTAAATGTTAATAATGAGGACAAAATGAAGATGGTGGACCCTAGCGGGATCGAACCGCTGACCTCTTCGCTGCCAGCGAAGCGCTCTCCCAGCTGAGCTAAGGGCCCAAAGATATTGGAGCGCCATTATACGATTAGGGCTCTTAAAAGTCAATGTGAATAAAAAAGATCCCTCTATAAAGTTTTATTCTTCTTCTGTCGATATAGATAACATGAAAAAGTTAGCCCTAATTATGATGTTCAGTATGACAAATGTAGTGTTGAGTGCGGAGGAATATACGATTCAAACGATCAGTGCCCAAAAAGAGGCTTCGATCACTCCCGCTTTTGAAAAAAAGGTGCAAAAAAGCGCCCTCCGTTCCGAAAAGAAAAAAGAGGGGGCGTGCAATGTGGTGACGGTGGGAAAATATACTTCCGCAAAAGCAGCACACCATGATCTTAAAAAAGCAAAAGCAATCAGTAAAGATGCCTTTGTCCGTCCAATCAATCGAACAACACCGAAAGTATGTGAATCCAAAACATCTACGCCAAAGGCTACGGTAGAGGCAAAAGCTTCTACCTCTCCTTCTGTTGTGAAAAAAGAAGAAGCCGTTGCGGCGGTGCATGAAGCGACTAAGCCGGTCTCGGTAGTGAGCACTACTCCGGTTACAAACAGTGCTGTTAGCGCCGTAGCTCAAGAATTAAAAAGTGAACCTTGTAAAATTCAACCGTGTGAAAACGTTTCAAGCTCAGTCTATGTGTATGATCGTAATCTTGCCCGAAAAAGCGATATTCACGAAGCAATAGAGTACTATAAAAAGTCCCCGTATCATACCTTTAAGCCTGTCTTATCTCAACGCTAACCTTCTTTTACGGCTCCCGATTTGCGGCGCTGTAGAGACAATCAAGATCAATCCCCGTCACTTTTTTCGCTTCAGCATGAAGCGACTCAAATAGTTCAGACGGGTTTTCTCCGTTTGAGGGGTAGCAAACCGCTGCCGAGGAGATAGGTTTTGCAAAAAGCTCTTCCATCATTTTCTCAACCATTCCACATCCGTATTTATCCGTATACGGCATCACAAAAAAGTAATAATGTTCATAATGGACGATAGAATCAGAAGTACGAAGCAATGTTTTTAGATTGGCTTCAACCAGCGATTGTGAGATACCTGAAAAATCGCAAAACATAATGGAAAAACTCTCTGAACGATTTTCATCAAGCCGATCCGATATTCCGATATTGAGATCGATCAACGATGCAAAATTGTAAAACGAAAACATTACTCCGGACATAGTGACTCCTCAAAAAATGTTGGATTAGTATAGCGTTAATTTACCCAAACTAATAATAGTTTAAATGGAGTACGAGTACACTCACGTTAATAGACACTTATCAGAAGAGTATATTTTTGATAAATTAACTTGCGAGGAATTAAATACATATGCTTGAAGAGATTAAAAGTCTTCCTCCTCTGCCGATTTCAGTAGTACGTATTCAAGAATTGTGCATGAGCAATGACACCAATATAGATGAACTTTCTCGTGTCATAGAAAATGACCCGATGCTCAGTGCCAATATCTTGAAATCGGTCAATTCTCCTCTCTATGGCATGAGTAAAGAGATATCTTCTATTCCCCAAGCAATCATGTTGTTCGGAATTTCAATGATCCGAGGTTTTGCCGCGGCAAGTGCCATTAAAAAAGTGGTAGTCATTGATTTAACCCCGTACGGGGTAACGATTGATGAGTTGACAAAAGTATCTTCATTACAAATGGCTCTAGCAAGAGAGTGGTATCGGAACGTAGATAAGTCTATGTTGCCGTTATTACAAAGCAGTGCTTTTTTAATGGAACTTGGAAAGCTTGTCGGTTCGTTAAAAATTATCGCATCCGGTAATTTAGAGGCTTTTTTAGAAGAAATTTCACAAGGGAAACCTCTTGAAGAAGTTGAACGAAATTATCTCGGAATATGCAGCTATGAAATTGCGGCAACGATGTTTGAACATTGGAATTTTGATGAAGCTCTCATTAATGCTTTACGAGAAATATCAAACCAAGAGACTCAGAATCCTTACGCTCAAGTGCTAAGAGTTGTTACGAAAACACTCAATCTGCAAAATACTTTTAGCGAAGAGGGGATATCCTCGGCATTAGAGCTCATACAAAAGTTCGGACTGAATCGAACGGCTTTCGAAGAAGCGATCGTATCCTTACAACGGTAAATCGAAAAAATAGGCCAATCCGTAATAAATACTGTAAAGACCGTAAATAAGAATAGCCAAAGCGGCAATACGGTTCATCGTTTGACGGAATGCAATCTCTTTGAAAAAGCTAACCGATTGCCCAAGGGCAAGAAGAGTCGGAACCGTCGCTAACCCAAATGCCGCCATAATAAGCCCTCCGTCAATAATCGAAGCAGACGCTGCCGCTTTTGCCGCAAAGAAAAAGACAAATCCGCAAGGGAAAAATCCGTTCATAACTCCCAATGCAAAAAAACTTCCGATACTCTTACTTTTAATAAGACGGGAAAAAAGGGTTTTAAATAATGCATTACTCGAAAACCCACGCTCCAGTGCATGAATAAGAGATGATACGCCAAACATCCCCAACGCGGTGATAATCATAATAATTCCCGCGAAGATAAAGAGCGCACCGTGCATCTCCATTGAAAGTGCGAATAAAGCGCCGATAGCGCCGAATATCATCCCCAAAATGATATAAGAGCTAACCCGTCCGATATTATAGGCACCGTGTCGAATAAACTGCGCACTACGACTCATAGAATCATCAATTTTAGTAGAGCTGTACGCGACGATAAAGCCTCCGCACATTCCGATGCAGTGACCGAAACTTCCTGCGAATGCAATCGAAATTATGAGCCACCATTCGATACCGTGCATAATCAAACCTTTTAGTGAATATCAATAGTTTAAATAATTTTTGTTACAACAGTGTTAAGACTTAACACAAATTTAACAGTTCTATGAAACAATAGCATGAAATTATTTAAAGGATTCGCGAATGAAAAAAGTTCTCCTCTCTTTGGTAGCATTGGTTGCGGTTTCGAGTGCCGATCAGCTTGTAAAACTCAATGTGAGCGGTATGACCTGCCCTGCATGTGTGAAAAACGTAAAAGGAACTTTGAATGAAGTAAATGGGGTCAAAGAATCGACAGTTTACCTCAAAGAGGGCAAAGCGGAAGTCAAAACTGCCGATGGCACAAAACCTGAGGCAATGTGTGATGCCGTTAAAAAAGCAGGTTACGGCTGTTCAGTCGCAAAATAATATCAAATAAAATACTTCTGAGCATCGTTACGACTTAAATCGCTAACGGTGGTTAGCGGTGTCCCTCCGAAATCAAGGGTTTGTTCCCCTTCAAATCCCGGTTTACAATAAGCTAACACCAGTTTAGCCGCCAATACTTTATCATTATTACTCGCGGCAGAAGAGATCAACGAATGCGGTCCAAAAAGCTCCGTATGGATATGAATGTATTTAGAGTTTTCAATCCCTTCGAGCATAGCATTATCTTCGGCATTGCGTCCGATGATAAATTTTGCCCCCTCAGGAAGACGAAGCTGGCGTCCGTATTTCAATGTCGGAATATCCGCTACTTCCAGTGTGTCATGGGCAATAAAATCACGAATTTTATTGGAGAATTTCTCATCAGTGAGCAAACACCCCCCTCCCGGAGCCTCATAATCTTTAAGTCCGAATGCCTCTGCAAGTTCTATTTGACGTTCACGATTGCGTCCGACAATATTTTCAAGTTTTTCACGATCAACCCACCCGTTAATTTCAGGAATCGTCGGTTCCAACGATTTGGCACTCATCGGACGCAAGAGTAATCCGTCACAGTTACTAAGATTGAGTACTTTATCAAGTGATTCACGATTTTGGCTCATCGGACGCTGACCCAAGACTTCTCCGCTGATCAAAAAACTCGCCCCCCACTCTTCCATAAGACGTTTGGCCACTTCAAACATTTTAGCATGACAATCAATACAGGGATTGAAGTTTTTACCGTAGCCGTATTTTGGGGTAAAAAGGACTTCGCGGATATATTCATCACGGATATCAACACTCTTAAATTCTGCACCGACTTGTTCACACATGTTTTTCATATGATTAAGTCGGTCTTTGGTGGAGCCGAATCCTGTATTTATGTTACATGCAATGACTTCGATTCCTTGATCGAGGATGAGTTTCATGGCAAGAGTCGAATCAAGTCCGCCGCTAAAGAGTGCTATTGCTTTCATGGAGTTCCTTGTTTATGTGAGCGGCACTAATTCGCCCCGTTTAAGGCGTTCGATTTTCTCACGAAATTGACGTATTAAGTACGATTTTTGATCGAATGATACCGTATTTTGGGTGGTGAGTTTTTTCAATTCACGATTATAATGAGAACTCAAGAAGGTAATAAGTTCTGCTTTGAGCCCGTCATCACCCTCCATAACTAAAATTTCTTTATCCATAATGATCTCATTTAAGCGCGGGTGATTCATCTCCCCATTGATCGCGGCATTAAACTCTACCGTATGATATTGGAGCATAGAGGAATCGATAAAATCAAGAAGAGAATTTGTTATCTGCGGTCGTTCTATAATTGTTTTAATCAGACTTAATTCCCAGATATCCTGTCCTGATAAAGTTTTTAAAATTGAATGGGCTTTGTGTGAAGTTCCAAGCGAAACTAGTTTAGAACTTACTCCACTTATTTTTGAACCGAGATATCGGCTATACTCTTCTTGCATGAGAGGAGACAGCGTTTTTAGAAAACCGGTTGCTTCGTGTAAAGCGGTCTCTTTATCTTTAAAATTTTGCAAATCATATTGCGCAATCATTTCATTTAGCGCAAATTCGATGAAAGGGATAGGACGATGAAGGAGCGCATTAAGTTGTTCGATTTGTCCGCTTTTGATCATATCGGCGGGATCAAGCCCCCCCTCAAACAATATCACTCCTCCGTCAAACCCTGACATACTGAGAAGTTTTGATGCTTTGAAAGCGGCGGCACGTCCTGCTTTATCACCGTCATACGCGACGAAAACTTTTGGTTCCCCCTTGCGTAATAACGGAAGATGTTCAGAAGTAAGTGCCGTTCCGAGTGTCGCAACGGCATGGGTAAATCCCGCTTGATGGAGCATCACGACATCGAGATATCCCTCGGTTACAATGATCTCTCGGCGACGATAAATCGCTTCACGGGCGAGGTGATAGGCATAGAGGAGGCGTGATTTATTAAAAATGGCGCTTTGGGAAGAGTTAACGTATTTGGCTTGATGCCCCGTGATGGTACGCCCGCCAAAGCCGACGATGGCACCGCTGGTGGAGTGGATCGGAAAGGTGATCCGTTCAATAAAACGGGCGAAGAGACGACCATCATCCCCCCGTCCGATAGCCCCTTGCTCGACCGCTTCGGCGGAAGAGAGCTTGCGCTGCTCTAAAAACCGAAGTGTTTCAGGAGAGGTCGGAGCGTATCCGATCCCGAATCGCTCGATGCTGGAAGCGTAAATTCCCCGCTCATGAAGATAATCCGTTGCCGTTTTATTTTGCTCTAAAAGCTTTTGGTACCAATCGTTAAGTATTTCGAGTAGGTTAGAGCGTTTTTTTTGTTTTGTATCGTCGGTGTAATGAAGGGTAAAATTACTCGAAGCAGCCAGTTTCTCAATCGCTTCAGGATAGTTAAGCTTCTCATATTCCATAACAAATTTGATGCTGTCGCCGTGTGCTCCGCATCCGAAGCAGTGGTAGCTTTGGCGTGAGGGATTGACCACGAAGCTTGGGGACTTCTCATCATGAAACGGGCAGGGTGCTTTGAAGCTGCTTCCCGCACGTTTGAGCTCGATGTAAGAGCCGACGATATCGACAATATCAAGTCGGGCTTTTAAAGCCTCAATGGAGTCTTGGGTAATCATAAAGTTATTTTAACCCAATACGCCTAAAGTTATGGTACAATTCGCACTCAAAATTTTAAATAGAAAGTAGGTGATGTGAATGCCTGGTATCGTTCTTAGACAAGATGATAACTTTGATGCTGCTTACCGCCGTTTCAAGAAACAAACAGATCGTAATCTGATTGTTACTGAAGCCCGTGCTCGCCGTAACCATGTTACAGAGACTGAAAAGCGTAAACAATTCAAAATCAGCGCTCGCAAAAAGATGTTAAAACGTCTCTATATGATGCGACGTTACGAATCTCGCCTGTAATTCCTTGCGCTTCGGCGCTTGGGTTACACCTCTTCCCCTCAATTTTCCCTTCTGTAACAAAACCTTTACTAACCCTGTGATAAACTTCGTGTAACAATTTCTGCACAAGGCTACATTATGCTCTTTAGCGCACCTCTTAAAAATAATTCTAAAAAAATCATGCTCTTAGGCTCCGGCGAACTCGGCAAAGAAGTGGCCATCGAGGCACAGCGTTTAGGGATCGAAGTAATCGCGGTAGATCGTTATAAACATGCTCCGGCACACCTCGTTGCAAACCGATCCCATGTGATCAATATGCAAGATCAAGAGGCGGTGCTTAAAATCATCCGTAAAGAGAAACCCGATTTCATCCTCCCTGAGATCGAAGCAATCAGCATCGATGCACTGTTCGCGGCAGAAGCGGAAGGTTTTTGTGTTATCCCGAACGCCGAAGCGGTCAACAAAACAATGAACCGTAAAAACATCCGCCGTTTTGCGGCAGAGGAGTTAGGGCTTAAAACCAGTCGTTATCATTTTGTGAGCACCTATGAAGATATGTGTGCTGCGGCTGAGGATGTCGGATTTCCGTGTGTGATTAAACCGGTAATGAGTAGCTCAGGTCACGGGCAAAGTATCGCGCACAGTCCGTTTGATCTGGAAAGCTCATGGGAAATTGCCAAAGAAGCACGCGGCGATGCGAGTGAGCTGATCGTCGAGGAGTTTATCCGTTTTGATTATGAAATTACCTTGCTAACGGCACGTAATGGGGTAGAGACCGTGTTTTGTGCGCCGATCGGACATATTCAAAAAGACGGCGATTACATCTACAGCTGGCAACCGATGGAAATGTCCAAAAAAGCGCTCAAGCGTTCTCAAAAGATCGCCAAAGCGATAACTGATGGTTTGGGCGGCAAAGGGCTCTTCGGTGTTGAGCTATTTGTAAGCGGCGATGAAGTCTATTTCAGCGAAGTGAGTCCGCGTCCGCACGATACGGGGATGGTAACACTCATTACCCAAAGCCAAAGTGAGTTCGCTCTGCATGTAAGAGCGGTGCTTGGACTCCCTCTCGGATTTACCTTCTACGGTGACGGTGCAAGTGCGGCGTTTAAATCGACTGTTGAATCGCATGAACCTGTGATCGACGTTGCCGATGAGCTGTTCGATGATAATAGCTTCGTTCGTGTGTTCGGTAAACCTGAAGCGCACGTCGGACGACGTATGGCGGTTGTTCTCGTATTTGATAAAGTGAATAAAGCCCTTAAAAAAGCGAAAAAATTGATCAAAAAGATACAAGACGCATGAAAATAGTCATACTCGATGCGCTAACGTATGGGGATACTTCGTTAGCGGGATTTGAATCCCTCGGTGATGTCACTATTCATCAAACGACATCTGCCGATGAGACGGCTCAGCGTGTACGAGAGGCGGAAGTGATCGTTACCAACAAAGTGGTGATTAGCGATGCCGTGATGGAAGCGTCACCGAAGCTCAAACTCATCTGTGTTGCCGCAACGGGAACCAATAACATCGACCACGATGCCGCCGCTCGTCGGGGCATAAGCGTCAAAAATGTCGCGGGGTATTCGACCGATGCGGTGGTTCAGCATACCTTCTCAATGCTCTTTTATCTAATGGGATACAGTCGCTATTACGATGAGTATGTCAAAAGCGGAGCATGGCAGAAGGAAGCGGTATTCGCCCATATCGGCCCTTCGTTCAGCGAATTACGCGGAAAAACATGGGGGATTATCGGTCTCGGTGAGATTGGACGAAATGTGGCAAACATTGCCCGCGCATTCGGTGCTAACGTTTGTTATTACTCAACCTCAGGAAAAAATGAGAACAGCGAGTATGAAAAAACGACCCTCAGCCGTTTGATCGAAGAGAGCGATATTATTTCGATCCACGCACCGCTGAATCCATCGACCGAAAATCTGATCTCCCACTCTGAACTGTTGCAGATGAAAGACGGTGCGGTACTGCTCAATCTAGGTCGCGGCGGGATTGTGGATGAAGATGCTCTTTCAGTCATCATAGATGTTAAGCCGATTTTTGTCGGACTCGATGTGTTAACACGTGAGCCGATGAAAACTCCGCATCCTCTTTTGTCCGTAAAACATCCCCAACGCCTCTATATTACTCCCCATATCGCATGGACATCCCGTGAAGCACGGGAGCGTTTGATAACCGCTACGATAGAGAATATCAAAACATTTTTAACAGCGTAGGGAGTATCAGCGCTATCCCCAAAAATAATACCGACGTTACAAATACTTGTACCGTAACGGTGCGAGGGGCGCAATGATAGAGTGAGGCGAGATTAACATTCGCTACCGCTAAGGGGACTAACAGCTCCAAAAACAAAATTCCCTTCACGGTACTTTCCATCTCCACCATCCCCAATACAAAAAATGCGATCACGGGTATCAAAATAAATTTTGTTCCGTTGACCCATGCGCTAAGTCGTAGATTGATTTCGCCGAGTTTAATGCCGTAGAGATAAATCCCAAACAACACTAACTGCATGGTCATAGACGCATACGCCCCCATCATCAGCGTTTTATCGACGGCGGGGCTAGGCACATAGCCGATGAGATTGAGTGCAATCGCTACCAGTGCAACCCAAAGAACGGGGAGTTTCACGATATTCATGAGCGAACCGCGCACGCTGAATTCTCCGCGTGAATAGTAAAACACTCCGATGGTATAGACAACGAAAACGTTGACAAGATTGATGAGGGTAAGATAGGGGACGCTCATCTCTCCAAACAGTGCAATTCCCAACGGAATACCGAGATTACCCGTATTGCCGATCAGTGCCGCAACGGTGGCGATGGAACGCTCTTTAGAATCATTAAAAAGGAGACGTGCCAGCGGAATCATAAGGAGCAAAGATACCAATGTAATCCCAAGATAAAGAGCAGGTGCAACGAGAAGTTCCGTATCGATCGGACGTTTGAGAAGTCCCCAAAAGGTGAGAAAGATTTGTAAAAAATAGACACTGAGCAGAGTAATCGTACGCTCATCGATTTTCTCTTTAAATACCCATTTGGCACCGAAACCGACCGCGATAAAGAGGTAAATACCCATAATAGAGAATAAAGTTTGCATAGTTTATTTTATCCTAAAAATTAGTCAATCTTTTTGAGTGTGCGCTAACAATCTATGGGATACAATCGCGACAACAAGGAGTCATTGCATGGCAAAAGTATTGATTATCGGCAGCGGCGGAGCCGGATTGGTGAGCGCACTCTCGGCACATGAGTCGGGTGCGGAAGTGATTATAGCTTCTAAAACACTACCGACACGCTCCCAAACCTCAATGGCACAAGGGGGAATGAACGCTGTTTTAGGCTCTGATGACTCCATCCAAAATCATATTGATGACACCTTTCGTTCATCTGCGGGATTGGGAGATGAAGCACGAATAACTTTTATGTGTGAAAAAGCCCCTGAAGCCATTCGTTGGTGCAATGCTATCGGACTACCGTTTAGCCGTAATGCATCAGGAGAGATTGCAAGACGCCGATTAGGGGGAGCAAGTGCACCCCGAGCTTGTTATGCACAAGACTACACCGGGCTAAAACTTCTGCATACCCTTTACGATCAATGCCTTAAAGCAGGAATTACCTTTAAAAATGAGCGCTTTTTGCTGAATCTGATTGTTGATGAAGAGACAAACCGTGTCTTGGGGGCAACCTTTTTGAATATTGAGAGCGGTGACGTTGAAGAGATCCGAGCCGATGCGGTTATCCTCTCTACCGGCGGGTACGGCGGATTGTACGGCAAACATTCCACCAACTCGGTTCAGGCTACGGGAGACGGTTTAGCGGCGGCAGTACGTGCCGGTGCAAAGCTTGCCGATATGGAGTTTATTCAGTTCCATCCGACCGCATTGAAAAACTCTTCGATATTAATTTCTGAGAGTGCACGTGGAGCAGGTGGTTATTTGCTTAATGGAAATAAAGAGCGTTTTACCGACGAGCTCGCCCCCCGTGATATAGTTGCCCGTGCAATCCATGAGGAAATAGCAACCAGCGGTGCCGTTTATCTGGATATTCGTCACTTGGGAGAAGAGTTCATCAATCATGAACTTCCTCAAGAGCGTAAATTAGCACAAATTTACGAGGGAATCGATCCCGTACATGAACTGATCCCGATCAAACCCTCTGCCCATTACAGTATGGGGGGAATTGAAGTCGATGCACACTGTATGAGCAGTATATCAGGGTTATTTGCCGTCGGTGAATGCGCTAACCATAAAACACACGGCGCTAACCGTTTGGGGGGAAATTCGTTATTAGAACTGATAGTATTCGGTCTTCATTGCGGGGCAAATGCTTCTGAATATGGGGCAAAACATCCCTCTCCTGTTCTCGATAACCATCAGTTAGCCAAAGATACGAATTTCGTCCGCGGAGTCATGTATTTTACCAATCAGATTGACTTCTATCAAAAACAAGAGATGTTAGCCAATATCTTCTATAACAATGTTGGACTCGTTCGGGACGATATGGGTCTTAAAGCGGTATTGGGGGCGATTCGACAAATGCAAAAAGAGTTGCCGTTTATGGGACCGCGTGATAAGTCCAAAATATGCAATACCAATCTGGTCGAATTTATCGAATTCGGAAACAAAATAGAGCTATCAGAAATTATCGTCGTCAGTGCGATCAGTCGAGTTGAGAGCAGAGGGGCACACTACCGAATCGACGCCCCTAAACGAAACGATCAAATGTTCGGAGCCCACACAATCACATGGAAAGAGGATGGAGTGCTATGCGCGGATTTTATACAATGAATGAAGATATAGATGATGATTTTGACGACGATGAAGAAGAGAATGAAAGAGAATGGTGCGACTGATGGAGATCAATGTAGTGCGCAGTGCTGATTCTACAGCACAATGTTATAACGTCGAGTTAGAGAACGTTACCCTGCTTACGGTTTTAAATCATATAAAAACTAAAATCGATCCCTCACTAACCTATTCCCACGGATGCCGCAGCGGAGTTTGCGGAAGCTGTGCAGTACGGGTTAATGGACGAGAAGTATTGATGTGTGAATATAAACCCGTAAACGGCGATACGGTAGAACCGATCCGAAATAGCCGCGTTATTCGAGATTTAGTCGTTGATTCTTCAGCAATCGAACGTTTTAATGCTACCGCTAAAGCGTGGAGTGAAGATTCGCTAGAGGGTAATATTTCTGATGAGGAGGCACACCGTATCGAGACACAAAGCGATTGTATTTTATGCGCTTCATGTTACAGCGCTTGTCCCGTATATGCTGTGAATCCGGATTTTATCGGCCCTTTTGCGCTCACTCGCGTTTGGCGTTACGTCAATGATCTGCGCGAAACAAGCAGTGCTATAAAAATAGCGGCAATACAAACCAACGGTATATGGGATTGTACCCTTTGCGGTGAATGTGTTCCCGTCTGTCCTCAAAACATTGCACCCAAACAAGATATTACGATGCTACGGATGAAATCCTCCATGCTGGGATATCAAGACCCTAATGCAGGGATGGCATTTGGAGGAGGTTTTGATTTCGGTAGCCCAATGTTTTAATCCGTTTTCAAATTATAGTTTGGGTGTGTTATACTAACTGTTATAAATAAACGTTTGTATAGGACAGTAGTATGGCATCTGAACACTCTCTCGACATCTCCGCAAAAATTGATCTTCAAGCCTTTAAAGATGCGATTGCCCAATCTGAAAAAGAGGTAATCGGCCGTTATGATTTCAAAGGGGTCACCTATGAGATTAATTACCGTGAAAAAGAGAAACAGCTCATTCTTCTCGCATCCAGTGATAGTAAACTTGACGCGCTAAAAGATATTGTTATCGGAAAACTGATCAAAAGAGGTCTTTCTTCCAAAGCTCTCAATGAACTCAAAACCGAAGACGCAAGCGGAGGAAGCCGTAAAGCAACCTATAAAATCGTTGATACCATCGACGCCAAAGAGGCTAAAAAGATTCAAGCTGAAATCAAAAATCTAAAAACAAAAGCTTCCGTCGCAATCGAGGGTGAACATATCCGTATTAAATCCAAACAGATTGATGAACTCCAAAAAATCATGGCGCACATTAAAGCGATGGAGTGGGAAGCTCCTCTCGTTTTTGATAATTTCCGATAAGAACGATATCCGCAGATTTTGCACAATGCTGCAGAGCAAGTGAAATGATGCTAAAATAAATCCAACGAGGCTTGAGAACTTGGGAGTTTAGATGAAAAAAATGACGATTGCCGATGCTGCAGAGTATTTTAATGTTTCCAAAGAAGCGATTCACAACCGGATACGACGCGGCAGTTTGGACTGTATCGTTGATAACGGGGTAAAGTACGTTGCGGTTGAGTCTGCTAGAAACAATACGGCTACTAACGCGGTTAATGACACCCGTTATACCCTCTATATCGAACAAGAGAATGATCGTCTCCGTGAAAAAGTGGATGTTCTCGAAAAAGAGACCTCTCGCCTGCGTGATCAGCGAGAACAGATGCTCATCGACGAACGGATCAAAGTAGAGCAGATTTACAAAGAACGTGACGCGCAATTGCGCAATGTTTTACATGTTGTTGCCACAAAATTTCTCTCTCACGTTAATACCGATACGGTAATGCAAGAAGCAGAAACACCCGATGCCATCAATGCAGATGTTGTTGATAGCGAAATTGATGAATGGATATCCCTCAAATCCTTTTTAAAACTCAAACGTTACAAAGAGAAAGAAAATAAAAAAATAAAAAAACGTTTCGAAGCTTTAGGTGAAACCGATATACGCCTCAGTGTTCGGGAGGGGAAAATCTTTTTAAATCCTTCGGAATATGACTACTCGGATCTGTTGCGCTAAGCGGCTACGGATGTGAAACAGGTACGCATTTCCCGACGTTACGATGAAACTCCCCATGAAGTCTATGTCGAAATTGAAAAATGGCTTTTGGACGTTGGAGATATTCTCCCGTTTGATCTCTTCTCAACTGACGACAAGTTCTCTGATAAATCCTTTTTTTTAGCTCAGAATACCCCTATCAGCTCAAATGACAAAACAAAGATCGAACGGATCCGATCCCTTTACATACGGCAAAGTGATCTCCCCTCTTACAACCGCTTTGTAGATAAACTGGTGCAAGCCGTTGCTCGTAATGAACAAATACCGATTACAAAAAAAGCTGCCGTCATCTATCGACAGGCTTCGGTTATCCTTGATGAAATGTTTGAAAATCCCGAAGAGCTTGAAAATGTTCCGAAGTCAAAAAAAGTGGTCAACACTTTTGTCAATACAATTTTCAGTGACACCCATGCGATAGAATCTATGATCAAAATTACAGCCTACGATTACTACACCCATACCCATTCGATTAATGTCTGTATCTATTCTCTGAGTTTAGGATCGTATCTAAAGCTGGAACCTGTTACCCTCGAAGAGTTAGGAATGTCGGCATTACTGCATGATTTAGGCAAAAGCAGAGTCAACCCGAACATAACCAATAAAAAAGGGAGACTAACCGACAGCGAGTTTGAAGAGATGAAACACCATCCCCTTTATGGATATACGATTGCGTTAAAAATAGGTATTCGTGATCGCAGTATTCTCGATGGAATACGCCATCATCATGAAAAACTTGACGGAAGCGGCTATCCCGATGGGCTTATGGGAAAAAGCATCACTCTCTTTGCTCGAATTATCGGCGTATGCGACGTCTTTGACGCCCTTTCCACGCAGCGTTCCTATAAAGACAAAATGAGCTCATACGAGACCTTACGCCTTATGAAAATATCGATGCAGCACCATCTTGATATGGAGTTGGTCGATGCGTTTATCCGGATGCAACAACACGATGCTATTTTAACGTCGCTTTGATGTATACCGTTTCTCCGCTCCTGCAGGACGCGTTTGCTGAGCTTTAGCTCGATTAAGATTATTAAAACAGCTTTGGCAAATTGCAAATTCAGCATTCGGTGCCAACGGTTTACCGCATGTTTTGCATCGCGGAACAAAATGGCTTTGTTGGAGAGAATTTTCGATAAAACGGTTCAGCTCCCCCCTAAACATCCGTGCTTTCTCAGCATCAACGAAATATTCTCCCATCCGATACGATAACCACAGATAGAGGCTAATCTCTTTAATCCGGTCTTCCGCTTCCTGAAGCTCTTCCATTGACAACGCATAATTCCCTAACGCTCTCGGCGGAATATACGCAATCGGTTTTTTCTGTTCCAATGCACGAACATAACGCTCGAATGCCGCCATCACCAACGGTGAAGAAGTTGATAACGGTGCCGTAGCTAGAGTATATTTGGTCCGCATATCCAGATCGTAGCGATCAACAATAGCGGAAGCTTCCTGCATCGATTCGAGGTTGGCGGCACGAAACGGCCCTTCAAACTTCATATTTTGAACAAAGAAATCAACGATAGCCGAGAGGGATCTCTCCTCCAAAATATTCGAGACGAGCATAATGTGATCAAAGTTCGCCATGACATTAAACGGCAAGGTAATCGGCTCTATCTCTTTTGTAAAGAGAGAAGAAATGGTTTTGAGAACATCTGCGGTAAGTGCCCCGACGTACCCTTTTTCACTCAACCCATACCGCCCGGCCCGTCCTGAAATCTGTCGTACTTCGGTTGCAGTGAGATTGCGCTGGTTTTGACCGTCGAATTTATCCGCTTTGGAAAAGAGAAGCGTTTTGATCGGGAGGTTCAGCCCCATACTGATAGCGTCGGTAGCGACGAGAATATCGGTCTCACCCTCGCGAAAACGGCGTGCCTCTTCTCGGCGAACTTCAGGGCTTAGATTGCCGTAGATAACACTGGTACGATAGGTTTTAGAGAGCTGCTGTTTGAGTCGTAGGGCGTTGGAGCGGGTAAAGGCGATCACGGCAGTTTTAGGCTCTATAGCGGTGATCGGAGTGGCGGAGTTGAGAAGTTCAAGGGGATTTTTACGCTCAAACTCGATAATCTCTAACGGCTCACCTAAATATTCGGCGAGGGCTATAACCGCTTCGCGGGCATTGGGTGATCCCGTCATAATGACCGTTTTTGCAGGAGCACCGATGATAGCATTCGCCCACGCCCATCCCCGATCTCTATCATCGATCATTTGTACCTCATCGATAACACAGCAATCAACCTCTGTTTCGAAACTGAGCATCTCGATAGTGGAGCTGATATGGGTCGCATCCTCATCGAGAAGCTGCTCTTCCCCCGTGATGAGCGATGCACTGACCCCATCATCACGAAGGCTCTCATACCCCTCTAACGCTAACAAACGTAACGGCGCGAGATAGTATCCCGTTCCCGCCTTTTTAAGCTGTTGAAATGCCGTATAGGTTTTACCGCTGTTAGTAGGCCCCGTATGGAAAATAAGACGGCGGCGGAGGGATCGAGCTAAAGGAAAAAGGTTTTTAAAATCACGTACCGTTCGCGCAAGGAGTGCTTGACGCTGCCGCTTTAGAAGCTCATTCGCATTGCGTTGATCAAAGGCAAACAAAACCTTACGCGTTGTTTTAGAACTGATATGCGGAGTCAGGGTGAGATACGGTAACAGTAACTCATAGACGATAGCATAAAGGGACTCTTCATCCATTTCCAAAAGTTTTGAACGTTCGCGGCACTCGTTCACCAAATGCTCCAGCTCACTTAAAAATCCCCGTTCAACGTGTAAACTTTGCTCCTCTATCATCGCACTAACACTAAGTTCCTCTTCATTCCATATCTGGCGGCTTAGCTCTGCGGCATCCAGATGAAGAGATAGAGAGTATTCAAACGGTTCATGACGGTGGGGAAGATTCAGCTCCTTATCAATCTCGATAATCAAATCATCATTGGTACTGGAAGCGAGTTCGGTATGAAAATGGCGGGACAATACATCCCGTAAAATATCACCGTTTAACATCCCGTAGGTTTGCACGGAGGGAGGGGCACTTTTGAGTGCGGTAATAATCTGCTCTTGGGTGAGATATCGATGCGATCGAAAGTTGAGTGAAGACAAAAAGAGATTGATTTGCTCTTGTTTTTGGCGTGTTAGTTCAGATTTAAGTTCTGTTATTTCAGGAACCAAAACTTCTAACGTCTCTTCATGGAGCCGCTTTTCATTAAGCGGAGGCGTTTTCAGGACATGAATTTTACTAAAACTCTCACCCTCGACATGATACGTTATAGGAGCGTAATACTCTAACGTATCATCAAAATTGAATTTTCCCTCTAATGCTTTTTCAAGCGCCTCACGTTTGTGAGTATAACGGATATGTTCTAACTTCCCTGCTATTTTCTCAGCAGTAATTTTACGGGTACGTATGTCGATAAATGCGGCGTGCAATGCGCGGCGTTCATCCGGTGTAATTTCAAAAGCTTCCAAAAGCTCATCGATTTTTTCTTCCCGTTCATGCGGCTTCTCTTTGGGCTTTGGATTGGGATAAATTTTCCCTTCATTCTTGAAAAAGGCGACTATCATTTCTCGATTATCGGTCTCCCCTTCCGACCAAATTCTCCGAAAAGTTTTAATCAGGGTTGCTTTATCCGTCGTACCGTTAAATATCCCCAGTGTATGGGCAAGGGCGATGAGGACTTCACTTGGTAAGCGCTCAATCCCCTCATCGAATCCTTCATCGCCGAAAAAATGGCGAATGGATTGGTTGAGTTTTATCATTTTTTTCTTTTTCTTTGCCATAGCGTAAGTGTAGCCTAAAATCCTAAGGCTAAAGCCTTTATTGATTTGATAAACTTTCGCAAAACGATAAACAAAGGGGCTGAAATGATCGATCTGGGCGTCGATGAATGGACGCAAGAAGAGTATCTTAAAAACAAACAAACCTTAGAATCTAACGGGGTTAAAGTCTTGTTGATCGATACAATATTAAACCCTATCGACGGAGCTGAAACCGTTCTTTACGCTCCACCGCTTTTACGCAATGAGCCCGAAGGTAGCGTCTTTGTATTCTACTGTGACAGCGGAAAGTCATCTAAAGAGCGATTACGGGAGTTTCGGAGTAAATTTCCAAATCACGTGTGCATCAGTTTACGAGGAGGACGCGGGTATTGGCGCAAGAATCTACGAGTATAACGGCATCGTGTGAGGCGTTTGTCCAATCTCTCGAAGAGGGGCGTTATTATGACGCGCATGAAGATCTGGAACCGTTATGGTATCCTCACCGATTTGAAGATAACGATGAAGTAAGGCTCTGGAAAGGGTTTATCAATGCGGCGGTTTGTTTTGAACTCATCAAGCGGGGGCGACCAAAGCCATCAGAGACAGCATGGCAAACGTATCTCAAATATTCTCCCCTATTGGAGCATCTTGTTACTCCTCATAAACAACTCTACGTTAAAATAGTACAAATCATAGAACGACAAAGGGGTAAACTATGTCCGAGTTCTTAAAAGCGATGACATTTCGTCATGCGTGCAAAGCGTTCGATACCGAAAAACAGATTCCAAGTGAGCAGTTTGATTCGATACTGGAGGTATTGCGAACCTCTCCTTCATCCTTTGGTATGGAGCCATGGAGAGTGATCGTGGTTCGCAACCCGAATTTGCGCAAAGCGCTCAAAAGTGCGTGTTGGAATCAAAACCAGATCACCGAATGTTCCGAACTGGTGATTTTTACCACCGATAACGATACCGTGCGCAGCGATACACCGTACGTGCGTAAAATGTTCGAGCGTCGTGGACTCCCAGCGGAGGCAGTCGATACCTATATGGGTGTCTACAAGAACTATTTGGAACCTATCGAAGCCGATGAGATGCTGTTGGAAAACTGGACGGCGAAACAGTGTTATATCGCTCTGGCGAACATGATGACCTACGCCGCGACATTGGAGATCGACAGTTGTCCGATAGAGGGATTTGACAAAGAGGAGGTCGAAGCAATCCTAGACCTCGAATACGGCCATAGTGTCGCCGTTATCTGTGCGTTCGGGTATCGCGTAAAGGCTCAAAGCGAACAAAAACGGCTTGAGCTCAAACAGATCGTCGAGTATCGCTAAAGGGGGAAGTATGTTACAAAAAATCGAACATTATGAAGACAAAATGACCTACTACACTGATTTGGCAATGGGGTATGCGACCGAATACGGACTCAAAATTCTTGGGGCGCTCCTCATTTTCTTTATCGGCAAATGGATAGCGCGTAAAATAGTAGCCCTTATGCGTAAAGGGATGGAGAGAACCCGTGTCGATCCGACGCTAATCTCTTTTGCGAGCAATGCCCTTTACGTTGCATTAATTATTATCATTATCGTAACCGCTATCAGTAATATAGGGGTTGAGACCACCTCCTTTGTTGCCGTATTCGGAGCAGCGGGACTCGCTATCGGGCTGGCACTCAAAGACACCCTTGCTAACGTCGGCGCTGCCGTTTTAATTATCTTCTTCCGACCTTTTAAAGTGGGTGATTTTATTGAAGCCTCAGGGGTTATGGGAAATGTTAAATCCATTAACCTATTTTCAACAACCCTTACGACAACCGATAATCGCTCTATTATTATCCCCAATGGTGCACTGATAGCCGGAAATATCATTAATTACACCGGAAATCTTACGCGTCGTATCGATATGACATTTCAAATTGATTATAAAGATGATTTGAAGATAGCAAAAGAGGTGGTGATGAAGGTTCTTCAATCGCATGAAAAGGTGCTTAAAGAGCCTGAAGCAGTCGTTGCCGTAGGTGCGTTAGAACGTGATGGCGTACAACTTATCGTTCGTCCCTGGGTTGCGGTAGATGATTATTGGGACGTGATGTTCGAAATCACCGAATCGATCAAATTAGAGTTTGATAAACATAAAATCACCGTCCCTTTCCCGCAGATGGACTTACATCTTAAAAAAGAAGATCTCTAACTTCGACTATTTTTTTTAAACGCAACTGCAGCACCCAATGCTGCAAATGCACCTCCGATAAATAAAAACTCCGGTGTATATTGATAAAGGACTCCGGCTCCTATAGCTCCGACAAATCCTCCCAAACCGTATGAAATACCGAAGAAGAACTGCTGAGAAAGACGACGTGCGCTGTAGAGTTCAAAAAGCGTTGCAATCGCGGCGGTATGAAACAGGGCGAAACTGAACGCATGAATACTTTGTGAGGCGAATAAAAGTAGCGTAGAGTCCGGAAACAAAGCGACGATTAGCCAACGAAAGGCAGTGATATATGCTGTAAATTGAAGAAGACGCGACAAATTTCCCCGCAATAACGGCCCTTGAAAATAGAACATCAAAATCTCAGCAATAACCCCGAAACTCCACAGCCATACCGTCGTATCCAAAGAGATCCCGTGATCGGTCGTATAAATCGTAAAAAAATTATAAAAAGGGCCGAAACTCACTTGCATAAGAAAAAAGCCGATCCACAAAGGGACATGATCTTGTATTGAAAAAAAACAAAGTTTCTCATCCTCTCCGCATTCACCGGAAGAAGCTTTGTTATGCTTCACACCGATCAATACCCCAAAGATAAGAGTTAGCAGAGCCATGGCAATCAAAAATCCGATTCCGATATACGGGGATGTAAGATACCGAACCAATAGCAGTGAAACCGCGATAAAACCGAGTGAACCGAAAAGACGAATTCGCCCGTATTTCTCCCGTCCAATCTGTTCAAGGGAAATCACTTCAATATAGGGGAGGATTAGGGCGATACCGATACCGAAAAAAATATTGACCATAAGCAGCGGCCAAAAGAATTCCAACGCAAGATAAAATCCGCATGCACTCGCCCCCATCAGGGCTAATGAAGTAAAAAATGTTTTTTGGCTTAGTTGAAATCCCTTTAGGAATAAAAACGGTACAGCAAACCGAACAAGGGGGGCGGAGGCAAAAATAATTCCGATTTGAATCGGATCATACCCTATCTCAGAGAGAATTTTCGGGATAAAAATAATGTGTACCCCGATAAGGGCAAAATAGAAAAAATAAAAAAAGGCGATTAAAGCAGCCACGTTAGGCTTCGCGAATAACGGCAGTACCGCTGATAAGATCATGCAAGGAACGGTTATCTTTACGAAATAATCCGATAAAAAACCCTATTACACTGATAAAAGAGAGAAAATAACCGATAAAACGAAGTGTTAGTTTCCCATACGAAGCCGGCTTCATCGTTACGGCATCGACAACACGAATACGGGTGAGCTTTTTCCCCGGAGTCTGTCCGTTACGGTGCCATAACCACACATACGTGAAGAAAAACAATCCGATTTGAATGATTGAAGCAATAGGGTTGGGAGGATTGGTTTGCGCTTTGGGATCATGAGCTAACACATCCAAACCGCTTGCGCTATTCATTTGATCATAACCGAAAATCAAGAGTGTTAGTAGAGATATCGGCAATCCGATCATAAAAATATCGGTGACGAACCCCGCTGCACGAGGCCAAAAAGGGGCATACACTCTTTTGAGCGTATGGGAAGGTTGTTTTTTAGGTGTTTTTTTTACGGTGCGCCATCTCATAAGTGAAAGTATAACGTTATTACTGTTCGTTTACTAATTTGATTCATAATTCTTTTATCCCAAACGACAGCAGCAAGTCGTGGGTAACGTTTTCTCATTCATCACTCACTCCTTAAGTTTCAAAGTTCCGGCGTTCATCCTTCTCGCCGGAGTTCTCCTTTAAAAATTTTGCCTAAATTAACGTTTCAATCCGATAAGAGTTTCCAACAACGTATCCGAAGTGGTAATCGTTTTACCGTTCGCTTGATATCCCCGTTGAATAATAATAAGCTGCGTCAGGGATTTTGACAAGTCGACATTTGATGCTTCAAGTGCCGAGGATTGCATGAATCCGCGTCCTGCCGTTGCTGCCGTACCGATGATCGGATCACCCGAGTTGGCAGATTGTAGATAAACGTTTCCGCCATCGCTCACTAACCCCTCATTATTCGAGAATTTTGCCATCCCGATTTGAGCAAGTCCGAATGAACGTCCATTGGAAAAAGAACCTACTAACGTACCGCTTTGGTCAATTCGGATACCGACGAGATCCCCTCCAGGGAAACCGTCTTGGCTGATTCCGCTGGTTCCTGATGGATTATCAAAACTTGTCATCCCGTCAAATGAGTTAATCGTACCAAAGTTCAAATCAATGGTTTGGTTAGGTGCCGAACCATTATTCGCCGTATAAGTAAGACTTGGAATCGTCGCAAGGGCAAGTGCCCCTGTGTTTGTAAAACTAATACGTCCGGCATCTAAATTGGTAAGCTCATTTTTATTGATCGTTCCGCCGATGTCTCCGGGTGAGGGGACGCTGATTTCATAAATCCACTCGGTACCTCCACTGGAGTTGAGTGCCGTTTTACGGAAATCGAGTCGAAGGGTGTGTTTGGTACCCAGAGAGTCAAAGACATCGATACTTGCCGAGTGAGTAGCGGCATTAAATGATTGACTTAATCGTGAGATACTTGAACCGGTAGTCAAAGTTCCTGATAAGGTTTGAAAGTTTTGGGTAAATCGGGTGTTTTCAGTGACCCCAGCGGAGGTTAATCCGGTAACGGCGAGACGTAGATCGTATTCATCCACTCCGGCACTTCCCGGATTTTTGATCTCAAATTGCCCTTTATCATTGATTTCGACAGTAATAGCACATTCTGTTAAGACGTTATCATTATCTCCGTGATCATCTCCGATAAGACGGGCATCATGCTGCATTTGAGCCCGTAAATCTTCCGTTGTTGTGAATTGACGTATAGCGCCGGTTGCAGTGGTTTCCGCTATAGGGGTGGCTCCTGCACTAACAAAGGTGTATTGAAATGCGGTGATATCGCTTCCACTAGCAAGTCCGGCATTTGCAGTAGTTACAACCAAGTTAATATTTTTACTGGCAGCGGTTGTCCCCCGCGTATTATCATTGGTCAAAATTAAAATTGCCGGATTTGAGGGATCTGGAGCGGCACTAACTCCCGTTGTAGCCGTATTAGCATTGATCTTAGCGGCAATCATGCTGGTTGCTTGAGCTGCCGTTTCTGTCCCGGCAAATACCAGTGACATGGAAACGCCGTTCACGTCGAATGCTAAAGCACCGGCAGCAGGTGCGACGATCGTATCGCTGAAGGTTGCGGGCTGATAGCTCGTCCACATCCCCTGACCCGCTTGGAGATTCAACGCATTTCCACTAGCATCAAATAAGACATTAAAAAACTCAGGACGATCATCATCCGAGGTGTTGGCTATACCATCGACACCGGTTGTATTAAGACTATTAGTATCAAGGTTATAAATCGGTTTAAACTGCTCGACACTATCCCCTGAACTGAGGTTTGCTTTAACCACCACTTCAGAAGTCGCTTGCGCAGGAGTGGTCAATCCCGGTGGGATTTGGATGTTGGCTATCGGTGCGGTAGCATCAACCAGCCCCGTTGTTTCATCGCGTACCCATCCTTGTACGATAAATCCGTTGTTATCGACAAAGTTTCCGGCAGCATCAAATTTAAAGTCTCCCGAACGGCTATACTTATAGGTATTACCCCCATCGGAACTGACGATAAAGAAACCGTCACCTTGGATAGCGACGTCGGTATTTTTATCGGTATTTTGGATAGAGCCTTGAGAGTGGATACGGGTAACCGAGCTGACGGTTGTCCCCAATCCGATCTGTACGGCATTTTTCCCCCCGATTTGTCCCTGTGGAGCAGTCGCTATTTGATTGGTTTGGGCTAACAAGTCAGAAAAGTTTGCACGCGAATACTTATACCCGATCGTATTTACGTTAGCAATATTGTTGGATTCAACGTCCATTGCAACCTGATGCGATTGCAAACCGGTAACACCTGCGAAGAGTGATCGTAACATAATATGTCCTTTTTATGACAAAGTAAAATTTAAAAGCAAAAATTATTCCAATTAGCGATGCATTTGCAACGCTTTTTGGATTAACTCATCTCCGGTAGTGATACTCTTCGCGCTGGCCTGATACGCACGCTGCATGATTATCATATCGGTAAGTCCTACGTCCAATCGCACATTGGAATTTTCGAGTTTTCCGCTGTACACTAACGCCCCTGCAACCGCTTCACCGTTTTCATCCGTCCAAAAAATCGGATTTCCGCTATCGGTACTTTCCTGAAAAAGAGTATCTCCCGCACGGTTTAACCCTTGATCATTTTGAAAATGGTATACCGCTACGCGACCGATAGCGCTTTGTCGACCGTTCGAGAAATCGGCGACAATAATACCGTTGGAGTTGATCCCATATTTGGTTAACGTCCCGCCTGAAACACCGTTCGATCGTGATGTTCCCGTGATCGCAGCACCGTCGATAGAGATAACCCCGTCAAAGCCGCTACCCAAATCAATCTCAACCGCAGTACCGTCGTTATCCATCGAAGCAATATCAAAACTGCTCAACCCCCCACTTCCATCAAATATAGCTTGGCCGCTTTTTGTGTCGTAAACAACACTTCCATCGTTAGAAGTGACGGTGGCAACCACATCCCATGCGACACTTCCGCTGGGTTGGACGGCACTTAGGGTAAAAGAGAGGCTTAAGCGATTTCGCTCATTATTGGCACTGACGACGTCGGCACTGATGGTACGCTTTTCATTATCTGTGCCGAGATTACCGAAAAACTGCGCCTTGGTTGTCGGCTCAACGGGATAGGCGATACGGGTAGGAAACTCTAAAATTCCCTGCGAACCGACGGTTCCCATAGCCACCTCATCGGTCGGATCGCTGACCACATAAGCACCCGTAACGCCGTTTAAATCAAAATCACCGTAATCAAACGATCCGTTATAAGCAAAATTGCTTAGCATTGTCCCCGTAACGTATTTACCATCAGCCGTCGTAAGCCGTGCAACCGAAGAGTTTGCATCCCCTGCTACTTTTTGGTACTCATCAAATACAAAATTTCCGGCTCGGGTATAATAAGTGTCATTGCCCGATACTACACCAAACCAGCCGTTTCCGCCGATTGCAAGATCATTAAAACGATCACTCGCGAGAAGTGTTCCGTTTTGCATTTGAGTTGTCGTAGACTGCAAACGTGAGCCCATACCGATATCGTTCGTGGTCGGGGTAGATCCCGCACTTACTAAAAGGTTTGTAAAAAGATCGGTGAACTCAGCCGTTGAGCCTTTGAACCCTACGGTATTTACATTGGCAATATTATCGGAGACAACGTCTAATCCGTACTGATGGGTCATAACACCCGATATTCCAGAATAATAGGCTTGATTCACAATACTTTCCTTAGTTGTTGGTCACTTCGGAGATGGTACTAAAGTCAACATAATTGGAGCCGAGTTTGGCGTAGGTTATCCCGCTGTCAAACTTAATCGCTTCGATCGGATAGACTCCGACACGTGAAGTAGCCTTTGTCCCATCCGTTTTAGTGTAAGATGCTTCAACATAATAAACTCCGGCATCCAATTCAACACCGTTATTATTAGTCCCATCCCAGTTATACGCTGCGATTCCCGCATCGGTAGCACCGATCGCCATACTGCGGAGAATATTCCCGCTACTATCGAGAATATTAACGTTTCCACTGGCAACAGCATCCGGAAAATAGAGCTCGAAATCAACATCTTCACCCTCTTCCCTGACGATAGCATTACTTCCGGTATCCGCTAATTTACCGATGGCGGAAATTCCGGTGTATTGCAAAGATGCATTAAGCGATGTTGCCAATGTTTCAAGTGCTTTATTGGTATTTTCAGAGGCTTCTAATGTCGCTAACTGTGAAGTTTGAGACAAAATCTTCTCACTGTCCATAGGAGCAGTCGGATCTTGATATTTAAGTTCCAAAAGTAAGAGCTTTAGAAAATCATCTTTTCCTAAGCTGCTCTTGTCTTCCGTAGTTGTTGTGGTCGTTCCTCCGCTGTAAGCGGCATCTGTGGTGTAAGCACCGTAAGCATTAATAGCCATAATATCCTCCTTGGATTACGCGTAATTCGGGATTACGATTTCAAGAGCTGAAATCTGCTCTTCATTTAGTTCGAGTTCTTCAAACGACTCATAGGAGCGAAAACGGTTTTGTTGTTGCTCTTGTTGATGTTGCTGTTGTGCTTGTTGTCCATTTTCACCTCCGGACATAAAATTCATCGTAGCGTTGGTAATCCCCTGATGGGCTAACTGTGCTTTGAGCTCCGTCGCATTGTGGGCTAAAAAAGCAACACTGTTAGCATTGGTTGATTGGATATTGACATGAACGTTATTACCGCGCTGTACGAGGGTTACTTCGACTTCACCGAGTTTTTCAGGATTTAGCTTCATCGTAAGACGTGTAAAAGGGGGTTTATACTCTTGTACCGCTTCTTTAAGGTCACTTGCAAAAAGGCGCATACTTTGCTGCGCTTCTTTCGATTTTACTTCCAAAGAATCGGCTTTAAGCGGATGGGCGGTTTTAGCCCCTTCCCCTTCAACTTTTAAAGAGCTACCGCTCTCCCCTTGTGTCTCTTTATTCTCATTTGTCCCCTGCAATAAAGCGATCAACGTATCTGTTTTTGTCGTTTGTTGTGCAGATGCTGCCGTTTTTACTTCACCCTCCTGAGTAGATGCAGAGGTTTCCGTAACCGCTTCTGAGCTTTCGCGTTTGTCAAGCGTTTGCAGTAATGTTTTCAAAGGCTCTGTTTCAGCTTTTTCAGAAATAACATTTTCTACCGATTCCGATGCACTTGTTTTTGTACTTTTTTGCTCTTTATTTTTTATTTCATTAATAAGCTGTGCCAACGTCTCCATGGAGATATCTTCTTGTGATGCACTCGGAAGCGCGGCAAGAGCTTTTGTCTCCAATAGAGGTTTTGAGAGGAGCTCACTCGGAAACGGTACTTTCTCTTCCGAATCATTTACCAAAGTTGAAAGGCTAATCGATTGGGGTTCTAATCCCATTTTCTTAGCCAGTTCTACAAGCCCTCCCAATGTTTTCGGAAGGGATGCGGAGTCTAGCTTGTACTCAGGTTTTTTAGAGGTAATCTCATTTTTTAGATAATCTTTTGCCCGATTCATAAGGGTACGAACTTGATCTTCAGAAAGACTCCCGAGTAGCTCTTTAGAGACCAGCGCCGATTCTTTCTCTTCACTCCCCGTTAAAAGCGACTGGAGTTCCTTGAAAGAAGAAGATTTTATCTCTAAATTTTTTGTCGAGCTGTTTTTAGGATCGATGATCGCTTTGAAATCGTTGGATTTGACGATTTTACTCTCATCCGTTTTAGATTGCCCGAATGAACCCAAAAGTTTAGAAAACAGGTCACTCGATTTTGTGGAAGAATTTTTTGAATTCCCCCCTAATAGATCGGCCAGCGATGTCTTCGCCTGAGATTCGTTACTTTGAATGATCATGAGTGATCCTTATTTGGGCACATACCGCACCCTTTTGTTAAAGTAGTAAAGCAAAGCAAAAAATATTCCACTTAAGAAAAGTAACCAAACGGTAACTTGCAATAATGTGCTTAACATTTCCTTAACCTTATATGCGATATAATCCGCGAAAATCTTTGCCCTATCAAAGGACAGCAATGCAAAAAATTCGTAACATCGCCGTAATCGCGCACGTTGACCACGGTAAAACGACTTTAGTTGACGGGTTGCTTAAGCAATCTGGAACATATGGAAGCCACGAACAAGTGAATGAAAGAGCAATGGACTCTAACGCCCTTGAAAAAGAGCGCGGAATTACTATTCTCTCTAAAAACACCGCGGTTCGCTACGGCGATCATAAAATTAACATTATCGACACTCCGGGCCATGCCGACTTCGGCGGTGAGGTTGAGCGTGTATTGAAAATGGTTGACGGGGCTTTGATCCTTGTTGATGCGTATGAGGGTGTTATGCCTCAGACGAAATTCGTTGTTAAGAAAATGCTTGCGCTTGGAATCAAGCCAATCGTTGTTATTAACAAAATCGATAAACCATCCGCTGATCCTGAGCGTGTAGTAGATGAAGTATTCGACCTTTTCGTAGCGATGGATGCGACGGAAGATCAACTTGATTTCCCGATCGTTTATGCTGCAGCACGTGACGGTATCGCGAAAATGGACATGTCTGAGCCTGATGGTGATTTCAAATGTTTATTTGACACGATTTTGGAAAAAGTACCTGAGCCTACCGGTGATGCAGAAAATGCAACCCAATTGCAAGTTTTCACCCTCGACTATGATAACTACGTTGGAAAAATCGGTATCGCCCGTATTTTTAACGGACGTATTTCAAAAGGGGATAACATCCTCCTTGCAAAAGCTGACGGTGAAATGGTCAAAGGGAAAATCTCTAAATTGATCGGATTCCTTGGACTTAACCGTATGGAAATCCAAACTGCGGAAGCAGGTGATATCGTTGCCGTTGCCGGTATTGAAACCGTAGACGTTGGTGATACCATTTGTGATCCTGCTAACCCGATGCCGCTTGATCCGATGCACATCGAAGAGCCTACGTTGACCGTTGTTTTCTCGGTTAATGACTCTCCGCTTGCAGGACAAGAGGGGAAACACGTTACGTCAAACAAAATCCGTGAGCGTCTTGATGCTGAGATGAACACGAACGTTGCTATGCGTTACGAAACAATCGGTGAAGGTAAATTCCAGGTTTCAGGACGTGGTGAGCTTCAAATTACGATTTTGGCTGAAAATATGCGTCGTGAAGGTTTCGAGTTCGGTATCGGACGTCCTGAAGTTATCGTACGTGAAATCGAAGGGGTCAAATGTGAGCCGTTCGAGCATCTCGTCGTTGACCTTCCTGCGGACTTCGCAGGTACGATCATCGAGCGTCTTGGTCGCCGTAAAGCAGAAATGACGGCGATGGTACCGATGGGTGAGGGCTTTACTCGCGTAGAGTTCGAAATTCCTGCGCGCGGTTTGATCGGTTTCCGTGGTCAGTTCTTGACTGATACCAAAGGTGAAGGGGTTATGAACCACTCATTCTTGGAATTCCGTCCTTATACCGGTTCTGTTGAGAGCCGCCAATACGGAGCGTTGATCTCTATGGAAGACGGAGTTGCATTAGCATACTCATTGTTCAACCTACAAGATCGCGGTGTATTGTTTGTCAATCCACAAACAAAAGTGTACAAAGGGATGATTATCGGTGAACATAGCCGTACTAACGACCTTGATGTTAATCCGATTAAAGGAAAAGCACAATCAAACGTCCGTTCATCAGGTGCCGATGAAGCGATCAAGCTTGTTCCACCGCGTGACATGAACCTTGAACGTGCATTAGAGTGGATCGAAGACGATGAGCTTCTCGAAGTAACTCCTCTCTCAATCCGCATGCGTAAACGTTGGTTGGATCCGACCGATCGTAAACGTTACGCGAAAAAGTAAGTTTTACTTTTTCGCCATCTCCTTGCCGGCGATCATACCGCTGGCCCACGCAAAGTTAAAATTATAACCGCCACGACGACCTACGATATCAAGTACTTCACCCGCAAAATAAAGACCCTCTACGATTTTTGATTCCATTGTTTTATTATTAACCTGAGCCGTACTTACGCCGCCGCCGCTCACTTCGGCGTGTTTGAAACCGTGGGTATCGATCACTTCAAATTTCCATTCACCGATCAAATGGGCTAGTTTTTTGCTCTCTTTAGGGGTGAGAGAAGATACCGTTGTGTTTTGTGTGATAGCAGCATCTTCGAGGAGATAGGTGACGATTTTTGCAGGGAGTAAACCGCAAAGTGCAGTATGAATATCATGCTTAGGAACGGAAGCAAATACCTTTTCGATGATACTCGCCAACTCTCCTCTATCATAGCGAGGGAGGAGATTAAGGGAAATGCTAACGCGTTGTTTGTGTAGCAGAGCATGAGACGTTCTCTGGCTGATGTCGAGAATTGCTAACCCCGAAATCCCGTATGCAGCAAACAGGATGTCTCCTGTTACCTTTGTGTTACTTTTACCATCAATGATGAGGGTCACTTCGGCAACCGTTTTAACCCCTGCCATTTTGTGGTGATTTTTGGAGTTTAGATGGAGCTGAACGAGACTTGGGTAGGTGGGGAGTATCTCGTGTCCGAAAGAGCGGGCAAAGGCGTATCCATCCGCCGTTGCGCCAAGCTGCGGAGCCGCTTCACTCCCTGTAGCGATTAAAACATTGTTATAACGCTGTTTGTCCTGATCGGTTTGGACGTTGAAATGGGAGTCGTTTTTGGTAATCGCAGTCACTTTGGAATCGGTGATGATTTTAACTCCTGCTTCGTTCACGGCACTTTTAAGGGCAATCAGTACCGATTTTGCTTCATTCGAGAGGGGATAACATCTGCCGTCGTCTTTAATGTCTAATAAGAGTCCGATGGAGTGGCAGAATTTTTCAAAATAGGCAAACGAGAGTTGTTTGAGTGCGTAGGTAACGAACGGTGTATCCATTCCTGCGTAATCATCCGCAGATGCCGCAGTATTAATAATATTGCACCGTCCGTTACCGGAGGCCAATATCTTTTTCCCCACACTGGAGTTATGCTCATAAATGGTGACATTAGCACCACTACGCGCTGCTGCGAGTGCCGCCATTAATCCGCTTGCACCGCCACCGATAATTGCTATTTTTTTCATTGAAGGTATTGTACTATAAAAGAAGAATGAGACAGAGGAAGAGGGGAAGACTCCCCTCTAGAATTTATTTTAGCATGTCCGATCGTGGGAAGGTAAAGGTTGATTGACGGGTGACCGCCACTTTATCTTTTGCATCTACGGCATACGCATTGATGGTAATCGGGATAACGGTATCTTTACGATCATCATTCACTAGCATTTCATCAGTATAGAGAACAACGACTTTTTTCTTAACAACGCCCGGTTTTACTTTGAACGGTTTTTCAGGCTGGTCAATTTTGATTTTACCTTCCATTCCCGCAGGAGCAACAATGTCAAAATAATACTCATGATCTTCGTTAAGGGTATTTTGTAACAAGAACGTATAAGCATTATCAACTTGAATTTTACCCTCATCATTCGTATGGATAGAATAAAGGCGATTCTCTTTGTTGATGTTCAAAAGCATATACTCTTTTTTACTTCCCATCATGCCAAGAATTACACTAACAATGACCAAAATAGCGATATAGCCCAAAATTTTCGGACGGAAATAGTGCGTTTTACCTTTCATGTAAAGAGTCTCTTTCTCACTAGACCACTCCACAAGACTCGGTTTACCGAGTTTACCCATCACTTCCGTACAGGCGTCAACACACTCTAAACAGTTAATACACTCGAGTTGAAGCCCTTTACGGATGTCGATATGGGTTGGACATACCGTCACACAGCTTTCACAGGTGGTACACTCTGCATTGGTATTTACTGCTAGAAGATCATTTTGTTTGGTAAACATTTTCTCTTTATGCTCATTGTAAATGTCTCCGCCGCGATTTGGGTTATAAACCGCCATAACGGTATCATCATCGTACAAAACGGATTGGATACGGGAGTACGGGCAAACGTAGACACAAAAATTCTCTTGTAAGAAAATAACGTCGTACACCAAAAAGGCGACTATCCCTAAAATTGATCCGATTAATACAGGATGCTCCGCAGGATTTTGAATATACGCCAAGAAATCTTCCGGCGGTACAAAATACCACATCAAATCGGCAGCGGCTACAAATGCCAACCCCGTCCAAAGCAAAATAGCAACGAGACGTTTGACTTTGTTTTCAAATTTCGAGTAATCGGGTTCTTGTTGCTTATTTTTGATACGCTTGCGAAGCCCTAAAAGCTTTGTCTCGATCAAATCACGGTAGACAACACGGAAAATGGTTTGTGGACACATCCATCCGCAAAATACGCGTCCCCCAAGTACTGTAATACCGAAAATTCCGATAAATAAAATCATAAGTAAGAACGGCATCAAATAAAGCTCTTGCATATCAAATTGGATAAACATCAAATGAAGTTTCAATTTATCAAAGCTCAATAAGAAAAGATGATTTCCCTCTATCGTAATCCATGGCACCGCCAATGCAAAAAAGGTTACTAATCCATAAAACCAATACCGTTTAATACGCCAAGGTGTCCACCCCGACAAATACTCTTTCCCTTTTGGGGAAACTGTTTCTTCACTCATTTCTACGACCTCCATCATATACTTGATTCATCGATTGGGCATCGAATTGTCCCAATCACCGTTGCTTCCGCATCCGCATCGCTTCCGATACCGATAACACCGCTTACTACCTCTTTGAGCTCACGCGATTCGATATAATCTTTCAACGAGCTACGGCTCACTCCCAAAACGCGAGCGATCTCACTGACACTTTTTCTTTTCTTCAATAACTCAATTATTTGTTCCAAATGTATATCGAATTTTGACGACGATTTGGATCCGCGCGGACGCCCTATCCCTTTTTTTGCATCGTCTTGAAGCACCTGTCGGAGCTGATCGATAAGACCTAGGACGACCATTGTATCACTTTTACGGTCGATTATTACACCCGGCTTGACAAAATGGATTGTATTGTTATTTTTAAGAAGACAGCTAAACATTTGGACAACATCTTCGATGCAGTTGCTCAATGTCCATGTGTCATAAATGATCAACGTGTCACTCTCCAAAGAACGAAAGAATCGTACCACTTCATGACGCTCACTAAGCCGTTTATTTTGAGACGTTTGATCCACCATCTCTTCATGGATCGTAATCTCTTTTTGATCGGCATAGCCGTTAATCAATTTAAGCTGTTCATAGACACCGTCAAAATCTTTATCAGGACGGATATAACTTACTGTCATTGTATGCTTAAATCCTTTACTATATTTAGTTTCATCGTCATTCTAACAAATAATGACGACTAAAGTCAATAGAAATGATTATTTTTACGTCATACATCCTTATTTAATAAGGATAACTTCACATTGTAAATCAATATTGAATTCTCTTTTGACGCGCACTTGAGCCTCATTGATAAGCGTTAACGCATCCTCATACGTTCCGCCTCCCATATTGACGAGAAAATTAGCATGGACTTCACTGAATGCCATTGCCCCTATCCGATGACCCCTCAAGCCTACCGCTTCAATAAGACGACCGGCATAATCACCCTGAGGATTTTTAAAACAGCTTCCCGCACTCGGCTCATGCGGCTGATTGGAACGCATTTGATTAAACATCTCGTATCGCTCTGTCGAATACCCTTTTTCAGCTTCAAAAAGCGCTTCGAAAACCACTTCATTAATAGATGTTTTTCGATACCCGTACTCTATATCCTCTTTTAATATCCAACCGCTCATCGTTCGGATGGCAATAAGATGGTTGAAAATCTCATACTCTTTGAGTCCCGCATTCATTTTCAACATGCCGCCAAGGGTTCCGGGAAGTTTGGAAAGATACTCGAAATGGGCGATATCGTTCTTTTTACAAAACGATACGACGCGCCCCCCTGGAGTTGCTGCACCGATATGGAGGCCATCTTCTTCGAGGCGGATAAAATCATACTCTTTGGAAAGGATCATAAGTGGCGGCGGTGTAGGGGATATGAGGACGTTATTGGCAGCACCGAGGATTGTGCGTTCCTCGGGGATAACATCATTCTCGATCAAAGCGACTTCCACGACAGGACCGATACGGATGGAACTGAATTTTGAAAAATCGATTCTTTTTGTATTCATTGCATAAAGGTCGGAATCATATTAAACATACGGATCGTGAAGTCCTGCATCTCATTCATCATCCACGGCATGGTGAGGATAATAACAACGACGATCCCGATGATTTTCGGGATAAAGCTGAGTGTCATCTCATTGATTTGGGTCGTGGCTTGAAAAATACTCACCGCAAGCCCGAGAAACATCCCGACTAATAATGCGGGCAATGACAATATCAGTGCAATTTTAAAAGTTTCAATACCCAATCCGATCAGTTCAGACTGCATCATATTACGAGTACCTCAATTCAGTGTATTCGAGAGGAATCATGAACTCTCTCGGATCAATTTTAGCATCAAAGAACCCGTGCTTATGCCCAAGGTCAAACAAAAGTTCAATCGCTTTGTATTGCGTTTCATTTAATGTAATCGACTCATCATTGGCGTAAAGTTCCAAATATTTTTCTAAAGTCTCTCCGTCAATACGGACAAGATTACGCTCCATCAACATTTTAGAGAGGTTTTCCTTATGATCTCGTGCAATCTGTACCGCTTTTGTCAAAATATTTTCATACTCAATCGCCGAAGTGAGCGGTAAAGATCGTCGAATCGCCATTCCTCCGAGCGGTAAAGGGAGATTTCCTCCGCTGAGTTCGCACCAAATATCCCACATTTCACGCTCAACTTCCAGAGAATCGTCGTACCCTAAAATAGATTCATGGATCAAAACACCCGCATCAACCACTCCGTCTAAAACGGCTTGTTCAATCTCTAAAAAGTTCATGTAAACAATTTTGGCATCGGGATAAGCAATTCGAAAGAGGAGTGCATTCGTCGTATATTTCCCGCTGAGAGCCACTTTAAACCGTTTTTTCAGAAGGGTCTCTTTTTTACGTATAAGTTTGGGGCCGTACCCTTGACCGAAACTCACCGCCGTACGCAATAGAGCATAATCAGCTCTAATATGGGGATAAAGTCCGAAACTAATCGCACTGATATCATACGTCCCTTTCAATGCTTCGGTGTTAAGCGTTTCAATATCGAGTGCAATATTTTCAAATTGAACATTCTCTTTTCCGACCCATCCGAACTTAATGGCATAATACATAAAGATATCATCAGCATCGGGGGAGTGGGCTATCACCATTTTTTTCACATTAATTTCCTGCTCTGGGTCACAAATCAATTAAATTTTAACCAAATAACGCTAAAATATCTCTATTCCAGAATGCGAATTATTAATATTTCAATTTGTCATATTTTTAAAATATATTTCAATTTGTCATATTATGACGCAATTTTAAAACACTTATAGTCTCAGGAGAGCACCGCATGATGGATCCAAATAAACTCAAATCGCTTGAACTTGCGATGAAACAAATCGATAAAACGTTTGGGAAAGGGACGCTTATGCGTCTCGGAGACAAAGAGATCGAACCGATCAACGCTATCAGTACCGGCTCTATCGGACTGGATTTAGCCCTCGGTATCGGAGGGGTACCCGAAGGGCGTGTTATCGAAATTTACGGGCCTGAGAGCTCAGGGAAAACCACCCTTAGCTTACAGATTACTGCCGAATGTCAAAAAAACGGTGGAATTTGTGCGTTTATCGATGCGGAACACGCTCTTGATATCGGATACGCAAAAAATCTCGGTGTAGATGTCGAGAATCTTCTCGTATCTCAACCCGATTACGGTGAGCAGGCTCTCGATATTGTAGAAACCATCGTTCGCAGCGGCGCGGTTGATTTGATCGTTATCGACTCGGTTGCGGCGTTGACTCCTAAAGTGGAGATCGAAGGGGAGATGAACGATCAGCAAGTGGGCGTTCAGGCGCGTTTAATGTCAAAAGCACTTCGTAAGCTCACCGGTATCATGCACAAAATGAACTGTACGATTATCTTTATCAACCAAATCCGTATGAAAATCGGAACGATGGGATACGGTTCACCGGAAACGACAACGGGGGGAAATGCGTTAAAATTCTACGCATCCGTCCGTATCGATGTCCGAAAAATCGCTACTCTCAAACAAGGGGAGAGCCAAATCGGTAATCGTGTGAAGGCTAAAGTTATTAAAAATAAAGTAGCACCGCCGTTTCGTCAAGCAGAATTTGATATCATGTTCGGAGAGGGTATCTCCAAAGAGGGTGAACTCGTCGATTACGGCGTTAAACTTGATATCATCGATAAAAGCGGTGCATGGTTTAGTTTCGAAGATACAAAGCTCGGACAAGGGCGTGAAAACGTTAAGCAAAAGTTTAAAGACGAGCCGGAATTAGCTCGCAAAGTAGAAGAAAAAATTAAAGCGGCGATGGGTGTCAACGGCATCATCGCAATGGATGAATCTGATATAGGTGAGGTAGATGAATGATTTTTATTGATGAAGTAAGTGCAATCGAAGTGATGGACTCTCGCGGGAATCCAACGGTAAAAGCAACCGTGCAGTTGAGTGACGGAACGCGAGAAAGTGCTATCGTTCCAAGCGGGGCGAGTACCGGTAAACGTGAAGCGTTAGAACTTCGTGACAATGATAGCCGTTATATGGGAAAAGGTGTCCTCAAAGCGGTGGAAAACGTCAACACTCAAATCGCCGATGCCGTTATGGGTCTGAGCCCGTTTAACCAAGCGATGGTGGATGCGGTAATGAAAGAGATAGACGGTACCGAAAATTACGGGAACCTCGGTGCGAATGCTGTTTTAGGTGTCTCTATGGCAGTAGCGCGTGCTGCGGCGAAAAGCTTAGGTATTCCTCTCTATCGTTATTTGGGAGGTGCGAATGCGATGGTACTTCCCGTGCCGATGCTCAACATCATCAACGGCGGAAGTCATGCCGATAACAGCGTTGATTTTCAAGAATATATGATTATGCCGATCGGATTCACAGACTTCAGTGAAGGGCTTCGTGCATCGGCTGAAGTGTATCACAACCTCAAAAAAATCCTCAAAGATCGCGGTGCAAATACCGCACTCGGTGATGAGGGGGGATTTGCACCCGATTTGAGCTCTAATGAAGAACCTATCCAAGTTATTATGGAGGCTATTGCCAAAGCAGGCTATAAAGCAGGTGAGCAAATCGCTATCGCTTTGGATGTTGCGGCATCTGAACTTGTTACAGAGGGGGGGTATCGTCTCGATTCTGAAAATCGTACCGTTACTTCCGCACAATTGGTTGACTATTATGCTGATCTTTGCTCTAAATATCCGATCGTATCGATTGAAGACGGTTTGAGCGAAGATGATTGGGCGGGATGGAAAATTCTCACTGAGCGATTGGGTGAAAAAATCCAATTGGTTGGAGATGATTTGTTCGTAACCAATGCTAATATCTTGGCAGAGGGGATTTCAAAAGGGATCGCCAATGCTATTTTGATCAAACCGAACCAAATCGGGTCTGTCTCTGAAACGATGCTAACCGTGCGCCTTGCTCAACGCAACGGCTATAAATGTGTTATGAGCCATCGTTCAGGAGAGAGCGAAGATGCCTTTATAGCCGATTTTGCGGTTGCTCTCAACTGCGGTGAAATCAAAACCGGTTCAACCGCACGCGGCGAACGTACGGCTAAATACAACCGTTTGCTCGAAATTGAAACGGAAGTAATGTACGGCGAATATCTCGGGAGTTCGCTCTTTAACTGATGTATCAAGACGATCAACACCTATTTGTCCACGAGGAAATAGAGAGCCTGAGCGAGCGTTATTTTGGCTTGCCGACCCCTAAATTTCTTCTTGCGGCCGGTGTTGTTTTAGCGGTAGGTATTTATATGGGTTTTATCTTTTTTGGGGATAATTCTCTCAGTGTCCTCCTTGATCTCGAAGAGCATCAAAATTACCTAAGCGAAGATATTGAACGTCTTAAAGCTGAAAATGCCGCTTTGCAAAAACAGTACTTCGAGCTAAAAGAGCTTGATGCTGATTCACAATAGTGATTGGGGATTTATGAAATACTCTCTTTACCTCTCTTTGTTACTCCTCTCGCCTCTCATGGCTCGAGAAAACCCTTTTTTCGCCGTTGAAGAATCCAAAAAGCAAAAAGTAACCTCTAATCTTTCCGATCCAAGACCAAAAATGGGCACCGTAACCTATACTTTTCCCGATCAAGCACGTGTTTTAAAAGAGGTTACGTTTACGATTCAAAACCTTGATGGCAGTATCGAAGAGAAAAAAGTACAAATTGATCAAGCTATTGATTGGCACCGTCCTATTTCACTCTCACAAACCAAAGGGGGCAGTGCAACCAACACTACTGCGACAAAAAATTCATCAACGGCTAATTTCGGATTTATACAGTTTTATTCTAAAGGACAAAACCTGAGCATTAAAACGCCAGATACCCTTGTACGCCATTTTGTTTTGAGTGATCCTAACCGTATTGTCCTCGACTTTAAACGAGATGCCACTTTCAAGTCAAGTAAAATCTCCCTCAATGCCGCACCTTATCTTGATGTTTCGCTAGGAAATCACGAAAAATTTGCGCGTGCCACAATAACACTTGATGGCCACTATAGCTATTCATTACAAAAAAGTGATGGACTGATTAGTATTACGTGTAAATAACGTTAGGTGAAGTGAAGATTCTCTCCAAGAGGAGAGAAAGAGGATTATTTTACGGCAGCCAATGCAGCTTCGTAATTCGGCTCTTCTGTGATTTCAGGAACGATCTCTTTGTACGTTACGATACCTTCTTCGTTTACTGCAAAAATTGCACGACAGGTTACACCCGCAAGTACTGAACCGCCAAGCAATACACCGTATGCATTTGCAAACTCTTTGTTACGGAAATCTGAACATACCGTCAAGTTGTCAATACCTTCTGCTTGGCAAAAACGCCCTGCTGCGAACGGAAGATCAAGTGATACGATAGTAGTGATAACGTCTTTAAGGCCTGCAGCTTTTGCATTGAAATTACGTGTTTCCGTTGCACATACACCTGTATCGAGTGAAGGGACAACAATAATAAGTTGTTTTTTACCTTGTGCGCCACCTACGGTTACATCTCCGAGTCCCGCTGAGTTTACAACCGTGATTGAAGGTGCTTTATCACCTACGTTTACAGTGTTTCCTAAAAGCTCTACATCAGTACCTTTGAATTTAGTCGTTGCCATTAAAAGCTCCTATTATTTGTGTTGGTACGGAAATTGTACTTAAATCGGATAATTTAACTCTGAATTATAGAAGAGATGTTTGGTTTTAAGCTATTTTAAAGTTTGCAGCGGGGATTGACACTAATATTTTTATAATGACTACCCTGTCCCAACTGATACGCTTCAATCGCTACGCGCCCTATCATAGCGGCATTGTCCGAGCAATATTCAAGCGGTGATAGCAACAGCTCCCCCTTGTGCGGACGAAGAAGTTCTAACATCCTCTCTCGTAGATAGAGATTTGCGCTGGCTCCGCCGACGATTGCTAAACGGGCAGGAGGATGTGATTTAAAATATTTTTTGAGTTTTTGGATCAGATGCTCGGTTGCCGTTTTCTGAAATGCACTAGCGATATCGGGATAGGCGGATGGTTCGTTGGCTTCTACGGCAAGCCGTACTTGGTTTTTAAGCCCTGAGTAACTAAAAGCGATGAGCGGAGATTGCCATAGAGGCACCGTGAAGGTAAATCGAGATGCATCAGCACTCTGGGCCAGTTTCTCGATTAAGGGACCACCCGGGTACCCTAACGCCATCATTTTCGCTACTTTATCGAAGCTCTCTCCATAACTATCATCCATCGTCGTCGCAACCGTTTCCATCTCAGTATATGATTTTACTTCAATCAGCTGTGTATGACCACCTGAAACGAGCAATACGGTAAGGGGAAAGATTGCCTCTTTTTCTATAAAGAGAGAATAGATATGCCCTTTTAAATGGTTGATCGGAAGGATAGGGATTCCAAGTGAAATGCTCAGCGCTTTAGCCATCGTAACCCCTTCGATCAGCGTTACCCCTAGCCCCGGTTCATTGGTGACGGCAATCGCTTTCAGTTGAGAAAACCAAGGCTCACATTCACTCAAAATACGCGGCAATGCCTCCGCGTGAAGACGGCTGGCAAGTTCAGGAACCACGCCGCCGTATTGTGAGTGTTCTAACTCTTGGGAAATTTTCTTATGATAGATAAGTTTTTTCGATTCAATCTCAGTGATTGCGATTGAGCTGTCATCACACGAGCTTTCGATACTAAGGATCATTGTAGCACCCACTCTTTGACCCACGGCCATTCGCCGAATCCCGAAGCAGTGTTGATGTGACCTGCATCCTCAATTACTTTCATCTCTATTCCCAGGGCTTTTTGAAGCGCTGAAGCTTCTTCTGTGCTCATATAAGGATCATTGGTAGAGGTGACCAATAATACCTCTTCGGCGAAAAGGTTTTTGGGGGCTTCGAGAGGGAAAAAAGTTTTGAGGGTTTCAATATCACAGCTCAAATGAGGGGGAGCGACGAGTAAAAGCCGCTTAACCACCGATATTTTCCCCTCATTGCAGAGATGAAACCATGCAATATTCGCCAATGAGTGACAAATAACGACATCGGGCTGAAAATCGCTTAGGATTAATTTGATTTGTTTCATCCATCGATTTTTACTCGGAAAATGGGGATTATCTAACAGCGGGAACGCAACCGTACCGTATTTCTTGGCGATTTCTCCTGCTAACCACGCCTGCCAATGAGGATCATCGCTTCCTCCCCAACCGTGCAGTATCAATACTTTTAGCACGATAAACCTCGAATATAACGGCGCACCTCATCATCCAGAGCAAAAATAGCGTCGATGGATTCCGGTATGCCGCTAAAATGCTCATATGCGCGCAAGATCATGGTGGAGATATCAATAAAGCGGATATCTCCGGCGACAAAACGTTCAATCGCCGCTTCATTCGCGGCATTAACGATAACCCCGCGCTCAGGATGAGAGAGAAGATCCTCTTTAATTTGCCAAATCGGGTAACGCTCTTTCTCGATCTCTCTAAATTCGAGGCCACCGATACGGGTCAAATCGATTCGATCCACAATAGGGGTATCCACTTTCCCCATAAGGGCATAGGCGATGGGGAGTCGCATATCGGCATAGGCAAAATGGGCGGTCGTTGATCCGTCTTTGTAATCAATAAGGGCATGAATCAACGATTTCGTCTCGATGAGGGCGTCGTATTCCCCCTCCCCGAAAAGCCAACGGGCTTCGAGAAGCTCAAAAAGTTTGTTCACCATCGAAGCACTGTCAATAGTGATTTTCTGCCCCATAGACCAGTTTGGGTGTTTGAGTGCATCCTCAAGGGTTGCGGTGGAGAGTTTTTCCAGCGGCCAATCGCGAAAGGCCCCACCGCTGGCGGTAATGACCATACGACTGAGTGGGCGCGGTGTTTGATTAAGATACCACAAGCCAAAATGTTCCGAATCAATAGGGATAATAGCGGAAGTATCGACAAAAGCACCCCCGACTACCAATGACTCTTTATTGGCAAGGGCTAGTTTTTTACCGCATTCAAGTGCTTTGAGCGTAGGCTTAAATCCAGCAAATCCCACCAATGCGTTGACAACATGCTGCGAAGAGGAGTGTTCAATCGCTTCTAGGATCGCCACTTCGCCGCTTTGGACATTTTGGTGATGAACCGAAAGACAATCGGCTTTATCCATCACGACAACACGCTTAGGATTATGACGTTTGATTTGTTCGTTTAATAGAGTGATGTTGCGTCCCGCAACGAGAGTATCGACGCTCAGATTAAATTGTTCAGCGATGTTGAGGGCATTGACCCCGATGGAGCCCGTAGAGCCCAGTAGGATCAAACAAGTCCCCGAAGAAGAACAAGCATGATAACGGAAGCAAAAAGATAACCGTCAATTCGGTCTAATACCCCGCCGTGACCCGGAAGAATAGAGCCGCTGTCTTTGACTCCGGCTTGACGTTTGAGGTAACTCTCAAACAAATCGCCGAATACCGCACCGACCGCCGCCGCCATCGAAATAATAACCGCTTGGGTAATATCCACAATGGTGATACCGATAAAAAATCCGGCACCCGTCGCTACGGCGATACCGCCATAAACACCTTCTCGGGTTTTACTCGGGCTAGAGACGCTAAAAGGGGTTTTGCCGATACTGCGACCTACCACATAGGCTCCCACATCCGCGGAAGCGACGACAACGAGCAACCATAGCATTGCACCCATACCGTACTCTTGATACATGCTGAGCATAAAAAGCATCCCCGCCGTCGGATAGATAAACGGAAGGAAATTTTTAGGGGGGATATTTTGAGTATACGCTACTGCGGCGGCAAAAATAAGTCCCGCAATCACAAACAAATCTTCACCGTAAGGATAAAGTGCCGCCGCAAGCCATAAAATAGCCGCATAAGCATACAAAGAGCTGTTGTTAATCCCGAACAAACGGGTCGCTTCATGAAAAGCAAGAAGGTAAATAACCCCCATTACCGCCCACATAAGCCAAAAGTTGTTGATAAGTCCGACAATAAGGACACCGATAACAAGAAAGACTGCGGTAACAATGCGCTCTTGAATTGAATTTTTTGCAGTTTGCATAGTATGATTAACCAATGGTTTTAAAATTACGCGATTATACCATTTATTTTATTATAAGACAGATGCAACTTAGCGCGCACAGTAAGGGAGTGACTAAACTTTAACATCCAAAATATGGAGCGGCTTTAGCGGGATTTCGTCCTCCTCTTTTTTCTCTTCATGCGAAGGACGTCTCTCTTCCTGTTCCGCTTGCTCTTTGGTATGTTCCCGATCCGGATCAACACCGTGATTTTCCTCCGGCGGGCGTACCTCTTCGATCTCTTGTTTCTCTTCTTGCGCTGCGGTAGCCGCAGCAAGTGCCTGCAATTCAAATCGGTTTAGAATGGCATTTTTCTCACTTGCAACCGTTGCCATTTGTTGATTAACATAGATAGCATTACCGATAGGACCCAGTGCCATAGCTTCACCCTTTTTGGATATTCAGCGTCTTATAATTGGTGTAGAGGACATTTGCACCCTCCTGCACCTTGACTTCTCTGCGTGGAGTATAATCGACCAAATAGCGCCCTTTTTCAAATACCGAAAAATCCACACACAATTTTGCCGCCGCTTCGAGAAGTTTTTCAGGGAGCTGTTGCTTGTCGGTCGAGATAATGACGTGTGCGGAAGGGCGATCTTTAAGATGCATCCAGATATCGCGTGCTTTAGCATTACGGAGGAGTTCAATATTCCCTTTTTCACTTTTGCCGAGGGAGACTTTTATCCCCTCAATCCAAAATTCGGCAATGGAATCACCGTTTTTTTGTTTGTTGCCCTGTGCTTTTGCTGGGAACAAAAGGGCAATTTCTTCGGGAGTTGAAGCCTCGGACACGGTCTGAATAAACAGCTCAAGGTGACGGATTTTAGCCTCAAGATTGCTACGCTCTTGATGGAGTCCGTGTGCCTTTTGTTTCGCTTTTTTGGAACGTTTAAAAAAACTCTCCGCACATCCTGCCGCCGTTGTACACCCCTCAGGAAGTTCCAAAAGAACACTCTCTCCGTCAAAATTAGACAACTCTACCGTTTTGTCGTACGGTTTTATACGATCCAAATTAGCCAGTATCAAATGTCCCGAATTTTGTGCCTTTTTCGCCTCTTGGATCAATTCTGATTCTTCCTCAAGGGCATCAAAATGTTTTTTTAGTTGGGCTAAACGTTTATGCAAAAGGGCTTTTTTCTCGTTTTTAAGTCGCTCAAGCTTCTCATTGCTGCGGCGGAAAAACTCCTCTCTTAAATAATCATAGACACTCTCTAGCGGATACTCTTGAGGCTCGTACGGAGGCTTAGGAAGCTCTCCGAGTTTTTGTCCTACCCGAACGCTTCGAGTGGAAATATCTTCATCAATATGACGCAATGCTTCTAAAACGATCCCCTCTTTGTCCAAAAGGATGACATTGGTGTGTTTTCCCGTAAATTCGAATTGTATAACGGTGGTTTCAGATTTATACGAACCGCTCGTACTTACGCTAATGCGGATAATTTTATCGTTATTATAAAGGGTAATAGAGTGAATAGTAGAACGGTTCAATCTCTTGGCAAGTAAAACATCAAACGGGGCTTGATACATTTTACCGCGGGTTGGAATTTCACCGACCGTAATAGCCGAATTTCCCCGAGCCATTTCGAAATTCCAGCTATTCTCACGGTTAAAAACCAATTTAATAGCAGTATCGTTAATTCGATAGGCCGCGCTAATATGGGTTAACGGCTGCATATACTCAACGATCTGTTTTAGATAAGAAAATCTCATAATTTTACCTTGGCTTTAGAAAAAGAGAACTACAATGACACAATACCCTAAACAGGATCCAAATCAATGAGTTTATTCAATACTATTAAAGCAAAATTTATCGTCAATTTGATCGCCGCCGTAGGTGCTATCTTAATTAGTGTGATTGTAGCATACTTCATTGCCACCGGTTCGATCAAAACGATTATGATCAGCGACCTCAATACGGTTGCCGACGCGTTAGAGAAAAACGTTAACTATATCTCCAAAATAGAGCCTAAAGCATATGAAGAAGAAGGGTTTAAAAGTGAGATAAAAGAGATTAAAATCGGTAAAAGCGGTTACGTCTATTTTATCAATGCCGAAGGGGTAATGACGATTCACCCGAAACCTGCGGATGAGGGAAAAAATAAATCGGGTCATGATTACATCGATCATATCCGTTCAGACAAAGCGGGGGGCATTTATGAATATACTTCAGCAACAACGGGGCAAGAGAAAATTGCCGCATACCGCTACATTCCCGCATGGGACATGTGGGTTATCCCCGGGATCAACAAAGCCGATTATTTCGATGAGCTCCAAGCCAGCTTTTTTAAATGGTTTTTACTTCTGGGCTCTATCCTAACCGGTATGCTTATCGCGATTAACTATTTCTCAGGTACCAGTATCCTTCATCCGATCGAAGAACTTGATAATGTCTCTTCCGATCTTGCACACGGAAACGGCGATTTGACGAAACGTCTTCCGATCCTCAACAAAGATGATGAGATCGGAATGGCCAGTAATTATCTCAATCAATTTATCGCCAAAATTCAAAATACCATTAACGATACCAAACAAATCACCTCTTCGGCGGTCCATTCTACTTCCGCACTTAACAGTGCCGCAGCAAATCTCTCAACCCAGTCTGAAAAAACAAACTCTATTGCTCAAAACACCAATATGACTGCCGCAGAAATCGGTGTAACGTTGGAACAAAGTGTCAATATGGCCAAAATGACACTCGAAAACAGCCGTTCTACTGAAACTGAATTAGGTTATGTTCGTGACATTGCTACCGCCATTACCAATGAAGTTCATAAAACCACTCAAATGAGTAATGAGTTAGGCGAGCGATTTGCACAACTCTCAAGTGATGCGGCAAGTGTCAGCGGAGTGCTTAGTATTATTTCCGATATCGCCGATCAAACCAATCTACTCGCCCTTAATGCCGCAATCGAAGCGGCACGTGCCGGAGAACACGGTCGCGGATTTGCCGTTGTTGCGGATGAGGTGCGAAAACTCGCCGAGCGTACCCAAAAAAGTTTGACAGAAATTAATTCAACAATCTCTATCGTCATCCAATCCATCTCCGATTCTTCCGATATGATGAACTCCAACAGTGAAAACATCGAACGGCTTGCCGAGCGTAGCGAAGAGATCGATGTTAAAATCGATTCTGCTTCGAGTGCCTTGCGCGCCAATGTCGATGCCAGCCATCAAAGTGTTCAGCAAGCTGAAAACATGGCACAAAAAATTCACGATATCATCCAAAAAGTTTCTGAAATGTCGAGCCTTTCTCAAAGCAATCAAGAAGAGATCAAACAAATTTCTAATATTGCCGCAGAACTTTACAATGCCGCAACAAACTTAAATACCCAATTGGGACAATTTAAGTCCTAAACAAAATCTAGCTATAATTCTCAAAACTTTTGGGGAGGATAGCGATGCGTTCACCACGCGGATTCGGTAAAACATACTTTTCTCTTGTCGCTATCCAAGCGTATGCCTCACAAGTGCGCCTCCTTCAAAATATCACCCGCATAGAGTTAGTTGCTCCCGTTTGTCCTATCTATATCTATTCAGCTGTTTCTCCCCCTAAGAGTGTCCTACTCTCATCCATTATTACGATTATTAATCAAGGACACACATGGTCAAACACACTTTATCACTCGTCGCATCCGCGACACTCGTTGCCTCATTAGAGGCTAACACACTTACCCTGAATCCCATCATCGTAAGTGCAACGAAAACAGAACAATCTCTCCAAAATACGACTGCAAATATCGAAATAATCACCGCCAAAGAGATCGAAGACAAACACTACACCACCGTTGCCGAAGCCCTTAATTCACTCTCAGGAGTCAGTGTCACCTCTAATGGGGGATTCGGAAAATCAACTTCCGTTTTTCTACGAGGATTTGATTCAAAAAGAGCTTTGGTTCTCATAGACGGGATACGGTATAACGATGTTTCCAACTCTCAAGACGGAGCATCGTTTGAGCACCTAATGCTAAGCGATGTAGAACAGATCGAAGTAATTAAAGGGGCACAAAGCGGTGTTTGGGGGAGTGAGGCAAGTGCCGGTGTTATCAATATTATCACTAAAAAAGCCCAAACGGGGACAGCCCTAACTGCTTCTTTGGGATATGGAAGTTTTGATACCCGAAAATACGGGGCTTCGCTCGCACACAAAAGCGATTCTTATGATTTCCGACTCGGAGTCAACCGAATTAATACGGACGGATTTACCTCGTATGCCAGACGCTACGCCGATATCAACGATTATGAAGATGACGGATATAAAAATACGACGATCAACCTCAACGGGGGATATCGTTTCGACGATTATAACTCTCTGCGTATCTCCCACACCGATATTAATCTTTACACCGAGTACGACAGTACGACTAAAGATTCAGAGGCAAGTTATGACAAGAAAGAGAGACTCTCTCAAATCTCTTTTGAGAATAAAAACAATATTGCCCTCACCAAATTCTATACAAACCGTTCAACGTTTGAGCGAGACTATTCAACGGGTTCAGAGTTTGACGGTAAAGTAAATGAATACGGGGTAAGTACAGAGCTCCCTTATTCTGAAGATGACTTTCTCCTCATAGGGGGAGATTATAAATCGTTTAAACATCTTAATCAGCTCAATAAAAAATATACGGCAAAAGGTCTGTTTCTTACCAATCACAACCGTTTTTGGCAAAACCTGATACTAACAGAATCGATTCGAACCGATAACTACGATGCTTTTAATGATAAAACTACCGGAAAAATCGGAGTGAGATACAATTTCGGCTCCGATACCTATCTATCGTCCAATTATGGCACCGCGTATAATGTTCCTACCCTCTATCAACTCTATGATGCTACCTATGGCAACGGTACCCTAAAACCTGAAGATACGAAAAGTTATGATGTGACCTTCGGCTATCACGGGGTTATGTTAACCTATTTCTCCAGCCGTGTAAAAGAGATGATCGATTATGATTTTACTACCTCAAAATACAATAATATCGACGGTACTTCAACGTTTAAAGGGTTTGAAATCGGTTATAAAAATGAAGTTTTTGAGGGGGCACTTGTATCATTCGGGTATACCCGTCTCAGCGCTAAAAATAAAAACGGAGAAGATTTGCGTCGTCGTGCAAAAGAGAACCTGAAATTCGGAATCGACTATTACGGGATATCAAAACTCCATTTAGGATTAAACGGTGAATATGTCGGAAGCCGCTACGACAGTGACAATCAACTCGGGGCGCAAACGGGAAGATACACGGTTACGAATGCGGTTGCCAATTATGACCTTACTAAAAATATCAAAATATACGGTAAAATCGATAATATTACCGACAAATATTATCAAAGCGTCACCAATTACGCATCAAGCCCACGAGCGTACTATGCAGGGCTGGAGGTCACCTACTAATGAAATACTTTATTTTAATACTGATTTTCGGGTGGGTAACACTTTGGGCCGATCCTATCGAAGTAACAATTATTTACGCCAATAATACGCCCGATAAAGTTGTCATGACGGAGTATACCGAGGGGACAACCGCCCTCGAATTGCTCAAAAAAGTGAGCCGTGTCGAAACGGCTGAAAAAGGGAAGTTTATTTTTGTAAGATCGGTAGACGGCGTCAAATCCGTCGTCGGGAAGTTCGGTTGGTTTTATCTTATCAACGGAGAATCGGTGCATAAAATGGCGCAAAACTATGTGCTCAAAGATGCCAAAACGATGACATGGGTCTATAAGGTGGAAGCGTGTTATTAAAACTGCTGTTAGTAACGCTGTTAGCACTTCAGCTCAATGCGTATGAGCGAATCGTAGCCCTCAGCCCGGCTATCAATGAGATCATTTTTGCCCTCGACGCGGGAGAGAGAATTGTCGGCAATACCGACTACTGCCGCTATCCGATAGAATCGAATACGATTACTAAAGTGGGGGGATATTTTTCCCCCTCACTGGAGAAAATTTTGGCACTGCAACCCGATATCGTCATTATGCAGGAGAACAATCTAGCCACGGCCGATAAGCTCCAAAAACTCGGGATCAAAACAATGGTGGTTAAAATCGACACCATCGATTCGATCAAAAAAGCGATCAACAATCTGGGTACTCTATTGGGTAAAAAAGAGAAAAGTGCCTTGATCGTGAAAAAGATAGAGTATTCGCTCACAGGACTAAAGGGGATCGTAAAAAACAAAAAGATTCTCATTCCGATCGGATACCATACCGATTTTTCCAAAGAGATCCATGTCGCGGGGCAGAATCTCTATTTTGACGACATCATCGAAGCGAGCGGCAATACCAATGCCCTGCAACGTTCTCAAAAAGGGCAACCGGTTCTCAATCTGGAAAAGATACTTAAGCTCAATCCCGACATCGTGATTATCCTCGCCCCGCTGATGAGGGAGAAACAGTTTACGAAAGAGGCTTTAATCGCACCGTGGATGAAGCTTCCCATCAATGCGGCTGCAACAAAATCGATCTTTGTTGAAGAGGGAGCGTATGCAGGGGTTCCGAGTGAGAGAATCACCTACTTTATCAATGATTTTAGAGGATTTTTAATTGAAACTGCACGTTGATACCGTTACCACCTCCTATTTGAAAAACATCTCGTTTGAGATGGAGAATGAGAACGTCGTCATTTTAGGTTCCAACGGTGCGGGTAAAACAACCCTCTCCAAAATTATCGTCGGGCTGGAGGAAAACACTAATGTCTATTATGAGGGAGAGAAGATCTCTTCGCTGGGGGCAAAACGGCGTTGTGAAATAGTCAACTTTGTCCCCTCGAAACTCGAAGTATTTGACGACTACCTCGATGTGGAAGAGTTCTTACAACTGAGTTTGCTCAACGGAAGTACCCTATGTGAGATGGACACTATTTTGAAACAGTTGGAAATCGAGCATCTCAAAAGCAGCCCCTGTAAATGTATCAGTAGCGGAGAGAGCCAGCTGGTGCTGTTTGCTTCAGGACTTCTGCACAATGCCGAGCTAACCATTTTCGACGAACCGACCGCCAATCTCGACAGCGATAAAAAGATTAAAGTTTACGAGGCATTAAAAAAGTACGCGGGATGGAAAATCGTCATAACACATGATTTGAATATCGCCTATAAACTCGGTTACCGCGTTATCTATTTGGAACACGGAAAACTTATCTTTGATGGATCTAGCGATGCATTTTTCACTGCGGCGAATCTGGAACGGTTATTCGGAAACTCGATCAAACGCTTAGAAGACTATTTTATGGTGAATTATCGATGAAACTCCTAATCTTTCTCATCTCCTTGATCGTTTTGAGTATTGCTCCGTTTATCGGTGAGACCCCGCTAGAGATCGGTAAACTTTTCGATCCTAACGCGATGGAGTATCTCCTCTTTTGGGATCTGAGAGTGCCGCGCGTGCTGGTAGCCTTTTTCAGCGGAGCGATTTTAGCGCTGGGGGGAATGGTGTTTCAAGCGGTGTTTCGTAACTCCCTCACCACCCCCTTTACCCTCGGAGTCTCCAGCGGAGCGACTCTGGCTACCGCTATCGGGATTGTCTTTCTCCCCGCCTCCCTTGCGGCGCTCTCGTATCTATTTAGCTTTGCGGGGGCATTCTCAACGATTCTTCTGCTATTTCTTTTTGCCCGAACCCTGAGTGCGACACAAACCAATTCTCTCCTCCTCATCGGTATCGCATTGTCGTTTTTCTACTCCGCCGCGCTAATGGTGGTCTATTATCTCAGCGATTTGGAGCAAAGCTACTCGATCATCCGCTTTACGATGGGGAGTCTCAACATTGTCGGATTTAAAAGTCTCTATCCCGTTATCGGTGCCGCATTACTCCTCCTCGTCGTGGTCGTTAACTACAAAAAAGAGCTCAGAGCGATCCTCACCTCGCATGAAAACGCTTTTCTCAAAGGGATTGAGATCAAAAAAATCAATCTGATCCTTTTGCTTTTCGTCTCCCTGAGTGTGGGGGTGTGCGTCAGCGTCGTCGGTCCTATCGGATTTATCGGGCTGGTAATTCCTCACATTATCCGACTCGTCTACAAACAAAGCAGTGAAAAACTCATTCTTAGCGTCTTCTACTACGGCGGAATATTTTTGGTATTATGCGATCTCATTGGACGTAATCTTGGAGCCGTTTCGGAAGTACCGATCGGGGTAGTCACTTCGTTTATCGGGGGACCGTTTTTTATCTACATCATTCTACGACGAAAGAGACATCATGGTTAATCTCTGCATTAGCGCCATCTCCTCCAATCAAGGGAAAACGATTCTCACCTCGGCACTGCTCTATTATTTCAAAGATTCCGTCCGCCCTTTCAAAGCGGGACCCGATTTTATCGATCCGCAGTTTCATACAAAAATCTGTGCAACCCAGAGTATCAACCTCGACCCCTTTATGATGAGCTCTGCGCAGGTGAAATGGCTCTACAACCGCTACAGCGACAAAGCGGTCTCCATCATCGAGGGGGTGATGGGGTTTTATGACGGGATGGATAAACGTAGCAGTGCCTATGATATCTCCAAACTCCTCAACGTCCCGACAATCCTCCTCCTCGATGGGAGCGGAAGCTACATCACCGTATCCGCCGTTTTAAAAGGGCTAAAAACCTATAAAAAAGGAAATACGATACGTGGGGTCGTCCTCAACCGTATCGGCTCTCAAAGCCACTATGCGCTGATCAAAGAGCGGATCGAAAAAGATTTCGACGATGTGAGCGTGTTGGGGTGGATACCCGATCGACTTACTGCACTGAGGGATACCCATCTGGGGCTTGATCTGGATGAGATGGATAAACTCGAAGCGATCTCAAAAGCGGTGCTGGAACATATCGATATCGAATCGCTCAAAGCCCTAGGGAAGTGCGAACCCAAGGAGAACACCTCGTATCCGTTTAGAGTGCTCCCAAAAAGCGATAAAAAAATCGCTATCGTGAGCGATGAGAATTTCTCCTTTTTGTACCATGACAACCTCCGATTTTTGCAAGAGGTGTTCGCCGACGTCGTTATCGTCCGCCCTTCGCAGGACGACGTGATCCCCGAGGATTACGACAGCGTTTATATTTGCGGCGGATATGTCGAGACGGACAGGGCATACGGCTCCATCCAAAAAGCCCAAAAGTTTAAAGCCTCCCTGATTCGTCATGCCCAAACGAAAAAAATCTACGCCGAGTGTGCGGGACTTCTCTATCTCGGAAAAGCTGTCGATGAGAAAGCAATGAGCGGAATTTTGGAGGTCTCGTTTAGCCTCGAAAAACGGTTTCAGCGGTTGGGGTACTATACCAACGAAACGGGGGTAAAAGGGCATGCATTCCACTATACGAAACCGCTCAATGATTCGTTAGGCTTTGATATCCTCACCAAAGGAGACGGCGGAAGCGTCGGAAGCTGGCAGAGCGCCAACACCAAAGTATTCGGCACCTATCTGCACACCCTCTTTCGAAGCCATCCTACTCTCGTGAAAAAGAGGCTGATGTGAGGGCGTTTGATCTCCATGCACAGACGCTGTTGCAATCGATCTTCTCATCACGCCGTGACGTAAGAGGTAACCGTTTTATCGATGAACCGATAGAAGAGGAGGTGCTGAGAAAAATTCTGGAAGCGGCGATCTCCGCCCCTTCGGTCGGTTTTTCGCAGCCGTGGAAGTTTATCATCGTCCAAGATGCCGCAAAGCGGGAAGAGATTTATAACGAGTTTGTCTCTGAAAACGCCAAAGCGTCCAAAAAGTTTAAAGACAATTCCCTCTATCCGACCCTCAAACTCGAAGGGATCAAAGAATCCCCCCTCAATATCGCCGTTTTGTACCAAAAACCGACCAAAGCCGTTTTGGGACAAACCACCCAGAAAAAGATGGGAGAGTACAGCGTCGTGTGCGCTATCCAAAATCTCTGGCTAATGGCACGCGCCCATAATATCGGAGTGGGATGGGTGAGTATTTTACGTCCCAAAAAGGTGAAAAAGATTTTGGGAATCGGTGATGAATACAAACTGATCGGCTATTTGACGATGGGGTATGTGAGTGAGTTTTTGGACGAACCCGAACTGCTAAAACTGGGATGGGAAGAGAAAAAAATGGTGGATGAGGTAGTCGAATGGGTGTGAAAACGGTGATTACCCTAGAAGATTTACCGCAATCATTAGAGATCACCTCTCTCGAGGCGAGCAAGGACGGGGTGATGGACAGCGTCTATTTTTTGGACGATGATCGGGTGCTGAAAATATTTGAAAACGCAAACGAGGATATCGTAACCGAGGAGTTAAAGCTTCTCGAACACTGCACAACACTCCCCATCGCTAGACCTGAGGGGGGAGTGTTGCGTATCCGTAACAAACCCGCACTCATTTATCATCGATGCCACGGAAAAAGTCTCAAGAGTGCCAAAATCGATCAAATACGACAGATCGGAGTGTTTTTGAGAGCGTTTCATACCCTCACCGCAACTTTGAAGAGTAGCAATGAGAGACTCTTTGAAAAATCACGGTTGGAGAAGATGATTGAAGAGGCTAAGAGCGAAATTTTCGAGACACTGTTCAAAAAAATCGATCTCACCTTACGTGATGATGGGATCATTCACGGCGATCTTTTTATGGATAACGCCCTCTTTAACGAGGGGAGTCTCTCGTGCGTCATCGATTTTACCCAAGCGTGTAACGGCGATTTTCTCTTCGATCTTGCCGTCGTCGATCTCTCGTGGTGCGACAATGACGAAAAAACAAAAGCTCTACTCAAGAGCTACGGTGCAACGCTTAGTACAGAGGAATTTCAAGCTTACCGTGAGTATGCGACCCTCTTTTACTGCGTCAACCGCTTTTTAAACGGCGGAAACTATCAAGAACTATTGGAGAGGCTACTATGATACATCCTATTACCGGAAAGCGAGATTTCATCGAGAGTTTGCGAGGGAAGCGGGCTAGCTTTCTCCTTTGCATGAGCAACACTAAAACGGCAAACATAGAGGGGATTACCCAAGCGGGGATTCCGGGGCTCCTCCATCTCACCCCGACCCTCGATGCGGAGTTTATAACCATCGGAGAGGTACGGAGTTTGGGCTCTATCGCCGAAACCCCAAAAGGGGTTCCTACACCCGCCCTTATCACCCGAGCCGTCCATCTTCTCCACCCTTTTTGCGAGATTGAGCTGATAGAGTTGGGGCTTGAGATTGCTCCTCAATTAGAACACTTCACAATGCATACGTTTGGAATCACCCCCAGTAACTCTATTAGCGAGGGTGCCTCCATTCCTGCGACGGAGGTGTTTGAAAAAGGGGTTCAATTTGCCCAAGAACTCCTCTGCAAAGGGGAGTATATCATTTTGGGCGAATCGGTTCCCGCAGGAACCACCACAGCGCTCGCAACCGCGTTGGCATTAGGGTACGATGCGAGTGAGAAATTTAGCAGCAGCTTTAAAAACACCCCTAACAACATCCGACAAAGCGTTATAGATCAAGCCCTTGCTCATATTAATGAGGGTGATGACCTTTTCGATATTCTCTCTCATGTGGGGGACAATATGCTGATCTTTAATGCCGGATTGATTCTCGGGCTTCAAAACCGCGACATCAAAGTAGTCCTTGCAGGGGGGACGCAGATGGCATGTGTTTTACTCATTATCAACCGTATCTTGCAGATGATGGAAGGGGAACTCGACAGCTCCAAAATTGCTCTATGTACCACCAAATGGGTGGCTGAAGACACTAACAGCGATATCAAAGCTCTCTTGGAAATGAATGATTTTCAGGTGAATGCGTATTACGCCGATTTCGACTTTTCCTTGACCTCTCACCCCGCCCTCAAACTCTATGACGAAGGGGAAGCAAAAGAGGGGGTCGGCGCAGGAGGTGCGTTGATGTATGCCCTCATTAACGGTATTACAAAAGAAAAAATTACTAAAAAAGTGGAGAGTTTGTTAAAATGAAAATACTTTATTTCGGGGGACAAAAATCGGGGAAAAGCAGCTTGGCCGAAGCAAAAGCCCTCTCGATAGCAACCCAAAAACCTTATTATCTAGCGACCTATGATACCTCTTTCGGTGATGATGAAATGACCAAGAGGATTGATAAACACCGTTTTAGCCGTGGTGAAGATTTCATTACTCTCGAAGAGAGCCATCATTTAGCGGGTGTAATGGAACCAAACCACACCTACCTCATCGATTGCGTCTCCATGTGGATACTCAACCGACTAGAAGAGGAGGAAGAGGTGTTAATCGCGGAGATCGAAGCGCTAAAAGAGATCGATGCTAACATCGTGTTTGTCCTCAACGACGTCGGGACGGGAGTAATACCCAGAGATACGCTCAGCCGTCGTTTTGTCGATTACAGCGGAGTGATCGGTCAAGAGTTGGCAAGCATCTGCGATGAAGTCTATAACGTCAAACTAGGGATGGGAATTCGTCTCAAATGAGTACATACGCACATGGAGGAGATGTCAATGCGTTTGCGGCACACTGCGGATGCACACATGAAGAGGTGATTGATCTCTCCTCTAACATCAACTTCATCACCCCTATCGTCGATTTTAGCGGCGTGAGCCTCAACGCCTATCCGAGCTATGAAACACTAACGGAGACGTTAGCTGAGCATTACGGTGTTACGTCGGAGGAGTTAGCGCTTTTCAACGGAGGCTCTTCGGCGATTTTTGCATTGCTCCGATTTTTTGATAACTCCACCTGCACGATCTACTCCCCCGCCTATCTGGAGTACAAAAAAGCGGCGACTCTCTACGGGAAAAATATTGCCCTTATCGACCGTTTTGAGGCGATGGATGCGGAGGTCGAGGAGAACTCTCTCGTCATCTTCGTCAACCCCTCCACCCCTGACGGACACTACTACGCCACCCAGACGCTGATGGAGAAATGGAGTGCCAAAAACTGCACGATCCTTATCGACGAATCGTTTTTGGAGTTTTGCGGGGGCGAATCGGCAACCCGCTACCTCCAAACCTACGACAAACTCTATGTTTTAAAATCGCAGACCAAATTTTACGGATGCGCGGGGGTGAGGGTCGGAATCGTCCTCTCCTCGCGTGAGAATATCGCCGCACTTAAAACGAAAGAGCCGCTATGGAAAATCTCGGCACTCGATAGCCATTTTCTCATCACGGCTTTGGCTGATGAGCCGTTTCGAATGAATTCACATACGTTGAATGCACAAGCGAAAACCTATCTGAAAAGCCTCCTTGACAACTCGCCCCTTTTTGAAAAAGTATTTGAGAGCGATGCGAATTTTTTCCTCGTCCGTCTCGCGTCGATGAATGCGCGGGAGTTTCAGGAGAAGCTTATTCCATCCCGCATTATGGTGCGGGACTGCTCGAACTTTGATTTTTTGGATGAGCGGACTGTGCGGATCGCGGTGAAAAGTGTTTCGGAATTGAATCGGTTTGAAATTACGATTGACGAGATACTCTTAGGGGAAGAAAATGTACAATAACTTTTTCCTGTTCGTGGTGAGCTTGTCGAACCATGAATATTTTACCCTTCGACAGGCTCAGGGCGAACGGAGACACAAAAAGCAACCGATATAATAATATAAATGTTTTATGGGTTTAGTCAAGATAAAAATAGTAATTGTAAAAGGTGTTTGCATGATTAATGTCGAAGATATAATTAATAAAATTAAACTTTCTAAACAAAGTCAAGTATCAATATTGGTAGCTTGTTTTATTGTAATAGGAATAGCCCAATCTAAATATCTAATTGATTTATTACAAATTGCAGATCTATTAAAAACTTATCTACCATATATTTCCATTTTAACAATCATATTGATAAGCTTTATATTGGGAATACCAGTTTATGATATTTCAAAAAATTATTACATAGGTTACTGCAACAAAAAAAATATTGAATCGTACCTAAAACAATTGACAGAAGACGAAAAAAATATTTTAAGAGTGTACATTAATGAGACAAAAAGAAGTCATCCTTTTCATATGTCAGATGGAATTGTTGCAGGGCTAATAAACAAAAATATTCTTTATCGTGCAACTTTCACTGGTATTCCTGGAAGCCATAATTTTCCATATAATATACAAGATATAGCGTATAATATTTTAAGATCACACCCTGAATATATAGCAAATGAATAATCAAAGCCTTGACTTATCATTTCTACATAGATCGAAACACTAACCATGTATTTTGACATCGCCCTCATCGCCTACATCACCGACCGCATCTTCGGTGAGTTCACATTTATCCGCCATCCCGTTGTCCTCATGGGGGATTTCATCACCGCTTTTGAAAAGCGGTTTTATCGTGACACCATCGTGCGCGGCTTTTGGCTCGTGTTTTGGTTGTTAGCGGCGGTGTTAGCACTCGTCACTCCGATCTCGCTGATCGGTAATCCGTGGATTTTAGGAATCATCGCTTCGACGGGGATTGCGGGGAAGATGCTCTATACCAGCGTGAGCAACGTACTGAATGACCCGCAATCGATCCGCTACCTCGTCAGCCGCGACACCGAAAACCTCAGCGAAAGCGATATCAACAAAGCCGCAATCGAGACCTACGCCGAAAATCTGAGCGACGGGGTAATCGCTCCGCTGTTTTATCTGTTAGTTTTCGGTTTGGTCGGGCTGTTTCTCTATAAGGCGATCAATACCCTCGATTCGATGGTGGGGTATCGGAACGATAAATATGAAAAATTCGGCAAGGCAAGCGCACGGCTGGACGATGTACTCAATTACATCCCCTCCCGCATTACGGCGGTGCTGATAGTGACCCTTTTCGGCAAACTCGGAAAGCTCAGACAGACATGGCGTTACGGTGCGTTGCACGAAAGCCCCAACGCGGGATACCCGATAGCGGCGATGGCATTCTCCCTCGATCTCTCCCTCGGAGGGGTGACATCGTATTTTGGCAAGATGAAAGAGAAACCCTATTTCGGCAAGGGGAGGCGGGAGATCAGTGACGGCGATGTCCGCCGCGCATTGGCTCTTCAGTGGAAACTCGATACCCTTGTGATTATCGTATTAGCGGCGGGAGTTATAGTATGAGATCGATCTCAATTTTTGGCACGTCATCGGATGCGGGGAAATCGACCCTCACGTTTGTGATCGGGCGATTATTGCAAGAGCGGGGGATTAACGTCGGGGTGTTCAAAGCCCAAAACGTCTCCAACAACTCCCGCGTCTGCGACGACGGGAGCGAAATCGCCATCGCCCAGTATTTTCAAGCGGAAGTGCTGGGACTTCCGACGAGCTACCACCTCAATCCGATCCTCCTTAAATCGGGGCACGGAAATAGCGCCTCACTCATCGTCAAAGGGCAAGTGGTAACCGACAAAGAGGTGCGCGACTACTACCGTGAGCTCGATACTCTGAAACCCGCCGTCGATGAGTGTTTCGAATACCTGAACGAGAGGTATGAGTGTCTCGTCTGCGAAGGGGCGGGGAGTCCCGTGGAGCTGAACCTGATGGACAAAGACCTCTCCAATATCTACATCGCCGAAAAATACAATACGAAGATCATCCTCGTCGCCGACATCGAAAAGGGGGGGGTATTTGCCTCGATCTGGGGGGTTTATAACCTTCTTCCCGAAGCGTTACGTGCCAACGTCATCGGGGTGATCGTCAACAAATTTCGCGGAGACAGAAGCCTATTTGATGAGGGGGTGAATATCATCGAAGAGCGTTTCGGCATCCCCGTCCTCGGCGTCCTCCCCTACCTTAGCCTCAACCTTGGATTCGAAGATAGCCAAAGCCTCAAAAACTTCGTCCAGAACAAACCTCATCCTGCGAAAAAAATCGGGATTATCAACTACCCCACGATGAGCAACTACAACGATTTCGAACCCCTCATCGCCGATGAAACCATTTTTGTCGAGTTTATCACCTCTAACATCGCGTTAGAGAGTTTCGATCTGATCATCCTCCCCGGTAGCAAAAGGGTGATCGAGGATTTGCGATGGTTGAAAAAAACGGGGCTATTCGATGCACTCAAAGAGCGACACAAAGAGATACTGGGGATTTGCGGCGGGTATCAGATGATGTTTGAATCCATCCTCGATGAAGAGTGTGTCGAAACCTCAGAACCGAGTCGCGAAGATGCTCTGGGATTTATCGACGATGTCATCGTATTCCAAAAAGAAAAAGTGCTCAAAAAGGGTGAGTATTCGATCTTCGGGAAAACGGTGCAAGGGTTTGAGATCCATCACGGCGTGAGTGGAAAATTTCCCCTCTCCTATGAAAAAAATCATATCAAAGGGACGTTTGTCCACGGACTTTTTGAGGATGAGGCATTTGAAGCGTATAAAAAAACGACCATCGATAGCTTCATTGCGACAATGAGAGAGGAGATCGATATGGAGAGGATTTTGAAATATGTCGTATAAAAAATGGTTCGACGCCCACGCCCAAAAGCATCAAGCGATCATGAACCGCCTCACCCACCTCAGCGATGAGGAGGTGATCGAATACTTTCGGTTTGAAAACATGGTTCAACACGAGAGCGATTTTTGCCCTCTCTATGCCGAAAATAAAAAGTGCCACGATACGCAAGAGCTCAACTGCTACCTCTGCGCCTGTCCAAATTTTCGCTTTAACGAGGGGGGATTCGCGCGTGAGGGGGAACGAACCCTCTTTAGTACCTGCTCTATCGAAAGTCCCGACGGAGATCGCTATGTCAGTGAAAAGGCGATCCACCAAAACTGCGCAGGGTGTATCGTCCCCCACCGTGAGAGCTATATCCGCAAAGTGTTCGACCGTAACTGGCGCACCATCATGAAAGAGGTACCGTGTGAATAAAATATATTTGGGGATCAAATTTGCCCTGAGCTATTTTACAATCCTCCCTATCCGCTTCGATGCCAAGGATGATCTCTCCCATCCGCGCGTCCTCAAAACGATGCTCTTAAGCCTCCCCTCTGTCGGGGTATTGCTCTCTGGGCTCTCTATCGCTCTGTTTATGGGACTGGAATCACTGGGGTGGTTGGGGGCGCTGATCGCCGCCGTGGCGTATATGGTGCTGTATGGATTTATCCACACCGAAGCGGTGATCGATGTTGCCGATGCGCTATATGCCGCCCACAGCGGAAAAGACCCCTATGCTATTATTAAAGATCCCACCGTCGGGGCGATGGGGGTGTTGTATGGAGTGAGTTTTACCCTCCTCAAAATCGCGGCACTCTCAACACTGCTGATGCACCATCTGTTTCTCCCTTTTGTTGCCATTGCTCTCATCAGCCGATTGGGACTTTTGGTGCTTATCCGCACCTATGATTTTCGTTCATCCTTTGTTTCCCAGCTTCGGGTAAATCTTCGACTTTTTCCGCTAATACTCATGATCGCTATATGTGGAGTACTAGGGTTTTATCTCCTTTCATGGCTCTTTTTAGCTCTCTTTATCGTGGGAATATTCACCGCTCTACTCCTCTCATCCCTCGCGAAAAAATCGCTAGGATTTATCAACGGTGACGTTCTGGGGATGTCGCTGGAAGGCTCCGAACTGATTCTAATCATCACGGTATTACTAACATGCCGCTAACACTGTTACGCCATGCGGCTCCCGCTGTTGAGTATCACGGACGCACTATCGGTCACACCGATATCAGTATTGACCTTACTCTGTTTAACGCGATTACACTCCCCCTGCCGTATGATGCCATCTACTCTTCCGACCTGCGCCGATGCACTCAAACACTCGAACATCTGGGGTATACCGATATCATTACCGACCCTCGGTTGCGAGAAGTAGCTTTTAAAAAGCAATTTGAGGGAAAAAGGTTTGATGAAATCGAGCAAATGGAAGCGTATCACCCCTCTTTTTTGGAATCGCAGGAGAGTTGGCACACTTTTCTATGCGAAGAGAGTCGTGAGCATTTTCGCCGACGGATCGAAACATTTTTAGGAGAACTCCCCCTCCATAAAAATATTTTAGTCTGTTCTCACGGAGGGACGATTCGGGAGATTCTATCTCTCTTAAAAAGTGAACCTAAAAGTCTGGGTTACCTAGAGTATACGATTGTTACGGTAAAATAGAGTCCATCATAATAAGGGGGGCACATGCGGTTTGCGGTAGGGATAGTATTCATCGTCGCAACGCTTTTAAGTGCACCTCTTCCGATCTCTTTCAGCGGCAATGAAAAAATCTCGTCCGATCAACTCTACGGCGTATTAGGGCTACGAAAACCCTACGGAATCGAAGTGTGGGAAGATCAACCCGCCATCGAACCCATCGCGATCTCCCAAAGTGTTTCGGCTCTCACCAGCTTTTATCGTTCCAAAGGTTTTTACCATGCCCGTGTCACCTCCGAAGCAACCGAAGAGGCGGTTGTTTTTAAAATCCAAGAAAACAATCCGATCCGTATCGGAGATATTAAAATCAACAGCTTGCTAGATATCGAGCCGGTTATTTCACTCAAAATGGACGCACTTTTTGATCAGGAAGCCTTTTCCGAATCCAAATCGGCGATTAAGAAACGTTACGGGGATGCGGGTTATTGCAATGCCCAGTTCAACACCAAAGCATGGGTCGATATCGAAACCGACCGTGCCTATCTCCTCTTTGAGGCTACTCCGGGAGAGCCGTGTACCTTTGGAGCGATCAGTGCCGAATCCACCCCGAATATCAACGGTCAATTGACGGCATCGATGCTCAAATTTAACGAAGGAGATCCCTACAGCGTCGAATCGATCCGTTTAAGTTATGAGGCTCTTTACGCCCAAGAGGGGATTACGCGTGTTGTTATTAACGACAATGAACGCAACGGCAGTGTGGTTCCGATCAGCCTCAGTATCGAAGAGGCGGAGCGTCCGATCCGATTTAGCGCCGGTTTGGGGTACAGCAGCGATCAAGGTTTCGCGGCACAAACAGGACTCAAGCACCGCAATTTTTTCGGTGATCTCAAAACCCTCTCTCTTGATGCCCGCTATTCTGAGATTAAACAAGAGGCCTCGGGAAACATTGCCCTCCCTCTGCGCAATCGCGGAACATTAGGGGGAGAGATCGGCTACAGTAACGAAATATATGATGGGTATAAAACCGAAAGTATTTACGAGAAATTAACCGCAAAATACCAAGATACCCCCGCTTCTGCGATGGTCGGTATATTATTCGATGAGGTCAATACCTATGAATCAAAAGATCCTGCCACTTTTCCCAACTCCAAACTCTTCATCACTTCACCGCTGGGAGAGATCAACTTTGATACCCGTGACAAACCGCTGGAACCGACCAGAGGGTATTGGCTTAATGCTAAATTGAGCGGATCACTTCAATCGGTTGTTGTTTCAGACGCCACCTATTTTAAAAGCCTCCTCTCCGGAGCGTACATCACCAGTATCGACGAACATGTCTTCGGGGCGAAACTCAAATGGGGAACCCTCCGATTATACAACGGAGAACTCCCCTCTTCGTACCATTTCTATGCAGGGGGGATGAACTCCAACCGTGCCTATACCTATCGTGATTTGGGGCCTAAAAACAGCAGCGGTGACCCTATCGGTTTTTCCTCTCTCACAGAGGGATCGCTAGAATACCGTTTTCCGATCTATCAAGAATTTCGGGGGGTCTTATTCACCGATCTCACTTTCGCTTCGCAAGAGACGTTTCCCGATTATGCAAATGACGGCTATTTAGGGGTAGGGATGGGGCTTCGTTATGTCACTCCCGTCGGTCCGGTCGCCCTTGACGTAGGATTTGATCCCGAAGATATGGGGCAATACGCCATCCATTTTCGGATAGGAGAGCTGTTTTGAAACGATGGCTTTCTCTCCCGTGGCGCAAATGGTTTAAACACCTCTTCGTAACCGCCCATTTTCTCCTCTACAGCGCCGTCCTCATCTTCTCGGCAATACTCTACATCGCCTTTCGTCCCGATGGTTTACACATCGTCAATGCCTACTTTTTAAAACCGCTCGGGATTCACTATTCCCATGCGGAAGGGTCATTACTCGAAGGATTTACCCTCCATAACCTCCGCACTGAGAATACGGAAACAAAAACGTTCATCCTCAAATACAACCTTGTTAAAATGTTGGAGGGGGAGCATACGATCGATTCGGTAAAAATCGACGGTTTACGCCTCCATCTGGATGATTTTCTAAGCGAAGAGGACTCCATCTGGCCGTTTCCCACTTTCAAACTTCGTGAAGTTACGATCACAAACCTTCAGCTTATCAGTTCTTATCCGATTGAACTCGATATCTATGGAAAAAACGGAACCTACGATGGAGATGACCTGAGCTTCACTTCGTTGAACGCAACCCTAAAATCCCGTTATGCCAGCGGTTCCATTCACGGAACCCTGCACAATAATGCCCTGACGGGGATAAGCGATATCTATCCCAACGCTGCCGAACTTGCCCCTTACAGCGGACGTTTCACAACCCTTCCGCGAGTAGTACGGGTAAAAATAAATGAGCTTTCCGATGAAAAAGCACTCTTGCATACCGTTATCACCGAGTTGGACTCCAAACAAGACCCTGCCCTCCACGCCAAAGGGATTAGCCTCGATTTTCGCTATTCCTATGAAAACGGTTATTTCGATATCAATGCCCTCTATCAGCTGATACGCGGGAACGATTCCATGCAGAGTAAACATCATCTTCGTTATGATCTCAGCGGCAAAACAACCACCGAATTTGACGGCTTTATAAACGCATCACAGCCGCTGCCTGCCAACCGACTGCACGGGAAATTCACCGATGATGCCGATGGAATTATCGGTACCCTCACGCTCGATGGAACTATACTCAACCTCTCAAGCCGTGATTACGACCATTTTAGCTGGAAACTCCAAAGCAACCACCAAAATTTGGCCTTCGTTAAAACGCTCCCTAAGACGCTCCGTTCCTCGCCGCTCCGTTTCAACGGAGAAGGGGACTATCTCCTTAGCACGGATACCCTCAACGGAAAAGTTAATGCCGCACATAGCCATGCCCTCTTTAACGGATCGTTTTCTACCCGAAACGGACACCACTCACTGGATGGAAATCTTACCCTCCCGAGCGATGCGGCGATGTGGAAAAACTGGGCACATAAACCGCCGGAGCATCTTAACCTCTCATTGGATGATGAGCATAATGCCACGCATCTTCATCTTTCAGGAGATTCACTCTCCCTTTCCGCTCTTATTTCGGGTACTAAAGTTACCGCATCAGGCAACTATCTCGGTGCCTTTTTTGACATAACCGGTTCCCTCGGAACAACCCAAAACAGTTTCGATATCGAAACCCTGATCCCCTCCGCATTTGCCACCCTCTCGAAAGTACATCCGATGGAGTTGCACGCGGGGGAATACTACGATGGCGAAATTCGTGCCAAAACCCATATCACTCTGGACAGTACTCTGAGGGTTAAAAGTGATATCAAAATTCCGTGGTACGCCGCCGTTCTCGATTCAAAACGGGCATATGGGGGAACGGACGGCGCTATGAGCATGGAGTATCGTGATGGGAACATTACCGTAGCGAACTACCGTTTTGAAATCGCCGATCATATCATTACAACCGATAAAACCTCTTACCTCCATCTAAGCTCTGAGGGAGAGCTTATCATCGATGAGTGGTGGATATTTGACACTCTCCACCTCAGCGGAATTATTGCCCCCGATCTTCGTACTTCGCTGAGGCTGCGTTCGGATCGTTTTAGTTATAAAGGGCCCGAAGGGGATGCCCATGCCTCTGCCGATATTACTTTCGAGCGTGATGCCGAGGCAAACCAATACCTTAGAGGTGTGTTAAATATTCTTGACGCGACGATCACCTACCTGCCGCTTCAAGAGTTCAAAGTCATGGACGATGACATTATCATCATCCAAGACGTTCGTCCGCCAAGCAACGCAAAACTCTCCGTGAACCTCCGCATTACCGCCAGTGAACCGATCCGTTTTAAAACCAAAGAGCTTAGCCTACAGCTTATTCCCGATATCACGCTCTGGAAAGAGCCTACCGAGGCGATGGAGATTTTGGGGATGGTCACTATCCCCTCAGGCAGTGCGACAACGGCAGGAAAAGCGTTTACGATCAAGCCCTCAGAGATCTATTTCGGCGGCGATGTCCCCATCAACCCTTATCTCAATCTCACCATCGGACATGAAGTCGACTATAAAAAGATTCTCATCTACGTCACCCATACGCTCGATTCCCCGATTTTCCTCTTTAGTTCCGATCCGGTCATGAGCCAAAACGACATCATGAGCTATATCCTCTTCGGCTCTCCTGCAAACACCACCTCGGGAGGAGACAGTTCTACCTCAACCGTACGTGCCGATGCTACCAATTTTATGCTGGGTGCGGGGCTAAAAGGGCTGATTAGCGGAGCAACCAAACTTCAAATCGATACTATGAACATTCTCACCACCGCAGAGGGGGGGATGGGGTTTGAGGTGGGGGCTCGGTTGAACAAAGATTTGAGAGTTCTGTATAAAAACGATACCGTCTCTAGCGTCCTTATCCAATACTCACTCAACCGATGGCTGAGATTGGATGCCGATATTCATGAGTTGGGTCAGGGGATTAATGCCATCTATATCAAAGACTTTCGCGATTTTCTCCCCCATAACCTGCCGAAAAAGAGATAAATCTTGATTTTGGTCAAGAAATATCCCCTTTGAACTTTTTATACTGTCACATTTAAAAAACCAAAGGAACTGCCATGATTTTAGAATTTATGCGAGACGATCATCGTGCATGCGACCATTTTTATACGGATGCTGAAAATGCGTTAGCGGCAAAAAAAACAGAAGAAGCGAAAGAACTTTTCGATATCTTTTATCAAGCTACCAATCACCATTTTGATATGGAAGAGCGTGAGCTCTTTATTACGTTTGAAAAACGGACGGGGATGATGGGAGGGCCGACGCAAATGATGCGTTATGAGCATCAACAGCTCCGAAGTCTCCTCGAATCGATGCGTTTAGCTTTGAGTGAAAATCGTACCGACGATTTTTTCGGTATCGGCGAATCGATGATGATCATGCTCCAGCAACACAACATGAAAGAGGAACAAATGCTCTATCCGATGATCGATAGAGCGTTAGGTGATGACGCTGAGTTGATGATTCAGACCCTGAAGGATATGGTAAAATGATTCTCCTCGATACTCGGGAATTTGATCACCCTCTGCCGCTTGAGATGGCGGTTGAGCGCTTCAAAAACCTCTCAGAGGATGAGGTAATCCATATGATTCACCGACGTGAACCGCTCCCGCTGTTTGAAATCATTTCCAAAAACGGCGGTCGGTACCTGAGTATTAGGGAAGATGAAAATCTCTGGCATATTTACATCACGCGAAGTCAAAACGTGAAACTGGAGCACCCTTATGTTTAACGGACTCTCTTTGGATCAAGCGCCTCCTCTATCGGTGGTTATCCGTTTTTTTATCACGGTACCCGTATTCGGAATACTCCTCTCGTTAATAATTTTTTTTAATCCCCATGAAGTTTTAATCCCTACCCATCCGATCTCTCTTGCATCGATTCATCTGATGTTTTTAGGGGTTATCACGATGAGTATGTTCGGTGCGCTGTTTCAGATGCAAAGCGTTTTGGGAGGACGTCCTATCCCCTCGGCACTCGGAAATGCGTTTTTAATCCATCTGTTTTTAGTTATCGGTATCTTGTCCCTTTGCGGAGCGTTTATCTTTTCCACTCCTGAGCTGTTTATCATCGCTTCAATCTTTTTAGGTGCTTCGATTCTCTATTGTGCCAATCTCATTCTCCCTTTGCTTTTCGGCGGTATTAGCCATGATACTCTGAGGGGAATGCGTCTAGCCCTTATTGCTCTTGCACTCACGGCTGTTTTAGGTATTGTTATGGCAAGCGAATACGCGAACAGCGCATTCAGTTCTGTACATGAGGCCGTTCGTACCTCACACTATTCGTTTGGATTGATAGGGTGGATTGCCGCATTAATCATCGCCGTAGCTTTTCAAGTTATTGAGATGTTTTACGTTACCACCCCTTACAGCCTATGGTGCAAACGCAATGCTTTCCGAATTATCGCGGCTTCCTTGCTGCTTAAAGTGCTTTGGATTTTTACGCACCTCCCTTATAGTTGGATCTTCGACCTGATTATGGGGGCGTTATTGTTCGGATTTATTTTCACCACCTTAAAACGGCTAAATCAGCGCAAACGGCGTGTTAGTGACGTGAGTATTTGGTTTTGGCAATCAGGGATGGCATTGTTGTCTTTGGCAATTCTTACCTACGGCGCGTTTATAGGCAGCGGTTATGACGCGTTGCAAAGTGTCGCACTCATTGCATTCGCCCTCTTTGCCTTGGCCGTCATTCTAGGGATGATGGGAAAAATCGTCCCCTTTTTAGTCTGGTTTCATCTGAGTTCCGCAGGGTATATGGATACTCCGATTATGTCCAATATTATTCCCGCGACGCGTGCAAAAGGGGTATTTGCCCTTTTTGCTATTACTTCCGTCACAATGATTGGAGGGGTATTTTGTCTCGAATCGCTTCTTGTCGGTGCGATTGTAGGGGGGGGAATGTTTGGATTATTGTTACTTAATCTCATCCATGCGCTTCGCCTTTATCGCGATACCCTTATACACGGCAAACGCTTCGAACAATCGACTTTTTAAGCCATCAACTCGACCATTTGATCAATCGATTCTTGATAGCCGGAGATACTCATCGCCTCTTGAGAGAGAAAGGATTCCATTTTCTCTTTTTTCGCGATCGCTTCATCCAACTCTTTATCACTTCCTCGTACATACGCGCCGATACGAATCAACATCTCATTCTCTTTGAGCAGCGTATAAAGGCGGCGGAACCGTCTCACTGCCGTAAGATGCTCAGGGGTAATAATGTCATTCATCACCCGTGATGCAGAGTTTAGGATATGGATCGGAGGATAAATCCCGAAATCGGTCAATTCGCGGGAGAGGACGATATGCCCATCGAGAATCGAGCGGGACTGATCGGCAATCGGATCGCTCAAATCATCCCCTTCGACCAAAACGGTAAAAAAAGCGGTAATCGAACCGTTCCCCTCCTCTTTCCCCGCACGCTCCATCAGCTGAGGCAACAGGGTTAGCGACGAAGGGGGATACCCTTTTGAAGTCGGCGGCTCTCCAAGTGCAAGTCCGATCTCCCTCTGTGCCATTGCGAAACGGGTCACCGAGTCCATCATAAAAAGGACGTCGTGCCCTTGAGCTTTAAAATACTCCGCCACACTCATCGCACTGAATGCCCCGTATTTACGCATCAGGGGAGAATCATCACTGGTAGCGACGACAAGGACGGTATTTTCGAGATTTCCGCCGAGCGATTTTTCGATAAATTCGGGAACCTCACGTCCCCGTTCACCGATTAGAGCGACCACCTTAATCGGGGCATCCGCTCCGCGGACAATCATCCCCATCAACGTCGATTTTCCGACACCGCTTCCTGCGAATATTCCGAGTTTTTGCCCTTTTCCGCAGGTGAGTAATCCGTCAATCGTTTTGACTCCGACACTGAAAGGCTCATCAATCATCCCCCGCTTCATCGCGGCAATCGGTGCTTTTATGATCGATTCGAGATGGGTACCGCTAATAGGGCCTTTTCCGTCAATGGGATTCATAAATGGATCGACTACCCGTCCAAGCAATGCCTCACCCACTTCAATCATCATTCCGCTTTGATTCGGATAGACTTTATCTCCGGCACGAAACCCTTCCACAAAACGAAAGGGGGTGATAAAAAAGCGGTTCCGCTCTACTTCGCTCACCATCCCCAGCGCCTCCGCGCCGTTTACCTCGGAAACCATCAGTACGGTATCGCCGATACTGACATGCAACCCTTCGGCCATAATCACGGTAGGGCTAATTTTACTCACCGTACCGAATACGGTAGTGAGCTTTTCAACCCCCAAACGACTGCGTAATGCTTTAAGCGGCATGATTTAGTAACGATTCCCGGTTGAAGAGTTAATCAGGCTAAAAAATTCCATCCGCGTCTTTTCATCACGTTTGAATAGCCCTCGCAATGCGCTTGACGTGGTTGTCGAGCTGATTTTCTCTACACCGCGCATCTCCATACACATGTGACGCGCTTGGATAACGACCGCGACCCCTTTTGGGCTGATCGCTTCCATCAATGCGTCGGCAATCTGTTCGGTGAGCTGTTCTTGAATCTGCATTCGACGGGAAAAAACATCGACGACACGGGGGATTTTAGAGAGCCCCACCACTTTACCATCAGGAATATAGGCGACATGCGCTCGACCGATAATCGGGAGAAGATGATGCTCGCACGTGGAATAAAACTCGATATCTTTGATCAGTACCATCTCATCGTTAGAGCTTTGAAACATGGCCGAATTCAAAATGGATTGAGGGTCTTCTTTGTACCCGCCGAAAATGAACTCATACGCCTTTAAAACACGCTCAGGAGTTTTAAGCAATCCTTCCCGTTCCACATCTTCACCGACGTGGGAAATCATCGTTTTGACCGCTTTTATAAATTGTTCGCTGTTATCCAATTCCATACTCACTCATCCGTATTAAATATTGCTATTACTCTATCACGTCTTTGCTTTTATTTTAATTCAGCGTAGCATTAACCCTTTTTGGATATTATTGCCACCATTTAGTCTACTAAGACATGTCACAAAAGGGATTTTAATGCAAATAACCACGAAAAAAATCGACTCAGCTAATGCCAAAATCAACGCAGCCATCACCCGTGCTACGATCGATACCAACGTCGAAAAAATCGCTAATCAGCTCTCTAAAGAGGCAAAAATTGCCGGTTTCCGTAAAGGGAAAGTACCTCTTAGCGCCGTAAAAAAACAATACGGAGACCGTTTGGTTCAAGATGCTGAAGCACAAGCATTGCGTGATCTTTTAAGTGCCGGTCTTAAAGAGATGGCAATCGCGGCAGACACCCTAATCGGTGAACCTCAAATCGTTAAATTTGAGAAAAACGATAACGGTATCGATGTTGAAGTGGTTATCGCAACCCGTCCTGCAATCGAGCTTGGCGATTACGCGGCAATGGTTCCGGATGTTGCTAAACCCGCAATCGATGACGCGGCTATCACCGCACGTATCGAAGAACTCGCCTCAGCACAAGCCCCTTTGGTGAATGTTGAAGAAGATCGCGCGTTAGTAAGCGGCGATACGGCGCTTCTTGATTTCGAAGGATTTGTAGACGGCGAACCGTTCGAGGGGGGAAAAGCGGAAGGTTTTTCACTTCGTTTGGGAAGCGGTCAATTTATCCCGGGATTTGAAGATCAAGTAATCGGGATGAAAAAAGGGGATGAAAAAACCATCGCGGTAACGTTCCCTGAAAACTACGGCGGAGCAAAACTTGCCGGAAAACCTGCCGAATTTAAAGTAAAAATCCACGCGATCCAAGAAAAAGCACCGGTTAGCATCGATGAAGAACTGGCTAAAAAAATGCTTCCGGGCTACGAAGATGCCAGCGTCGATATGCTCAAAGAAAAAGTAAAAGAGCAACTGGAAAGTGAGGCGATGAGCGTTCTCTACAACGATGAACTCAAACCGAATCTCATGGAAACGTTTGTAACTTCTTTCACTATCGATCTTCCTGACTTTATCGTAGAGCAAGAGATGGATATGGCGCTCAACAAAAAAGCCCGCGATTTGAGCGAAGCACAACTCGAAGAGCTCCGTAATGATGCGGAACAAGTAAAAGCAATGCGTGAAACCTTCCGTGAAGATGCTTGCCGCGCCGTAAAAGCAACCTTTATTGTGGATGCATTGGCAAAAGCGGAAAACATCATCGTCAACGAACAAGAGTTGATGCAAACCATCTACTACGAAGCGATGCAAATGGGTCAAGATCCTGCAGCCGTCTACAAACATTACCAAGAATCAGGTTACTTGCCTGCGATTCAAATGGCAATGATTGAAGATCGCGTGTTGAGTAAATTACTTAACGATAAAATCAAGTAATCACGATGAGCTATATCCCTTACGTTATTGAAAAAACGGGACGCGGTGAGAGATCGTATGATATCTATTCACGTCTTCTAAAAGATCGTATCATTATGCTCAGCGGCGAAGTCAACGATCCCGTTGCCTCTTCTATCGTAGCGCAGCTTTTGTTTTTGGAAGCGGAAGATCCGGCTAAAGATATCTATTTCTATATCAACTCTCCCGGCGGTGTTATCACCTCCGGGATGGCAATTTACGATACGATGAACTATATCCGCCCCGATGTCTGCACTATCTGTATCGGTCAAGCGGCATCTATGGGTGCATTCTTGCTCAGTTCAGGGGCAAAAGGGAAACGCTATGCCCTCCCGCATGCTCGAATCATGATCCATCAACCCCTCGGCGGAGCACAAGGACAGGCTACCGACATCGAGATTCAAGCAAAAGAAATTTTGCGTATGAAAGCCGAGCTCAATGAAATTTTGGCTAAAAACTGCGGCCAAAGTGTCAAAAAGCTCGAAAAAGATACCGATCGTGATAACTTTATGTCAGCCGCCGAAGCGGTAACTTATGGTATCATTGACGAAGTATTGGTTCAAAAAGAAAAAGAAGAGAAGTAAGAGGTAACCCATGGCAGCTCTCAGTGATCTCAAACGTGCTCAACGACAATCTTCCCAAAAAAGTAATGAAGAGGCTATGTTCAACCCTGCCGCTTCACTAAATGATCCCACCAGTGATCTTGAGATTTTTGCCAAAGAGGTTCTTAGCGCCCTTATTTCAGACAATCTTCCCCCTACCCCCAACAATTTTGCCCTCTATTTTGATCGTATTCTCGAAGATAAAAGCGAGAGTCTTCGCCGTCAAATCGGCTCTATCTTGGAGCTTGAAGAGGACAATCACGATGAGACCAGCATTGAGCTTGAAAAAACCCTCAAACAAGGGTTCTCATCCGTAAAAAGTATCTTACAAGTAAGTGCCACACTCTATAAAAATATCTCTTTAATGGAGAAAATTTTGGAGAAACGGAAGGAGGAGATGAAAAACATCCCTTCTATGAACGGAGCTAACGATCTCATCACCTCCCTCGAAACAGACATCGGAAAATTAGGCTCAATTTTGAATAAACAGGTCACGCACATGAAAGTGATCTATGATGAGACGGCGACCATTGTCAAACAAGTTGAAAATGAAACGATCTTCGACAACCAATTCGGTGTCTACAACAAACGTTTCCTTATCACCAAACTTGAGCAAGAACGCCATCTCATCGATGAGTTTAAACACAAAAGCTCTCTTATCACCGTTCGCCTCTCTAAATCAACCGGTGAAAAAATCCAAAGCGAAAAAGCACAGCATCTTATGGCACGTACCGTCGCAAGATTGTTGCTTAAAACCTCAAGACGGAGTGATATCGTCGCCCATTACGGAGAGGGTGTTTTTGCTATGGTATTAAAACATACCGATATTGAGAGTGCAAAACGGGCATCGGAACGGCTCTTTGATCTTGTCTCCTCCAGTAACTTTTTCCTTGCCGAACAAGAGATTCAATTGCGAATCGCCATCGGCGTTGTTGAATTAAACTCAACGCTCAGTGTAGAAAAAACCCTCGTATGCACCCTCAGCGCAATGGATGCTGCCGATAATAATCCTAAGCTTCGATACATGGTTTGCAACGGAAACGACGAATAATATCCCTATGATTCTCCCAGTTATTACCTATCCGAATAAACAGCTCAAGATACGTTCAAAAGAGGTCGTCAATTTCGACGAGCTACTCCACCGTTTTTTAGACGATATGTACGAGACGATGATCACCTCCAACGGTATAGGTCTCGCCGCAATTCAAGTCGCCAATCCTATCCGCGCCCTAATACTCTGTATACCGGATGATGAGGGAAACCAAACCCAAGAGAATCTTTTAGAAATCATGAATCCCGTTATACATGCTCCGCAAGGGAATGTACTCTATCAGGAGGGGTGTCTAAGCGTACCCGGATTTTACGAAGATGTAGAGCGCTATGAAAAGCTTACCCTCCATTATCAAAACCGTCACGGTGAAGCCTGCATGCTTGAGGCTGATGAACTCTTAGCGATTGCGATTCAACATGAAATCGACCATCTTGAAGGTAAACTTTTTATCGAAAAACTTACCTATAACCGTCGTAAAAAATTCGAAAAAGAGTACAAAAAAGCACTCAAAGAGAAAAAGTAATCTTCTTTTTAATATTGCAGTTTGCAATATTAACCCCTTGTTAAAATCATTTTGATACTATAACTGTTAAATAATATTTTGGATATTCCTATGAAACAGTTACTCTGTGCTACCTTTGAAGGGATCGATGCCGCATCGGTCGAAGTGCAATTCACCGCGACCAAAGGGCTACCCGCCTTTACCATCGTCGGAATGGCCAATACCGCCATCACCGAATCCAAAGAGCGTGTTAAATCAGCCCTCTTAAGTAACGGCTTTACGTTTCCTCCCAAACGGCTTACCGTTAACCTTGCTCCGAGTGATTTGCGCAAAGAGGGGAGCCATTTTGATCTGCCCATTGCCGCCCTGATCGCACTGGGGAATTATGAGGGAGATATAGGCGATTGGTATGTATTCGGAGAGCTAGGGTTGGATGGAAGCGTCACCGAAAATATTCTCCTCTACCCGATTATCCTCTCACTTGCCAATCAAGGGGCTATTTCTCGTGCCATAGTACCTAATGTAAGCCTCTCCAAGCTCTCTAAAATCCCTAATATCACTTTTTACGGCGTAGACTCTCTCTCCGAAGCACTTGAGCTCTTACGCGCTCAAAAACTGCCTGAGGAGAAAGCACATCTCAGTACGTTTGATTTCAATCATATCATTCATAACGAAAAAAGCTACTATTACCATGAACACTATCCCCTCGATTTTATCGATATAAAAGGGCAAGAGCACGCCAAACGCTCCGCATTGATTGCCGCTGCCGGAATGCATAATTTATTGCTTGAGGGTTCTCCGGGATCGGGGAAATCGATGATAGCCAAACGCTTAGTTCACATTATGCCGCCGCTTTATAATGATGAGATGCTCGAGTGTGCCAAACTCGAAATTTTAGAGGGAAAAGAGCCGTCATTTGCACCGCTTCGCCCTTTTCGCTCCCCGCACCACTCCAGCACGGGGGCGAGTATCTTCGGTGGCGGAACTCATAAAGCACAAATCGGGGAAGTTGGATTGGCGCACGGAGGGATACTTTTTTTCGATGAGCTCCCCCACTTTTCAAAAACGGTACTCGAAGCACTCAGAGAACCGTTAGAAGATCGTCATATCCGGATCTCGAGGGTGAATACCAAAGTCACCTATAATGCCAATTTTCTTTTTGTAGCGGCAATGAACCCCTGCCCTTGCGGGAATTTATTCAGCACTACCATAGCGTGCCGATGCAGTGATTTGGAGATAAATCGTTACAAATCACGCCTCTCTGATCCGTTTTTGGATCGAATCGATCTCTATGTCCAAATGCATGCCGTCAGTGCGGAAGATAAACCGAGTATCAGTTCCCGTCAGCTTCATGCAAAAGTGAGAGAAGCCTTTTTACGCCAAAAGATGCGGGGACAAGAACGGTTAAACGGAGCATTAAGCGATGCCGAAATCGCACATTATTGCCCCTTGACCCCTGAAACACAGCACGTTATCGATCAGGCGATAGGGAGATTCGGATTATCGTTTCGGGCAGTGAGTCGTGTCCTCAAAGTGGCTCGAACGATTGCCGATATCGAAGGAGAAAGCGATATAGGCAAAGCCCATCTGCTAGAAGCGCTGAGTTATCGGAAACGCTAATGTACTCAACTAAATATCTGTTTTAAAAATTAAATCAATCCGAAAATGCTGCTCATTGCTTTGGATAGTGTAATTAAACCCTAATTCGTTACTTAGCCGTCTTAACATCTTCTCTCCAATCTTTGAACTGAACAAGTATTTTTCAGCGCCAATCGTATTGATGATCATTACTGTTCGGCCTATCGGATCGCAACCAATTTCTACAGTAGTATTTTCTTGTGCATACGTAATAGCATTTTCGAGCAGAGCACTTAAAACTTTAAGCAAAAGTTTTTTAGGAGCTATAACTGAAAAAGAGTCCTTCGGCAATTGAAGTGTTAATTGTTTGCGTTGAATCAATATTTCCATTTTAGTTTTTAGCATCTGAAATGTGTTAACAATATCAACCCTTCTCGCTTCTTCGAAATCCGAACTCTCTAAAAAAAGTACATTTTTAAGTTCACTGGTCAGCCGCTCGATATCATGACCTAAATCATCCACAAATTTATCTTTACTATAGTCATTATTGCTTTGATACACATCGAGTCTAGACTGCATCAGGGCTAAAGGAGTTTTTAGCTCATGGGCTGCTTCTTTAAACAATTCTGTTTCTTTCAGCCGATACCCTTCTATTCGTCGTACCAATGTTGCAAATGCTACAGAGACTTCTTTGATCTCAGATGAAGCATCATTAATAGTTAAATCAAATGGATTTTCTCGTTTCCATTCACGAGTTTTGAGTGCTAACAATACCAAAGGTTTCATATAAAAATCTAGTATAAAAATCACAATAATTAAAATGCTCACCAACGAAATAATATAACGCAAGAGTAACTTTTCACCATATTTACGGGTAGACTTGTCAATTTTAAGATGATCACTAGTGGCATTGAGATAATACCCGTTAGAGAGTTTTACAGAAGCTGCAATCTGTTTTGCATGAGTCCTATACGGATTAACAGAAACAATAAAGTTCAATCCACTTACTTCTGAGTCAGATAGAATCATCTCATTATGGGGAATTGTATAAAGGAAACTCATATTACTAGAAGGAAACAAAGGTGAAGTGATATATTCATCAATGCTTTCAATGAGAAGATGTTGAAGTATTTTTTCGGCATCTTCTGTTTTTTCCGTGTGAATTGTTTTGATAGCGATAACCCAATTGACACTGAATGCAATTGCAATCCCTATCGAAAAAATAAGGGTGATTTTAAATTTTAGTGAATGGCTCCATTTAAAATTCAATGAGATATCCTCGTGTTTTGATCGTTTTTATTATTGAAGGATGAAGTTTTTTACGGAGTCGTGCAACCAGTTCATCGATTGCGTTAGGGGTAATATTTTGGGGATTGTCATAAAGTGCATCCATAATTTCATCACGTGAAGCAACGGAACCTCTATTCAGCAAATAAAATAAAAGGGCGTGTTCATTTTTGGAAAGGATGACTTCTATCTCCTCTTTATAGATGGTTTCTTTCGTCGTATTAACAGTAAACCCGTGCAGTTGAAGTAACTTAGGTGCAAAGCGGCGTACAAGAGCAATAAGACGGGCACGTAATTCTTTGATATCGAACGGTTTTTCGAGATAATCGTCAGCACCATATTCGAGTCCTTGCACTTTTTCATCGATACTTCCCAATGCACTAAGAACTAAAATACCCATGTGAGGATTTTTATTTTTACCGTAGTGTATTAGCTCCCGTACCCGATCTTTTCCATGAAATGTTCGATCCACCAAAAACACTTGATAGTGATACGCATCGAGATGGCTTTTGGCCTCTTCTACGTTTGAGACCGTATCAATTATCCACTCATTATTGCTCAATGAAAGCTTTAACAGTTCAAGCAATTCCGGTTCATCATCCGCGATTAACAGTCGCACTTACAGCTCGCTGACCCCATAGGTATACATTCGAATCGTTTTACCCATAAGTTGGTTTTTTATTGACTCCGCCAGTACTATCACTTGTTCTCGCTCTAAAAAGAGCCTAAACATGCCAAACTCTGCTCTAGCACTCACTTGTTCCTGTGCACTGACCAAAAATGCTCCTGCACCATAGCGTTTACAGGGAAAATAATAAAAATCATTATACCCCTCTGCCAACAAAAAATCGACTAAGATGTCTTTATTACTTATTTCAAAATAGATATCCATGCCATCCAAATTCATTTTTGCCCCCGAGTATAGATCATTTTAAAGGCCGGTGGCAAAATAAGAAGCGTTAAAATAGTGGATGTCACCAATCCTCCTAATACAACAATCGCCAGTGGCTTTTGGATTTCACTCCCAATGCCTGAGGCAAATAACAATGGCAAAAGACCTAAAGCGGCAATAAATGCCGTCATAAGGACTGGTCGAAGCCGTCTACGCGCCCCTTCAGAAACTGCATCATCAATCGAATAACCATTTCCTAAAAGTGTATTGAAGTAGCTGACCATCACAACTCCGTTAAGTACGGCAATTCCAAAAAGAGCGATAAATCCGACGGATGCCGGAACAGAAAGATACTCTCCACTAAAATACAATGAGATAATACCTCCCGTTACTGCAAACGGAATATTAAGCAAAATAAGTACAGTGGCACTTACAGAGCGGAAGGTAAAGAAAAGAATTAGAAAAATGACCCCTATACTGATCGGAATAACGGTCATTAACTTAGCGGCTGCACGCTGCTGATTCTCAAATTGTCCGCCGTATACAATACTATACCCTTGAGGAAGTTTGATATTGACATTGATTTTTTGTTTGGCTTCTTCTACGAAACCAACCAAATCACGCCCTTCAACATTGGCACGTATCGTACTGTATCTTTGTCCGTTTTCACGATCTACTTTCAAAGCGCCTTCACTCGTTTCAATTTGCGCAACACTCGAGATAGGAACCGAAAAACCGTCACTTAGCGGAATTTCTAGAGATTTAAAAAGTTCCATATCCTGTGAAACTTCACTGTCAAATCGCATTAATACCGGAATTCTTGTATTGTCGACTGAAAGCTCATCAATAGTGACTCCTTCCAAGGCTGTTTTCAAAAAGAGTTCAAGCTCAGCGGTATCGACACCTGTTCTGGCCGATTCCGTTCGATTCGGCTTTACACTAAGATAATTTACCCCTTCATTCAGTGTCGTAAACACTTCAGATGAGCCTTTGATTTCACCAAGAGTATCCGCAATATTTTGACTGAGTTCGTTCAGCTTATCAATATCACTTCCATAAATCTTGACAGCTAAATCACCTCGAGAGCCCGTTAACATCTCGGATATCCTCATTTCAATCGGTTGCGTAAAACTGAAACTAATACCAGGGAAATTTTTAAGTGATTCTTTAATTTTGCTTTTTATTTCTTCTTTATTTTTAGCTTCCCACTCTTCTTGGGGTTTTAAAGTAATAAACGTATCCGTTTGATTTAATCCCATAGGGTCAAGCCCGAGTTCATCTGAACCGGTTCTTGCAACAATTGTTTGAATCTCTTGGACATGTTCTAATATAGTACGTTGTATTGCAAGATTAAGTTCTTTGGATTTTTCAAGTGAAATGGAAGGAGGGGTTTCAATTCCTAAAATAATATCACCTTCATCCAAAGTCGGCATAAAGCTTTTCCCCACAAAGGCAAATAATGTAAAACTCAGAATTAAAAACACAATAGCACCAGTAAAAAGTACTTTTGTGCGTGTCATTGCAAAATTCAACATTGGTGCATAAAGACGAGTAAAAAAACTCCCAATGAAAGTCTCTTTATGCGGGGTACTTTTTAAAATTATAGAGCATACAACCGGAATGAGTGTTAAAGAGAGGAAAAGTGAACCGAAAAGTGCAAAAACAATGGTCATTGCAACCGGTGCAAATAATTTTCCCTCCAGCCCTTCTAGTGTCAATAACGGCAAAAACACAACCGCAATAATCAAGATACCGCTAAAAACTGCGGTACTTACTTCTTTGGTAGCACGATAAACCTGATGTAGTTTTGGAAGTGACGTATCATTCTCACTCAGTTTTGCAAAGGAATTTTCAACGACAACGACAGCTGAATCGACCAACATCCCAATGGCTATAGCCAACCCTCCCAAACTCATGAGATTTGCACTTAACCCAAAATATTTCATTAGTAAAAAAGCAATTGCAATGGAAAAAGGCAAAATTACACTCACGGCAATCGCTGCACGTACATCACCTAAAAATACCATCAAAAGAATAATCACTAAGACGATAGCTTCAATCAAGGCTTTAGAGACAGTCCCTACAGCCTTCTCGATCAAATTACTACGGTCATAAAAAGGGACAATAGTTACACCTGAGGGAAGCATTGGTTTTAGTTGCTCAAGTCTTTCTTTAATTTGTGTAATAGTTTCTTGAGCATTTGCCCCTTTAAGCGTTAGAATAAGCCCCTCCGTTGCTTCACCCACACCATCTTTCGTCACAAATCCCAGCCGTGTTCGCGAATCATCTCTGACTTCACAAAAATCACCTACACGAATCGGTCCGTTATGGGAATGAATCGTGATATTGGCAATTTCACTCGCATCTTTAACACCACTTTGAACTTTAACTAAATAGCTCTCTTCGTTTGCATCGACCCGTCCCGCACCGTCGTTCTTAAGATTTTTTTCCAATGTCTCTTGAAGCACGCTCAGCGGTATCCCCAAATTTTGCATTGCCGTATAATCGGGCTGAACTACGATGGCACGTGATTCACCACCAAGCGCATTTACATCAGCAACACCCTTTGCTCCTCGTAATACTGGACGAATAACAAAATCAAGAAGTTCACGTTTCTCTTTTTGACTCAAACTCCCTTCAATGGTAAACATAAAAGCTTCGCCTAAAGGCGTAGTAATAGGTGCCATACCACCATTAACCCCTTTAGGGAGTGTAGGCAAAAGTGATGCAAGTTTTTCAGAGACCTGTGCACGTGCACGGTAAATATCGGTACCATCATTAAAGTCAATTGTGATATCTGCAATGGCATATTTTGAAGTACTTTTAAGAAGCTTTTGATTTTCAAGTCCTAATAACTCGGCTTCAAGTAGCTTAACAACACGATTTTCAACCTCTTCAGGTGTCATCCCCGGCGCTTTTAAAATGATTTTGACCTGAGTCGATGAAATATCAGGAAACGCATCAATCGGTATTTTATAAAAAGAGTAAACCCCATACCCGAATAACGCAAAAGAGAGGAGAATAACAATGAGTCGTTGTTTGAGTGAAAATTCAATAATAGAATTAAGCATTATTCAAATCCCAGTCCGCTTAATGCGCCTTTGAGAGTAATGATTCCATCGCTTGCAACTTCTGATGTTACGCTAAAGCCCTCCGGTTTGACAGCTATGTGTTCTTTGTAAATTTTCTGAACCTGAATTACTTGAGCCTTAAAACCGCCTGCTGTTTTGACAAAACAGATATCATTTTTCTTATATTTTGTAACAGAAGATCGGGGCAATAACATCCATTTGTCTGTTTGGGTTGAAGCGATATAAAATTCTCCCGATGTTCCCGCCCGATAAGTATTGTTTGAATGTAAAACGGCTATTGCGATAGCTGAATTGTTCATCACGTCAACAGCAGAGGATATTGCCATGATTTTCCCCGCTTGTGAGCCTGTTTTATCGGTTACCAATGCTCCTTTATGAATACTTCCTATCATTTTAGGTGGAATTTTAATGTATGCACTAAGTGCATTTCCACTGACTGTCTTTAGATAAGGAACAAAAGGTTCAATCTTTTCTCCGGCTTTGAGCGGAGCGTGCGCCAAAATTCCATTTTGACGCGAGCGTATTGTAAACATCATTCCATTTTTTGGACGAATATCTGCACCTGAAAAGATAAAGCGGTTCTCGATTTCAGCTACTTTATATTTTAAGCTCATTACTTCTAGAGTACTCTTTTGTGATTCTCGCAATGATATTACTCCGTCTTTGTAAAGAGCATGATCTTTTTGTGCATATTCTTGAGCTAATTTTAGACGATTCCTAAGGTCGTTGAGTTCGTAACTGCTCGCAAGTAGCTCAGAAGAAGCTATCGTACAAATTACCTCCCCTTTTTTGACACTATCACCCGTTTGTTTCATTAGTTCAGACACAGTGGCTTCAGAACTTAAACTATAATTTTTTGCTCCCTTGTCACTATAATCAAACGTTCCAATAAAAGGTCCCATCGCTTCAGACTGTATCATTCGTACTGGTTCAACCACAACACCCATTTTTTTCATTTGTGCTTCGCTAATCGTAATTTGCGCCATTACTGCTGTTGCTGCCATAAGCAGTAGTAAACTTCGCTTCATTACCAAATTCTCCCTATTTTTTCTTCGATTTCAGCCATCTCTTGAATGTAGCTTTGTTTCAACTCAAGGGTGTGCAAACGTGCATCATAATACGCATTTTTGGTGGCTAAGTATTCAAACTGCCCCATTACTCCCCCTTCATACCCTTTTTGTGCCATTGCAAAGAGAGTCTCATACTGTTTTTCATTTTCACGTAACACTTTGATTCTCTCTTCACGCTCGCCTAAGTGCTCTACTAATCCAGCGACACTAAGTTGAAGCTTTTGTTTACTTACTTCCCGCAAATGGACTAAAGCACTGCGTTCACTCATTAAAGCAGCAATTTTGTTCTCATTTTTGCTACCAAATGCCAAGGGAATCGTGAGACGAAAATCAACACTGTTTTGTGTTGGTTCTTGCGTTACTCCAACCCCGATAGATACTGATTCTACGGTTGAATGTCTTAGCGTTGCGATTGCTCCATCCAACGCTTCAAGGCGGTTATCCAGTGATTTCAACAACGGAGTTTCCCTGAGACGATCATCTAAAGCGCTCGATTGTATAAATGTGAACTCCATATCATCGATGATTATTTCATCCTTCATCATTGCCGCTTCTCTCAAACGGTATTGAGCGTGTTCAGCTTCCATGAGAGCTGCCGCTACTTCTTGAAGTGTAGTACGATATTCGCTTTCCAGACGTAACAATTCCATCTGTGACAATCGTCCGGCTTTGAATTTTTTCTCCCCAGTTAGGTAAGCTTTATGGGAAAAATCGCGTTTTTGGATAAGGATCGAACCGCGTTCTTGTTCCAATTCGTACAAAAGCCAATTACGCTTCAAACTAATTTGTATTTGTCCCTTTTGGGTGGCTATTTCATGCTCTATCCCTTTTTTTAACAGTTCAAATTCATGTTCCTGTGCCGAACGAACTAATGGATTTTTGAGCGAATAATCCACCATAACTCCATATTCTCTACCGCTATCAGCACTATCATCGGCACGAATTTTTCGCGCCGATGTTTCGATATTTATAGGTTCAGACGCCATGGCGGAAGCTTTTTCAAAACCTATAGCATTAATGCGTCCATTGGACTGAATCATTTCCTCTGAAACAGAGTAAGCATGTTCTGAAAGGTCGTTAAAACTGATTCCATATCCCAAAAATGGTATCACAATGAAACTGTATCCCCATCCATATTTCATTGAAGCGGTTCCGTTTTCAAAATTGAACCGTTAGTAGGATCAACAGAAAGACGTAACGATTTTGCACTCGTGTCCGTAGCATATACTTGATACACTAATTCCGAAGCAACATCACGAAGTTTGATAGTACTAATGACATAGCCTTGTGAAGAGAGCTTATTTTTAATTTGCATCTCGTCCATAGGGGCAAGTGAGCGTAAATATTGACGTTCTTGGAGTTTTTGCACAGGATGATTTTTATGATTACCAAAAGTGTATTTAAGATGTTCTTGCGTCGGTACGTTGACAGAGGAATCTATTGATGTACCATAGAGTGAAAGAGAGACGAGTGCTAGTGAGATAAGCGGAAGTGCTTTCATGATGTGACCCCATAATTTAAATATTATGTTGACATCTTATGCATCCTACATGAGAAAATCATGAGAATGAAATACCTCTCAAGCAGAGAGGTTGAAGTCCGATTCTCTTAAAACGCTAATCAGAACGTTGCCACTACCCATGTAGTAATAAAATATCCGCCGATGAGGAGCCAAGCGAACATTGCACCCGCCGTATAAAGCGGAGCCATACCCAACCCTTTGAATTTCGCGAAACGCGTCCCCATCCCTAGAGCCGTCATCGCCATCGTGAGTAAAAAAGTATCGATGAGATTGATATTCTCAACTGCCGAAGCAATCAAAACAGCAATGCTCTCACCCGCATGGTGTGCACCGTACTGTTGCAATAGCGAGTTCACCCCGGCCATACCGATAAAATAAACGGCAAACCACGGGATAACCAATTTCACCCCGCCTCCGGTAGTCCCATGTTTGTTTGCCAAATAAGATAAATACATCCCTAAAACGATCAACATCGGCGCAATCATAATAACGCGGGTCATTTTAACGATAACCGCGGCATCGGCCGCCTCTTTACCGTAGGCTCCACCGACGGCAACCACTTGCGCAACCTCATGAATCGTTCCGCCGACAAAAATACCGAAAGTTTTATCATCCATTCCGACGAATACTCCCGCACTGTAAAGAGCAGGGTATAAAAACATGGCGATCGTTCCGAATAAAACAACCATAGATACGGCGATCGCCGCTTTATGCTCTTCAGATTTTAGTACCGGTTCGGTTGCCAAAACCGCTGCCGCACCGCACACCGCTGCACCGGAGGCGGTAAGCATTGAGGTGTCGCGATCCATTTTAAATATTTTTTGCCCCAAATAAGTACCGAGGATAAACGTCGTAAAGAGCATGATCAAAGAGACCATAAATCCCTCCATTCCCACTTCGGCAATCTGTTGGAAAGTAATACGAAAACCGTAAAAGACGATGGCGAATCGGAGAATTTTCTTACCCGAGAAAGTAATCCCGCTCTCCCATACCGAAGGAAATTTATTATGAAGCGTATTGGCATAAAAAATCCCCAGAACGATCCCCACGACAAGCGGTGAAATGCCTAGATTTTTAATAAAAGATAGATCGGCAATCATGGTTGCGGCTGCGGCGAATATAGCAACAAAAAGGATACCGTTTAAAGTTCCCGCGCGCTTTTGAGGTGAAAATGGCATATAAACGCCCCCTATATTTTGAAAAATGAAAGTGTAATTATAGGCTGTTTTAATCAATAGAGTTCTTGCTAGAGCAAATTAATAGTAAATTACTCAAGAAACAAAACCCTTTTACCTATCAGAAATTTCCTCTTTGAACGACAAAAAGATACTATTTTTATAAACGCAATAGACTCTTTCGACACATTTTGTACTATTTTAGAACAATTATTATGTCAATAAACAAACAATTTTCTGTATTAATTTTAAACTACTCGTTATAATATAAATATTTCAATTTCACATTTGAATCCATCTATCACTAGGAGTGTATACATGTTAAACTCTCTATCCATTAAGAACAAATTACTCTATAGCTCTTTATTTGTTGCCGCTGTCATGTCCGCCATATTAGTAACCTCCTATTTTGTCACCAACGGTATCAAAATAAAAGGGGGAAAATACGACGCAATAATCCTCTCAAAAGATTTAATAGCCGATATATTACCCCCTCCCGAATATATTATTGAGGCAAAGCTTGTGACCCATTTGATGATAGAGGCCACGCCTGCCGAACTCCCTGCACTCAAAGAGAAGCTAAAAGTATTACAGAAAGACTATGATGCACGGCAAGAGTATTGGCTAAAGAGCCCTTTGGAAAAAAAGGCAAAAGAGTTGTTGCTACGAAGCTCCAAAGAGCCTGCCGAACAATTTTTTAGTGTAACCAACGGCGAGTTTTTGGCAGCGATTGATGCGGGTGACAAGCAAAAAGCAACCGAAATATCGATACAGAAATTAAAGCCGCTGTATGAGGCACATAGAAAAGCTATTGACGACCTTGTTGTAATTGCCAATGATTACGTTGTAGTAGATGAGAAAGAAGCCAACACAATGTTGCAAAACGGAACGGTTACTATGACGCTCGTCGGAATGGGCGGCTTGTCCATCACCATTATTCTTTTACTTTTAGTCTCAAAAGGGATCGTAGGAAAACTAAAACGCATTGAAAATTCCGTAAAAGATCTCGAAAGCGGCGACGGTGACCTTACCAAACGCCTTAATATTGACGGGCAAGACGAAATTAAATGTGTAGGGGATTTGATTGATAAATTTACGGACAAAACAAGAGAAATAATTTCTAAAGCTCAATCTCTTGCCATAGATGGAGCATCCACCTCTGAAGAACTCCTCACAACAAGCCATGCAATAGGAGTTAGGGTTGAAGAAACCTCTCAAGCCGTCATTCAAACTTCAAGTGATATCACTCCCATAAAACAAACGGCGCAAGAGAGTGCAAATGAGCTCGAACATGCTAGCATCGAAATTCAGCAAGCGGCAGACACCCTAAGCTCAGCACAAATATCCATTACGAAGACACTGGGCAAAGTCCAACAAAACTCACAAGCGGAATTGGAATTTACAGCCAAGCTTCTAAGACTTAATGCGGAGGCATCCCAAGTACAAAATATTTTAGGGACAATCAACGATATCGCCAATCAAACCAATCTTCTTGCTCTGAATGCTGCTATTGAAGCGGCACGGGCAGGTGAGCACGGCAGAGGCTTCGCGGTCGTTGCCGATGAAGTGAGAAAACTTGCGGAAAGAACACAAACCAGTCTTACCGAGACAAATGCCACTATTAATATCATTACCCAATCGATCAATGAATTGTGTGATGAAATGCAAAAAAATACCGAATCGGAACAAGAGGTACTTAACGAAGCCCCTATTACCGAAAAAGCTATTAAGGACGTAGGATTAGCCATCGCCCGTAGTGTAAGTACGTCTAAAACTGTTGCGGAAAAGGCTCTCTTTATCTCGTCTCAAATCGGCGAAGTGGCACACAAAATACAGCGGGTTGAGGAGGTCTCCCTCTTAAATTCTAAAAGTGTAGAGGAAATTGTGGAGGCAATCATTCATTTAAACAGTATCAATGCAAATATTTTAGGTGAAATGAGAACCTTTAAAGTGTAGTCCGCTAAGGGACTACAATCTCAAGCCGTGTCGAAATCGCTTCATTTTTTATATCTTTATCCGCTTCGACCCCTTTAATCATCACCCGTTTATCGTATCCCGGAGTTTTAAGCAGATACTTTTGCACCATCTCCGCACGCTGCTGTGCCAATGTTGCTAACTCTTGCGGCTCAAGCGGTTGAAGAGGGATCAGTTTATCGATCAGGGCGGTAGAATAATGGCGGACGAATGCCGCTTCTTCCGAATATTTCTCTTCGAGCGGTACTTTGATCGCTTTAAGCTCTTTTCGCGATAAAGACTCATCTGCCATCTCTTCCAAAAGCTCTACACTCATAGCCTGCGGCGAATCGATTTTTAAATTTTTATTCCGTTTCAGTGCAGCTTGAACGAGCTTAGCCCCTTTGAGCGCATAAGTATCTCTCGCGTCATCCCATCCGCCGTAGATATTCAATGCAAGCTTCGGACGCTTTATTAACATTTTTGTTATCAAATCTAACTTTTCAATCTGAGGCGGTAAAAGGGTTGAAGAACCTCCCTCAAAATCGACGGATGAGAGCTCATCGCTTTCAATCCCCATCATCGAACCAAGGAGACGAAACGGGGAGGTAACCGCTTTGCTAAAGAGGTTCCCGATCACCTGCCACACCACTTTTCCGTATTTGAAATCCGGTTTATTTACATCTCCCACTATCGGAAGATCAATGTCAATCACCCCATCGCTGTCTTCAAGCAGTGCGATGACAAAATTCAGCGGCCACGGCGATCCCCCCTCTTTTTCAGCACCCAGCTCGATTTGTTTAATCACCACTTGATTCGCTCCGTTGAGCTGACCTTGATCGATCTTATACCCCAGATTCAAAAAGAGTTTCCCGCCCTCAATCTTATATCCCAAGAATTGGAGAGAATAAGGGGTATAGTGTTTTAGCTCAAGATTCTCAAATGCCACCTTCATGTCGGTGAATTTTTTAGGATCTTTCGTATTGAGTGATCCGTCAATCTTTGCCAATCCGTACTGATCGACACCTCCGCGCAACTTCACGAATGTTTTTACATCTTTTGTCGTTGAAATACCTAATACCGAACCTTCCAAATCATGAATGTAGCTCTTAAACGGTAACGGAAGAGATAAATCGCTAAAGGTGGCACTGCTACCGCGCAAGAGGAGTTTAACAATCTCCAGTCCAAAAGGGTTGCCGCTTGATTTCGTCGTATTGGAATCACCTTTTTGGCTTTTACTTAACGTCGAATAATTCAAAACTTTTTTGGCATCAATAAGGGCATTCGTGTACAGCCCGTCAATCGCCAATTGGTTGATTTTGAGCCGATTATCGGGATAGGCATACACAAAAGGGGTCACCCCGATCTTATCCCATCCAAGCAATACGGAATTGTCCCGCGTATCGTTGACAACCCAATCGCTAAGAGCCACTCTCCCTTTTAATGCCGTTCTTGAGGGTTTATAATCATATTCGGCCGACAATGAGAGATTACCGCGACGCAATGATGCATACGTACTCGGTTCGATGTACGGATCGACAAGCGAAATATCCAACCCTTGAATCGTTAACATCCCTTTGCTGCTCAGCGGAGCGCGAACAATATCGCTCATAAGCTCGATACGGCTTCCGGTGTTGAGTCGTGAAGAGAAAATGAGATGATTTTTAACCGACGGATTACTCTCTAAACCTTTAAGATTGAGATTTAACTGATCAAGATTGATTGCTACCTTTCGTTTAGGAACCTCATCGTTAAAGGCTACGGCACCGTTACTCACGTCCAGTTCTTGGAAAGAGTATCCCCACGGTGTTTCAGAAGTATTCTCCGCTTTTTTCGCAGAAGCGTAAGCATATCGAGAGAGGTCGATCGAACCGTCATTTAATCGCTTGAGCGCTATCCTCGGTTGAAGCAATGAGAGTTTTTGTACTTGTGCGAATTTTCCTGCACGGTCAATCTCAACTCCCTCAACGCTGATCCCCTCCAATCCTGTAACAAAACCGTTATCACGTTGACGTGCCACATGGAAATTACCGGTTTGCAAGGTGAGGGTTAGCGGCAATTGCTCATCACTCGAAACACTTCCCGTATGAAGACGGAGATTACTAAGACTTGCCCGATACGGCTCATGGGGGGCATTATCCCTCCACTCAATACCGACATTCTCCACCCCTACACTTCCTAGTGTAAAAGTCCAAGGCTCTTTCGTCTCATTTTCATCTTCCGGAAATGCTTTTTGGATCTCTTCAATATAGGTGATCCAATCAATTTTTCCCTCTTTAGAGCGCTCTGCCGCAAGGGTGACTCCATTTACGCTGAGCGATTTTGCATTAAAAACTTTTCGCATAGGCTGAACGTTGCCCTCTTTAAGACGAAGGGTATTTAACGTCAATAAATTACGCTCTTCCCCTTTGGGGATAATTCGTAATCTATCCATCTCAAAATGGAGATTCGAAAGTTCCGTCGCATTCACGTCATTGCTGTTAAAACGATACTTAAACCCGAATGCCGCGGAACCGTCCGCCACTTCAATCGGAAATTTATCTTTGAAATAACGCCACGGAGTGTACAGTTTACCCGAATCAAATGCGATACCACCCTCCATAATAAGCGGAGAAAGCGCACCTATCTTTGCGTTGAGATCGATAAAACCTCCCTCATTGATCGTTGCGTAAAGACGCATTTTCCCTTTGGACGTAGAGAGGTCTCGCAAATCAATGTTGTCAAAGTTAAATCCGACGGGACCTAAATTCAACGTATACACTTTCCCCTCGGAATAATCGCTGTACCCCATTTTCCCGTTTTTAAGGGCAAAACGGTTAATAATGAGATTGAGCGGTTCGGAAGATTTCTCCTCGGGGCTTTCGCTTCCGAGTTCAGTGAGCCATTTAAAGTTAAAATTTCCCTCTGTATCCCGTTTTATCGTAAGATTCGGCTCACTTAACGTGATCTCTGAAATTACCAATCCTCCCCGCCACATGTACGCAAGCGGATCGATATTGATTGAAAAACGGTGCAATGCGACAAAATCAGCGTTTTGCGGTGTTTTAAACGATGCATTTTTAAGGATTAGCTGAAATGTGAAGGGGTTAAAAGAGGCTTTCTCTACTAAAAACTGCCCCCCCTTCGTAGCCTCGAAAACTTTTCCGGGGAGAATATTTTGAATGAGATACGGGACACCGAAAAAGCCTGCTATGGCGTATAGGACGACAGCTGCCGCCAATGATTTGAGGATTATACTTCTCTTCATGTTATTCCCCTGTCAAAAACTCTTTTCATTTTATCATACTTAAATCTAGTTTTCGACATAATCATCTACTTTATCTGCACACAGGGATAGCCGAAATGAAGCGTAAACAAATTTACAATCCAACCTCCAATGAACATGTAAACGACCGTCAGATTTTCGGCGGTAATCCTACCGGTATTTTTGAACTCAATAACATTAAATATCAATGGGCCTATAACCTCTGGGAGATGATGCTTAACAACACATGGTTTCCCAAAGAGGTCGATATGACCCGTGACGCGGTTGACTATAAATACCTCACCGAGATGGAAAAAACGGCGTACGACAAAGCACTCTCCCAGCTCATTTTCATGGACTCGCTCCAAACCAATAACCTCATGGATAACGTCAACCCTTACGTCACTGCCCCTGAGGTGAATCTCATTTTGGTACGCCAAAGTTTCGAAGAGGCGCTCCACTCCCAAAGCTACGCCGTTATGGTTGACTCGATCAGTCAAAACTCTGAAGAGATTTACGATCTCTGGCGTCGCGACATGATGCTCAAAACCAAAAATGACTCGATTGCGGCACGCTATAACGATCTCGCCAACGATCCGAGCGAAAGCGCTTTCGTCAAAGCGTGTTTTGCTAACCAAATTTTGGAGGGAATCTATTTTTACAGCGGATTTACCTACATCTACACCCTTGCCCGTTCAGGGAAAATGCTCGGTTCCGCACAAATGATTCGCTTTATTCAGCGTGATGAAGTGACCCACCTCGTGTTGTTCCAAAATATCATCAACACCCTCCGCCGCGAGCGAAGCGACCTCTTTACCGAAGAGTTGCTCGAAGAGGTGTACGATATGTTCCGCAAAGCGGTTGAACTCGAAGTAGCATGGGGTCAGTACATCACCCAAGGGCAAATTTTGGGACTTACCAACGAAATTGTGGAACAATACATCCAACATCTCGCCGACAACCGCCTTAGCGCCGTCGGTATGAAACCGCTCTATAACGTCTCAAACCCGATCAAGTGGGTCGATGATTTCAGCAAATTCAACGACCAAAAAACTAACTTCTTTGAAGGAACCGTCACCAACTATTCCAAAGGAAGCCTCAGCTTTGACGACTTCTAAAAATCGCCCCCTTGTCTCGCTGTGCTTTGAGACCGATTCTGATTTTACGAAAAATCTTGATCGTCTTATAGCCCTTATCGATCAAGCGCCCGAGGATGCCATCATCGTCGCCCCTGAAGTTGCTTTAAGCGGCTTTGCCTATGATCGATTTGAAGAAGCGGCGGCATTTACCCCTATCGCTCTTGAAAAACTCCTTGGATCTGTTAACAATCGTCTCTTGATCTTCACCGCGATTACGGAAAAAAACGGGCATATCTATAACATCGCGTACGCGCTTCATGAGGGTTCTATTCTTCACACCCAAGCCAAAACAAAACTTTTTACCCTCGGCTCGGAACACGAGCACTTTAATGCGGGAGAAGAGGGGGAGATCAAATCTTTTAACTTCGAGGGGATTAAAATCGGCATTTTAATCTGTTTTGAACTTCGTTTTAAACACCTCTGGCAGGTGCTAGAAGGGTGTGACATCATCGCCGTTCCGGCACAATGGGGAAAACTTCGTGCCGATCACTTCCAAACGCTTACGTCCGCATTAGCGATTATGAATCAGTGCTACGTTATCGCCTCTGACGCCGATAATACCGATACCACGGCTCTAAGCGGTATTATTACCCCTTTCGGCGGCGAAATACGCAACAGCGGAATCGATACCTTAACCTCCCACTATGAAAAGCGCACGGTAGAGTCTATGCGCCGATACCTCAACGTAGGAATAGAATGAACATCGATAAAATCACCATTATTAAAACCACTCGGATGGCGGATGAAATTGCCAAAAAATTTCCCCTTCGCCCACTCGTTAAAAATGCGATCATCCATACCAATCGTGAGGCATTCGTCCCCCTTGCGATGCGTCACAACGCCTATCGGCTCGATGCTCTCCCTATCGGCGCACAGCAGTACATCTCCTCACCGCTAACGGTAGCCAAAATGACGCAATATCTAAGTCCGGAGGGGTGCGACAGCGTATTGGAGGTTGGTTGCGGAAGCGGTTATCAAGCCGCCGTCCTCTCAAAAATCTTCCGTCGTGTCTTTACGATTGAGAGGATCGAATCGTTGCTCCTAGAAGCAAAAGAGCGCTTTCGCCACCTCCATCTGGGCAATATCCATACCCGCACCGATGATGGTCAAAACGGCTGGGAGCAATACGCCCCGTTTGACCGTATTCTGTTCTCCGCTTCGGCACGCGCTGTCCCCCAAAAACTGTTCGATCAGCTCCGAGAAGGGGGGATATTGCTCGCTCCCGTCGAAAAAGGGCGAGAACAGATTATTACCCGCTACACAAAACAGGGGGGAAAAATTCATGAGGATGCCCTTGAAGTGTGCGACTTCGTCCCTGTACTTGACGGTGTAGTACGATGAGCCTCCCCGAAGCGTTTGTTGAGCGCTTAGAGAAAATTGTTCCGCGTGAACAGCTCGAATCGATCCTCAAAACCTTTGATGCCCCGAAACAAGTAACGTTTCGCGTCAATACTCTCAAATCAACACCCGCAGAACTCGAAGCCGAACTCAAATCTGCCGCCATTGCCTTTGAGAAAGTAGAGTGGATGGAGGGGGTCTATCGTATTGCCCCCGAAGCGAAACTTCATCTCACCCAAAGCGACCCGTTCTACGGCGGACGTCTCTACATCCAAAATCTCGCCTCTATGGTCGCACCTATGCTCCTTGCACCACAGCCGGAGGAGACGGTACTTGATCTCGCTGCCGCTCCCGGAGGGAAAACACTAATGCTGGCAGGAATGATGCAAAACAGCGGGTGGCTCTCCGCCGTGGAGCCTTCACGAGAACGTTTCTTCCGTCTCAAAGCCAATCTCGACGCTCAGGGAGTCACAAACGCCCATACCTATATGGCGGACGGTCGAAGCATCGGTAAAAAGTGTCCTGAGATGTTTGATCGTATCTTACTCGATGCACCCTGTTCCTCTGAAGCACGCTTTAAAACACATGAACCCAAATCCATGTCATTTTGGTCGATTCACAAAGTCAAAGAGACCTCGAAAATCCAACGCCGTTTACTCCTCTCCGCATACGATGCCCTCAAACCGGGGGGTAAACTCCTCTATTGCACCTGTTCTTTTTCACCCGAGGAGAATGAAATACCCCTTCAGCATCTTTTAGAGCGGCATGGAGAGCATTTAAATACATTACCCCTTACGTTGCCCTTCGATAACCTTCAAAAGCCTCTAAAGCAGTGGGGAAAAGAGATATTTGATCCGCGTATCCAAAACGGTGTACGCATTTTGCCGACCGATACGATTGATGGCTTCTTTTTATGCTTGCTGGAAAAAAAATAGCTATTACTTAAAATTATCTATTATTACTCAACCTATTTATGCTAAAATAATGTATCCACTAAAAATGAGTGTAAATTATGTTAAATCGAAAGATGGTTCTAGCATTTTTGTCAATCCTCATTACCCTCTCACCTCTTTACGCCTTATCTGTCGAACAGTTGGCCAAAGAGGGGGAAATCGCTTTTTATCACGAAAATTATATTGAAGCGCGAAAATACCTTATCCCCGCATCCGAGCAGGGGAACCTCCAATCTCTCTATTATCTCGGCGTAATGAGTCTTCACGGATTCGGAACCCCCGCAAACTACAAAGAGGCTATCCGTATTTTTAAAAGCGGTGCGCAAAAAAACCATTCCGATTCACAGGTTGCCTTAGGGGTCTTGATGATTGACGGGATCGGCATTCCGCAAAATCACAAAGAGGCCTCCCGTATATTTAAAAAAGCGGCAAAAAACGGAAACCGCGATGCCCAGCTTATCCTCGGTTGGCTCTACAAAAATGGAGTAGGGGTGAAATCGGATAACACTCTCGCCTATGCCCTATGGAATTACGTCGCGGCGCAAGGGAATGAATGGGCTCGCGTTAATCGTGATGCCATGTATTATGAACTCACCGAACCCGAACTCTATCGTGGACAAGATTTATCGTCCAATCTCCCGAAATTATGGAAAATTGTTGCCCTTGAAAATAGCGACTCAAATAGATATTTCCGCAAGAAACGAAGCTAACTTCTTATGAGGTCGATTCTCTTTGTCTGCCTTGGCAATATTTGCCGCTCACCTATTGCGGAAGGAGTTGCGAGAAAAATCATAGAGGAGGGGTCGTATAACATCTCTGTCGATTCTGCGGGAACCGGTCATTGGCACATCGGAGAAGCACCGTGCAAACACTCCGTAACCGTTGCTCGTAACCACGATATCGATATCTCCTATCTTCGTGCCCGCCAAATAAAAAAAGATGATTTTAGAGCCTTTGATCTGATCGTAGCCCTAGATCAGAGTAACTATCACGATCTCCAAACCTTGGGTTGTCAGAATTTGGTGAAATTAGGAGATTACGGTCATGGCGGGGCAGATGTTCCCGATCCGTACTTTTTCGATGGTTTTGAGGGATTTGAGCACGTTTACACGATGATCGAATCGTGTGTAAAAGAGTTGCTTAAGCGCTGAAGGGGAGTTCTTCGTAGCCGATCGAGGTACCGAGGATATAAAACGGTGCTTCATTAGTACGCCCGCTGTAGCTCCCGATCGCTAACGCTGTACTACTAGATGTTAGCTCCACGGTTATCCCCTCGCTCATATCCAAACCACGTAGAACATTATCACTCACGAGTTTGGCATCACTCACCCCATCCACACGAAAGAGTATATCAATCCAGTCGTATCCGCGCGCGATGTCCTGAACACTGAAACGAATTTCGATGGAAGTGCTAGAGAGAGGGGTTAGAGAGCGAATTTCGCCCTGAGAAGCGTAATCAATACGCTCCAGTAGGTTTTTGAGCGTAGAATCGCTCAGGGGCTTTATTGGCACCCTTCACACTCCATCGAGCGATCCGCCGTATCTTGTTTTTGCTCCGGGGATTGAGAGCGGAGATAATAGGTCGATTTAAGACCCAGTTTCCACGCGAGCATATAGATATCGTTGAGATATTTACCGCTGGCACGGTCTAAGGTGATAAAGATATTGAGACTTTGACCCTGATCGATCCATTTTTGACGGATAGCCGCCGCTTTGACAAGGATCGTTTGATCAAGATCATACGCCGGAGTATAATAACTCCACGTCTCGAGGCTGAGCTGCGGTGCCACTACCGGAATCAATCCTGAGAGATTCTCTTCAAACCATTTGCGTTTGTAGATCGGTTCAATCGTTTGTGTCGTCCCCGTGAGGATCGAAATCGAACTCGTCGGTGCAATCGCCATCAAATAGCCGTTACGCATCCCTTGTTTTTTGATCGTTTCACGTAACTCGTCCCACTCATAGTTCGGAGCGAACAATCCGCCGCGATCCACGAGGTTCTGTACTTCTGCCGTCGCATGATCCATCGGAAGGACACCACGGCTCCATTTAGAACCCTGATACTCTGCATAAGACCCTTTTTCAACGGCAAGGTCACTAGAGGCTTTAATCGCGTTATAACTCACCGATTCCATCACTTCATCGATCTTATCAAAATGTTCTTGGCTACCCCAGACGATTTTGTTCTCCGCAAGCATCTGCGCTTCACCCATGACACCCAAACCGATTGCACGACTGCGCAGGTTAGTCCGTTTTACTTTTTCTAACGGGTAGAAGTTCAAATCGATAACGTTATCGAGCGCACGAATCGCAACCGGAACGATACGATCGATATCCTCTTTGGTATTTACGCGCGACAAGTTGACCGAAGCGAGATTACATACGGCTGTCGCACCGTCTACTTTCTCTTTTTCGACGATGTAAATCGGACGTCCGCCGAGGGAATCGAGTGCCGTAACTTTGTTCGCCGGTTTTTCGATTCCGCTGTCTACTTTAACGATCTCATCTTCTTCGTAAGTGACAAACGATCCGTCTTCGTATTTGATTTTGATCAAATAGTGGTTTGGCTGCGTGTTTTGGAAAATCTCGGTACACAGATTTGAGCTGCGGATAATACCGAAATGATCATTCGGGTTGGCACGATTAGCACTGTCTTTAAAGCACAAGAACGGGCTCCCCGTCTCAAAATACGACGTGAGGATTTTTTTCCATAAATCTTTTGCTTTCGTGTGCTCTTTGATGATATTCGGATCTTGCTCAAGTTCACTGTAGCGAGCTTCAAATTCCGCTCCGTACAGCTCACTAAGCTCTTTGACGTCAAACGGATCGAACATCGTCCAGATTCCGTCTTCAACGACACGCTTCATAAACATATCATTGATCCACAAAGCAGGGAACAAGTCATGGGCACGTCGACGCTCTTCTCCCGAGTTTTTCTTCACATCGAGGAAATCTTTGACATCCATGTGCCACGGCTCTAAATAAACCGCAATAGCTCCCTTACGGGTTCCAAGTTGATCTACCGCGATCGCGATATCGTTGGTGATTTTCAAAAACGGTACCGTACCGCCGGCGGCATTTTTATGTCCATCGATGAAAGATCCCATCGCACGTACCTGCGTCCAATCCCAACCGATTCCGCCGCCGAATTTAGAGAGGAGTGCCATCTCTTTATACGCGTCAAAAATCCCTTCGATATTATCCGGTGCAGAGCCGATATAACACGAGCTGAGTTGGTGACGGTTTGTACGGGCGTTAGAGAGGGTAGGGGTCGCCATCATCACTTCGAATTTGGACATCATGTCGTAGAACTTTTTCGCCCAACCCTGACGATCGGTCTCGTTTTGCGCCAAAAACATCGCTACGGCCATAAACATATGCTGAGGAAGCTCGATCGGGTCACCTTGACGATCTTTGATTAAATAACGGTCATACAACGTCTTAACGCCGAGGTAATTAAACTCTAAATCGCGATCAGGGACGATGTAAGCATCCAAATCCGCTAGATTGTATTTATCTCTCAGACCGAGGAGAATTCGCCCTTCCGCCTCACCACGTTCAAAATAACTCTCAAGGCTTCCGTATCCGGTAAAGCCGTTTACACGGTGATAAAGGTCATACAGAAAAAGTCGTGATGCAACAAACGTCCAGTTAGGAGAATCGATATCGATCTTATCCACCGCTGTCTTGATGAGGGTTTGTTGAATCTCATTGCTGTTAATACCGTCTCGAAACTGTATTTGTGCATCCACTTCTAACTCGCTCTGCGACACATTAATCAACCCTTTAACGGCTGCAGACGTATATTTTTGAATCTTGGTAATATCTAACGGCTCACGGCGTCCGTTACGTTTAACAATAGTTAACATCTCTCTCCCTCAAACTCTCTAAAAGCTGTATTATAATCACTCAATATTGTATTGTTTCTTATACCAAAAGAAACTATTTTAATGATAATTATTTGAACACCCGTGCAAAAATTTTATCCACATTTTTAGTGTAATAACCGTAATCGAAACAATCACGGATTGCCTCTTCACTCAAACTTTGACGAAGTTCTTCATCATCCAATAGATATTGAAGATAAAGACTCTCCCCTTTTTCATTGATTGCACTTTTACCCTGCTGCAGCCCTTCCCACACTTTCATCGCATTACGTTGAACGATACGGTACGCATCTTCACGGCTTACCCCTTTGAGCGGAAGTTCAAGCAATACACGCTGCGAGAACACCAAACCGCCGGTAAGGTTGAGATTACGCATCATATTCTCAGGATAAACCACGAGGTTAGCGATAACACTGTTAAAACGGTGAAGCATGAAATCAGAGGTGACAAAACTGTCCGGTAACCAGAAACGCTCAGTCGAGCTGTGAGAGATATCACGCTCATGCCATAACGCCACGTTTTCCATCGCTGGGATAACATAGGCACGAACCATGCGAGCTAACCCTGTTATGTTTTCGGTCAAAATCGGATTACGTTTATGCGGCATTGCGCTAGAGCCCTTCTGCCCTTTAGAGAAAAATTCTTCACACTCATAGACCTCGGTACGCTGCCAATGACGAACCTGAACCGCAAATTTTTCGATCGAGCTGGCCATCAAAGCAAGCGCCGAAGCAAGGCGGGCATAACGGTCACGTTGAATAACTTGGTTAGATGCAGGAGCCGATTTAAGCCCTAACGCTTCACACGTATACTCTTCGAGTTCTAACGGTGCGTGAGCAAAGTTACCCATCGCTCCCGAAACTTGACCCACACAAATCACTTCCATCGTTTGTTCCAAGTTTGTCAAATGACGTGCCATTTCATCGTACCAAACCGCTAACACTAAGCCAAACGTAATCGGTTCGCCATGAATACCGTGTGAGCGTCCCACCATTAATGTAGTTTTATGCTCTTCGGCTCTGCTCTTAATCGAGGCCATAACCATTTTTACATCGTCGATGATGAGTGCCAATGAATCACGCATTTGTAATGCGACAGCCGTATCAACCGTATCCGAAGAGGTCATACCGTAATGGAACCATCGGCTCTCTTCTCCGAGGGTTTCCGAAACCGAGGTTGTAAACGCAATCAAATCATGTTTAGTAATCGCTTCGATCTCATCAATCCGCTCAACAGAGAACCCTGCATTCTTAACGATTTTATCTGCATCTTCATCAGGGATAAGACCCAGTTTGTTCCAAGCAACCACTACCGCCTTTTCAACATCGAGCCATGCTTGATATTTTGCTTGAATACTCCATTTGGATTTCATCTCTTCTCTGGCGTAACGATCTACCATATCTGCTTCCTTAGTATGCTAAAATGCGCATTATATTTATATTACACATGAAAGCGAATACATCCTCTTTCATGGCAGGGACAAATGTCCCTACAACCCCCTAAAAGCTACAAAAAACAAGTTTTTGAGAATTTAATGGGTCAAATACTTAATTATATAGTCTATCCAACCCTCCCTAAAAAGGAATTAAATTGCCCTTCGTCACTAAACAACTTCACGCTCCTATTCGTCAAAAAGCATTTCGCTTTTTGATGCAGGAGTTGGGGATAACCCAAAGCGAAGCACAACGTCTCATCGCTAAAGGACGCCTTTCTCAAAACGGTGAAGTGATGGCAAACAACGCTGGGTTTATCGAAGAGGGGGATTTTGATTTTATCACGTTTGAACCTTTGACCTTGGGGTTGGAACCGACATTTGTGGAAGAGGAGTTTGCCATTTATGATAAACCCAGTGGTCTTCTCGTCCATCCACAGAATCGTCATACTCCGTACTCTCTCAACGATGAGATCAAACACCGTTTTGGTCATGAAGCCAATATCACCCATCGTATCGATCAAGAGACAAGCGGGTTGGTTTTGGCGGCACGCAACAAGATAAGTGAACGTGCTTTAAAGATGCTGTTTGAAGAGCGTCAAATCACCAAGAAATACATAGCAATGGTTAAGGGACATCTCAAAGAGCCTCTCGATATAGAGGAGCCTCTATTGCGTCGTGAAGATGCTAGCTCTATTATTCGTATGATTGTACGTGTTCATCCCGAGGGAAAACCCTCTCGTACCTTTATCAAGCCGTTGGAATATTTCCCCGATACCGATACCACTCTGATCGAGGCTTCACCCTATACGGGACGTCAACATCAAATACGGGTTCATTTGTTCCACGTGAAACATCCAATTATCGGTGATCCGATTTATGGGCAAGATGAAAAAGATGCGGTTCGATTTTTAGATCGAGAGATGTCTGCGGAAGAACGATTTATCAATACAGGGTCATCACGCCTTTTGCTTCATGCTTATTCACTTGAATTCACTTACAATGAAATGGCCTACCATGTTGTCTCCAAAGAAGATTTCGTCCAACAATGTTTCGATGCTATGAAAGCGAAATAAACTTATGCCGTTCATCACCAAAAAATTGTATTCACCTGTACGGCAAATGGCACTAACCTTTTTAATGGATGAATTAAGAATCACTCGAAGTGAAGGACAACGTCTAATCGCCAGAGGAAGATTGAGCCAAAACGGTATTGTTATGGATGATCAATTCGGGTATATTGAAGGCTCTTGTGAGTTCATTTGTTTTGAGCCGTTATCGCTCGGGTTCAAACCGATGTTTGCGACTAACGATTTTGCTGTTTATGACAAACCCAGCGGTTTGAGTGTTCATCCTCATAGCCGACTCTCGCCTTATACACTGAATGATGAGATCAAACATCAGTTTGGTGAAGATGCTAACGCGACACACCGAATTGATCAAGAGACGAGCGGTCTGGTTTTAGTTTCCCTCAATAAAAATAGTGAACGTGTTTTAAAAAAGTTATTCTCCGAACGGCTTATTACGAAACGATATCTTGCTATGGTAAAAGGTCACCTAGAACATCCTCTTGATATTCAGGAACCTTTACTGCGAATCGACCACCCTAACCTTTTGATAAGCATGGTAGTGAAAGTTCATCCGGAGGGTAAGAAAGCGCATACGCTTATTAAGCCGCTTCGTTACTTTCCTGAACACGATATGACCCTTATAGAGGCATCACCGCTTACCGGTCGAACTCATCAAATTCGGGTCCATTTGTTCCACGTGGAACATCCAATCATCGGCGACCCCGTGTACGGCCCCAATGAAGACGATGTCCATCGGTTTATAAAAAAAGAGTTGAGTAAAGAAGAGAGATTTGAGAGGGGGGGATCAACACGGTTGTTGCTTCACGCCCACTCTCTTGAATTTGATTATGAAGAAGAGCACTATCGCATCGTCTCCGAAAAAGATTTTCTCAAAGAGTGCTTTGAGGCCATGGGGATTACTCCCCGCCTCGAATGTAGCGTTGACGCTTTGCCTCTTTAATCTTACGAATATCAACGAGAATGTAACCGTCGATACAGTTGTTAAACTCGGTATCGATTCCGAAATCCATAAACTGTACTCCACCCTCTTCACACAATTCACTGTATTGTTTATAGAGGGTGGGAACGGATACATCTAAAGCTTTTAAATAATCTTTGAGAATTTTAAAATCCTCAGCATAGTTTTCACCGCTGAACAATGTTTTAAACTCCTCCTGAACATAATCCGATAAACGAAACGGTGATTTGGCTTTCACCATCGTGTGCTCACTCCCAAAATAAAGGGTATAGAAATAGACCAATGCCTCTTGTGCATGTTTGGGAAAACTTCCCGAAATACTTACCGGACCCATCATGTATTTAACCTGTGGATTATGACTCAGATAGGCACCGATCCCTTGCCATAAATAATCCAAAGCACGGCTCCCCCAATATTTCGGTTGAACAAAACTTCGCCCTAACTCAATCCCATCTTCCAACACCGCATCGAACGGTTCACTCATGCTGCACAAGTCACTCATGTACAAGCCCTCTTTCCCCAGCCACGAAAGAATCCACTCACATTCACCGATACGATACGCTCCCGCGATTTCTAAGGCTTCATCATCCCATAATACTAAATGGTGGTAATAACGATCATATGCATCGATATCGCGTGCGTGGCCGCTACCTTCTCCTACTTTACGAAATGAATACTCTCTAAGTCTACCAATCTCATTAATAATATTCGGAGCATTTTCATGCTCAATAAGATAAATCTGTTTTTGATCACTGGTTAAACCTAACAGTTCTCCTTTACGCAATTCATTACGGAGTTCCTGTCGCGATACCGGATGGGCAATCGAACACTCCGTCGGATAGATCCCTTTTTTACCATTGGCGATACGAAGAAGATGTTTACGAAATAATTTTGCATGTCGCTTTTCGGTAAGGTTAAAATCACTAAGTGCTTTTTCACTTACTATCTCTCCGATCGTAAAATCAAATACTCTATTGCGTGCCGCAAAAACTTCATGACTTAACAATAAAGCACCTAAGGGCTTATAGATCCAAGAGAGAGCATAAAACAACGGACTGTTTTTTCCTTTAATATGAATAGGAAGAATCGGAGTCGTATTGCGTTTGGCAAATTTAATAAATCCCCCTTTCCAAGTCCCCTCTTTTATTCCAAACAATCCGGCGCGAGAAACTTCACCTGATGGAAAGAAGATCACAACCTCTTCAGCCTGTAACGCTTTATCAATTTGTTGCAAAGCGTGTTTAGAAACTCTATCGTTAAAATTATCTACACCGATCATATACTCTTTGAGTTGTGTAATTTCACTCAGCATACGATTGGCAACAATTTTCACTTTTTTGTCTTGACGCACCGAACATACCATTTGTATTAGACAAAGAGCATCCAATGCTCCCAATGGATGATTTGCAACAATAATGACTTTACCCATCGTAGGAATATTTTCAATTTGTTTATGAACCGTTTTATACGAAACATTTAAATATTCCAAAACGGCATCGATAAATTCCAAACCGGTTTTTTCCTGATGAGTCTCCATAAATCGATTAATCGATTTTTCATGCAAAAGTAATCGCGTTAATCCCACAATCGTTTTATTCACAAATGGAGGATATTGAAATACTTTCGGGTGTTCTTTTCGTAAAATGAATTCTGCGCTAACCATTGGATAACCTTTTTAAAAGGAACAAAGAATCTTTTGTCCCTTATTTTTTGAAACGGTAGATCATGTTAGTTTCAGCGCGATTACGTTTTGATTACCGGGGGATTACCCCCAAACAAAAAGAAAAAGTCATCATAAAATGTGAATAACTTTTTATAACATTAGCTTAATTGATTATTAAAGTAGAAAATTTCGTTTAAACCCCTAAAAACAGGGGTTTAATGCTATTCAAAGGTAGGTGATTTCAGGGTAGATTTATATAAAAATATTCTGAATAAGAGAATGATTCTATACCGATTCCCCTAAATAAGGGGCTTACTTATTCACAATACACTCACAGTGTGAATATTACACACTTAGGAAAAAAATTAACTATTTTATTGAAATTCAGAAATCTTTTAGGGGGGAAACAGAGAGTAACACTTAAGTCGTTCATCAATCGAAAATTATTAAGGGAGTCTAAGACTCTTTAGATAAACTTCTGACTTAGCGACCCTCCTGGTGTGTTGGTCGCTTATCCTTTTTCTATCCTATTATTTTAGGACCGCTTTTTCGTATTTCTTGAGCTTTTTTATTCAAATCCAATTTTACCCTTTGTGCATGTGTAATTGCTACTGCCATAGCATCGGTAATATCGAGCGGCTTTATCTCTTTCGTAATCCCTAAAATTTGTTTTACCATAAATGCCACTTGCTCTTTTGCCGCTTTCGCTTTTCCCGTCAACGCTTTTTTAACCTGCAACGGTGTGTATTCGGCAAACATTCCATACTCTTGCAAAAGCTTCAACGTAATAGCTCCCCGAAACTGCGCAAGCTTTAATACGGTCTTCGGATTATGCGCATAAAAAATATCTTCCATTGCCACTTCATCAATAGTATGAATTTTAAAAAGTTGTTCAATCGCTTCTGCCACTTGAGGAATTTGGTATTGAAGCTCTTCCGCTTTTATTTTGATTAACCCCGCTTCTACCAATCGCAGTTTTTGTCCATCGATCGCTACGATCGCATATCCGCAATTTCGAGTTCCCGGATCAATCCCCAAAATATTCATGATTTTCCTTATTCACATGAGTGAATATCTTCTATTCACCTCTTATTTGATCCTAATTATAGGCAAATATCGGTATTATTACTCACACTATTCACATGCAAGGCAAAAGATGAATTCGATCGGTAAACAGGTTTTAAATGCCCTCAAAGGGGAGATCAATGAGATCGACTACCAACGTTACATTAAACAGCTCACCTACGATGAGAGCGAATCCAAAAGTAATTTAGCCGTTTTTCGTGTCCCCAATGCCCTAATTGCTAATTGGGTACGAACTAAATTTGCCGATAAAATCGCCCATCTTTTTGAAATTAAAACCAATATCAAACCTACGGTATCTATTTTAATTCAAGCTTCGTCTGCTCCGACATCAGCACAAAATACTGCTCCTCTCAATATGGAACGTCCAAGCGGATCTTTACTCAACCCATCCTACACCTTCCAAAACTTTGTTGTGGGAGATTCCAATAATTTTGCGTTTATCGCCGCTAAAAATGTGAGTGAAAAACCGGGTGTTGTTTATAATCCCCTTTTTATCTACGGCGGTGTCGGTTTGGGTAAAACCCATTTGATGCAATCGGTCGGAAACGTAATGCTTTCTCAGGGGAAAACAGTTATCTATACTTCCGTAGAGCAGTTTCTTAACGATTTTACCCGCCATCTCAGTAATCGGACCATGGATCGCTTCAAAGACAAATACCGCAAATGTGATTTGCTTCTCATCGACGATATCCAGTTTTTAAGCAATAAAAATCAAATCCAAGAAGAGTTCTTTCACACGTTTGATGCTCTACGCAATGAAAACAAACAAATCATTATCACCTCGGATAAACCCCCTAAAAAAATCGGCGGGCTCGAAGAGCGTCTCAAAAGCCGTTTTGAATCGGGTCTTGTTGCCGATATCCAACCTCCTGAACTCGAAACGAAGATTGAAATTATTAAGAAAAAATGTGAAATTAACCGCGTTAAACTCGATCGCGAAGTGATCAACTACGTCGCCACGATTATCGAAAATAATACCCGTGAAATCGAAGGTATTCTCTCCAAACTCAATGCCTATTCACAACTCATGGGGGTTGATATCACGATCGAATTTGCCCGAAACGTCCTCAAAGAACAAATGGCTGAAAAACGGAGTAACATTACCACCGACCTTATTATGGAGACCGTTGCCAAAGAGCTTAATATCAAACCGAGTGAAATCCGCTCAAAAAGCCGTAACAGCAACATCGTTTACGCTCGCCGCATTGCTATTTATCTTTCACGTTCACTTACTCCCAATTCAATGCCGCAACTCGCTCAATATTTCGGAATGAAAGATCATACCGCCGTCAGTCATACCATGAAAAAAATTCAGGAACTGATGAAAAATGATGAAGATTTCCGAGTTAAAATCGAAGAACTCTCTAATAAAGTTTCCGTCGCTACACCTGAATAATGTTTTGTGTTTGTAAAGCCCTTTTAAAAAAGCTATAATTCGTACACAAGTGAATAGATGTGAATGAAAGCCAATCGCTTCATCACATCACCAAAGCAGGAGAGATGGGAGTAAATGGTGTGTTTTCACCCATTCACACCCCCTTATTACTAACTATTACAATTAATGCTTATATATAATAAAAGGAGTCTTTTATGAAAATCACCGTTGATAAATCGGTTTTGGAAAATATCCTTCTTCATCTCCAACCCTTTTTAGAAAAAAAAGATACGTCTCAAATTACCTCACATATTTTACTCTCAACAGACGGTAGAACACTAACCGCTAAAGCTACTGATTATGAAATTGGTCTCTCAATTCAAACCAATTCACTCAGTGTTGAAGAACCCGGTTCTCTTACGGCTAACGGTAAAAAATTACTTGATATTATCCGTATCTTAAAAGATGAAGAAGTTGAACTTTCTCTAGATAAAGACACCCTTCATATTCGTCAAAAACGATCAAACTTTAAACTTCCGACTTATAAAAGTTCAGAATTCCCCTCTTTTCCTACAACAGAAGGAAAACCTAATATTGTAATTAATTCTCATACTTTAATCGAGTCTTTGAAAAAAATTACTCCGGCAGCCGATACTAATAACCCAAAATTTGAACTCAACGGTGCTCTCATCGATATCAAAAGCAATCAAATCAACTTTGTTGCTACCGATACCCGTCGTCTTGCTTTGGTTCATATCGAAAGCCAAAATGATGCTGAACTCTCAATCATTGTCCCTAAAAAAGCAATTATTGAAATTCAAAAACTTTTTACCGATAACATCGAAATTTATTACGACAATACCCATCTCATCATAAAATCAGAAGATTCTCTTTTTTATACAAAACTGATTAACGGTAAATTTCCTGATTACAGCCGAATCATTCCTAAAGAAGCACAACGGATAATTACATTGCCTAAAGGGATAATCGTTACTGCGATTAAGCAGATCACGACAATTTCCAATGATCTTAAACTCACTTTCCAAAATGACTCTATTTTGTTTGAAAGTTTAAGTGATGACAACATCGAAGCAAAAACTACCGTTGAGATTGAAAACGGGTTTGACTCTCCTTTTATTCTAGCAATTAACAGCCGTTATATTTTAGATTTTTTATCTCAAGTTAACGGAACTGAATTTACCCTCGAAGCTAATGAATCAAATCAACCGTTCGTTTTAAAAGATCAAAATTTTAAAACGATCGTAATGCCCATTGTAATTTAATCTTTATACTTACCACTCCACTCTTAAACCCTCTATGAGGGTTATATCTTCATAAAACCTTCTTTTTAGTTTTACTACGGTAAAATAAAGCATTAAACACGCTTAAAAGCTGGAGCAACTATGGAAAATTACGGTGCTAGTAATATTAAAGTCCTTAAAGGCCTCGAAGCCGTTCGAAAACGACCGGGTATGTATATCGGTGATACCGGTCATCGCGGCCTTCACCATCTAATCTACGAAGTTGTTGATAACTCGATCGATGAAGCGATGGCAGGTCATTGTGATACGATTACCGTAACCTTAACTAAAAACGGTACGGCAATGGTGAGCGATAACGGCCGTGGTATTCCGACTGATATGCATCCGACTGAGGGTATTTCTGCGGCAACGGTTGTTTTAACCGTACTCCATGCAGGGGGAAAATTTGATAAAGATACCTATAAAGTCTCGGGCGGTTTGCACGGGGTAGGGGTATCGGTTGTTAATGCTCTTTCAAGTGATCTTAAAATGACCATTTTCCGTGAAGGTCAAAGTTTTGAGCAAGATTTTAAATGCGGTATCCCTCAAGAACCGTTAGCGGTTACCGGAACAACACGAAAACGTGGAACAACCATCGAGTTTTTCCCGGATCCTTCTATCTTTACCGAAACCATTATTTTCGATTACGATTATTTAGCAAAACGTTTCCGCGAACTCGCTTACCTCAATCCACGCATTACCATTATTTTTAAAGATGAGCGTAACGGAGCGAGTAATACTTACCATTTCGAAGGGGGTATCAGCCAATTTGTTACCGATGTGAATAAAAAAGTGGTTGTGGCTACGCCGTTTGCATTCAGTGAAAAAATCGAAGATATCGAGATGGATATTGCCGTGATGTATAACGACAGTTACGACGAAAAAATGTTTACGTTCGTCAATAACATTAATACCCCTAACGGTGGTACTCACGAAGCGGGTTTCCGTGCGGGACTCACCCGTGTTATCTCCAACTACAACAAACAAAACGGTAACGCTAAAGAGAAAGATATCCCCCTCTCGGGTGAAGATGTCTCTGAGGGACTTATTTGTGTTGTCTCCGTTCGTGTACCGGAACCTCAGTTTGAGGGTCAAACGAAAGGGAAACTCGGAAATACCTATGTTCGACCGTTGGTTCAAAAAGTAACCTACGAAAAACTGACCAAATATTTCGAAGAGAATCCGATCCAAGCTAAAGCTATCATCCAAAAAGCCCTTATGGCGGCACGCGGACGTGAAGCGGCAAAAAAAGCGCGTGAACTAACACGTCGTAAAGATGCGATGACGGTGGGTACATTACCGGGTAAATTGGCAGATTGTCAAAGTAAAGACCCTGCAATCAGCGAACTTTATCTGGTGGAAGGGGATTCTGCGGGCGGTTCGGCGAAACAAGGACGTGACCGTGTATTCCAAGCGATTTTACCGCTCAAAGGTAAAATTCTTAACGTTGAAAAAGCTCGCTTGGACAAAATTCTAAAATCCGAAGAGATCACGAATATGATTACCGCGCTTGGATGCGGAATCGGTGAAGAGTTTAACGAAGATAAACTCCGCTACCACAAAATCATTATTATGACCGATGCCGACGTCGACGGAAGCCATATTCAAACGTTGTTATTAACCTTCTTTTTCCGATATTTGCCGAAAATCGTCGAAAACGGCTATCTTTATTTAGCACAGCCTCCGTTGTACCGCTATAAAAAAGGGAAAAAAGAGATCTACTTTAAAGATGATCGCGTGATGAATGCCTTTTTGATCGAAAACGGGATTGAAGCGTTAGAGTTGGAAAATCTTAATGTCGGCGCAAATGATCTTGTCTCATTTTTCAAAATGGTGGATCACTACCGCAGTACACTCGATGCGCTTGAGCGCCGTTATGCCCTCGTTGAACTGATCCGTTATTTTATTGAAAATCCGGATTTGATAGCATTGCCGCTCAAAGAGATGTATCCGAAAGTTGAAGCGTTTCTAACAGCTCAGGGAAATAATATCCTCTCTAAAAGTGTAAGTGATGAAGACATGCATCTATTTGTTCAGACCAAAGAGGGATTGGAAGAGTTGCATATCAATGATGAACTTTTTGCTTCTCCTCATTTTGCTGAAGCCAATTATATTTACCAAAAAATTCAAGAGTGGAATTTACCGCTAGAGGGAGATTTACTCGATCTCTTGACGCAAATTACCGATTTTGCGAAGAAAGGTTCTTACATCCAACGCTATAAAGGTCTTGGGGAGATGAATCCTGAGCAGCTTTGGGAGACAACAATGACACCTGAAAATCGTGTTTTACTCCGTATTACCATCGAAGATTCCGAATCTGCGGGAGATTCATTTAATCTCTTTATGGGTGATGATGTTGAACCGCGTCGTAATTACATTGAAACACATGCTAAAGATGTTAAACATTTGGATATCTAGTCTTTTATGACCTATACTGAACAAAAAGAGAGAGAACACCGCTTTGCTTTAGCATTGCGGATGGGATTACCTATCTTTTTTTTAAGTTCGGTAACCCTCTTTGCCCTCTTTTCCCAACCTTATGCGTCTGTATCCTCGCTAATTATTCTCTCTATCGTTTTGTTAGGGATAACCGTCTATTTTATTTTTTTCCTTATTTATCAAAGCACTCGTGAAAATATTACCGATTCGATTACCCATACCTTTACAACCGATTATTTTTATAATTTGGTAAAAAAAGGACTTTCTAAAAACACCCAAACCATCATAATGATCAGTGTCGAAAACTTGTGGTCGATTAATGAGCGCTACGGGATAAAAAACGGAGACAAATCATTACAAAGCACCGTCAAAAAAATAGATCGGTTTTTTCGTGAAAAAGGGTTTGATAAACTGCCGATAGGACGTTATAAAGGGGGAGAGTTTTTACTTTTTCTACCGGGTGAAAAAGAGCAGTATCTACCGTTGATAGAACTGTTTTTGAGCAAATATCAAAATCATCTCAACCATGAAATCGAAATTCGTCTCGAAGCCGTTATTATTGATTCGCGATTGTCCAATGAGGTCGATTTACTCATTAGCCGTTTGTATGAATTGCGCAATGACCGCAAAAGTGTAGAGAAAGAAGAATATTATTCGATCAACGAACTCGAAGATGAGATCGTTGAAGCATTGAATAAAAAACGATTCTCAATCGGATTTCGACCGGTATACGGTGATGAGAGTGAAATTTACGACACATCGGTTAAATTAATCGATTCTCAAGGGAGATTTATCCATCAAAGCCGATACGTACCCGTTCTAAACCGATTGAACAAAATGCGTATCCTTGAGCATGCGGCTTTAGAAAAAATTGGAACGCTATGCGATGAGGAAAATCGAAACTTTGTGTTGACCGTTTCGCCGGTTACATTGCGGAGTCCCCATTTTTTTGAAAATGCGGTAACGTTATTCGAACGTTATCCGAATGCACAGCACAAAATAACATTACTTTTTGAAGAGAAAGAGTATTGCCATCAACTCGAACGTTTTGAACATCAAATACATCATTATCGCCAAGCAGGATACAAAATAGGACTGGATCGTTTGGGAGGGTATCACACAACTCTTTTGTACTTAAAAGAGTTAGAAGTGGACATTGTCCGTTTTGATCCCCTCTACAGTCGTAATATCAAACACACAGGATATCAGAATATTATCCAAGGGCTTAACCTAAGTGCCCATTTATGCGGAGCAAAAACATGGATGTCGATGATTGAAGAGAGTGAGGCGGATCAGCTAGCCCTCTCTTTTAATATTAATTATCGTCAGGGAAATTATCTGGGTAAAATTTTATCTGAAGAACAACTACAAGGAAAAGTATGAAATACGGGGAACAAATCGTAGAAAATTTTGATATTGAGAAAGATTTTGAAATCTGGCCGAATGCACATGAACGCGATTATGTCATTAAAGTGACATTGCCGGAATTTACATGCCTCTGTCCTCGTAGCGGGTATCCCGATTTTGCAACGATTTATGTCGAGTACACGCCGGATAAATGGGTGGCTGAACTCAAAGCTATCAAACTGTACATTAATTCGTTCAGAAACCGCCATATATCACACGAAAACAGTGCAAACGAGATCTACAGCACTTTCGAGAAAAAAATCGCTCCTAAGCGCTTAAAAGTGGTTGCTGATTATTATCCGAGAGGGAATGTTCATACGGTGGTTGAAATCGATAGTGAGAAAATGGTAAAAGAGAAGTAAGAGAGATACAAAGGGGCAAAGCCCTTCTTGTATCAACCGAATTTTCCCGTAATATACTCTTGGGTGAGTTTTTCTTTCGGGGTAACGAAGAGCTCTTCGGTATGACCGAGTTCAACCAAATCCCCTAAATACATAAATCCGGTGTAGTCGCTTACCCGCGCCGCTTGCTGCATATTGTGGGTAACGATGATGATCGATACACGCTCTTTAAGCTCGATAACCAGTTTTTCGATCCCTTGAGTCGAGATCGGATCGAGTGCCGAGGTAGGTTCGTCAAAGAGCAATACCTCCGGTTCTACGGCAATCGCTCGGGCAATACAAAGACGTTGTTGTTGACCTCCTGAAAGGCCGTTAGCGTCATGTTTAAGGCGATCACTTACCTCTTTCCAGATAGCGGCGTCTTGAAGCGCTTTCTCAACCCGTCCATCCAATTCGCTTTTATTTTTAATCCCTTGAAGACGCATTCCGTAAGCGACATTGTCGTAAATGGACATCGGGAATGCGGTCGGTTTTTGGAAAATCATCCCGATTTTGGTACGAAGATGGATCAAATCCTCTTTCGGATCAAGGATATTACGCCCTTCAAATTCGATTTCACCTTCGTATTTATTACCCGGATAAAGGTCATGCATGCGGTTGAATGCACGAAGCAGAGTGGTTTTTCCGCATCCCGATGGCCCGATTAACGCGGTAACCGCATTTTTGGCGATAGGCATGGTCACTTTTTTCAAGCTCGGTGCACTCGCACCTTTGTAGGTAAAGTCAAAATTGCGAACTTGAAGCGCGCATTCTTCTTTAATATCGATAATACTTGCCATATTGTTATTTCCTTTTCCCGGCTAATAAAATAAGTCGTCCCAGGATATTGAGACCTAAAATAAACATTGAGAGGATGAAAGCCGCTGCCCATCCGAGTTGCTGCCAATCATCGTAGGGACTGATCGCATAGTTAAACATCGTTACCGTTAATGAAGGCATTGCTTCATTCAGATCGGTTGTGAAAAAGTTGTCGTTAAAAGAGGTAAAGAGCAAGGGTGCCGTCTCCCCTGCTACGCGGGCAATTCCGAGAAGTACACCGGTTAAAATCCCTGCTTTTGCACCACGATAGACGACATCAATGATCACTTTGTACTTGGGTGCACCGAGGGCAAAGGCCGCTTCGCGGAGCGTTCCTGGGACCAGTTGAAGCATATCGTCGGTCGTGCGTAAAATAATCGGAATCATCATGATGGCTAAAGCAATTGCCCCTGCCCATGCGCTGAAATGACCCATTGGCATAACGACAACCGCGTAAACGAATGCCCCGATGACGATGGAGGGAGCCGACATCATAATATCGGAAATATCACGGATTGTATGGGCAAGCTTGGAGTTTTTGCCGTATTCGCTTAGGTAAGTTCCCGCCATAATACCTAGGGGAACTCCGATAACCGTCGCCAATCCGACAAGGATGAGTTGACCGACAAGGGCATGTCTGAGACCGCTGTCCTCATAACCCGGAGGTGAACCTTCATAGATAAAGATATTCCAGCTTAGGGCATCAACCCCTTTCATCACCAGTACACCGAGAATCCAAAACAAAAAACTTAACGCGATAACAGCACTCAATGTTGAGAAAGCGAGTGCAATTTTGTTGACAATAATCCGTTTTTGTACAGCGGTCATAGTCCTTTCCTCACTTTACGCAAAAAGTAAAACTTCGCAATAGCGATGACCACAAAGCTCATGACGAGCAAGGTGAGCGCTAATCCAAAAAGACTAGAGAAATAAAGCGAACTGTCTGCTTCGGTAAACTCATTTGCAAGCGTTACGGGGATCGAGGTGGTTGGATCCATAATCGAATTTGGGGTGTGGTGGACATTTCCCATAACAAACGTTACCGCCATCGTCTCACCGATAGCCCGTCCGAGTGCGAGGATGAGTGAACCGATGATACCCGCCTTTGCGTAAGGGATAATGACATCTTTAATAACATCCCACTGTGTCCCTCCCAGTGCATAGGCCGATTCTTTGAGGATATCGGGAGTCGTATTCATCGCATCGCGGGTTACGGCCGCCATAAACGGCAAAATCATGATCGCCAAAACGATTCCCGCCGCCAAAAGACCGATTCCCATGCCGCCGAAAATGTCACGCAAGATGGGGACAAAGAAAAACAGACCCCACATACCGTAAATAACCGAAGGGATTGCGGCAAGAAGTTCAATACTGACGCCGAAGAATCCTTTGATTTTATCGTGGGCGATTTCACTGAGGAAAATGGCAACACCGATGGCAATAGGGATCGCTAAAAGCATCGCCAAAAAGGTGGATGCGACTGAACCGAAAATCGCCGCATACGCACCGAATTTATCGAGATTCGGTGCCCATTCATCTTTAGTGATGAAATCGAGTCCAAACGTCTGCATCGCTTCGGTGGACTCATTAAAGAGTACCACAAATATCCAAGCTACGATGAAAAGAATCAGCAGAGCGCTGGTACGGGTCATGTTTAAGAAGATTTTATCAATCATGCCAAGCCTTGCCTTAAAATAGTGGGGCAATTTTATTACACGATCATTACAGATGAGTTACGAGCCACTTTCGTCCCTCTTCATACGTCGTAAACTGTTGATCGAGCTGGGCGTTATACGCTTTTTCCAAGATAACTTTAAACGACTCGGAGGGGGTTAATCCCAATGCGATCAAATCTCTACCCTGTACTAAGGGTGGAGGCGGCTCAAACAGTACTTCTAAAGAAGCGGCACGTTCATAAAGCCACTCTCCCGCTTCAAAAACTTCAGGGGAAGATACGTTAAATTGACGTCCGAAAAAATCGGCTTTTGCCAGAGCAATAAGATCATGGAGGCAGACACGGGTGCTCAAGTGTAAAATTTCACTATCCCTAGCATGTGAACGGTACAGTTTTCGAGGCCAGCCATGGTAACGGATTAGGGGGAGAATACGCTCGATTAGATCTTTATCTTCCGTTATTTGCTCTAGCCAATGTCGGGCAATCTCAAATCCTCTTTCACCATGTTTCGGAGCATTTAAAATACCATCTACGGTAACCGTGGTATCGGGTTTACCGATGTCATGTAATAACGTCGCGAGCATCAATACCATATCATCCCGCCATTTGCCGCGACGCATTGAGGCCATCGTATCCAGCGCGATCAGGGTATGGTTCCAAACTGATCCTTCCGGATGGGATGAACTCTCTTGCGGAGTGGTTTCAAGTTTATCGAGCGGAGTGAAAAAAGAAAGTCCTCCCATCTCTCGCAATAACGCCATCCCTATCGAGGGGAATTCGCTCAGCAAAAGGAGTTTTTTAAGCTCCTCGAAAATCCGCTCTTTGGGGAGTTCGCTAAGTGCCCCTTTTGCAATCATATCGCGGCAAAGGGCTAAGAGCGTATTATCGCATGTTAGTTCAAATCGGGCAGCAAATTGTATGGCACGCAATACCCTAAGGGGATCATCGATAAAGGTAAGCGGATCGACACACGCCAGCCGTTTGGCTTCTAAATCTTCGATGCCGTGATACGGGTCTAAGATTTTTTTTTCGATAGGGTCATAACCGATAGCGTTGATTGTAAAATCTCGACGGCGTGCAGCGGTAGCAAAATCAAGCGAACTGAGCCATAGGGTTTCAAACCCTTTATGTCCTGCACCCGATTTGGATTCACTGCGCGGAGGGGCAAAATCGATCGAATATCCTGCATAAGAGAGTTTGAAAACACCGAAACTTTTTCCGTAAAGTCCCAGTTTTCCGAAAGGGCGGAGAAGAGCTTCAAGGGTCTCCAAAGAGGTGACGCCGTAGAGTTCAATGTCGATATCGTGAGTATCGTGAGGGGTGAAACTATCGCGTACAAATCCCCCTACGAGTATGGGTTTGATACCGTGATGAGAAAGATGTTCTATCAGGTGCATCAAAGAAGAAGGGAGGGTGATCATTTTTTTCCGGTACCCTTTTTTTCGATAAGGCTATCAAGGGTAAAGCTAAATGTCGAACCGACCCCCGGCGTACTTTCAATTTGCAGCAAAGTGTCATGAAGTTTGAGAATATAACTGACGATGGAGAGCCCGAGTCCCATCGAATTGTCCCAGCGATTTTTTTGGACGCGGTAAAATTTAGAGGTGATCTTATCGAGTTCGGTCGGGGCGATTCCGATCCCTTTATCACTAACACGCAAACTATGCTCGGTTAGGGTAACGCTCACCTCTTCTTCTGAGTATTTAAGGGCATTATCGATGAGATTGGTGAGGATAAGTTCGATCATTGTTTTATCGGCAAATACGGTTCTAGAAGTGCCGTTATAACGAATCGAGCGTTCAGGGTATTTTGCCTGTAAAATAGAGATAGAATCGTGACACACTTCAGAGAGATCAAAGGAGGAGGGTTTAATAGAGAGATCATTATTTTCCAGTTTTACCGAAAGGGCGAGACGATCGAGCATCATAGTAACGCGATGGGTATTCGAGAGGATTTTGTCTAAAAATTTTTCACGAATTTTCGGGTTTAGATTTAGATCATCATGGAGGGTTTCGGCATACCCCATGATCGCAGCAATCGGATTTTTAAATTCGTGGCTGATGGCGGAGAGAATATCGTTTTGTTGCTTGTTGATGAGGCGGAGTTTTGCGGTATGTTTGCGTTTTTGTTTGTCGCGGTTATGGAGTTTTTTGACGAGATTTTTCAGCATGATCGAGATTTGCAAAAATTCGCGAAAGTATTCGGGTTTGAGAACGGCGCGGTAATTTTTTGCGGATACTTGATCGAGATAATGGGTGATTTGGAGAATATCGTAACGTGCTTTTTTAGAGATAGTGTAAGCAATGGCGAGTGCAATAACGATCAAGACGCTAAAAGCCCCGACCAGCTGAATCCATAAGATATAAAAATGATCCATTACGCTATCAAGACTCATCGCCAGACGGATAAAAAATACCCGCTCCGGAGTAGTGACTTTATGCGCTACGTAGATAAAATCGGTTTTTACGGTATTGGAATAGCGGACGGCTACTCCGTAGGGTTCCGTCAAAGCATGCATCACTTCAATACGTCCGGAATGGTTCTCCATCGTCTCTTTATCGGCGTCACTTTCGGCGATAACTTCTCCGTTTTCAGCGATGATAGTGACGCGAAGAAAAGTTTTGCCGGATGCCTGAGCGACGAAACGGTCAAAATCGTTGGTCGAGGTGATGAGTGGTTCCAGTAGGTTGATATTCTCTATGAGCCGTTCTTCACTGTCGTGAATAATCATCGATTTGAGGGTGAAGTAACTCATCAAAGACGCGATTAAAAGTGCGGCGATAAAGAGCCCTAAAACATTGAGGAAGAAAAGCTGATGGATCCTTAGCACAGTGTGTAACCGACTCCCCGTACCGTTTTTATATACTCTTTATCTTTATCGGGGTCGATTTTTTCTTTGAGGCGGTTGATAGCGACGTTGACGGTGCGATCTTGATAAACTTCATCGCTTCCCCAGACGTTTTCGAGGAGATAATCACGCTCTAACACGACGTTTTCATTGACGATGAGGGCATGGAGGAGATCAAATTCGAGTTTGGTTAGTTCAATGGGATTTCCATCGATGGTAACAGTTCGTGCGGCAAGGTTAAGTGCAATATCGCGGTAGGTCAAATTCCCTTCCGAAGAGAGTTTTTTAGTACGGCGCAATACGGCTTTTACCCGTAAAATCAGCTCTTTCATACTGAAAGGTTTGGTGATATAATCGTCACCTCCGCGCTCGAATCCTTGTTCAATCTCTTCATCTTTATGTTTTGCACTGACGAAAATAACGGGAGTCTGAATCCCCCGCTTGCGAAGAGAATCGACAAATTCGCTCCCCTCGGCACCGGGAAGGTTGCGATCCATGAGGATAAGGTCTACTTTCTCTTCTTCAAGGGCATCGACGACGTGTTTGGTATTGAGAAATCCGATGGTTTCAAATCCCTCTTTAGAGAGGTGATACTCCATCAGTTCTAAAATATCCTGTTCATCTTCGACAATCAGTATCAACGACTCCACGTTTGATTCCTTTTTCCGTAGTTCTAAGTACGTTCTTCGCACTAATTGTGTAAATTTAACTCTCCGCCTTTTTGAGCGTAAAGCATTAAAGAGGCGATATTGACCGTGCGATCACCGATACGCTCTAATTTGCGTAACGTACCTAAAACTCTGACGTATTCGACTGCGAGTTCATTGGCATCAATGATCAAATTTAAGAGCTCTTTTTCCATGATTGAAAAAAGGTCGTCATTTTTAGACTCTTCGACCATTACTTTTCGGTAAACATCGTCCGCATCACACGAGTCGATATTTTTCAAACACTCTGCAATGTATTGTAACGCATTGATCGTCGTTTTATGCAATTGAACGATCGCATTGGTCAAAACAGACATATCGCATCCCCCCATGCAGTGATCATGAAGACGTTTGCTGTATTTTTTGAGACCGTCTCCGATGCGGTCGATCTCATTGGTCATTTTGAGGTACGCTACTAACAAACGCAGTTCATCCGCTTCGGGGCCGAAGAGGGCGAATGTTTTGATAATCTCGTTATCGATTCTATTGGCATCGACTTGGATGTTTTTAATATGGATACGAGAGGTCTCGTACAATTCATGATTGTCCGTTTCAAATGCTCTGAGCGTCTCTTCGCTGGAGTGGATAATCTGAGAGAGCATAAGCGAGATCATGTCACGGATTTCGTTGAGTTTGTTTTCATAGCGTGGTAGCATGGATGTGCCTTTGATATAAATGATGGTGCGCGATTATAACAATGGTTTATAACCGTGAGATTACAAAGCGATACCTTGGCTTTGTAATCGTTTCGTTACCCGGCGATTCTACAATACCGCCATCAAAAATTCCAAAAGGATTCCATTATGCTAAAGAAAGCTACAAAAGGTTTGGTGATCGCGGCAATCGCGGCAACCTCTATGATCGCTGCGGATAAAATTAACGGTGCGGGGGCAACATTCCCGGCTCCTTGTTATTATGACTGGGCATATAACTACCAAAAAGCGACACAAACACGTGTTAACTATCAAGCTATCGGTTCAGGCGGCGGTATTAAACAAATCTCTGAGCGTGTTGTAAACTTTGGTGCAACGGATGCTCCGATGACTCCGAAAGAGTTGGATAAAGCAAAATTAACTCAGTTTCCTGCCGTTATCGGGTCTATCGTTGTAGCACACAACCTTCCGGGTATTGCGGATGAAAAACTAAAACTTAAAAATAGTGTTGTTGCGGACATTTTTGCTGGGCGTATTACAATGTGGAATGATCCGGCTATCGTAGCGGATAATGCAGGTCTCAATCTTCCGGCACAAAAAATCATCGTAGCGCACCGTTCAGACGGATCTGGTACGACCTATGTATTTACAGACTTTTTGAGTGACTCTTCTAAAGAGTGGAAAAGTAAATTCGGTATCGGTAAAGCGATCGGTTGGGCTGTCGGTGTCGGCGGAAAAGGGAATGAGGGGGTAACCAATCTCATCAAACAAACTCCTTATTCTATCGGATACATCGAAAACGCTTACAAAGAGAAAAATAATCTCTCTGCGGCAACATTGCAAACGGCTAGCGGTAAATGGGTGAGTGCAACTAAAGCAAATTTTATGTCAGCGGTTAAACAAGCATCATGGAAAAAGTCTGAACACTTCTACGGTTCATTGGTCTCACAAAAAGGGGATACTGCTTACCCGATCGTAGCGGCTACGTATATCCTTTTACCGAAAGAGACGGCTGAAACTAACGCACAAGTTATCAAATTCTTTGATTACGCGTTCAAAAACGGTGACAAAGCGGCTGAAAAACTCGGCTACATCCCTCTTCCGGTTGAAACAACAAACCTTGTTCGCGAATACTGGGCTGAGAATAAATAACTTTCTCTTTCCACCCTTTTTGGGTGGGTACCTTTAAGCATATACGGTATGTTTAAAGGTGCCCTTGTGGCACGTATTCTCTCTTCTCCTTCAATTCCTTAAGTTTTACGGGTTCGTCCTTGCGTATGCGTTCGGGCTCGTGTTTAATCACCCTGATTTACCTCTGTTAACCCTCTCGTAACCCCTGTGTAATGTAACAATCACGTAATCAAACTTCTCTACAATGACACCATTAAAAAACAGGAGTGATTCTTATGAAAAAAGTTGCATTATCTGCCCTTGCTGCGGCGATGATCAGTGGCGTTGCATCAGCCGATGCGTTGACCCTCTATAGTGATCCTAAAACAGGACAGGTTTATACGACTCCGGGCGAAGGCCGTGTGGAGATGGGTGACTTCGTAAGTGCAAAAGAAGTTGATATGCAGCTTCGTGATATCGAATCAAAAGGTTCTGAATATCAAGATAAAATGTCTAAATACGTAAACGTGAAATCTAAAGCAAAAAGCCTTGAATTCAGCGGTACGCACTACCTCGGATTTACAACAGCTGAGCCGGAAACCAAAAGTTCTACAAAAGGGCGTTCATCCGGTTTTGAAATGCGCCGTAACTACGTTCAAGTTAAAGCGTATTTCAACGATAAAGACTATGCACGTGTAACATTGGATACGACAAAAGAATTGGCAAGTAGCCCGGGTGTTGATGCCGGTGAAGAACAAAAAACTTCACAAGGGGGCGGTTATGCGGATGTTTTCGTAAAATACGCGTACCTCTATTTGGATAAAGTTCTTCCGTATACCGGTGTTGAGATGGGTATCGTTCACCGCCCATGGATCGATTACGAAGAGCACAATGCATGGCATTATCGCTCGTTTAATAAAGTTGCGTTAGAAGAAAAAGCAACGGCTACGGAAGCGGGTGTTGACCTTGTGAACTCTGCGGATTTCGGGGTAAATTTCAAAACCAAAACGGATATGTTCAGTTCTGAAATCGGTATTTTCAACGGTGAAGGGTACCATGCCGATAAAGTTGCGGCAAACCAAGAGAACGATTCACGTCTCTCTGTTGAATGGCGTTTGACGGGTCACTTGATCGGCAGCGGTGAGAAAATCGGTAAAAACGACCGTACAAAAGATACGTATTTGAATATCTCAACGATGGGATTGGTCTCACATAACCATAAAGATAACAATGCGTCAATCGGTGATTCATCAGAATACGATCGTACATTTTACGGGGTACATGCCGTTTATAACCAACCTGCATTCTTGATTGCGGCACAATACGTAAAAGCGGAAGATGATGTTCGTCTTGCCACAGGTACCGATTCTGAGTACGATTTGTTCTCAATCAATGCTGAGATTCGTCCGTTTACGGATTGGACTATCATCGGACGTTATGATGATTACAAAAAAGAGAGCAAAACAGCTGCTGGCGTAAAAACAGTTTCGTATGAAGGGACTAAAAAAATCGCGGCACTTGCGTACAAATATAACAAAAACGTAAGTTTCATCGGAACTGCTAAATTTGTTGATGAAGAAAACTCAGTCGGTATTGATAACGGTAACTCAAAAGATGTTTACATGTTGACTACCGAATTGAAATGGTAATTTTTTAACCCATTGCACTTCTCCTTCCTCCTCCCGCGTTGCGGGAGATATTCTCTCTTTTACCCCCCTTTTATCTCTTTTTCTCTATTATTTGAAACAATACTTATTTTTATGGATATGCTTAGCGTCAGCGAGAGGGTATTTTCTATCATCAGCTTAAGAGTTTCTAAACATAAAAAATACTTAAGGTTACTATAACATCGTTTGCACTATTATCCCAAAAGTTAAACAAGACTAAATTAGTCTTTTATTAGAAACCTATGACAGGAGCTTACAATGCAAGTCTATTTGGACAACAACGCAACAACGATGGTTGATCCTGCCGTTACCGAAGCGATGATTCCGTTTTTTAGTGAGATTTACGGTAACCCGAACTCTCTGCACCGTTTCGGAACCGCTTCCCATCCCGCGATCACGAAAGCGATTAATCAAATGTATAAAGCGATTAATGCAAGCGACAAAGATGACATCATCTTCACCTCATGTGCTACGGAGTCGAACAACTGGGTACTTAAATCGGTGTGGGTAGATAAAATTCTTAACGGCGATAAAAACCATATTGTTACGACCGAAATCGAACACCCCTCTGTCCTCTCAACCTGTAAATTTCTCGAAGAGCAAGGGGTCAAGGTAACTTACCTTCCGGTCAACGATCAGGGGATTGTTGAAGCGCATACGTTACGCAGTTTTATCACTGAAAAAACGGCACTTGTTTCCGTAATGTGGGCGAACAACGAAACGGGAATGATTTTCCCGATCAAAGAGATCGGTGAAATCTGTAAAGAAAAAGGGGTTCTTTTCCACAGCGATGGTGTTCAGGCGGTCGGCAAGATTCCTGTGAATATGCAAGAGGTTCATGTTGATTTCTTATCAATGTCCGCCCATAAATTCCACGGCCCTAAAGGGATTGGAGCCTTATATATCCGTAACTCCGAAGAGCTTACGCCGCTATTGCACGGGGGAGAACATATGGGGGGGCGCCGATCCGGTACCCTCAATGTCCCTTACATTGTAGGGATGGGAAAAGCAATTGAGCTCGCAACCGAGAATATCGCTGAAAAAATGGCCTCTATCCGAGCTAAACGTGATCGATTGGAAGATGCGCTTCTTTCTCAGCTAGAGGATGTAATGGTGGTCGGAAATCGTGAGAACCGTACGCCGAATACCATTTTGATCTCCATTCGCGGGGTTGAGGGTGAGGGGATGTTATGGGATTTAAATAATGCCCTTATCGGTGCCTCTACCGGTTCAGCCTGTGCGTCGGAAGATCTCGAAGCAAATACGGTTATGCTAGCCATCGGTGCCGACAATGAGTTAGCTCATACGGGAATTCGTTTGAGCCTCAGCCGTTTTACGACAGATGAAGAGGTTGATTACGTCATTGAACGTTTCAGCAGCGCTGTTTCAAGATTACGTGCTATCTCAAGCTCGTACGCAATTGTCCAACCCACTCCCGGCGGCGAAGCTGCTGAGTGTGGAATACATCACTAAAGGATTCTATTATGGCAAAAAATGATTTATTGGGCGGATCTCTTTGGGATCAGTATTCCAACAAAGTAACGACATTGATGAACAACCCTAACAATCAAGGGGAGATCACTCAAGAGGAGTGCGATGCGGCAGGACACAAACTGATCGTTGCCGATTTCGGGGCGGAGAGCTGTGGAGACGCAGTTCGTTTGTATTGGGAAGTCGATCCCGCAAGCGATACGATCGTCAAATCAAAATTTAAAAGTTTCGGATGCGGTACGGCGATCGCGAGTTCGGATATGATGGCGGAGCTTTGTATCGGTAAAACGGTTCAAGAAGCGGTTAAGATCACCAATATCGATGTTGAAAAATCACTCCGTGATGATCCTGAAACGCCGGCCGTTCCGCCGCAAAAAATGCACTGTTCGGTTATGGCGTACGACGTTATTAAAAAAGCGGCGGGTCTTTATCTCGGTGTTGATGAATCGAGCTTTGAAGATGAGATTATCGTGTGCGAATGTGCCCGCGTTAGCCTCGGGACACTTCGTGAAGTGATCAAGCTCAATGATCTTAAAACCATCGAACAAGTGACCGATTACACCAAAGCGGGCGGTTTCTGTAAATCCTGTATCAAGCCCGGCGGGCATGAAGCGCGTGAGTACTATCTTGTCGATATTTTGGCGGATGTTCGTGCGGAGATGGATCAAGAGAAAATGCGTAATGCGGCAGATGCGGGAAGTCACGGTGATTTCGAAGCGATGACGTTGGTACAGAAAATCAAAGCGATTGACAGCGTTGTGGATGAATCGATTCGTCAGTTTTTGATTATGGACGGCGGAAATATGGAAGTTATCGATATCAAGGACTCTCCTGATTATATCGATGTCTATATCCGTTATTTAGGCGCGTGTAACGGCTGTGCGAGTTCAAGTACGGGGACGTTGTACGCTATTGAAGCGACACTCAAAGAAAAACTTTCACAGAAAATCCGCGTATTACCGATTTAAATATCTTTCCGTTCGTGCGAGCTCACACACCCTTTGGGTATGTCGAGCCATGAACAGATTTTTTGAATTAGAATTTGTAGTTTATACCTGCAAAAAAGCCTTGAAAGTATGTTGTTTCATCTATAGATGTTTTAGCATCAGAGAAGAGATAGCGATACCCGGCATCCAATGAGACATTTGGATTGATTTTATAATTAACCCCCATTCGCCCTCCATATGCAAGTCCATCTTGTGTATAGTCTCCGTCTTTATAAACAGAATACGCGACAATTGCACCCACAAACGGCTTGAATGAAGAATTACCAAAAAGATAATCACATCCTACGCCATAAGCATCGGTCGATTGATCAAAATCGCCTTTACCGATGTATTGATAAAATGTATAAGCACGAGTATTTGCATCGAAATAGTAGCCTAAATTAAGGGCATAAGCCGTACTCTTATTGGTAGAAGTTTCAGTTGAGGTTTTGTATTCCTCTTTTACTTTACTGATATCGCCTCCGACATAAACGCCACTTTCATTTGCCATCAATACGGCACTAAATAGTCCAGCAAGAACCAATTTTTTCATACGATACTCCATTTTAAATAACCAATTGCGTTGGTTTTCGTAATGGTAATAAAATAAACTTAAAATAATTATAAAGTAGTATTATTTATTATATTTTATGATTAAAATATTTTTTTTAACGTCATTTTTTGAATAGCTATGAAAAAAAGAAAGAGTAGGGAGAAAGTTATATGAAAAAGTGAAGAGAAGCAGTATCGAAGTGGATACTGCTAAAAATTTTTATCAAACCAATCCGCAACTTGAGAGCGAATCGTATGGCGCAGTTGAATCCCCGCAATAAAGTTATTATGCTGTGCTTTGTTGAGCAAGCTTACAAGAGCATTGCGCCGTTTGGAGAGGAACGGATGGTCGATTTGTCCCGGATCTCCCATAACGACGAGGCGTGTCTCATCCCCCATACGGGTTCCGATGAGCTTTAGGGTGGCATTGGTCATATTTTGGGCTTCATCAATAATGACAAATTTGCGTGAAATCGTTGTTCCGCGCATATGGGCGATGTCCATTACTTCGATATTGTATTTTTTCATAAACACTTCAGTGGCATTTTCTCTTTTGACGGAGTTGGTATTGCCCGTAAACTCTACCCGTGCATCAATGGAGCGTTTGCTTTGGTGTTCAATCGTAAAGTTGACGGCCGAGTAGAGCGGATACATAAAAAAGCCGAGCTTTTGTTCCTCATCCCCTTTTCGAAATCCGAGTTCAGCCTGTTGATCATTAGAGGTGACGGTATTACGGGCATAAACAATCCCCTCAACAATCCCCTCATCCACCAGTTCCAATCCCGCTTGGAGTGCAACGAGGGTTTTCCCTGATCCGGTGGAACCTGAGACGACAGTAACGTAGTTCTGAGGATGGGTCATCATGGCATAATAGAATTTTTGCTCCACATTGAGAGGCCGTACGAGTTCTTCGTTAAAATGTTCTCCGAAACGGCGGTCAAAGTCACACCATTCGATTTGATTATTAAAGCAAAATGCATGACGCTGTATACCCGTCTCATACATCTCCGATGAGGTACTGAGTGCTTTTTGGATAAAAGTGATTTGATCGAAATTGTGATGTTGTGCTTCGGTAGGAATCGAAGGGGTCTCTTCGTACTCATAGCTGTAAGAGAAATCGATTTGTTCCGGTGCCTCAACACTGCTGTTGCGAATGCTTTGGGTTTGAATCCCCCGAATCTCTGCGGCGATACGAAACGACATATCGTTACTGAGGAGCGTTAGATCATAGTCATCGGCAATTTCAGCGATTTTGGCGTCATTGATCCCTTTGGGTTCGGAGAAATTGTGAGAAACCCGATAGTTTTCACGATGAACGATAAAGAGATCAATAAGATTTGCCTCTCCTCCATGCAAGGAGCGATCATAATTGAGGGCTAATCGGTAGTAACGGTCATTTTTACACGCATCTACATCAACATGTTTTCGGACACATTCGGGAAGTTCTATAAAGCTGATAGGTTCCCCCCACGCCGCATCGGCGAGACGAAAAAACTCACGTGCCTGAAATCCTGCTTCAGAGCGCATATCATCTTTTTTGCTATTAAGCTCGGCTAAAACGATATTAGTGATAACGATACCGTTTTGGTTCTCGTCACTGATTCGTAAAATGTTGGTGGGATCATCTAGGATAACGGAAGTATCGAGGAGGTAGCAGTTTTGAGCTGGACTCATCACAAAGAACCCTTTTTATAGGAATTCTCTATGGTAGCAAAAGTAATCTTAAGTGTAGTAGTTCTTAATGCCGTTCATCGTACTTCCCATATTAAGGAGCACCATATCGGCAATAACGAGTGCCGCCATCGATTCAGCAACAACCGAACCGCGTATAGCGACGCATGGATCATGTCTCCCTTTAAGTGAGACATGGACGCTCTCATTATCCGTGTTGACACTCTCCTGATCGATAAAGATCGAAGGGGTCGGTTTGAAATGGATACGTAACACTACGTCATCTCCGTTGCTCATTCCGCCGAGGATTCCTCCGGCATGATTGGTCTTAAATCCTTTAGGGGTGATGGAATCGTTGTTTTGGCTGGCGAGCAGTGCGGCGCTATGAACGCCCTCTCCGATTTCGACCGCTTTAACGGCATTGATCCCCATCATCGCTTCAGCGAGTACCGCATCGAGTTTGTAATAGAGCCCTTCACCCAATCCGACAGGGAGACCGTTTATTTTGAGTGTTGCGACACCGCCGACGGAATCATGAGCATTTTTAGCGTCCAATATAGCCGCTTTTTGAGCCTCTTCAACGTTTTTATCGAGAGCATAAATGGGGCTGCTTTTCGGATAATTAAAATCGAGCGTTTGGGCTTCGATACCGTGAATAGCACTGATGCCGCTTTGAACACTAATGCCGAGTTGGGCTAGCATCAGTTTCGCTACCGCGCCCCCTGCGACACGTGCCGCCGTTTCACGTGCACTTGATCTCCCGCCCCCGCGATAGTCGCGAAGACCGTATTTGTGAAAATAGGTAAAATCGGCATGACCCGGTCGGAAGATATCTTTGACATTAGAGTAATCGCCGCTTTTTTGGTCAGTATTGTAAATGACTAGGGTTATCGGAGTTCCGGTGCTAAGTCCCTCGAAGGTACCGCTGAGAATTTCGACTTTGTCTTCCTCTTTTCGGGCGGTGGCAAATTCGTTTTGTCCCGGTTTTCGGCGATCCAGTTCGCTTTGGATATACGCTTCATCGATCACCAGTCCCGCAGGGACACCGTCGAGAACACAACCGATTGCTCTACCGTGGGATTCACCGAAGGTTGTTATACTAAAACGCTCTCCAAATCGGTTCATTTAAGTTCCTTTGATAGCATTCCAAGTGCAATTTGTGCCGCTTCTTGCTGCGCTTGTTTTTTACTTTTTCCCTGAGCGGAGGCATACCGTTTGCCGTCGATGATGACGGCGACTTCAAACTCTTTTTTATGATCCGGCCCATGTGCGGCGATGAGTTGATATTCGGGGGTTGTGCCGTAGTGGGCTTGGGTCAGCTCTTGGAGAGAGGTTTTATAGTCTTTAAAGAGGGAGTCGAGAGAAATATCGGGATGAACATGTTCAAGTAGAGAGATTGTAATCCCTTGTACTTTACCCAAGCCGGTTTCGAGATACATTGCCCCCATCAGGGCCTCAAAAGCATTGGAGAGGAGCGAGCTTTTAGTACGGCCGCTGTTGTTCTCTTCCGCATTGGAGAGATAGATATATTCCCCCAAGTTCAGATAGGTGGCTAAAGAGGTAAATCCCCCTTCATTGACGAGTGAGGCACGCATTTTAGAGAGTTTTCCCTCATCAAAGCCGCGAAATTTTTTATAAAGGTATTCTCCGACGATCAAATCGAGTACCGCATCTCCCAAAAACTCAAGTCGCTCATTATTGTAGGGCTGTTTGTAGCTTTTATGCGTCAGCGCTTCAATAAGGAGCTCTTTGTTTTGAAAGGTGTACCCTAAACGTTCTTGCAGGGCTTCTAAGTCATTCATTTGTTATTTAGTCCTTCTTTAAATTTTTCTGCTTTCATTATTTTAACACGGATCGAGAGCAAAGCCCCCAATCCTACGCTAACGCTGAGTTTTCCTCGGCGGAAAGCCCACGCGCAGTTACCGCGCTATTTTCTTAACCATTTTTTTGTTTTTCTGCCTCTTCGCGGGCGATTTGGTCACATTGTTCATTTTCGATGTGACCGTTATGTCCCCGTACCCAAACCCCCTCAATACGGTGGGGTGCGGATACCCGGATATATTCTTGCCAGAGGTCGGGATTTTTGACTTTGGCGAAGTTGCGTTTAATCCACCCCTCCAACCATTCGTTGATCCCTCGAATCACATAGCTCGAATCGGAGATAACGGTTACTTCGCACGGCTCTTTGATCGCTCTTAGCCCTTCGATCACTCCGAGAAGTTCCATCCGATTGTTGGTCGTATGCGCTTCCCCGCCGCGGATGATTCGCTCTTTATCTCCGTAGCGTAGAATCGCTCCGAATCCTCCGGGTCCCGGATTTCCGAGAGCCGAGCCGTCACTGAAGAGAGTTATTTTCTTCAAACCGTTCCTTTGAAAGATTCATAATACTGTGCACCGAATCAATCGCATGGCATTGAGGGCAGCGGTGAAACGGCAAAAACGAGATCACGTTACACTCTTCACACGTGTATTCAAACTGCAATGTGGCTTTATTCGCACCGCAGCGTCGCAGAGCTATCAGGGTATCGAGTTCGAAAACCGAACTCCCCTCTGCCAACTCTATTGACCCTTTTGCGCTAAAGAGTTCGCGCAGGTAGGTGTTACTTGAAATTATAGCCAAATCGAGATTTTCATCTCTGAGTCGCCATAAAATATCACTTAGGCGCGTACTTAGAGATTGATCGTAATGTTTCCATGCAAGCATCGGGCGGTAAGTGAAAAGCCACTCATAAATCATGTATCCGAGGCGACGCTGGGTCTGATAAATTTTTATCAATCGATCGGCTTTTTCATCTAGGTCGATTTGATGGTCTCCTATGAGGATACGACATTCGAGATAGAGTTTTTCGCTGAGCGTATCGGGGGAGAGTTCTTGGAGCGATTCCATCACTTCAAGTGCTTTATCGTATTGCTGAAGTTGCTCATATATAAGCACTAAAAAGTGTAGTGCCTGAGGCGTTCGGGGTGCATTGTGCAAAATCTGTAGGAATGTTTGGCGGGAACGCTCTAAAAAGCCGGCTTTGAAAAAACTTTTCCCGAGCAGTAATAGAGCATCCTTTTGAAAAATAGGATCACGGTTTTTGGCGAGGAGGGCGTGATAAATCTCCACACTCTTTTCGTAATTTCCCTGATGCTCGAAACTTTGTGCTAATAACAGCCACGATTCGCTGCTTAGGGAATTCGTTTGTACCTGCTCGGTCAGTTTTTCACCCTCACCGATCGATTCGAATTTTCCTAAAAAAGATTCGAGATCGCGATGTTCACGTGCACTTTTATACCGCCCCCACCAATAACTTAAAAAAGAGAGGATGAAAAGGAGGATAAAAAAGACGACGATACCGAAAAGGGGATCGCGAAATTCAATAAAAAATGTGTCCATGTCGTATTATAGCTTTTGATACGTGATTTCGCGAATTGTTCGTTGATTTGGATCGATTCGGTAGTTAAGAGAGGGCTCATTTTGGCGGTGACACAGATCTTCAGTACAAATAGTCGTTTCATTTGAAGGGAGGCAATCGCCGAGTCCCAGCCTCTCTTTGTTTTTAATAAGAGGTGAAAGTATGTGGATGGAGGCTATTTTTTTACCGGAAGAATCGGAGACGATGTGCGCCAATATATGTTTCCCCCGTTTCATTTGAAAAATCATTTCGGGTTTGTCGGGAGAAACTTGGCTCAATTTCTCAAACTCAAATCCGCTAAGCGTTGTATTTACCTGATTAAATGGGGTGTCGGCATGGAGTGCACCGAGACCTTCTTCACTAATGGTTAGCGGATAGGGTAACGGTTTGTTCGGAACATCACACCCGACAAAGAGGAGAGGGAGGAGACTAAAGAAAAGACGGCAGTTCAAAAGAGACGCTCTATCATAAGCTGGAGGGAGACACGACCGTTCCACTCATTTTTATTAACGGTATAGCTACACGAGATTTTTTTATCCTCGGGACACTCTAATACCCGCCGAAACGCGATGAGCTCCAACGTTTTTTGGCTGATGTGTGAAGGTCGCAGTTCAATACGGCTATGCGATTGGTCGCTTCCGAAAAGTTTCACCGTTATTACATCGGCATTGCGGATTAAAAATCTCGGACGGGGGTTCCCTTCACCGTAAGGCTCGAATCTCTCTAAAAGTTCAAGGAGTTGAAAGTTGATCATCTCATGCTCTAACTCTCCGACAATATCATTAAGGGGGATAAAGTCAGTAGGATTGACATTTTTTGCGATTTTGTTAATTTCCCTACGAAATATTTCCACATTCTCCGCATTCATGGATAAACCCGCTGCCATTTTATGTCCGCCGAATTTGGCTAAGAGGTGCTCTTGGGATTTGATAAGGGTGTAGAGATCAACGTTCCCGATACTTCGACCGGACCCTTTGGCAATACCGTTATGGAGACTCAGAACAATGGCGGGTTTTTGAAAATGGCTCACAAGACGTGAAGCGACAATCCCGACAACCCCTTCATTCCAGTGCTCGCCGGCGACAACGATGATTGTATCTTCGGTATGGACGCGAATCATCGCTTCTGCCGTTGTTTGCGCCTCAGTCTCTTTACGCAACGTATTTAGGGAGGTAAGAAGCTCAAACTGATGGTATGCCTTCTCGGAGGTATCGGCCAGTAAAAAATCGAGGGCAATGGAGGCGTCTTCGAGCCGACCTGCGGAGTTGATGCGAGGGGCGATTTGAAAAGCGACATCTTCGGAGGAGATAGCGGAGCGGTTTAGAAAATCGCGAATCATCACAAACGGAGAGAGAGATGAGCGGCTCATCATCTCCAGTCCCGTTTTAACTATAGCACGGTTGATCCCCACCAGAGGCATCACATCGGCGATAACCGCAAGCGCCAAAAAGGGGAAAAATTGGCGCATATCGATGGTGAGACCAAGTTCTTGTTTAAGCAGTCCCATAAGGAGCCATCCGACCTGTGCGCCGCAAATATCTTTGAACGGATAGGGGCAGTCGAGTTGTTTGGGGTTGATGATCGCATAGGCATCGGGCAGTATATCTGCAGGGGTATGGTGATCGGTGATGATCAGATCAATCCCTCTGCTCTTACACACCTCTGCGGCTTCAATCGCGTTGATCCCGTTATCGACGGTAAAGATGACGTCCGCATCGAGTCTTTCCAAAACATTTTTAGAGACGCCGTAGCCGTCGGTAAATCGGTTCGGGATAGTAGTGATGAGGGGATAGGGGATGAGGTCGAAAAACCGTTTGACGATGGCGGTGGAGGTGACCCCGTCTACATCATAATCTCCTACGAGAGCAATACGTTCATTGTTGCGAATAGCTCGGGCAAGCCTTTCGGAACCTTTTTTAGCATCTTTGAGTAGGGTTGGATGGGGAATATCGGAGAGTTTTTCACTTTGCGCCTCAAATCGGCGCGCTAAAAAATCTCCCAGTGTATTATGGTCGAGAAGAGGTACCTCAGGCAGGGTTGGCATGGGTAAAGGTTGCTTTTACAAAGCCGAGGATTGAAGCATTCGGGCTTTGGAGGCGTGAAGTGAATTCAGGATGGAACTGTACCCCTAAAAACCACGGATGAGTTGGAATCTCCACCGCTTCGATAAGTCCGTGCGACTCTCCCGTTACGAGCATCCCTGCAGCTTCAAGTGCCGCGCGGTAAGTAGGATTGGCTTCATAGCGGTGACGATGACGCTCATGGATAAGCGGTTCGTTGTTGTAGGCCGCACGGAGGTTTGAGCCTTCTTTCGTCTCGCACGGGTATTCACCCAAGCGGAGCGTTCCCCCCATAGGTGAGTGATGGGTACGCAACTGCGTTTCACCTGATTGGTCGATAAAATTATCGATCAAATAGATCATTGGATGGGTTGTCGTCGGGTTAAACTCGATCGAGTTGGCATCCTCATAACCGAGGACATTACGGGCATACTCGACGATGGAGAGCTGCATTCCCAAACAAATTCCCAAATACGGAATTTTGTTTTCACGGGCATAGCGGATTGCCTGAATTTTCCCCTCAACGCCGCGATTACCGAATCCGCCTGCAACAAGAACCGAATCACAGTCACGTAAAAGTACTTCCGCCCCTTGCGTTTCGATCTTCTCAGAGTCAACCCAGTGGATAGCGACACGGGTATCGAGATGTGCCCCCGAGTGGATGAGCGCTTCGATCAGTGATTTGTACGACTCTTTAAGTTCTAGATATTTACCGACAAAACCGATGGTGACATGGTATTTTGGAGAGACGATTTTTTTGACCAAGGAATCCCATTGTTCCATATCGGGTTTGAGTTCACCCAACCCCAGCTCTTTGCTGATTGGAGCAAGAATATTTTGCTGTAAAAAGCTGAGCGGTACGGCGTAAATGGTCTGTTCATCCATCGCCTCGATGATACTGTCGGAGCTGACGTCACACGCTAACGCGAGTTTCTTTTTAAAGGTTTTCGGGAGTTTTTCTTCACTACGGGCGATAATCATTTGTGGAGTGATACCGATACGGCGAAGCTCTTGAACCGAGTGCTGGGTCGGTTTGCTTTTGTGCTCACCGGCGGCTTTGATGAACGGGATGAGGGTTACGTGGATAAAAAATGTCCCCTCAACCTCGTCATCGTGTTTCATTGTCCGGATCGCCTCCATAAATGGAAGCCCTTCGATATCTCCGACGGTACCGCCAAGCTCGACCACGAGGATCTCATGCCCTTCACCCGCTTTTTTGATACGATCGACGATTTCGCCGACGATGTGAGGAACGACTTGAATCGTTTGACCCAAATAACCGCCGCTGCGTTCACGTTCAATGACCGAACTGTAAACTTGACCGGTTGTAAAGTTGCTGGTACGTAAAAAAGATGTGTCGAGAAAACGCTCGTAGTTTCCGATGTCGAGATCGGTCTCCGCGCCGTCTTTGGTAACGAAAACTTCACCGTGTTCCAGTGGGCTCATAGTTCCCGGATCGACGTTGATGTAGGGATCGATTTTGAGCATACCGACTTGTTTGCCGGAGTGTTTGAGGAGTGCGCCGATGCTGGCTGCCGTAATCCCTTTTCCGAGTGAACTCAGAACTCCGCCGGTTACAAAAATATATTTTGTCATTGAATCATTCCTTAGCTCTTAGCGTTTTTACGATGGGGTTAAATGGGTCGTGATGATCCAAAACGTCGGACAAATTGCCGCTCTTCTTAAGGAACGTATTATATACTTTTAAGACTTATAAAAACGTTTGAAAAATGGAAATTAATGGAATCTGCTCTATATTACGTCACGATAGCTCTAGGATTCTCTATCGTTGTTAATCTAATTTTAAAGCGATTCGGGATTTCCCAAATTATCGGATACATCCTCACCGGCGTCACGGTAGCGTATGCTTTCGATTTACGTCACATGGCCGATTCGCATACATTAGAGATGATTGCCGAATTCGGAGTCGTATTTTTAATGTTCACAATAGGGCTTGAAGTCTCGCTGCAACGCCTCTCAACGATGAAAACCGATGTCTTTTTCAACGGCTCGCTTCAAGTTCTCCTATCTGCGGTTATCTTTTTTTACATTGCGTACGGAGTCCTTGCGATTTCATTAGAAACGGCTTTGATTATTGCTATGGCGTTATCGCTCTCTTCGACTGCGGTCGTTTTGAGCTTTCTTAAATCGACCAAAGAGATTGCCCGCCCTTACGGTCAAAAATCAACCGGCATTTTGATTTTCCAAGATATCGCCGTCATTCCGATTTTACTTTTGATCGGATTTTTGAGCTCCGATGGTGAAAATATCAGTGAAGTTCTCGCCCAAACCGCGATAAGTGCCGTGGTCATTATCGGTCTTTTATTTATTATCGGTAAGCGGGTAATGACGTGGATGCTCCATTTCTCCTCTTCGAGTGAAGTAGACGAGCTCTTTATGGGTTCGGTTTTGGTCATCGTCGTTGCGTCGTCACTGCTCGCGTCCTATGCAGGCTTTACTTATTCGCTTGGGGCATTTGTCGCGGGGATGATCATTGCCGAGACCCGTTATCATCATAAAGTCGAATCGGATATCGCACCGTTTAAAGATTTGTTGTTGGGGACATTTTTTGTCACCGTCGGTATGAAAATCGATTTGGGGCTTTTTGTCACCCATTTTTTCGATATTCTGGCAATCCTTAGTGCTGTTTTAGTAGTTAAAGCTATCGTCATTTTCGGCGTGATCCGAATCTACTCACAGGCTAAAATCGCTTTTAAAACGGCTATTGCATTGGCACAGGTGGGGGAATTTTCATTTGCTATTTTTGCTTTAGCCGGAAATCATAATCTGATCCCTGAACAGATTTCCAAACTTTTGGTGTTAGTCGTGGTTCTTTCCATTGTGATAACGCCGTTTATTCTGAGCTCCTTGACGAAAATCAGCAGCTATTTTTTCAAAGATGTCAGTGTGACCGAGACGTTTGCGATGCTTCCGGGGCGTAAAAATCATATCATTGTGTGCGGATACGGTGTTGTCGGTAAGTTTGTGGCGAAAGCTTTGCGCGCCGAGGGGGTGGACTATGTTGTCGCGGATAACAGCTATAAGCACGTCGAAGAGGCATTAAAAGATGGGCAAGAGATCTACTTCGGGGATATGTCGAAAACAGCCATTTTGGATAAGCTTTGCGCGAAAGATTCAGTGAGCGTCATCATTACTCTGGACAACCTAGAGAAAAAGAGATTAATCTGCGAAACGATACTCCGCTACGCTCCGGAGGTCAAATTGGTCGTCAAAGTAGTAAGTTTGGAAGAAAAACGGGAATTGCGCGGACTCCCTATCTCCATTACGATTGATGGGAAAAAAGAGGTCGCATCACGCCTCGTTTCCGAAGCGCTTACCTGTGAGTTATGATTTTTTAGGTTGTTCGGTTACTAGCCACTGAAGATAGCGGATTGACCACTCTAAATCTTCGAGTGCCATATCGACCGCTTCAAGAGGCTGTGAAAGATTGTTTTTCAGCTCTTTAAGACGCTGTTTGAGATACTGCGCCATATGGTAGTAAGTATTAAGTGCCGTATCGTCTTGGGCTTTGATAATCAAATCTTCCAGTGTTGCGACGAGCTCTTTTTCGTTCGGGAAAATATTCCCCGCTTTACGAAGGGTTCGTTGCACCCTCTGGAGGTGCTCCATAGAGAGTTTGAAATTATCAGGATTTGCGGACATTAATTTCCTCGTGAACCCGGTTTAATAGCCTCAGATCCGTCGGCACATAACGGACAGTTCTCCGGTGCATACATCTCGAAGTCGAAATCAGCGAGGGCAAAAAGAGGTTTATCGCTCGGAAGCGCACAGTTGGCTTTACGCTCCAACGCACTCTCCTCACGTTTACAAAAACCGCGGTTAGCGAGTGCGGCGAAACCGACGACGATACCGCCGAGTGCTTCAATGGCACGTGCAGCTTCCATTGCTGAACCGCCGGTAGTGATGATGTCTTCACAAATGAGGACTTTCTCTCCCGGAGTGATCTCAAATCCCCGACGAATCTGCATCTCACCGTTGACACGCTCTGCAAAAATCGAACGCTTATCGAGTGCAGTCGCGAGGGCGAATCCTGCAATCAAACCACCCAGCGCCGGAGCACATACGGTATCGATTTTGATACCGTTTTCTTGGATTTTAAGCGCTAACGCATCGGCAAGGAGTTTTGCCGTTTTAGGATCTTCGAGCACTTTCGCCGATTGGAGATAGTACTGAGAGTGGTTTCCTGAACTGAGTTTGAAATGCCCTTCTAACATGGCATTGGCGTTCATATAGATTGATTTAATATCCATGGTTATACCGTTAGGATATCTTGCTCTTTGCTTTTGAGCAACTCTTCGACTTTTGAAATATATTTATCGGTAATTTTTTGAACTTTCTCTTGGGCAATTTTCGATTCATCGGCCGTTACCAATTTATCTTTTTCGAGCACTTTGATTTTATCATTTGCTTTTTTACGGTCATTGCGGACGCCGACTTTCGCATCTTCGGCCATCCCCTTTGCTTTCTTTGCCGTTTCTTGACGCTGTTCTACCGTCATCGGAGGGAAGAAAAGTTTGATATCGGTTCCGTTATTATTCGGATTGACGCCGATATCGGCTTTTTGGATCGCTTTTTCGATGAGAGAGAGCATCGATTTATCCCATGGAGAGATGGTGATGGTGGTTGCATCGGTAGCAAGAACGCTGGCCGCTTGATCGAGTGGAACCATTGAACCGTAGCTGTCTACACGAACATTATCTAAAATTTTAGTGGTAACACGTCCGGTGCGGAGTGTGCGGAAGTTGCTTTGCAGATGGTCACAGCTTCCTTGCATTTTTTCTTCACAAAATTGGTACACTTCGTTTAGCATGAAATTCCCCTTCGTCTTATTTTGTAGTGTTGGTATCGTTTACGATATTGATCGTCGGTGCCGCAACTTCGGTCGTTTCAACCATAGAATCGACAACCGATGCATTTTTTTGCTGTGCATAGAAATAGCCTAATGCAATTGTGTTAACAACAAAAACGAATCCGAGGAAAAAAGTTACTTTAGCCAAAAAGGTTCCCGGCCCTTTTGCCCCGAAAACCGATTCATTTGAACCGCTGTAGGCTCCCAAGCCGATGCTTGAGCTTTTTTGGAGCAGTACCGCAATGGTGATCATAACGACCAAAACGATCTGCACGATGAGCAGTATACCTGTCATGTTAATCCTTGATTTTTAAAAAAGTTCGCGATTATAGCATAGTGTAGTTAAGAGGCGAATGAAGCCGGCTTTTAAAGAGATTAAGGTTAAAATACGCCATTCAAAAATAGAGGGAGAGCGTGTGTGTTCTAAATGTACCCAAAAAAGAAAAATTGCTTTTGTCTTTGCTATCGTTGTTTCGTCGGTAGCGTATTATTATCTTTTTTCGTGAGGGATATTTAAGCCGCTAGGAGTAAGAGTATACCGACTGAAAACATTATCGCTACCCCTAGAATATCGATAATTTTGAGAGCTTTTTCGCCATAGGCAGTGCTCTTTTTCCGTAAAGCCGTCCCCAATGCCGCAGTAAGAGCAATCGTAAATCCCATCCCCAAACTCATAATAAGTGCGCTGAGTGCACCGAGTGTTAACATCCCCATCGAGATGGCAAATAAAAAGACGATGATTGTCCCGGGGCAAGGGACGATTCCCGCTCCGAGAATCAATAAGAGATCAGTAGAATTGGCGGTAGTTTTACAACTATGACATCCGCAGCTGCTTACATGAGGTGATGTTATGCTGAATGTCATCGTTTTAGGTTTAAGGCGGTAGTAGAGCCATTTTTGGCGGATTAAATAAAGGGCGATGAAGAGGATAATAGCTCCACTGGCTTTAGTGGCATAAAGCGATACGTCACTGATGGTTTGCGAGAACATCGTGTGAATAAACCAATAGAGGATGAGGGTCAGCGTGAATGCACTGATAACATGGGTTAACGCTATCAGCAGCGCGATAGCAATACCGCGTGAATAGCTCCGCTCATTGGTAGTGAAATAACTTGCGACTAACGTTTTGCCATGACCCGGCCCCGCTGCGTGAAGAATTCCATAGAGGAGGGAAAAGAATAAAATTGCACCGACGGTATGGAGACTGGGGTGTTCTTGAGTCGCGAGCAGGGCACCGTGTATTTTTTCGGTGAGGGTACGGAGGCTTTGGCTGAAATCTTTGTTTTCGTCATTTTGGTTCATCCCTCCGAGTGCAGAGCCGAGGGCTAGGGTACGGGGAGAGAGATAAATATCCAAAAGAGCGTCAGAGCCTTTGGATGGTTTCGGTACGGTTAGCTTTGTACTCAAACGTACCGATTTTTCCGGCGTTACATAAACATTTTTATTATTTAAATGATAAATGATTCCGTTGTTGTAAGCTGCTTTGGCATCGTAGGCGATCCGCAGATGCAACGATTGCTTGATCGGTTCATTGAGAGGGATATTGAATCGGTAGATGATTAGCCCTTTTTCCAGTCTAACGGTAAAGTCCTTGAGCTCTTTGAGCCAAACTTTACGGTTATTGAGAGTCGGACGGATAAAAAAGCCTACTTCCTTCATTTGTTCTATGGCTTTATAAACTTCATACCTTTCTGAGTTTTCAAACTTTCGATTACGATTCAGATCGAAATCACCCAGCACCATCTGTGAAAACATCGGGTCAAGGGTCCATTCCACATCGACTGAGGTTAGCGTATTTTTTTCGACATTAAGATAGAGATGGGTGAGGACTTTGATATCTCCGTAACTGCAGGCTAAACATCCGTAACTGAGGGAGAACCATGTAGAAAGAAGGATTAAGAATCGGAGCATACAGGGCATTTTCCTTTGAAAATGATCGATTCGACGTGATAGCCTTCCAGTGAAATAAGCGGTAATGGATTAAGACACGTAATAGCGTGGCAGTGTTGGCAGATAAAATGGGGATGAATGGTTTCATTCAACTCAAAATACCGTTTTCCCTCATCGGACTCAATGCCGTTAATGATATGAGCTTGCTCAAATGACTGCATCGTTCGGTAAAAGGTACTTTTGTCGATAAGCGGATCAAGTGCACTGTATTCTTCAAAACTGATCGGCTGTTTTTGGTTTGTAAGGATAGAGAGAATTTTTTTTCGCGGAGCCGTTAGACGAAATCCGTTAAGGGTAATTTTTTCTTCAAAGGTCATTTTGATAAGACTTCTTAAAATTTTAAGGTTTATTGCAACTTAGTTGCATTAGAATGGTATCCAAACTTTATATAAGGAAGCTGAATTATGGATACAAAGCGGTTATTACTTTTCGGAACTATTATTATAGCGGTGATTGCGGTGATTGCCTTTTTTGCACCTCAGTCTGGGGATAATGAAAACAAAGCAGAAGTGAAACCAATCGTTTCCGTAAGTACTTTTGCCCTTTTGGAATCGGCTAATGCCGTTGGCGGAAACGAGATTGATGTCCGTTCAATCGTCCCGCTAGGAAGCGATGCCCATATGTTTTCACCTAATCCGACTAAGGTTGCAGAGATTTCAAGTGCGGCATTGTTTATCTATAACGGTGCAGGATTCGAGACATGGGCCGAAAATTTGAAAAATGTCCTCCCAAAAACGACACAGATTATAGATATGAGCCGGTATGTAGCTTTGCAAAAAAGCGAAGAAGATCATCATGACGAAGAAGAACACGCAGATGTGCACGAAACAGAGCATCACGAAGCGGATGATTCTCATCATCATGGGGCCTATGATCCTCATTATTGGTTGGATATCGATAATATGATCAAAATAACCCAAACGATGGATACGGAGTTCTCAAAACTTCTCCCGGGTAAAGCAGAGCAATTTCATAAGAATAGTTCGGCTTATATTGCTGAGCTGCAAAAACTCAAGTCCGAATACGTTTCCGGACTTGGCGAATGTAAAAACCGTACACTCGTCTCCAATCACGATGCTTTCGGATATTTGGCACATTCGAACAAACTTGAAAATGTTTCGGTTATCGGTCTCTCAAGCGATGAGCAGCCGAGCGCACAAACGGTCGCTCATGTGGTCGAAGTGGTGAAAGAGCACGGGATGAAAACGATTTTCTTTGAAGAGTTGGTCAACGATAACGTTTCTCAAACGATTGCCCGTGAGACAGGGGCGAGGGCAGTATCGCTTCAACCGCTGGAAAATATCAGTGAAGATGAGTTAAAATCACATCAAACCTATCTCTCACTTATGCGAGAGAATCTGAAAAAATTACGAGAAGCGATGGAGTGCCGTTGAAGTTTTTCCCCAGCCTTTTTGAAGTGAACTCTCTCAACTTTGAGCGGCAGGGGAACTTGGTTCTCAAAAACGCAACGTTTAAAATTTTACCGGGTGAGTATTGTGCCATTATTGGTCCCAACGGCGGGGGGAAAACGACCCTTGTTCGTCTTTTGCTCGGTCTTGAAAAACCGACTTCAGGTACAATCAAACTTTTCGGTGTCCCTCAACAGCGATTTCGTGATTGGAACCGTATCGGTTACGTCCCTCAACGCTCCGCCCTTGTAGATGGTTCATTTCCCGCTACGGTGCGTGAAGTGGTCGGGATGGGATGTTACGCTAAACGGGGTGTTTTAAAATTTGAATCTAACGAAGATAAAACTGCGATCAATGAAGCGATGGAGTTGATGGGGGTCTCTGATTTATCCGACCGTTTGATCGGGAATCTTTCGGGGGGTCAGCGTCAGAGGGTGATGATCGCCCGCGCACTTGCTTCCAACCCCGATATTTTGATTGTTGATGAGCCCAATACGGGGGTTGATGTTGAATCCCAACACCGTTTTTATGAGTTACTTCGTACCCTCAACCGTACTAAAAAAATGTCTATCCTTTTTATTACCCATGATATCGGGGTGATTGCGGAGGATATTACCCGTGTCTTGTTTGTGAATCAAACGCTGCTGGTTTCTCAAAATCCTGCCGAAATGACTCGATGTGACGAGATGAGCCGACTCTACGGCACACCGGCGCACGTCGTGTGTCATAACCATTGAAAGGGGGTCTGTTATGCTAGAGATATTTGATTACCCCTTTATGCAGCGTGCCTTTGCCGCAGGATTGATGATTGCTATTCTTGCTTCTTTGAGCGGTTCATTTATCGTTCTTCGCCGGTACTCATTATTGAGTGAAACTCTTGCTCACGTCTCTTTAGTCGGGGTTTCAGTGGGACTTTTGTTTGGAATGAGCCCTTTGTGGATGGCGGTCTTGGCTTCATTATTAGCTTCATGGATGATTGAATATTTGCGCAGTGTTCACGGAATGTATTCGGATTCGGTACTCGCTATTTTTCTCTCAGGCTCCCTCGCACTGGCGATTGTTATTGTCTCTATGGCGGGATCGTTTAATGCCTCTCTTTTTAGCTATCTTTTCGGCTCGATCCTCTCGGTAAGTGTTCAGGATTTATGGGTGATGGGGATTTTCGGCTCGTTAGCGATGGCATTATTGCTCGCGTTTTTCAAAGAACTCTATTTCATAGCGTTTGATGAGGATGTCGCTCGTGCCGGTGGAATCCGTGTTACGATTCTCAACTATATGCTCGTCAGTGTCATCGCCGTTATTATCGCCCTCTCTATTCGGGTGGTTGGGACACTTCTTATCGGGGCACTGATGGTGATCCCTCCCGTTGCCGCAATCCGATTCGGAATGGGATTTTATCCGACAACGCTTCTCTCCATCGCTATCGCCCTTATCTCTGTGGTGATCGGACTGAGCGCTTCGTATCTTTTCTCTCTTCCTAGCGGTGCGGCAATCGTCTTGTGCCTCTTGGTTATCTTTATTATCGCATTGGTCATTAACCGCCGATGAGCAATGCGTGCCATGAGTTTTCCCGCTATGCGGCGGAGTACGGCAGTCGTAATGTCATTCAGCGGCTCGTTGCTAAAAAACTGATTACTTCCACCGAGACTCATCCACGCCGTATTTTGGATTTGGGGTGCGGAAACGGAACCCTCTTCTCGTTGATCGATTGGAAGATTGAACGTTTCGTCGGTGTCGATTTTTCAGAGCAAATGTTAGAACATCACCCTAAAGATTCCAATGTCGAATTATTATTGGGAAATTTCAACGATCCGTTATTATTTGAGGGATTGAAAGAGGAGCGATTTGATCGCATCTACTCTGCGTCGGCATTACAGTGGGCGGAGGATTTGGATCGCGTTATAGAGTCTCTCGCCTCGCTCAACACCCCGATGTCATTGGCGATCTTCACTGCAGGTACCTTTAAAACCTTACACGAGTGCGCAGGGGTTACTCCGCTGTTACGTTCCAGTGATGAAGTGATAGCTATTGCAGAGAAATATGTTGATGCCCATTTTGAAGTTCTTCATACTACGTTAGAGTTTGATTCGGTACGGGAAATGTTCCGCTATATCAAACGGAGCGGGGTAAGCGGCGGAAGACGGGTTCTCGATTTTTCGCAGACGAAACGGCTGATGGAAACCTATCCACTGGATTATCTTGAATTTGAGGTGGTGTTTATTACTTCGTAACTTATTCATAAAAAGTATTTTTGATCACAAAGCGGTATACTATCCATAATAGTAGAATTCCAAATGAGGAGCGTCTTATGTTAGGGATCGAAAAGTATGATAATCTAAAAGAGGTTATGCCGAACCTTATGCCGGTACTTCGCGATGCGATTCAGTCAGAGTTTCTGGAAATCAAAAAAATAGATAAAAAATGTCAAAAGTTTATTGCTACATGTGAACATTTCCCTGAACTCAAAAAAGCGGACTACGTTATTTTTTCGCAGCATATTAAAAAGAATGAGCATAAATACGAAATGTTTGTTTTTATCGATGCAGAAGGGAATGTAGTTCGTCATGTTACCGGAGCGGAAATGGAACTCTACGGACTCCTTGGATCGTGTACCAATCTTCATCTTTCACATGATTACGTTGAACATGAGCATCATTGTGTCGGTGACGAATGTCGGCATTGATCTAGTCCGTTCTACTTGCTCTAACTTTTTTCAAGACCCCGTTTGCCGCAAATACTCCGCTTGCAAAAGAGGCGGTTAATAAATATCCCCCCGTTGGCGCATCCCAATCGAGCATCTCCCCTGCACAAAATACATTTGGCAGGGCGTGCAGCATAAGATCCTCATCCATTGCTTCACGCATTACTCCGCCGGAAGTACTGATCGCTTCATCGATTGGCTGCATGGCGGTAAGTAAGATAGGGTAGCTCTTCACGTATCGAGCAACAGCAATGGGATCATCCCATTTCTCTTTCGGCAATGTCTCACGAATGAGTGCGGATTTAACACCTTCTAAACCCGCTTTACGCCATAGGTTGTCACGCGATTGTTTTCCTGATGAGGTAAGCCGTGGTATTAAGGTATTTTCATGGATATGGGGCAAAAGGTCTAAATAAAGTGTTGCCGACCCCTGTGTTATGATCTCCTCTCGAAGCGGACGGGAGAGGGCATAAACCAATCCCCCCTCGATCCCATACGTTGTTAAAACGGCTTCGGAGGAGCTGATGTGATCTTTGTGATTTCCCACCCAGCCCGATATATTTTTTAACGGTTTCCCTAAATGGGGTTGTATAAACGCAGACCATGTCGCTTTAAATCCGCAGTTTGAGGGTAGTAAAGGGTTTATTTTCACTTTCTTCTCCGCCAAAACGCTCACCCACGCACCGTCTGAGCCGAGACTTGCCCAGCTTCCCCCCCCTAGAGCTAAAATCGTGGCGTCAAAAGCCACGTTCTTTTCACCCTCTGCCGTTGCAAAGCGTAAATCTCCCTCATCACTAAAACCCTTCCAATAATGGCGGCAATGGACGCGAACCCCCCGCTTTTTCAAAGAAGAGAGCCAGCGGCGTAGCAGCGGAGCCGCTTTCATCTCGGTAGGGAAAACTCTTCCCGATGTCCCGATGAACGAATCCACCCCTAAACTTTCCATCCACACCCGAATGGCATTAGGATCAAAGGCCTCTATCATGGGCTTCAGCCACTCGCTATGATCATAGCGGCGTATAAAATCATCCATAGGCTCACTGTGGGTAATGTTTAATCCCCCTTTGCCTGCCGTGAGAAATTTTCGACCTACGGAAGGTTTCGCTTCGAAAACATCGACATCTATTCCTGCTGCCGATAAAACATCCGCGGCTATTAATCCGGCAGGGCCTGCTCCGACAATAGCGATCTTTTGAAATTTCAACGACTCTCGTTGGAGTCTAAAAGGTTTTTCTTCTCTAATGTATAGAGTTCGTAACGAATGTGTTTGAATTGCTCACTCAATGCGGGATCTACTATCTTATAGAGTTCTTCCAATACTCTGGAAGACTCCTGAGCTCTTTTGTAATTTGCTATTAAGATGGAACGCAGATCCGTACGGTTCATTTCACTTTGCATACTCGGACGGAGTACATCATTCACACTGTCGCGGGAGGCAAGGAGTGCTTCGATCGGTTCAATGCGGCAAAGATGGCGGAGATTTTTAAGTGAAGTGGCGAGTTCCTTGTCATTGTGAACATAGCGCGCTATATCCTCAATCACACGGATACCCTCTTTAAGACGGTTAAGATTGGCATCGACCACCCGAAAGAGTTCGGGAGGAAGAGAATTATTCGTCATTGTTTCCAAAAATACCGAAGAGTTGAAGCATCGTAACGAAAAGATTAAAGAAATCGAGATACAAAGCGATTGCGCCGTCCATCGGTGTTTCATAGGCACCGTTGATAACGTTTTGCGTATCGATCAAAACCATTACACTGATAACGAGCAAGAAAATTGCTTGAATCGCTACATAAAGGATCGGGCTTTTCAAGAAAAATACGTTGATCAGTGAGACTGCCAAAATAATAAAGAAAGCGATCATAATCGGTTTCGTCCACGTTGTAAAGTCTTTAGAACTTTTAATCGCAAAGAAACTAAGACCGCCGAACAACGCTGCCGTCATGAAAAACGCATTTCCGACGATGGTTGCTCCGCCTGCCATTCCGAGGATATGACTAAGCAACGGAGTGATGATAACACCGCTTGCAAACGTAAACGCAAACAATCCGATCATATTAACACCCGGTTTGTTTTTGATCATTTGAAGACCAAACATTCCAAAGAGCATCCAAGGGATAGCGATCCACCAGTAATTTGCTGCAACGATACCGGCGAACGGCATACCGACATAAGCACCTACCCCGCCTGCCAACATTGAAGCGGCAAACAATTTATAGGTATCTTTAACAAACGAAACGATCTGCGCTTCACTTTTGTGCGCGCTTTCGTAACCAAAAGCACCTTCTCGTGCGTATTCGCGATCATATAAAGCCATAGCTTTTTCCTTATAAGGGATTTTATGAAAGTGATTATACAAGAGTTTGATTAACCGTTCATTTGAAATTAGATATAAAAAAAGCTTTTTAGAGAGAAAAAATGGGTAGAAATGTTACAATTTTAGAAGAGTGAAATAAAAACGAAAAACTTTTTGCTATATTTTGCCACTTTGCCTAAAATCCTCTTGACTTCTTTCATCTTTTCCCCTATAATTCCCGTCCACAAACGCTGATGA
>NZ_JASJOW010000001.1:0-437940 GCF_031427015.1 Sulfuricurvum sp. | reverse complement strand
CTCATCAGCGTTTGTGGACGGGAATTATAGGGGAAAAGATGAAAGAAGTCAAGAGCAATAAAGCTAAATAGTGTGGAAATGACCAAAAAAATTTCACAAAGTATCGAACCGTATCCTATTAATATAGATTTCACCAAAAAAGTTTCATTTAAAAGGGGCGATTGAGCGATACGCTATAATGCGCTTATTAATTTAGTAAGGTGTTATTATGAGTATTGAACAAACATTACAAGAACGAAGCGGAAATATCTGTGAATTATGCGGAGCATCCGAAGGGTTGAGCGTTTACGAAGTCTCTCCGAGCGATGCCTCTGCCGATCAATCGATCTACATTTGCGAAACCTGCAAAAGCCAAATTACCAATCCTCAAAACCTCGATTCGGATCACTGGCGCTGTCTCTCAGATAGTATGTGGAGCCAAACTCCCGCCGTACAAGTGATGGCGTATCGCCTTCTATCGGCGTTAGGAGATCAAGATCAGCTCGATATGATGTATCTCGAAGACGACGTAAAATCATGGGCGCAAGCGGGAATGCTTAACACCGCGGCTAACGATGACGGCGGAGCGGTTGTCCAACGTGACAGCAACGGAACTATCCTCGCCGAGGGGGATACCGTAACCCTTATCAAAGATTTGGAAGTCAAAGGGGCGGGATTCACCGCTAAACGGGGAACCATCGTTAAAAATATCCGTCTTACCGATGATTCACGCTACATTGAGGGAAAAATAAACGGCAGTACGATCGTTCTCGTCGCCGCGTTTATGAAAAAAGCATAATTGCTCTCCGAGGCGATCCCAATCGCCTCACCTAAAACCTACTTCGATCCCTCTAACTGCATTGCCAACTGTGAATAAATACGCGCTTTTGCAATATTAAATCGATGTGATTTCCCGCTCATTTCCAGTGATGCTATTTTTTGACTGAGTTGCCCCATACGTGCGTTAATCGAATTTCGGCTCTGAATTACGGTAGAGGTATCCTCCCCCTCAGGCTTTGAAAATCCGACAAAGTTCTTTGCGTTATTGACATACCCGTTGGTTCTCTCTAGCGCATCGGCGATGGCTTGTGTCGTTGCCGCCATCATCTGTGTGGAAGCAGAGATCTCTTTTAATCCGTTTTCAAGGTCTTGGGCGTCATCCATCAGCTTCGTATCGGCGTATAGGGCTAATTTCGCGATTTCAGATCCCTTGGCCGTCGAACGGTTCAGTTTGTCAAAGTTCGCTAAAAAATACTCCGAGCTATTTTTGTATCGGTTTAAGGCACTCGCGGCACCTCCGAGGTTAAGGAGCGTTTTGGAAATCAGTTTCGTAGTGTTAGACACTTCCCCCGCATACGGAATCGGTAAAAATCGTACCACATTGCTGATGTAGACACTCGATTTGATCATATCGGCGTAGTTATCAACCGTCCCTTTCATCGTATTGATAAACCCCTCAAAGCTCTCAATATTCTTTTTGTCCTCGCGCAGCAGACGTGCGACCCGCTCAAGATGATCATACCCGTAGGCGTTGAGCTGTGCGGCATTGATACACGGTTTCGGAGGGATTATCGCAGGTTGTTGTATTTCTGGCTGTGGCGCACAGCCTCCCAACATTAATACTACACTTACTAAGGCTATAACTCGTTTCATTCCAATTCTCTTTTACGGATAAATAGTGTAGTTGACATAGTATTCAAGATTTTAAAAATTGCACTTAAAAGGAGAAAAGGATTTAGAAAAGAGATTCAAACGAACATGAAATCTTTTTTATAGAGAATATGGGCACTTGTTTGTTTGAAAAGTTCCATTTTTTCCAGAACGTCTATCAGAGGAAGTTTACTCATGGCACTGATCTCTTGACACAATGCTATTTCATAATTACTCATTCTGGCGCGATACGCAACAATCATATGTTTGGTCGTAAGCTGTCTTAGTCGATTAAGAACCGTTTTATTGACTTGTAATTCATTAGCATTGTTTAACATTTTGCAACCTTAAAAATGAATTTGAACCCATTGTAACACTTTAAAACTTCTGTGTCAATATATTCAAAAATATTATACTGCTTGGGTGGAAGCAACTTTTAAATAGTAAAGGAAAATAATTACGGGGAAGCTACAAAATAAAAATATAGTGAGAGAAGTTTTAGTAAAGGGCGGGGGAGGCGTTTTTGCGATAATCGCTTAAAAAGTAGCCTGTCCTTTTTTTTCCTTTTTTCGTAAAGAAAAAAGGGGTGAGGGGAGAATAATTATGAATGGGCGGCTTGTCGCTCTTTCTCTTTGTCCGTATGGGTGATATCATGCCACCCTTTGCCTTTGATCGATACAGAGACGATTGTATACGATTCGATCACGACTAGCTGAGGCTTACCCTCTACCATCATTTCGACTTTACGTTTAACGGAGGGTTCGTTATCACGGATAACCGCCATATTGCCATCACTGAGTCTGACGAGAGTGTCACGTTTGAGTTGTTTAGTGGTATGTTCTTTCATGAGGGTATTATAGCATTAGGATGGTAAGGGGTAAATGAGGTTGGTGGAGGCGTCCGGGATTGAACCGGAGTCCTAAACCAAGGAAGTAAAGGCGTCTACATGCTTAGTATCGTTGTTTATGTTTCGTGAGCTCTCACACAACCGAGCAAAGCTACAGCCCACTATCCTCTAAATTCGTTCCCGTCCGAGGCATTCCGAGAGTATAGCTATCACAGGGGTTATACGCCAAGCCCTTCCAGTTATAGCATAGGAAGGTAGCGCAGTCCTAAAGTTTAATTAAACTTACGCTACAGCGTAAGCAGGACGGTAATTAGTGTTGTTTGCGTTTAAGCAAGTGTGAGCCGTATAACGGAGCTGCTCAGTCCGGCGATGCAACCTAAACCTTCTTGATCCAGTCGAAGCCATGTCGCCCCCACAGTAGATAACCGAAGTTAGAATCGTATTATATATCTCTATTCGTTAATAAGAGATTTGATGTTGCGGGTTATCTCACAACATTTAGCTATCTTTTGGGTGTTGTTTAGCGTCTTGTCCAAAAGGAGATTGACGATTGCGGAACCGACGATAACACCGTCAGCCCCTTGTACTTTTTCACGGGCGGTTTTCTCGTTAACCCCGAAACCGACATAGACCGGCGTCTGCGTGTGGCGTTTGATCATCTCTAAGGTCGGAGCCAAATCTTCCGCTTTGCCGCTCCCCGTGATCCCCGCATAAGCGACGAGGTAGATAAATTTGCGCGCTTCGGCGGTGATCGTAGCGATGCGCTCTTCTCCATCGGTCGGGGCGACGAAGGTGATGTTGGCTAATCCTCTGCTCTCAAAAAGGTTATGATAGGTTTTTGCCTCTTCGTACGGAACGTCAGGGATAATAAGACCGTTCACTCCGACACTCTTTGCCTGATCCAGTAACGCTTCCATGCCGTATTGGTAAAACGGATTAAAATAGCCCATCCATAAAGTATCAATTTTTGGGGCGATACGCGCGGAGATATCAAAAATATCGGCAAACCGAAAGCCCGCTTCAAGCGCATGCTGGTTTGCCGCTTCGATGACAGGACCGTCCGCGACGGGATCGGAAAACGGAACGCCGAGTTCTAACGTGTCAACACCGTTTTCGCCGAGTGCCAATGCTAAATCAACGGTAAAATTTTTATCGGGATAACCTGCGGTAATGTATGCTACGAGTTGTTTCACTCTTTCTCCATATCGGGTAAAATTAATAGGGAAAAATGGACTTTCGAGAGTTCGTTATCCATTTTAAAATCTTCTTGCCACTGCATAAACATGTCAGCGACACTTATTAACCAGGTAACTGTCTCTTCATTGACTACTTTATCACGTGTGCGCAATAGCTCCAGTGCTTCTTCCACAAAAGTGGCCAAACGCGTCATAGGTTCAATTTGCAAATATCCTGACGCTGATTTAATATTATGAAAAATTCTAAACAGCTCTTCAATGCTTCGATGATAATGCTCTTCATTACCCAGATTGATGACTAAACCTTCCATGATTTCCGTCATCATTGCGTAATGGTCTAAAAATTCGTCAATGATTTCAAAGTCGAAATTAGCTTCAAGAACGCTTCGTATGCCCATAATGATGTTCTCCTGTGATGGTAAATTATAACCATCTTTTGATTAATCTCCCCTCTTAATTGCCATAAAATAGATACCCGAAACAAATTTTGGGTAAACTATCTACTTTAAATAACTATGGGATATTTATAGTATGAAAAAACTCACTATCGGCTCCATTCAAAAACGAAAAGGCTCACTTCCTTTAGTGATGCTCACCGCTTATGATGCCCTATTCGCCCGTATTTTTTCACCGAGCGCCGATATCCTTCTCGTCGGAGACAGTCTCAATATGAGCTTTGGAGGCAACGCTGATACGCTGAGTACGACGATGGATCAAATGATTTATCATACCCAAGCCGTCTGCAAAGGGGCACCTGAGACTTTTATCATTACCGATATGCCTTTCGGTACCTATACCGATAACGCAACCGCACTCTCCAATGCCATTCGCGTCTATCGTGAAACTTCTGCCGATGCGGTAAAAATCGAAGGGGGAGCCGATAAAGCTCCGCTCGTACACCATCTTACCTCCAACGGAATCGCCGTGTGCGGTCATATCGGGCTCTTACCGCAAGCGGTTCGCGCCGAGGGGGGGTATAAAGTCAAAGGGAGAAATGAACACGAGGCACTCTCTCTCATCGCGGATGCGCAAGCCATCCAACAAGCCGGTGCTTTTATCCTCGTGATTGAAGGGGTTATTGCGGAAGTAGCCACGCGTGTTGCGCAGAGTGTCTCTATCCCCGTAATCGGAATCGGTGCCGGTAACGGCGTGGACGGGCAAGTGCTTGTGTTCTCCGATATGCTGGGTCTGTATGAGCCGTTTGTCCCTAAATTCGTTAAACAATATATGAATGGTGCGGCATCGGTAAAAGAAGCAGTAAAAAATTACGCCGATGAAGTGCAAAATCGCTCATTTCCTGATGAAAATCATGTGTATTAGGAACCTCTAACGTGGAACGCATAGTCGAAATCGAAAAATTTAACGCCGAAGAGATTACGGAAACTTCCCTACGCCCTAGTGCATGGGACGATTACATCGGTCAAGAGCAAATCAAAAAAAATCTAGGCGTTTTTATCGAAGCGAGTTCCAAACGGCGTGAAGCACTCGATCATGTCCTCTTTTACGGCCCTCCGGGTCTGGGAAAAACGACATTAGCCCTCATCATCGCCAACGAGATGGGAAGCAACATCAAAGTGACTGCCGCCCCGATGATCGAAAAAAGCGGTGATCTCGCGGCAATCCTCACCAACCTCGAAGAAGGCGATATCCTCTTTATCGATGAAATCCACCGACTCTCCCCTGCCGTCGAAGAGATCCTCTATCCGTCGATGGAAGATTTCCGCCTCGACATCATCATCGGCAGCGGCCCTGCCGCGCAAACGGTTAAAATCGATCTACCCCGCTTTACCCTTATTGGTGCGACTACCCGTGCGGGGATGCTCTCGAACCCTCTGCGGGATCGTTTCGGAATGAATTTTCGGATGCAGTTTTATACCCCCGATGAACTGTGCGCTATCATCACCCAAGCCGCTACCAAACTCGGTAAAAATATCGATAAAGAAGCGGCAAAAGAGATTGCCAAACGCTCTCGCGGGACTCCCCGCATCGCTTTGCGACTGCTGAAACGGGTACGCGATTTTGCCGACGTTGCGAATGAATCCACGATTTTGCATGAACGTTCCCGCTATGCTCTCGATCAGCTCGGAATTAATGCCAACGGATTCGATGAGATGGATATCCGTCTGCTCAAACTCCTGATGGAAGCCAAAGGGCGCGCTATGGGTCTAAGTACCATTGCCGCGGCACTCAGCGAAGATGAGGGGACCATCGAAGATGTGCTCGAACCCTATCTCCTCGCGAACGGCTATTTGGAACGAACCGCACGCGGACGACTTGCAACCCTCAAAACGCACGAACTGCTGAAATTCGGAACGCCTTCAAACGGACTGTTTGAATAATGTTGTCCATGAAAAAAGAGTACTTTACGCTGACGCTGTTGGCGGTCGTCTCGTACGGAATTTATCGCCTGTATGAACCGTTTTGGATGAGTATCGTCGTCGCTTCGCTTTTGGCCATTTCAACACACCATATTCAAATGGGCTTTTTACATCTTACCCGCAGCCGTTTTTGGGCTTCAACCCTCTCAACCCTCTTACTCGGAGCCCTCTTTTTCGCTCCGCTGGGTTATTTTTTATTCCATCTCTCCGTGATGATGCAAAACCTTGACCCCGCTATCATGAGTACCATGGAAGCAAAACTACGGAGCTGGTTAACCCATTTGCCCCCTGCACTCTCACGACTCGAAGCGAAAATCGAAGCCTCTTTAATCGGATTTGATCCCACTGCTTTGAGTCAGCACATTATTGCGTACGCCTCGTTGATCGGAGCCTTTACGATGTCGTTTCTCTCCGGCACCCTTTTTATCTTGATTTTCTATTTTATCGCTCACTACTACGGACGGGAAATTTTTGATTTTTTTAAACGTTCTGCCCATTTTCCGCAACAAGAAAGTACCCTTATTATGTTTGAAATGCGCTCCTCCATGAGTGTCGTTTTTTACTCCATCCTCGCCACCGCCGTATTGGAGGGGGCATTGTTCGGAATTGCCGTAGGGTATATGGGATACAACGGTCTATTATTCGGGATTATGTACGGCTTTGCCTCTCTTATCCCCGTTATCGGCGGGGTGATTATGTGGCTTCCGTTTGCCCTTTTTGAGCTCTCGATGGGACATACCCAAAATGCCCTCTTTATTACCCTCTATACCATTATTGTCATTTCAATCATTGCGGATACGTTTGTCAAACCGATCATTATTAAAATTATCAATCAACGGCTTATTAAACCTCAAGAGAAAATCAATGAACTAATTATCTTCTTCGCCATTATCGCGGGATTGGCCACTTTCGGATTTTGGGGGATGATTATCGGACCGGCCATCACGGTACTGTTTTTAACCTTGATGAAAATCACCGAAGCCCAAAGTGAAGACGAAACCTATTAATCTTGTTAACACTAGATTGATAGTGAATTGACATATATCTTCTATACTGTCAGAGTCTAAATATAACAACACGGAGAAACCCTATGAAAAAGATCCTAAGTATCGCACTGATCCTCGGTGCAACAGCGTTAATGGCATGCCCGATGCAAGGCGGAATGCAAGGTGGAATGTGCGGCAATAAAGGCGGCATGGGCGGTATGATGCAAAAATGCGAATGCGACACCAAAAAGCTCCCTCCGATGATGGAAAAATTGGATTTGAACGACAAACAAAAAGAACAAGTAGCGGCGATTCGTGCAGAGGGAAAAGCATTCCACAACAAACAGCACGACAAAATGATGGCCGTTCTCACGCCGGAACAACGTGCCAAACTTGAAGGTATGAAAATGATGATGGGTCAAGGCGATGGTCAAAAAAGCTGCCCGAATAAAGGTGACATGAAACAAATGCAGATGCCTGCCGGCGGTATGGGCTGCAAAAACTGCGAAAAGTAATTATATATGATTAAAATCCTCCTGATCGAAGACGACCTCGAAATATCAGATCTGCTCACGCAGTATTTGAGTCGTTATCAGATGGAGGTGATCAGCTACGCTCATCCCAAAACGGCATTAAGCTCCTTGGGGATTGAATCGTACGATCTTGTTTTACTCGATTTGACCCTTCCCGATATGGATGGGTTGGATGTGTGCAAAGCGCTTCGTGAACGGAGTGATATTCCTATCATTATCTCCTCGGCTCGGAGTGATTTGGGAGACAAAGTGATCGCACTGGAACTCGGTGCCGATGATTATCTCCCCAAGCCCTATGAGCCCAGAGAACTCGTTGCACGGATACAAAGTCTTCTTCGCCGCATTAACGGCAAAACCATTCAAGCCAGCAGTGAAACGTTTCGAGTCGACGAAAACGGCATCTACAAAGAAGGGGAGCTCCTCTCTCTTACCCGTGCCGAATTTGAACTTCTTTCACTCCTTATCAAACACCGCCGACAAATTATATCCCGTGATTTTATCGCCAATAACGTGGAATCAATCGGATGGGAAAGCAGTGAACGGAGCATCGACGTCCTCATTAGCCGAATCCGCCAAAAAATCGAGCCTAATCCAAAACACCCTACCCTCATCCGCTCTATCCGCGGTATGGGATATCAGTTTACCCTATGATCAGCCGTCGCCACTCCGTTTTTTTTAAACTCCATGCCTTCTTTTTACTGGCACTTATCGTCCTCATTTTGCTTTTTATCTCCGCACTGCATGAGCAGGAACGTCAAAAATTTCATCTTCTGACCCACCGTTCTATGGAACTGTCCCGTATTATTGATGAGACCAAAACGAAAACCTGCATGGAAAAAAATCACGAACTCTCCGAAGCGGGGTTCAAAGTATTAGAGGCCAAAACACCAAGATGCGAAGCGCTAAAACTTCCTCTTCCGATGCAGTCTAAACTAAGATCCCGTAATGTCCAAGTGACTATTTATAAAGACGATATCGGATTTATTTATGAGCTCTCCGAAGGGCGCTGTACCATGCTTTACCGTGATACCGCTGAGGGGAAAACCTACTATTTCGTTTGGTTTTTGTTTTTTGCCCTCTTAGGCGGATTAGTGAGTATGTATCTCTTGTTATGGCGCAATCTTAAGCCACTTAAACACCTCTATCACCAAATACAACGCTATGGAGAAGGGGAAGAGATGCACCACCGTACACCAAGTAACGGTAAAGATGAAATCGCCCTCATTTCCAATGCCCTTTATGATGCCTTGGAAAAACAAAACAAACTCAAAAAATCGCGTGAACTTTTTTTACGCAATATCATGCATGAGCTCAAAACACCGATCACCAAGGGAAAACTAATCGTAGAATTGGAAGAACCCAGCCCGAATAGAAATTTGCTTGCTAAGCTCTTTTCAAGGCTGGAACATCTGATCCATCAGATGGCGGATATTGAGAAGATGCACGCTTTTTCCCTCACTAAAAAGCCTCATCGTTTAGACATTATGATCCAAAGTGCCATGGATCATCTCATGATCGATAACGAAACGGTTCATCAAAGCGGGTGTGAACAAATCGTAACGGTAGATGAAGCGCTCTTCACCAGTGCGTTGCAAAACCTTATCGACAATGCGGTACGCCATGCCACATCTTTACCGATAGAGATAGCGTGTGATGCGGAACACATATGTATCCGAAATCGTGGTGAAGCGCTCAAACGTCCGGTCGAAGAGGCATTGCAGGCATTTGTCACGGAACGGGGAGATGGAGGGCTAGGATTGGGACTTTATATTGCCCAATCGGTTATGGATCTCCATAACTTTACTTTAGAATACCGTTACGAAGAGGAGACTCACGCTTTTTGTATTCGATTACGGGAACGAAAATAGACCCACATGGCGGCAGAAATCCCTGCCATCGCAAAACTAAGTGCCATCCCAAGCGTCATCCAACTGCCGACCAAATAGCCGATCTGCGCATCGGGAGCACGGTAAAATTCGACCAATCCCCGCCCGATGCCGTATAAAAATCCATACAGCAAAATCAACTCACCCTCGTAAGCTTTACGGTGACGGTACGCATAAATGATAACAAAGACCACAACCCCCTCGACAAACGCTTCATAAAGCTGCGAGGGGTGACGGAGCGTGTCATACACATAGATGCCCCACGGCACATCCGTAGCACGTCCGACAAGCTCTTGGTTGAGGAAATTTCCGATTCGACCGAACACGTATGCGAGCGGTACCGAAACTGCCACCAAATCCATCAAACGCCCGAACGGTATTCCGTGACGACGATGATAGAGGTACGAGCCGATTAAAAAACCGAATATTGCGCCGTGAAAACTCATTCCCCGAATTCCGACAAACTGCCCGTCGATAAACGGATTAAAAATCTGCCACGGTTGAGTAAGATAATAGATCGTATGGGTATCGTAAAAGAGGATATATCCCAAACGCGCCCCCAGTATTACCCCTATCTCGGCATAGATAAAATAATCATCCAACTGATCTTTGGTGATAGCGATCTTATCTTTTTGAACGATCCATTTGGCGATAACCAGTGCGGATAGGAGTGCGAGAACGTACATCAACCCGTACCAATGAACGGGGATCGAAAACAGGTTAAAGGCTACGGGATTAAAATGCTCATATATGTGTTGCCAAAATTCCATCAGAATGTCACCACTTTCCAGTCGCTTTTAAGCGCCTGCGTTAAAAACTCACCCGTATGGGTCGGTTCGATCCCCAGTTCACGAAGCTGTTCGCTCACCCCGTAATCATCACTGCACACAACGCATGCCGAGGCTTTTACACCGCTATCTATCACTTTGGAAACCATTGCTTGTAACTCCGTGTTTTCAGCCAATAGCTTCGCCGAAGGGCCCCATATCATTAAATGGGCTTCGTCCCAATAGCCGCGAGGTAAAATGACGCTTCCATAGAGCAATACAAGCTTTTTAGCAACTTCGATCTCTCCGCTGCTCCACACAATCAGAAGTTTATCCATTACCATGACCCTTTTGATGTTGACCCATTATTTGCGTCATCACCTCTAAGTTGTGATCCAAACGATACGCTCTCCCAAATCCCATCACGACACTGCCGCTTTGCGGAGAGAGTTTAAAAAGGTGAAAATCCCCCATTTGGGTTAATGAGGTGACGAGTTCAGGATCAAAATGAGCACAGAAGCGTTCAATAATTGATTCATATCTCACATCATCTCGTACTACTTCGGATGCTGTTGATTCAATCGTTACACGCTTACGGGCAAAGGGTTGAACGCATTGCGATTCATCTTCGACAAAGAGAAGGGATACATTAGGAGAGGTGAGAAGATTGCGCCCGTGTTGCGCAACGGTGCTGATTAGGATGTAAAAATCACTTCCTACACGGACATACGGGGCGGTACTTGCATGGGGCTCACCTTCGGGAGTTAGTGACGCCATTACGAGAGTCTGAAACGTCTCTAAAAACGACTCAACCTCTATCGTAGTCATTTGCGTAACGCCTCGGCGATCAGTTCAATCGGATTTTTGAACACCACATCCACATTCGCCTCATTCATAGAGTTATTAATCTGCATACGACAGGCACTGCACTCCGCGGTAACCACTTGCGCTCCGCTTTTAGCAATCATGGCGGCTTTTGGACGTCCCGCTGCTTGAGCAAAATGAAAGTTTTCCGTCTGCATCGTCACCCCGCCGAATCCGCAACAAGCATTCGGATCACTCATCTCGGTAATCGTATAATTTTGGCTCACCAAGGCACGCGGCTCTTTATAAACCCCCTGCATTTTACGGGCGTGGCACGGATCATGATAGGTGACGCTCAGATCACTACGCCCTTTGGATGCCAACAACGCTTTAAGCTCCGTCTTCTGCTCCAGCCACTCGGTTGCCATAAAAATTTTGCCTTTGAGTTTTTGGGCACGTTCCAACCATTCGGGCTGATCGTGGAAAAAATGTTCATAATCAATTTTAATCATCGCACTGCAGGTCGCTTCGGGGATAATAATCGCCTCAACTTCGTCAATAAAGCTCTCGAAATAGACAATGTTCTTTTTGGCATTATGATCGACCGTCGCAAAGTCTCCCGTAAAATAAGCCGGCGCTCCGCAGCAAAGCTGTTTTTTCGGGATAAAGGCATCGACGTTCAATGCCTCCAAAATTTCTAAAAGTCCCTTGCCGATCTCGGTATAGTTGTAGTTTGCCAAACAACCGATAAAAATCGCGACACGACGTTTCCCGCCGTTAGAGATATTTTCGGGATAGCTGTTCATAAATGAGGTTTTCCCCATAGAGGGCAATAAACGATCTTTTTTAATGATCGGGAGATTAAAACGCGGCTGCATCGAATTAATCTCTGCCTTGATCTTAAATCCGCACGTTTGGAACACATATCCGAGCTTAAAGAGGATATCCATCGTCGTTCGGTGACGCAAAAGAAAGAAAAATGCCCGTTTAAACCATGCAATACCATACTTATCAGCGAGATCGGCACGTACCTGCTCAATCACCATATCGGTCGGCAATGCTTTGGGGCAGACATCGGTACAATTGGTACACAAAAAACAGCTCTCAAAAATCGCTTTGGCATTTTTGTCGAGTTCCAACTGCCCCCGCTCATACGCACCGAGCAGATCAATAAACCCGCGAGGAGAAGTTACCTCATCGGCATTGACGTTGTGAATCGTACAGACAGGAATACACTTCCCGCACTTGATACAGGCATCCGAGGTTTCGGTAAAGTTAAAAAGTTCGCCTTGTCGTGTCATATTTACACCGTTTTACTGAAGGCTTTATCAGAGCTTGCGTGACGTTTCATATAGGCATCAAACGGCATCGCAATGTTTCGGATCAAAAGGGTTCCCGTCGTCGAACATTCGATTGAAGAGGGTGTCATCGTAAGAAGTCCGTCCGCTTCAAAAGGTTTTAACGCCTCGATAGCATCCGCAAAATACTCGGCAAATTTCACACCGTACAGCCGTTCGAATCGTGTGATATCGAGTTTAAAGTTCGACATTAATTCCATGATGACGTATTGGCGAATGCGGTCATCTTCGTTTAATGCAACACCACGCTCATGAGGTAATCGTCCTGCATCGATGGCCGCTTCGTAGGCTTCCATCTCTTTGAAGTTCTGAGCGTAATAATCAACACCTTCACCGATAGAGGTAAGTCCGATACCGATCAGATCAGCACCCCCTTTGGTTGTGTATCCTTGAAAATTACGGTGCAATTCCCCTTTTTCGATCGCCTTAAAAAGCTCATCCTCGGGTTTGGCGAAATGATCCATTCCAATCATTCTATATCCCAGTTCCGACATGTGATCGATGGTATAGCGCATAATGGCAAGTTTTTCTGCCGGATGAGGCAGGGTCGTCTCATCGATTTTACGCATCGTTTTTTTAAGCCACGGTACATGGGCGTAATTAAAGACGGCAAAACGATCCGGATCGAGTGATATCGCCAAATCGAGGGTCTTTTTAAACGTCTCTAAACTCTGATACGGTAAGCCGTAGATCAAATCGACGTTGACACTTACCATGTTGTATTTGCGCGCCAAATCCATCGCCGCTTTCGTAATATCGTAAGGTTGCACGCGGTGAACGGCCACTTGAACCTTTTCATCAAAATCTTGAATTCCAAAGCTGACACGGTTAAATCCCGCTTCACTCATCACCCGCATTTGCTCCTCATTAATATGGCGAGGATCAATCTCGCAGCTGATCTCGGCTTCAGAGGTAAAGTTTTTAAAATGACTTTTAATCGCGGTGATAATACGGTTCAACTGATCGGCATCAAAAAACGTCGGAGTCCCTCCGCCGAAATGGAGCTGAATCACAGGACGGTTGACATCAATGTGCTGAGCTAAAATTGCCAATTCCCGTGTAAGATAATCGATATAGCGCTCTTTTTTATCCTCTTTGGAGGTAAATACGACGTTACAGCCGCAAAAATAACAGGCATTTTTACAAAACGGCAAATGGAAATAGAGGGAGAGTGCTCGTGCGGGATCTTGTGCATGGAGCTTTGCGAGGTAACCGTCGTAATCAAAAGCATCACTAAACTCCAACGCCGTCGGATAACTCGTATATCTAGGCCCCGGCTTAGAATATTTGGTAAATTTGTCAAAATCAAGCATACATATCCCTATTAATCCCTGTGAATAACGCGATTATGCCCCTTTTGGGTTGAATAACGGATAAAAAAGAAACATTATTCTCATACCAAAGGAAATTATCACAAAATTTGTACGCTTTATTCCTATATTTTCTCGACATTGTGATAAAATCCTCGTCTATCACATCAATAATGAGGACGTAGCCCTATGATTAAAGTTCTAGTCGTCGAAGACGATGAAGTAACCGCAATAAATTTAAAAATGTCATTAGAAAAACAAGGCTACGATGTCATTTCACTGGCGGATAATGCCGTTACAGCTCGTAATAAAATTAAAATCTATAATCCCGATATCGCCCTCATCGATATCGGACTGCAAAAAACGATGGACGGTATTGAGTTAGCCCAATATATCCGCGATAAAAATCAACTCCCTTTTATCTATCTTACCGCCCACTCCGATAATGAGATGCTCACCAAAGCTAAAAAAACCGAGCCCTACGGATACATTGTCAAGCCGTTTGATCCGATCAATCTCCATACCACGATCCAAATGGCACTTTACCGTTTTAAAGAGGAGAAAAAACGCTCGTCTAACATTGATGAACTCAAATCGGATCGTGAAGAGCTTGAAAAGCTGGTTTACGCTAAAAAACTCTCCGATAAACCGATTGTCGAATTTGGTGAAGGGTATCGTCACGATACAGGGTTGGGAGAGACTTTTTATCAAAACCAAAAAATCAAACTGACTAAAAAAGAGAACGCATTTATCCGTCTTCTCGTCGCACAACTCGGAAGTGTCGTCGATTTTGAACAGGCAATCAACTACGTTTGGGAAGCCAAAGGGGCAACCGACAACAGCGTCCGAACACTCGTATGGAGACTTCGTAACAAACTCCCTACCGATGTGATTAAAAATGCTTCGGGGGTCGGCTATTATCTCGAAGAGTAGCTATGTTTACGCAAATCGTTTCGTAAACTCGCTCCGAAGCACTTCATACGCCTCGATAAAGTCGAACTCTATCTCTTCTTCTTGCGCAGACTCTTCAATCACATACGCCAGTCGGGAGAGTTCTTCAAAACGGAAATTGGCGCTTGAGCCTTTTATCGTATGGGCAATATGTCTAATCTCTTCGTAGGCTTTATTGTCTATCGCACAAGAGAGATCATGGAGCGAATGTTCCATTTTTTGAGCGTATATCTCTAATAAATACTCTATTTGATCCTCTTCTAACATCAATGCACTTTTAAGGTGCTCCCTATCGATATTTCCCCATTTTCGCTCAGTCGATACATGCAAACGTTTTGCCGCTAAAATAATCGGTTTAAAATAGCGTTCAAACAGTTGCTCAATCTCTTTTATAACGATCGGTTTACCCAAGAAAGCATCATATCCGTTTTGAATAGAACGTTCACGCGATCCTTTGATGACATTTGCGGTCAGAGCGACGATCGGCACATGCGAAATTCCGCTCTCTCTTTCATACGCCAAAATATTAGCCGTAGCTTCATTACCGTTCATTTGCGGCATCTGTTCATCCATCAGTACCATATCAAACGTATCGGATTTAAAAAGCTCTAATGCTTCAACTCCGTTTGAAGCAATCGTATACCCCAATCCATACTTCTCCAATATAATCTTAATCAGCTCTTGATTAGCTAGGTTATCTTCGGCTACGAGTACTTTCCCCTCAAACCCTCCTCGCCATGCCGCCGCTTCGGTACTAGGACACTGGAGCGTATCAACCCCTAAAACCTCACTCAAAGCACTTTGAAGCTTTGTACAATAGATCGGAAACGTAAGCGGTGTTATCGTCGAAATACTATCATAGCGATCATCTAAAAAATCAAGAATAGCTACGGAAGGGATTTGATTTTCAATGATGATTTCACGCGCGGCGTCATTCATCGAACTCTCTAAAAAGATAAGAAGATCACATGACTCTTGTACGTTATCGATCAAATGAACATCCAAACCGAAATGATCCCAATAGCGTTGTAGCGATTCGAGTTTGTAGCTTTCGCTCGGATCATGCGCAAGAAGTCCGAATCGTATCCCCTTAAACTTTGAAACATCAAATTTTGAAACTTCAGCTGTACCGCTAGTGAGAACAGGGATCTTTAATGCAAAAGTACTCCCTTCCCCCAGTATGGATTCCAGTTCAATCATCCCTCCCATATGAACCGCCAACTGCTTACAAATGGAGAGCCCAAGCCCTGTCCCTTCATTGATTTTCATATTCCCTTCCTGAGCTTGGGAAAATGCGTCAAAAATCCGTTCTTGATCAACTACTGCAATTCCTGATCCCTGATCGCGTACGGAGAGTAAAAGCACCCCCTCATCGCATCGTGCTTCAACATGGATAGCCCCTCCATGATGGCTGAATTTGATAGCGTTACTCAGAAAATTACCGACGATCTGCTTAATCCGTAATGCATCGGCTGTAATCTCATAAGGGATAGAGGGATCAATAAAGCTGGTAAGTGTAATGTTTTTAGAGTTTGCACCCGGAACAAAAAGTTCCATCGTATGCGATATCTCGTCATGAATATTAAACGGCTGCGGGTCAACGGTAAATTCACCGCTTCGAAGTTTGCTAAAATCAAGAATATCATTAATGATGTGGAGAAGATTTTCTCCGCTGTTGCTGATAATATCAAGATATTGCTGGTAACGCGGATTCGTCGTCTCATCGCGCAAAAGCGATACAAATCCTAAAATAGCATTGAGCGGAGTCCGAATCTCATGGGACATATTAGAGAGAAAATACTCTTTGGCTTTGGAAGCGTTAAGTGCTTCTTGCTCTTTTTGATAAATCGTGTCTGTGTAAAGTTTTAAAACACTTGAGAAATTTTGATCGAACAGGTAGCTAATCGAAGCAAATACCGACTGATCGTTGATCCCTAAACGATAGGTCTCATTAATAACCGAGCGTTTAAAATGGGTACACAGAACAAAAAGCTCATCTGCTCGAAGCTCTTTATTTTTCAAATAATCAATTAACTCAGCGATTACGGGACAATCGCCGATCGCCATCTGCCCTGAAACAACCCCAATAAAATAGTCAAATACGCTTCCCGCATACTGATCTTTAAAAAAATCGACATCAATGGAATGACGCTCTAAAATCGAGGTACACAGCTCATCCGATACCCAATCGTGTAAAATAGAGTTTTTTGCCGCAATCAAAATCTCTTTGGATCGAAATAAATTTGCTATATCCGGCAGACTCATGAGGGTTCCTTAGGCAACAAAAAATTTCGGATATGATACTGAAAATGGGATAAAATTATAATTTTTTATTATTTTGGTGCCATCCATAGAAAAATTCCGCATCCTACGATAAAAAGTTGGAAACTTAATATTGCGACGGTACCGATGATATTTCCGGTTTGGCAGCTGGTACACTGCTTATAAAGCCTGGACTCATACTGAGCATAAAAAAAGTACCCTACCATCAATAATATTGCCGTAAGAAACGCAACAATATCGATTCGATATATCCACTCTTGTACCGCTGAAGAGACAAATAACGGGGTAAGCAACGATAAAAACATTGCTGAAATGAGATATTTGACCCCTAATTTGAAATAGTCGCGATAAAAAACCGTAGGGCACGATCCCCCATCCGCAACCAATCCATACTCCAGATAATCATTGATTCGCTGTTTCATCTCTTTATCGACACGATCTACAAACGTAGACCCGTAACAATAATCCATATGCTGTTGGATAACACGGGCAAGCTCACCGCTAAGATCACGATGATGCGGTTCACCCTTTTCATCTTCGTAAATAAGGGTTACGTTCTCATACCGATCCACATCAACACTTATCCCCTCATAATAGATACTCCGTTCTGTCTGCGTCGACATTCCGGAATGTTTAATCAACCTGCCGTTAATATAAGGTGTATAGCTACCCGCTTCTTTAAGGACGATAATATTGTATTGAATACCGATCAAAATGGCACTCAACGCGTCTAAATCATGCTCTTTCATCGTATCACACATGTCGGTAATCCAACGGTGCAGTTCGTCATCAAAGAAACGGACATTGGCCGAGATTAAACGGATTTTCGGGTCAGGGTATTTAAGTAAGGGTTGAATCATAGGAAGGTATCTTTGAAAGGTGTCGATGGCCAAAGGCCATCGCAGGTATTAGTGACTTTTACTTACAACGATAATCATCTTGATATTGATGATTACAAAACGGATAAACTGCCAAATTTTGCATGTGCGCATAGCACGAGCAAATTTTCCCGGAATCATTGCCGTATTGAATTGATCGTTTTTAGCGAAATTGAATTCTTCTGGTTTTACTGCCATTATGGTCTCCTGTATTCGTAATTTTGTCTATATTTATTCCGGAATTACTTTCCAGAACGGTTTGAGTTTTGCTTTGTAAATAAACAAGTAATGCAAGATATGTTTAATCCAGTGACCCGCAAGTCCGATCTCACCGAAAGTATAATCGGTATCACGGCCGGTTCCAGGATATTTTTCAAAGTCAGGTACAACCGGATAAACCGTCATTGCCGCAGCCTGTCCGTCTAACCAACCTTTACCCGCAGAGGCAACACATGCTGCACCCATTTCTGCCATAGACGCTTCATGCAAGTGAGCATCAGGCCCTTTTTTGATTAAATCGCACACACTGTGAGCAACCGCTTTACCCATGATTCCACTTGGCATACCGGTACGCGGCGGAGTCGGATTAATAACGGTACCGTTCGGTGATTTCATCGGTTTAGAGATGATATGCGGAGGTGCGAATGCAATCCCTGCCGCGAACAGATTTTTAAATGTCGGATTTTGATAAGTACGAGGCCAGTCAGATGCTTTCCACTCTGCATACGGTTTGGCCGTATAATCCGCGTCAACTTTCATAAAGCCGTTTGGTGCGAATACTGTATCGGTAATATCCTCTCCCGCTTTGTTATACGCTTTAAGACCAACACCCGCAAACGGAGGGATCAGCATTGAGAAGTCGAAACTCTCTTCACCCGTAGTTCCATCAAGAAGTTCATACGAAACTTTCCCTTTTTCTACTTTGTTAACATGCGCACCGGTAATATAATTAACACCGCGCTCAGCAAACAAAGATTCGGTGAAGATACGGCTACTTACAACGTAACCGCCGACTTTCATATGAAGTCCGCCCATACCGAAATCGCCCATAAACGCTTCATTGGAAATCCATTGGATATCGGCCATATCACGAAGACCTGCTTTACGGATCTCATGTTCGACGTTGAAAATATATTCAAATGCCGCACCTTGACACGTACACATACCGTGACCGGTACCGATCAAGATTTTTTGACGCTCACCTTTGCGCATTTTATCCATAATTTTTTCGAGTTCATGTGCCGCATGTTCAGCGTGATCCGCCGTACAAACTGAAACGGTAAATTCACCTAAACCGTTAGCATCACCAAGACCCGGAGTTGCTCCGAAATTCAATTTCGGTCCGGTAGCATTGATAAGATAATCATACGTCATCTCTTCGCTCTGTCCCGCTTTACCTTGACCCGTATATTCAAATGTCACAAACGGTTTATCGTTGCTTGCACTTCCCTCAGGGTTGATACTTACCGCTTTCGCTTGTTTATAAGTAATACCCGCTTTTTCATACACAGGGGCGAGATCAAAAGTAACGTCCTCTTTGCTCATTTCACCGACACCTACCCAAATGTTGGAAGGGATCCAATTCCATTTCGAGTTTGGTGTAACCACCACCACTTCATGCTCACGGCCTAGCCAATCTGCTGCGAATGTAGCAGCCGTATGTCCGGCAACACCGCCACCGAGGACAATTAATCTCGCCATATCTTCTCCTTGAATGAATTCCATAAAACCAGATTATAATACCATATCATCACATTTTTATCACATCCTTAAAAGAAACATTGTATTTTAAACTAAAATTTTTAGAAAAGCACTCGGTGTTACGTTTTTTCCCAATCATATTTTTATAAAAAGGATGATTTTTCACAAAAACACATACTCTATATAAATCGTTAATAAATATAATTTGATAAATTTATTACTTCGTATCATTGAAATATACTCTATGAATTAACATTTATAGCATTTATAACCCATAAAATCGGTAGTAAAAACATTTCTTTATTGACTTAAAACATCAATGGCATTATAATGTCTTAATATGTTAATCATATATTTTAATAATGTATTTTTATGGTTAGAAGTAGGGATTTTATAATGAAAAGTGTTGTTATTCTCGGCGGTGGAATCGCCGGTGTCGAAGCGGCTATCTATTATCGTAAAGAGGGTTTTGATGTTGAACTCATTAGCGAACGCAGTTATGTTTTCATCTATCCGATAGCAATCTGGATTCCCGTCAAAACGGCACGATTTGAAGATGTAGCCTTCTCTCTCGACAAAATTGCCGCGCGACACGGTTTTAAACTGACCGTCGATAGCGTTTCGGCAATCAATGCTAGAGAAAAAACTATCACCCTTAAAGATCGAGGTTTACGCAATATCGATCATCTAGTGATTGCGATGGGTGCGGCTAAAATGAAGCACGATGGATTGGAACATACCCTCTCTATCTGTGGCGCACCGGAGCAGTCAATCCTCCTCAAAGAAAAAATAGACGCCCTTATCACCAAAGGGTCTGGAAAAATAGCTTTCGGATTCGGCGGTAATCCGAACGATCCGAGTGCTGTACGGGGAGGACCGGGGTTTGAACTCTTTTTCAATCTCCATCATCGTCTCACCAAACTTGGGATTCGAGATAATTATGAAATGACTTTTTTTGCTCCAATGGCTGAACCCGGAGCGCGAATGGGGAAAAAAGCATTATCTTTACTGAAAACCCTTTTCAAAAAGAACCGTTTCAACTCACGCTACGGTAAAAAAATTGCACGATTTGAAGAAAGTGCTGTTGTTTTTGAAGATGAAAGTATTTTAGAGAGCGATTTAACCATGTTTATCCCTGCCGGAGATGCCCATAGTTTTATTAAAGCATCCGATTTACCCCAAAATGCGACCGGCTTTATCAAAATTAATGATTTTTGTGAAATCGAAGGTATTGAGGGGTGGTATGCCATCGGAGATGCGAGTGCACTTGAGGGGCCCGATTGGAAAGCCAAACAAGGGCATATTGCCGAAGTTATGGCACGTAATGCCGCCCATAATAGCGCTATCGTCTACGGACTCAAATCAGGCGAACTAAAAGGGTACAAAGAACACCTCAATATCCTCTGTGTCATGGATATGGGTAACGGTGCAGGCTTTATCTACCGTAATGCAAAAAAAGCGTTCTTAATTCCCATGCCGATCATCGGGCATTGGATGAAAATCGGTTGGGGCTGGTATTATAAACTCTCTAAACTTGGGTATATCCCTCGCATTCCCGGAGTGTAGTGTATATTAAGAGGCTTCCAAAATTTTCGTAATGATCTCATAAACATTATTTGAAAGGTTCGGATGATTTTTAATCCGCTCCAATTCACATCCCATCAGAGTTTTTTGCTCCATAGAGAGCTTGGGATAATTTTTAAATGCCCCTGCAAGACCAGAAGCAATTTGAGGGTTCAATGCATCAATCTCAATCACTTTATCGGCAACAAAAGTGAACCCTTCGCCGCTGATATCATAAAAAGCAAGAGGATTACGGGCAAAACTTCCAATCAGTGAGCGCACTAAATTCGGTACTTTATTATCGTATGCCGGATCACTCTGAAGTGCTTTAACCCTCTCTAGTGTTCCGATTCGACGTGAAGAGGCACAAAGGGAAAAATATTTATTCATCACTAACGTCTGATGTTTGTAGAGGGTGTAAAAATGTTCTAGCCCTTTTGAGGCTCTCTCCGGAGCGTAGTTTTCCAGTAAATCAAGAGCACTTAGACGTTCGCTCATAGAGAGGGCTTCATAATAGTGTTTCTCACATAATGCACTCACACTCTTATCCCCCAAACTCATCACCATTCCCAAAAGACGATTTTTAAGCGAGCGTTTCCCCATACTCAATCCGTCAATATCTGTATTTGTCGGATCATACAACGAATCAATCATCTCTAAAATAACATCCCTATAGCGTTTTGCCAATACCTGCTTAAGCTCCTCTTGCGCCTTCACAATCGATACTACATCGATAATGGTTTGACGCTGCATTAACGTAGTAATACTCGGAAGTTCTAAAATCTGAGACTTAAACATCGTATCACACGCTTCATCTTGTAAAACTGCTCCGTAACTCTCGATATAACGTTCATTGACCTCACCGCCGTTCATCATCGCTTCGAGAGTCTCGATTCCGAATTGGTGTGCCGCCTCAAAACGGACAAATCCGTCACGTTCATACGCCATTAAAAACGGGAAATCGAGTTCACTGCACTCTATGTTCACCGGAGCACTGAACCCGCGATTTAAAGAGAGATAAGGAGGGATCGGTATCCCCGTGAAAACGATCTCATTGGTCTCATTTTCTAACCATATGACATCCTCATGCATGAGCGTAACATCATCGCTCTGAAGAGGATATGCAGAACCATCGGAAGCCAAAAGCGCTACTCGTAACGGCATCGCATACGGTAACTGATCTTGGTTCTTGGTATTTTTGGGGATCATTTGAACAATACGCAATACGAGTTCAGCCGATCCGCTCCGATATTCACTCGAAATTTTCAAAGTCGGCGTTCGCTCTTGCGAATACCACCGTTTAAACTGGGTCAGATCAACGGGACTTTGAGACTGCATCGACTCAAGAAATTCTTCCGTCCCCACCGCTTTTCCGTCAAAATTTTCAAAATAGTAATCCATTGCATGACGAAATTTCTCACGTCCCAATACGGTGTGCATCATCCGAATCACCTCCGCACCTTTCTCATAAACGGTAGCGGTATAGAAGTTGTTGATCTCAATATAATGATCCGGTTTGATCGGATGTGCGGTCGGCCCCGAATCTTCCACAAACTGGCGCTCACGCAAAGCTCTCACATCATCCAGACGCTGCGTCAGTTCAGAGTTCATATCGGCGCTGAAACATTGATCTCTAAAGACCGTCAATCCCTCTTTGAGGGTTAACTCAAACCAATTTCGGCAGGTGATACGGTTTCCCGTCCAGTTGTGAAAATATTCATGCGCGATAACACTCTCAATCCCCATGAAATCACCGTCCGTTGCCGTCTCTTCATCGGCAAGAACATAATGGGAGTTAAAAATATTCAGCCCTTTATTCTCCATTGCCCCCATGTTGAAACTGTCCACCGCTACAATATTGTAAACCTCTAAATCGTATTCGCGTCCGTACTCGTTTTCATCCCATTCCATCGACTTTTTGAGTGAGCGCATGGCATGATGACATTTCTCTTCATTACCGCGATCACAATAAATCGCCAAATCGACCTTTTTACCGCTCATCGTGCTAAAAGTATCGGTAATGGAACCTAAATCTCCCGCTACGAGGGCAAAAAGATAACACGGTTTCGGGATCGGGTCTTCCCAAAGAACTAAATGTTTGCCGTTATCGAGTGTCGCCGTACCGCGCAGATTTCCATTGCTTAACAATATCGGACATCTCTCGATGGAAGCGATTATCTTTGTCGTAAAACGGGTCATAACATCAGGACGGTCGATGAAATAGGTGATGCGACGAAATCCCTCAGGCTCATTTTGGGTACACCAAATTCCTCCTGAGCGATAGAGCCCTTCTAATGCGGTATTTTGATCGGGATAGATACGATTGATAATACGAATGCGTGCATCATCACAATCAAGAGGGAGGATTAATCCATCCTCTTCTTTAGTATACATATCTTCGGAATAAAGGATGTCATTTACCCATAGCAGCTCTAAATCGAGCATTTCACCGTTTAAGTGCAAGACTTTTGCAGTGGGGTCTTGACGACGGATTGTCATAATATTTTCAACCCGCGTGGAAGACTCTTCGATGATAAATTCCAATGAACACGTATCCACGGTATAGGGGCTAGGAGTATAGTCTTTAAAATAGATTGTTGTATGTTCTTGCATGGTATACCCGTCTCATTTTTTTGAAATAATACTCAAATTCCCCTATACATTAGGCACTGCTCTATTAACTCATAGCATCCATTGAGACAAGGAGTTCATCCATTTTTTGATCTACAGTTCCGACGTATTGGGTTAGATCCATCATTTCATCCATATTCTGATGTAACGATTCGCTGTTATCATTGATCGCTTGGATCAAAACATTGATAGTCGCGGAAATTTCAGCAAGACTTTTTTGGGTACGTTCGGCAAGTTTACGGACTTCATCCGCTACAACCGCAAAACCGCGACCGTGTTCTCCGGCGCGTGCCGCTTCAATAGCGGCATTCAATGCTAAAAGATTGGTTTGATCGGCAATGTCCCCGATAGTGACCAAAATAGCTTTGGTCTCTTGGGCGTTTCCGACAAGCGCTTGAAGATTTCCGGAGAGCTCATGCTCTTTTCCCGCCACACTTTGAATCCGCTCTACGGTAGAGTTAATCATGCCGTTGAGTTCTACGAATTTTGTGGATCGTAACTCTTCAATGGTTGATTTGAGATGCTTGGTATTGTTATCCAATATCTCTTTTGCCTCATTATTTTGTTGTTCCATCGATTCTAATGCTATGCCAAGATTATTGATTTCTTCAAGCATTTGTCCCATTTTGCCCTCGACTTTAATCTCGGCACGGGTAGAAAACTTCCCTTCCCCCAGTGCTTCAAGGACTTTAATGGCATTGTCAATATTCTGTTCGGTCGCATCGAGCATAGTATTCATCGTTTTACGAAGCAAATGGACGTGTGGAGTCTTGGTATCACTTGCAACGCGGCACATATAGTGCCCTTGTCGCACTTTATCCGCCAAAAGAACCATTTCTCCCGCTACCAAGGTATCGGCAAGAAGCATCTCCTCATGCGCTTTTGCCAAAATATTGACTTTATCGCCGGTACTCCCGGATTCAGCTTCCAACTTCGGAAGACGGTTACGTTTAAACTGCATAAGAAGCAGAAAATCATCTAAATGTTTTTGGATACTATCATCTGTCGTATTTGAGCTTACGATCAGCCACATAGAAATGAAAACACTGATGATGATTATACCGATTAAAGCACCGATGCTTTGTGTGATCACTCCGATTAAGGTTCCAACCACTCCTACTACGACTAGAATTGCTATTTTTACTGAATTGTTCATCTTCCCGCCCTTAACTCATAGTCTTATAAAGACGTTCTGCTTCAGCAATTTCATCTGAAGAGGGTTTTCGACGACAAGATAAATAACCGCAGTCTCCCTTACTGTCACATCCTACATTAGGATACACCGTAGCATAGACCCAATAATAACCGCCGCTTTTGGTAGCATTTTTGACGTATCCCGTCCAAATTTTACCGCTTTGAACCGTGTCCCATAAATCTTTAAAGGCGGCACGAGGCATATCCGGATGACGGACAATACTGTGCGGCTTACCGATCAACTCCTCTAGTGTATATCCCGCGATTTTACAAAAATCTTCATTGGCAAAAAGAATCTTCCCTTTGCCATCCGTTTGCGATACCAAGAAATCGGTATCCTTTAACACGTATTCACTGCTCATGTATTAACACCTTCCTCTCGATAATTTTTATTATCTATGTAGATGTTAATGCATACCGCATACCAAAGTGTAAAATTGACGTAAAAAATTATGTATTTTTCATCAATTTTATTTTAAGTGAGTATTAATGTAACATTTTTGTAACATTTACTCTTTACATTAATCCATTGAGCATCAAATAACGGTACATCGGCTGAAGCATGTACAAATCGAATGCCCACCAAATCCATCTCGGCTGTGCCGGATCAAGCGGGAATGACGGTGCAAGCCCCTCATAATTGAACTCTGCCATAATAATTTCTCCGTACGACGTTTTGAGCGGACAAACCGTATAACCGTCAAATTTAAGTGAAGGTTCTTTTTTCTCCATAACCGAGATTAGGTTTCCGACAACAATCGGCCCTTGATGACGTGCGCTTCCCCCCGTTTTACCGATCGGAATTCCGCACACGTCTCCAATTCCGAATACATTTTTGTAGCGACGGTGCTGCAGGGTCTCACGATCCACTTCAAGCCACCCTTTTGCCGTCCCTTTTTGCCATCCAAGCTGTGAATTAGCAACCGCATCGACGGCATACGTCGGAGGAGAAATATGGATAAAATCGTATTCAAGTTTTACCTCATCTTCTTTATCGATCATATCGTACTCTTCAAAATCTTTGTCGTATTCACCTTGTACTTGATATTTATGTAAAAAAGTAGCTACTTTTTTCTCGGCATCAATTGCGATCAATTCATGTCCGAACTTATTGGTGATATTGCCGTACTCTTTTTGTACTTTTGTAAGTGCCGCATCGATTTCAGGGAGACTAAAAAGTTTTTCTGAGGCTGTTGCAAAGATGAAATCTGCCGTTAATTTCTCACGTCGGAGGAAATCATCACTTAAACAGAGAATTTTTTGCGGTGCTCCGCCGCATTTGAGAGGAGTGGAAGGTTGGGTACAAATAACCCGCGGTTTAGAGGTTTTCGCCGCTTCTTTAAGGGCATTAAACCAATCACGGGTGATGGTACCCCCCTCAGCCGTACCTGCGGCGAGATCACTCTGATAGACGCTTGCAATACCGTTTTTACCGAGCATATCCGCCGTGAGTCCTTCGATTTGCTCATAATGGTATTGCACACCGGTCGCAACTATAAGATAATCATACTCGACTACCGTTCCCGCTTTCGTCGTTACTTTATTATTATCCGGATCAAACGTTGTCACTTCATCTTTGATCCACGTCACATCTTCACCGATATAGCCGGTATTATCGAAAATAATATCTTCCGGTTCATACTCTCCCGCAGCTACAAAAATTTGACCCGGCTGATACACATGTTTTTCATTAGGTGCGATAATTGTGATATCAGGCTTTGATAGAGCTCTTCGCAAACGTGAAAGAACCATAAGAGCACCCGACCCCCCTCCAACGATAACAATTTTTCCTACGGCATCCGAAGAGGATGCTTGTAGAGGAGTAGGAGCGGCAGTTCCTGCAAGTACCGATGCGGCTATCGGTGACAATGCCATCATTTTAAGAGCACTACGACGAGACAACCCTTTATTCTCTTCGATTTTTTTCACGATTTCCTCTGGACTCATGTATTCACTCCTTTTGATAATTATGTGAGACGTTAATATCCTTATTATCACCGTGAATAGATTAAAGTTTCTTAAAAGTGAATGATCTTTCAGTGTAAAATTACTAAATTTTTACAATACTCGTTTCCCAGCCGTCATAGGCTCCCCCGAATTGGATGGAGAGATGGATCAAATGGAGTGTTAACGTATCAATATCGTAGTAAAAAGGTTTGTCTTGACGATAGAAACTGAGCCCAACCATAGGGGTGTTTTCATTGGTATCCATAAGATCTTTGACTTTAAATCCTTCGGTCTCGATCGCGCCGATGAACTCAGAGCGTTTTTCCGTTGTTTCAAAATAGGCTTTATGCTCAATCGCACGAGCAAGATGAAGCGAATCTCCCTGAGTTTTTAAATGATCGCACACTTTATGATTTTGGATGATTTGCCATTCAATAGGGGTTGGAAACAATAGTTTGTGATATACCTCCCATTCGCTGTCAGGTTTTGAGCCGTATTCGTAACTATAATCGGGAAACTCTTTCATTGCCGCTTTGACTGCATCCGGCCATTCAAAATCGTGTTTAAGATAGTAAATAAAAGTTATATCTCCATTAGAGACGATTTTACCGACATAATTCCCGACACGATAACGTAATGACTCCATCTCGATTTTGTCTTCGATAAAAGAGAGCTGCGCCTCTTCATCTTCGCTAATCAACCCTTTATCGTTAGGAGATTTCATTTTCAACTTGATAAAACCCACAATAAATTTATCTTCACTCGGCAACTCCACCGAAATTCCGACGTTTACCAAAACCGAGGCAATAGCGCCGTCGATGGTTTTCATATATAATTCCCAATACTCTTGCATACCCTACTCCATCTCTAATGACATTAAAAACATATCTTCACCGTCTATCACTTTGACATCCAAACTTTCGCACGCGGGACATTTGTAGTAAATCTCCTCCAACGTCGTTTGTACACCGCACCCTTTACACTCGATCACGAGCGGCTGAACGTTCATCACAAAATCTGCTCCGTCACACACCGTTTTTTCTTTGAACGTATTAAACGCGATTTCAAGCAGATGCGGCTCAACACCCGACATTTTCCCGATCTTTACGACGATTTTCGAGACCGATTCGGCTTCGTTCTCACGGGCTATATCCTCGCACTGGGTTAACAGTGCTTGTACTATAGAGTACTCATGCATAAAAATCTCCTTTTAAATAGTTAGGGGTCTGAATAGGACACAGTTTGTACACGAAGTCTTTACGCAGACGGTTAAAATCGCTGGCAGTATCGTAAAAACTCGGGTACATCTGTTCAAGTTCTGCCTCACGATGACGCTGAATCTCCTCTACAAAAGTGGTATGATTGATTTTTTGACGCTTGGCATCCAAAAACTCATCATAGCGCTTTTCATCCTCACACAAAGAGAAACAATAACGATGTAACTCTTCTAAATAAGTCTCATCATCTTCCGATAAAACCGTATCGACCAAACCGATCTTTTTGGCATACACGGCACTGATCGGCAGACAGCCATTTGTCAGTTCTTTTCCTTTTTCCTCTCCGACACGGCGTGGCAGGGTATAAGTCCAATACTCGCTCCCATGTAATCCGAGTGTTTGGTAGTGGGGATTGAGGACAACCCCTTCTCGTGCAACGACAGCGTCGGCTGCAAGAGCCAAAAATACCCCTCCCGCTCCCGCATTGCGTCGCAATGCACTCACCGTGAGCACCTCATCGCACAGTAAAATCGATTTGAGCACTTCGTTCATCGAATGGATATTCGACCATCCGTCTTCATCCGATTTTTTGGAGTCTTCCATGATGTTCAAATGGATGCCGTTGGAAAAAAATTCTTCTCCCCCCATCAAGACCAATACTTTGATCCCCGATTGTTTGAGATGATCGAATGCATATTTTAATCGGACACACTGATGGGCACCCATTGCACCGTTATGAAAATCAAATCCGAGATACCCTATCTCATCACGCTCAACATAGGTGATCTCTTTGAACGTCTCTAAAGAGGGATCTACAAACAGCGGTAGCCGATCTTCCATCACCCCTTTAAGACGATCTTTGAGAACATAGGTTGCGGGGAGTTTGATACTGGGGGGATGACGTTCTTTTAGATGGGTAATCCAAATCGCTCCGTCTTTCGTCCCCAGACAAATCGCCCCCTCACGCTTGGCCAGAATCTCTTTGATTCCACCGCGTAGTTTCCCCTCACGATGAGCACCGTAGAGGGTACATTCCAGCCCTAAGATTGTATCGAGTACCCCCGGATGGCTGTCGGCAGATCGGACTTTAGTCAGAATACTCTCGGTGGAGTCGTTTTCCCAATCGATCCGGCGATCACTCTGAGTCATCGCTCTGTGCGCCGAACCGCTCAAGCTCTCTGTATGTTGATCTATAGGAATGAACGTCGGATCATTCACTACCCTCAACAATTCATCCACCAATCGTATTGCCAGGGTCGTTGTTTCATTGCGATAAATGGACGCTTTACTCCCCTGCACCATAGTAAATGTCCCGTGTGCGTAGATATCCCCCGCATCGTACTCGCCGTTAGCACGCAGTATACTCACTCCCCACTCAGAAGATTGATTCAAAATGGCCCAATCGAGTGCATGGGCTCCACGATCTCCTGCAATCCCCGGATGGACGATAAACGTCGGTATCGTACTCCAGATACGCTCAGGGATTCTCTTCTTTAAAAACGGGGCGATGATAATATCGGGTGCATAGGCTTCCACTTCCGCGCTGAGCTGTGTATCAGTAATCGCAAAAGCGACTCCGACATTCTCTCCACACTCTCTAAGATGACAAAATACCCGCTGGGAGAGGGAATTAAAAGCGCTGAGTACCAATAAAATACGCACAATTCGCCTCAGTTAACATATTCGAGGCAATAACTCACCCGTCGGTAAATCCATAAACCGTTTCGATCCCCACGGGCTGAGCAGGAGAACCCGTCCGTCATGCTGATGGGTTACCGAGGCGATGATACTCGCCTTTGAACCCTCTTCGAATGTTTTTAACACCTCCACCGCACGCTCGGCATCGGAGTGTTTGATCGCGAGAACGAACGTCCCCTCATTCGCCAGATTGTACGCCTCGAATCCCAAAATTTCGCAAATCCCCCGTACCTCATCGCTCACAGGAATAGCATCTTCGTTTACTTCGATACACATTTTGGACTGCTTCGCCCATTCGTTTAGCACCGCCGCTACACCGCCGCGCGTCGCATCCCGCATCGCGGTGATCGCAATCCCCTCAGAGAGGAGTTTTTCGACTAACGGCCACAACGACGTACAATCGCTTTGGAGGTTACTGCTAAACTCCATCCCCTCTCGGTTGGCGAAAATGGTTGCACCGTGTTTGCCGATCTCGTTGGAGACGATGATTACATCCTCTTCACTCACGCTGTTTGAAGATATCCCGCTCTTTTGAACGACGCCTACACCCGTCGTATTGATAAAAATTTTATCGACACTTCCGCGCGGAACCACTTTGGTATCACCGCAAACGATCATTGCTCCGTTAATCTCAAGCTCTTTTTTCATTGAGCGAACAATCTTCTCCAACTCTTCGACCGAAAATCCCTCTTCGACGATGACCGCACACGTCATATACGTAGGCTTTGCCCCCATCATCGCAAGATCGTTACACGTACCGCAGATACTAAGTTTCCCGATATCCCCGCCGTCAAAAAAGATCGGACTGACGGTAAAACTGTCGGTCGTAAAGGCTAAACGCCCGCCGTCGATGATCGCCGCATCTTCGCTTTTTTCCAAAATCTCGTTTTTAAAATGTTTGTAAAATATTTTTGAGATCAGTTCGCCATTTTCTTCCCCGCCGTTGCCTTGGGCGAGTACAATATTTTTTGTCATAATAGATTCCCGTATTTATAATAAGCGGCGCACGCCCCCTCTGAACTCACCATACAGCTCCCCAACGGAGAGCTCGGCTTACATGCCGTTCCAAACACACTGCACTGTTGCGGTTTAGCGAATCCGCGCAAAATGTCACCGCAGATACAGAGTTTGTGATCGTCGATCTCATCGTAGGGAAGCACCTCTTTGTAAAGCACTTCCGCATCGTACGGCGCAAATGCATCACGCAATTTCAAACCGCTGTTGGGGACATTTCCCATCCCCCGCCATTTGAACAGATCCACTTTTTCAAAATATTTCTCGATCAATGCTTGCGCCTTGAGGTTCCCCTCATGGGTGACAAGCCGTTTGTACTGGATTTCTAAATCACTGCGTCCCTCGTTAAACTGCTTGATCATCATATAAATCGCTTCCATCACATCGACCGGCTCAAATCCCGCAACAACGACGGGAATACGGTAATGTTCGGGGAAAACCGCATAAATCTTCGATCCGCTGATAACACTGACATGTGAGGGTCCGATAAAGGCATCGATACGGTGATCGTAACTGTTAACGTGTTCATCGCGGCTATCGATCAGCTCTTTCATCACTTCGGGAACAGTGACATGGTTGATATGCAAAAAGATGTTTTTGATATCACGTTTGATGACAACATCGAGCAATGCGGCACTCATAGGGGTCGTCGTCTCAAAACCGATTGCGAAGAAAATGATCTTTTTCGTCGGGTTTTCCTCCGCTACTTTGAGCGCATCCATCGGCGAATAAACATACCGAACATCCGCACCCTTGGCACGGGCGTCTTGGAGAGAACCGTGACTTCCCGGAACTTTGATCATATCGCCGAGGGTGAGCAAAATCACATCCTCTTGCATCGCCAAAGTATACGCATGATCGATCCGCTCTTTGGGCATGATACACACCGGACATCCGGGCCCGTGGATAAAGTTGATATTCTCGGGCAGCAGCTGCGTCAAACCGTATTTCATAATCGTGTGGGTATGACCGCCGCATACTTCCATTATGTTAACGGTACGATCCAGTTTTTCTGCTTCCGAAGCAATCAGCTTCTGAAAGCTTTTAATTACCTCGGGATTGCGAAAGCCGTCGTAAAGATCTTTGAGTTCGAGAGAGCTCATGGCGCTTCTCCGCTCGGGCAGTTATCACTCTCTGCGATTGCAGCAAGCCTATCTTGTTCATCCATCGTATCGAGTATTTCCCGATACACTTTGAGCGATTCGAGGGCATCTTCCTCGTCGATTTTGTTCATGATAAACCCGATATGAAGGAGTACGTAATCGCCGATTTGGACACTTCCTTCTTCCATCAAATCAAGCCCTGCATTACGCTGAATACCCATGGTATCGACGGTAGCAATATTGTTTTCGGTGTCAATACTGACCACTTTTGAGGGGATAGATAAACACATAATCAGTTTCTCATCTTTCGTTTAAATTCAATCCAATCAATCACATTCATGATGGAGGCCTCGTCATTGATATTCACTTCCAAAATATCGACATTCGGTTTGATCTTTCGCGCTTCGGCTTTCTCCCGCTCGATGTCGTATTTAAAATACGGCAACAGATCGGTTTTGGTGATAAGGATCAAATCAGCGGCACGGAACATGACGGGATATTTAGCGATCTTGTCCTCCCCCTCAGGGATCGAGACGAGGACGATGTTGAGATGCGATCCCACATCGTAGCTCGCAGGGCAAACGAGATTCCCGACGTTTTCGATAAAGCAGACATCCAGCGGGGCCAACGGTAGATCATGCAACCCTTTATGAACCATAAAAGCATCCAGATGACACGCACTTCCCGTCTGAATCTGAACGGCAGGAATCCCCACCGCGGTGAGACGATCCGCATCTCGTGACGTCTCCAAATCCCCCTCGATAACACCAAATTTAAACGGGGCCAAGCTTCCCATCTTTTCAAGCAATGTTGTTTTTCCGCTCCCCGGTGAGCTCATCAGATTAATCGCCAACACACCGTGCTCGTTAAAATGCTCACGGTTATGATGTGCCTCTTGGTCATTTTTGTCCAAAATCTTTTTAATAACCGCAATCGTTTTACTATCGTTAAGCTGTGGGTTATGGTGCAATGTCTCATGCGCCGCTTGATGGTTATGAGAATGTTCATCTTCTCCGTGATGGTGATGATGATGCCCCCCTTCGTGAGGATGTTCTTGCGTATCATGCTCATGCTCATGAACGTGGGTATATTCTCGTCCGAACTCATCGACATGAGTATGTCCGTGCTGGTGGTTATTGGTCGTAATCGAGCATCCGCAATCTTTACACATTATTATTTCCTTTTTGTTTGTTTTAAATTATTAATCCCGCTCGGGTGAGGAGATCGATTTCATACGCGTTTTCACTGCTTCCATCGTATAGGATTTTACCTTTTTCGTCCAAAATAACAACACGTTCACCGAGTCTCGGTGCAATCGCCAAGTTGTGCGTTGCCGTAATCGTCGTGATAGGCAGTGCGGCGATAATATCGAGAAATTTGGCGGTACTGGCAGGATCGAGGGCGCTGGTCGGCTCATCGAGCAGTAACACTTTCGGCGATAATGCCATGACGCACGCCAAGGCTACTTTTTGCTTTTGTCCCCCACTGAGTTTAAAAGGTACACTTTGCAGATACGGTGTCAATCCGAACAGCTCGGCATAGTTACGTACCCGTGCATCGACATCATCGAATTCCAGTTGTCTAGCTCCAAATGCTATCTCATCATATACGGTGGGATTAAAGAGCATCGCATCAATATTTTGAAAGACCAATCCGACGTTACGACGGAAATATTCGTTTTTTTCTTTTTGTCTCAGAGCACTTTTAGTGAGAGAATTTCCTTCAAAAAATAACTCTCCGCTATCAGGAAAAACCAATCCGTCAAGCAGTTTCAAAAGTGTACTTTTCCCACTGCCGTTGACGCCTAAAAGCACTACTTTCTCACCGGCTTTGATAGTTAAGTTCAACTTTTCGAAAATGGTACTGTTTTCTCTTTGCAGAGTAATATTTTCTGCTTTAAACACTAAAACCTCTTGACTTCATCGCTTCAAAATTCTCTTTGCTTTCTCTAATGTTTTTATCTAAAAATCCGGCGATTGCAGAACCTAAATAATCATATATCTGATTCCGCGTCGGTTTTTTGAGTGTTCTTGATTTTAGGGCATCGGTATAATCTGCAAAAGCCCTTTGCATGGTCATAATTTTTGAGACACTCAAGATCAATAAAAAGCTTAAATCTTTCGAAAATGCAACCGCTTCATAAATATTCACTTTCCTGCTAAACAGCAGTGTCAAAAATACCATATCAAATGAGCGTAAATTAACCGTTAAAAAGTAGTGCCAAAACGACTCATCTCTCAAATAAAGGGTAAAGGAATAGCTCAACGTGATAAACAATGAAAATAGTGCCACCAAGATAAAGGATCTACGTGCAATCGAAAAGACCGACCTACCTGAGATCAGTGCCAACAAAGCAAGTACGATTAAGAGCGGCTCATAGCTCTTCATCGTCGATATAGCTACTAAGGTACCGATATAGAGGATAAAATAGATTTTAGCTGGCACGTTTACCCGTCTTTTTGATTCCTATCATAATCATAAATACCAAAGCGGCACCGATAGCGGCACTTATCCACGTCGAAGCTAACGCATTTAACCCGCTGATTTCATAATCGGGAATAAGTGCTTCAACCAGGGGCTTTGTATTTTCTATCGATTGAGGGACATATCCTATCATCGTATTGATCTCTTCTGCACTCCATTCACCCCATGCCGGCCCCTGCGCGATCAAACCAAGCGGTGTGAGTATAATAGCAATCAGGATAAAAGCTAACAAATATTTTTTGTTTTGACTCATACTAAAACCTCTTTATTTGGATTTTGATTGGTGATTTTCTCAATGAACTTCAGAACTAACATCGTCGCAAATCCCTCAACCACCCCAAAAAATAGAAGATGTGAACCGACAACCGCAGGTAACGTAACGCTTAAGTCAAAAGGGAAATAAATCGGATGACCGGCGGCATCAACACCCAAAAGCGGCTGAATCCCCAAAGCTAAGGCAACGACAACGGATGCGGCAACGATACCGCTCCACCCTGCTAAAAATAACACGATATTATTATTAACTCTGTTTTTGAGCAGTTTGTGGACATAAAAAGCTGTGAATGAAGCGACAAATCCCATCGCTAGCGAATTGACTGCAAAGACACTAAGCCCCCCGTCCCCGAAAACAAGCGCCTGAATAAAGAGAGTAAGAGATAAACAAAAAGCTGCCACCCAAGGGCCGAATAATATCGCCAAAATCGCGGCCCCGATAGCGTGTCCGCTTGTACCGCCGGGAATAGGAATATTAAACATCATGACAACAAATGAAAAAGCGGTAAGTGACGAAAGAAATGCAAAAGATTCATCATTAATCGCTTCTTTTGTTTTTTTGAAAGCCACCATCAATAACGGTATTGCTATAACCGTTGCCGGAAGATAGGTAGCGGGGGAGATAAAACCATCCGGAATGTGCATATGAACTCCTTTGTGAATTGTTGTTCAGTTTAGAAATAATTATAGTTTGTTTAACTATAATGAACTTTAAAATAAATGTTTCTTGGATAAAAATGGAACTAAATTTAGATAAACAATACTGTTTTTATTGTTCATCACCTCTCTATCAGCTCAAAGAGGGGAATGTCAAATGCAGCCAATGCAAAAAAAAGTACAGTCCGACACGTGTTAATCAAATCAAACGTGTTATAAAAGCGTTTTGTGATGATGATAATGCCCTTTTAACCTCCAAATCTCTGGGTCTTAGTTACGTTACGGTATTAAAGTACTACCAGAAATTTCGATACCTGAGTGCCGAGTATTGTGAAGAACACTACCACCTTCACCGTACACAGGAGTCTCAATACGAAGAGTACCTCTATATTGAAAAATCAAAAAGAAACGATAAGGCGGCTATTTTTGACTCCCATAATTTCTTGACTTTTCAATACGGCAATAATGTTTATACGCTTCTCATGCCTTCATTAGGTATGTTTAAACAACAATTTTTGGAAGATAATCTCGAAGATATTTATCATAAAGAGTTTTCCAAGTTCATGCGTACCAGCAAAATTATCAAAATATCCGAACATGATAATGCGATAACCCGTTTTTGGCACTATTTTGAAAATTTCATCACCATGTTTAAAGGGGTCAGCCGTGAACACTTCCCTTATTATCTAAAAGAAGCGGAATTTAAGTTCAATACTCCGCTTCATGAACGTTCAAAAATACTGGAACGGCTCTATTTCCACCCTAACGGCTCGGATATTTAAACGTCTCTATAATCTCTATCAAATCTGTGTGCGGTTCTTTTGGCGTCGCATCAATATGAATGGTTTTGAGGTAGTTTATAACCGTTTTTATATACGCTTCAAATCGCTCCATAAGCTCAACACTCAGTCCCATATGAAAGGTAATACTTTTGGGAACGATGCCGATAACGTTTGATTCGGGTAGCGGATGTCCCATCAGCTCGATCATATCCAAACATTGCATCACCCCTACTTCATGGGCTCCGCCACTATTAAGACCAAATCCACTGAGTTCATAGGAGGGGATATTGTAGATACTTCCCGCTTCGTCGTCGAGATTAATCGTATCGAGGATAATGATACGGTCGTGTTCCATAAAAAGGTTAAGCAGATTAATCCCTTCCACTCCGCCATTTATAATGTCGATTTCTGGGGTGAAGGTATAGTTAGTATTCAAATAGGCACACGCATAGATACCGACACCGTCATCCTCTTCGAGTACGTTCCCGACCCCCAATACAACAATCGACATTAGAACCCTTTACCGTACTCGATACTCGGATTAGCAAACTGCTCTATGATCTCATCTAAACTCATGATCTCACTTTTTTTCGTAGCCTGAATACCGTATTTTGAGAGTTCTTCCAAAATCACTTTGATATAGTTATCCCATTGCGTACGCAAAGCGGGAGTAATATCGACACATACACTGATTATGTCTTCGGGGACGATACTAATCATCGTCGTTGTCGCACAATGCGAAGCCATCGAACAGATTTGGAGCATCTCGGTGATTTCCACCTCATTCGCCGTTTTTTTGATCCCTTGATTGGCTATCAACTCATCACCGCTCATCACTTCGATAGTCCCTACTGCTTTGGTATCATCGGAGCTGGTATTGGCGATAATGACATATTCGTACTCCTGAAGCAGCGGCATCAAACGAAATCCGAGCGTTCCTCCATCCACGATGTCTAATGACGGCTCATACGTAAAATTTTCTTTGAGATACTTGCCTGCATAGAGCCCGGCTCCTTCATCTTTAAAAAATGCGTTTCCTGAACCGATTAGGGCTACTTTAGCGTCCATGATATTCCTTTGTAGTAATTATCTCATCATATCGTTTGCTCATTTCGTCTATCCTCATTTTCTTTAACTTTAAATTTTCAGTTGAATTATTTCAATAATTATGTATAATTCTTTCAAGTGGATCGGCTAAAGTCGGTCGGCGTACGGGATCCGTCCCGTAAGCTTATCATGGAAACAGCTTCAATCCCTTCCCCTGATAATTTGGAAATCCTAAAAACTTTGATTCGATTGTTAAAAATGGCTTCGATTTTTCGTTTTTGAACGCGAAATGTCCTATCGGATGAGCACATAAATCGGCAATCTCCAATCCTACAAACGTATCAAGGTTCTCTTTTGCTTTGTTCCACTTCGGATTAAAGTATAATCCCGCCGTGATCGTTCTTTGCAACACACGATGACTTACAAAGTTCGTTCCATCATTGAATAACTCTAAAAATAACTCCAATAATTTTGCATCCTCTTTCGTCCCACGTGATTCTAAAATTATAATCCCCGTCTTATTTTGGGTATTTAAAAATTTGGCAAACCGTTCGATGATAAACTCCAAAGCCAATTCATATGGTTCTTTAGGATGAATATAGCGTGATACAAGCGTTTGTTTATCGATACAAGCGGCAATAAGTTCAAATGACAACTCTTGCATCATAGAGGTCAATTCGTCCATAAACTGATTGTATTGTACATCGTCGAAATAATGTTTAGAAAACGCACCGCTACGCCGTCGAATCTCACGACTATGAAAACACACTTTTTTAGGATGTTTCCCTTTGTCTAAAAAGCATCCATTCTCCCAGTACGTATCTTTGAACGCATTGATCCGACGTTTGAAAGTAGTATATTGTTTGACTTCGACCATGACTCCATTGAGAGTGAATACGGGTTTGGTGTTATCGAAATTATTGAGGTTATGTTCACCGCTTTCATCCATAAAAAGAAAATAATCAACATCGGGAATTTTGTATATCTCTATGGGTTTATGTCGCCACGGCATTAGTTAGTTGTCCTCATTTGGTTGTTCATTTTGGTTCAGCCTGTCTCATTTTTTTAAATTTCTTCCAAAATAAAACCATTTTGAATTTTGAATTATTACGCTATTTAATTCTTCAATATCTTTATCATCTACAACTTGATAAACAACAGTAGAAACAATACAATAAAATGGAGAAATTGGAAAAATAATAGTTGGGGGATTTTCATTATGCCGTATTATTGGATTACTTGACATAACAAATTCTTTATAACTTGATTTTAATATACCCCATTTGATATTTTTATATGGAGAGCCAATAATTTTTAATTGACATTGATCTCCAATCAAACTCCTATTTGGTATTTCTACATTTTCAGTCACATATGCGAAGTGTTTACTCTCTAATATTTCTTGTTCGTTTTTTGTAAGAGTTTCTCCATCAATCCCACTTAATTGAACAAATAGCTTTGGGTTCTTTAAAAATTCTTCTATACACAATATTCTACATTCCCACAATGTATACATATCACAAATAATTTTATTTTGAGTATCATCAAAAGAGGTAACCTCATTTTGAATAACCTTATCAACTAGTCCTTGAAAGGCATCTTCAATTTTTTTCATATAACCATTTTCAGCCCGTTGATCCCAAAGCCTCGTTACCCAAAATATTTCATCATCAGGAGATGTGCATACTATTTGCTGTTTTTTTGTTTTTAAATGCTTTACCTGAACTTTTCCGTTATTGTCAGAAAATCTTTTAATACTTTCATTGGGAATAAAATGCTGTTTTTTTGTCAACTCATAAGGGTTGCCATGTTGAGTTTCTTCAAAGTCAATTTTCACATTTTTCCTTCACAATCTCTATCTCATTCACAAAATACAAAAATTATAGCGGAATTCATTTGGGGTATTTTTCAGTATTATGTATCGCATAATAAAGTTGTCCGAGCGCGATTGAGCCGTCATTGATCGGCGTTTGCTGCTGAGCATAAAACCGAGTACTTCCGAAACGTCGGTACAGCCGACTCATCAACGCGCGGTTTTGAAATACTCCGCCCCCGATAACAATCGGTAATTCAGGGTACAGCCTCGCGAAATAGTGAATGATCTCTTCTATCGTAGCAAGAAAACGGCTGGCAATAACCCTTTTAGTATCCGCATCCTCACCCATAGCAATAATCTCTCTAATCATCGGAGAAAGGTCAATCACCCCATTATGAACTTCAAATGCAAACACTCCCTCTACGGTGACATCCACAAACGATTCCATGATCATCCCCCCCTGCCCTTCATAATCAAGACTCTGGATAAACCCTCCCAACGAAGCGACCGCATCAAACAATCGTCCCATGGAACTGCTAAGCGGAGCATTCAGTTTTTTAACCCACATATGATGGAGGGTCCGTATTTCATGGGGTAAAAACGATTCTGTTGTCGGAGATTTCAGAGTGAGCACCTCATCGAGGCTAAAACATTCAAATAACAGCGATAATCCAATCCGTCGGGGTTCTTTAATCGCTTTATCCCCACCCAAAAGGGCAAACGGTTTTAGATGTCCGCTCCGCTCATATCCATGTGTATCGGCGATCAACACTTCACCGCCCCAAAGGCTCCCGTCTTCCCCGTATCCGGTTCCGTCAAATGCAAATCCGAGCACTTTCTCCTTAAGGCCGTATTCTGCCATACACGCCAAGATATGGGCATAATGGTGCTGAATGCCGTAATGTTCTCTTTTTTGAACGGATGCATAGCGTGTAGAACTGTAGTGCGGATGTAGATCGTGTATGAGCAAAGTCGGCTCGCACTCATAAAAGCGTTTGAAAGTTTGTACTGTTTTTTCAAAATAATTATCCGCTTCTACACTCCCCAAATCTCCGATATGGCCGCTAAGGATCATATTTTCTTTGATACCAAGGGCAATAGCACTTTTTTGATGCGCACCGACCGCCAAAATACTTTTTTCAAAACGGTGTGATCCATAGAGTGTATGCGGAGCGAATCCACGCCCCATCCGAAGAAGCGTCACACGTCCCTCTGCAACCTGAACTACCGAGTCATCAAGGGGGTTAATAATAGAGCGTTCATGCGATAAAATCCCCTCCACGACATGACCTAATCTACGGGAAATCTCTTCGGTACGGACGATAATCGGCTCATCGCTAATGTTGGCACTGGTAGCGACCAACGGAAAATCAACCGTTTCAAAAAGGAGCCGATGCAACGGTGTGTAAGGGAGAAAAACCCCTAGCCGATCAATTCCAGGGGCAATAAGCGAAGAGAGGTTTGTCCCCCCTTTGGCACGAACAATCACAATCGGCTTGATCACTCCGCTAATCAGGGCTCTCTCCGTCTCATTAATCTCGGCATACGCTTCGAGCTGCTCTAATGAGCGAAACATAACCGCCAAAGGTTTGGCTTTACGACGCTTACGCTCGCGTAATTGGGATACGGCACTCTTTGAAGTAGCATCACACATCAAATGAAATCCACCCAGCCCTTTCAGTGCAATGATTTCTCCCGATTTAAGCATTTGCACCGCCAGATCGACAGGATCTCCCGCTATTTCGTTTCCTTTATTATCGAGAAACTTTAATTGCGGACCGCATTGCGGGCATGAAATCGGTTCGGCATGATAACGGCGTGACATCGGATCATTGTATTCTGCTTCACATTGTTGACACATCGTGAAATGTTTCATAGAGGTACGGACACGATCATATGGGGGTATTTGTATAATCGTATAACGAGGCCCGCAGTCGGTGCAGTTGATAAACGGATAACGGTAGCGACGATTGAGAGGATCATCCATCTCCGCTTGACACGCATGACAGAGTGCCGTATCAAGAGGAATGGCGACACTCCCCTCACCCAAAGTACTGTCGCGGATTTCAAAATCGCTATAGCCGATGGCTTCACGCTGCAATATTTCAATCGAATCGATACGAGCGCGTTCGGGAAGATTGGCATGCAAACTCTCGATAAACAAATTACACTCTGATCCCTCAGCCTCGATGACGACTCCATCGGGAGTATTTACAACAAATCCGACAATCGCGTGAGAGAGGGCTTCACGATAGACAAAAGGGCGAAATCCGACCCCTTGAACTATCCCTTTTATCCGTATGGTAACGCTTTGGTTAGATGAAGACTCCGCCGACAACGCAATTTTCCTTCCCTATCGGATAACTCATATTTAAAAGCGGAGGGGTGTTTTTTAAGTTCCTCTGCAAGCGGCTAAAAAGTGATTGACTCGCAAAATACGAGCCGCACAATACAATCTCAGTTGCTTTTGTTTTGCTTTTAATCTCACTCAAAAGCTCACTGAAATAGTCTCCAAAAGATTCAAAGATAGAATAGCTAAGATAAACTGAATCGACACCCGCAAGGCGATAACTGATAATACTCGCTAAAAATGCGACATGGTTGAATCGGTTGTCTTCTACTTTGGTATCGATTTGAAGCCCCCCCTTGCCTATAAATTTAAGGGCCTCTTTCATCACCCCCTCAAAACTCTCTTCTTCTAGTCCTAAAATCATCGCCGTTGCTTCAAAAAGGTTCACGTTGCTTTGTTCAATTTTTAAAAGAAGCGCGTACAGCTGTGTATGGTTCTTTTCTACATTAACCATTAATCTATCCGATCCCTCACGCAATGTGGCCATAGCATCGATCAATCCCACTGAACTAAAGTGTTTCGGGGGGACAACCCGAATCACTTTTTTGCCGTCATAATACAAAAATGAGGGTTCCCCCTGAAAATAAGCACCTACTGCTTTCGTTCCGAATTTATTGTGTTCGGCGATAACCGACATAAACGAGGCTTCATCTTCAGAGATAGGATGAAAATTGCTCGATTCAACCGCAGGGGTTTCATTCTCAAGCTGATTTACCTTGAGGGCAGATGCCGAGGCAAACCGCTCCATTTGATCAAATAACACCCCTTTGTCATCTTTGATACCGACCAGAGCGTGCGCAATACTGAGCGTATCGGTACCGTAAGCAAGGCGTGAGGGGAAAGAGACGCGCTCACCCGAAGCGATAAATTTAATATCTTTATTGATAAAAAGATGCATATCGCTTTGCGCATGAATATTGAGGTCAAATTCCATCACAAAATCGGCTTCTACCGCTACGTCCAGCGCTTCGTACGTGATATAGTCAAGTCCCAAAAGAGTCAGCACTTTCGCAAGAAGAATAGAAAAACCCTCATCCGGATATTTCACATTGATGCTTGTCCCAAAGGTACTGCGCAATGCTTCATCTTTGAGTGCGACATGCAAAATCGGACGCTCAATACTCAGCAATGCGTTAAACTCATCATGAATCAAAGAGCAATAATCGGTAATTTTAACCGCATTGAGCAACATTAAGACTGCGTGAGGAGAGAGCGTTTCACTACGATAAAACAGACGGTATCCCATCGTCGTTTTCATAAGGAGCGTTTTACCGTCGCGCAATGCTTTGGCCGCAACTTCAAACATGGTTCGAAAACTCCCCGCGTCATTCGCATAGCGCTCTTTCTCCTTGTGTGTTAGTTTTACGGGAATACCGCACTCATGGCAAGAATTCAATACCTGTTTTTCACGACGGCCTAACTGTTTCGATTCATCTTCACATGTCGGACATGGTTTGAGATACGAAAAAACCGTATTGGCACGAATATAGGGATAATGCTCAAAAAAAGTATATTGCCCGCCGCAATGGGTACATTGGGTGAAGGGATAATAATAGCGCTTTGAAGAGGGATCAAATATCTCTTTTTGACAGCTCGGACACAATCCCAATGAGAGGGGGTATTCTTGGTTAAAATCGGGAATAGCCTCCGGTTCTCCCTCCATTTCGTAATGTTGAGAGCTACTCATAAAGCAAGATGCCGGCAAAGTAGATGCTATCGTTTCCAAACATTCTTGAAGCTTTTCATGATTGCTTTCAAACGCGCAAATGATTTTATTTTTTTGCTGGTGGACAACCGCTTTTATCCCAAAAGATCGGATAATAGAAATCAAATAATTTTTAATCGTCGGTTGTGAATGTGAGGTCATTACCTCTAACGTAAATGCCATAGCCGTCCTTTGCTCTCTTTACTCACCCTCTTCAAAAGAGAGTGAACAAAAAGAGTCACGGACAAATGTCCGTGAACTTTTATTCTTTGACGAATTTCGATCCGCCGATAACAATAGCGATATCCGCCTCTTTCCAAAAAATGGTTCTCCATACTTGGTAATAAATATGAAAGACTACCCAACAAATAATCAGCCACATCGTCGTATGATGAGAGATACGTACATCCATCAACGTACCGCCGGTGACAAAAATCGTCCAATCGGTTGCCAAATGCAACATCCAAGGCCACCAAGCGCCGATAGAACTGATACCTGAACCCAATCCATGCACATATAATTGAAGCCCTGTTAAAAGCATCCAAATCAATAATAGATGGAAAATCGTAAAATAGACGGTATTGAAACTGTCCGCATGGGAGGAATCAAACTCTTTTTTACGATTAAGCGTTAGTAAATTAACCAATACCGCTTTAAATTCAGTAATATTTTGCGTATTTGGAATCAGCTTTTTATAAGGCTTTTCAAAGCGACTGAAAAAATACAAATAAGCGATAATGACTGACGTGACGTCAAAAATAATCGCAATAATAAAGTGGCCGTAACGGTTCCACGCCATAACATACTTATCGACAGCACCGTCTGCTATCAACGTCTGATAGTACGGATGACCGATGTAAAGACCGCTCACGATGGCACCGATCATACAAATCGCATTCACCCAGTGGATGATGCGCATTGCGGGTGTCATACGTTTGACTTGTTTGTACCCCTGTTTCATGATTATCTCCTTAGATACTGCAAGAGGTATCTACTTTGTAAACAGCAAGCTCTTTACCTTTGGTATCGACAACGTGTACGGCACATGCGATACAAGGGTCAAAACTATGAATCGTACGGATAATTTCCAACGGTTGTTCCGGATTAGCCACTTTGGTTCCGATCAAACTCGCTTCATACGCACCGAGACGTCCTTTATGATCACGTGGAGCTGCATTCCATGTTGAAGGTACGACCGCTTGATAATTTACGACTTTACCATCCGCAATACTCACCCAGTGACCGAGTGCGCCGCGTGGAGCTTCCGCCATACCGCGACCTTTCGCACTTACGCTCACTTCATCAAAATCAAATTCGGTCCATGTACTTTTATCTCCGGAGAGAACATTTTTAGCCAATTCATCAATCCATTCGATCATCACGTCACTCATAAGCGATGTCTCGATAGCACGTGCCGCAGTACGCCCGACCGTACTGAACAATACCGCAACCGGAAGATTTCCGCGTTCCAAGAATTCGGTAACGTATTTTGTAATACGTTTGTCTTTAGCCGCCACACCGATGACCATACGAGCCAACGGCCCAACTTCTACACGCGTATCGTTGTAGATAGGTGATTTAATCCAGCTGTATTTCTCTTTGGTTTTAAGATACGCGATACCATCAGCTCGTTTATCTAACCCCGTATATTCAGGAATCGTCTGTCCGTCATACGGATGGAGAGGTTTATCCCCTTTATACCAAGCATGCGTTACGTCTTCCGCAATTTTATCTTGTTCCAACGGAAGTACTTTAGAGATATCTCCCCCCATCACTACACCGCTTGGGAAAAGGAGTGCAGAGCTGTAAAAGCCGGTATCATCGAGACGGAAATCCCCATAACTCATGAAATTTAGAAGACCGCCGCCGGTTCCGCCGACACCTTTGCCCCCCATCAATTCAGTAAAGGTAGCTTTAGAGTCAGTCGCTTCACCCGCATACATGGTACCTGCCATGTAAACATCCGGCAAATACGCTTGTTTGACAAATTTACGCCCTTCTAGCAATAGAGATTTGAACAACGCGATACGTGCAGGATTTTGAATATCCTGAACACACGTTACTCCACCGACAACTATGGATTGAGGATGCGGATTTTTACCCCCGAAAATTGCTTGCATTTTTGCCATATCACGTTGAATATCCAACGCTTGCAAATAGTGAGCAACACCGATAAGGTTTTGTTCCGGTGTCAATTTATAATGAGGATTACCCCAGTAACCGTTTCCGAAAATACCCAAACGACCTTGTTTTACAAATTTTGCAACACGATCTTGAATCTCTTTAAATTGGCTTTCTCCATCGATAAACGGAGATTCACCGGCGACACTCGCCCATTTACGTGCTTCTGCCGCAGTTTTAGCCGGATCGGCAGAGAGAGCCGAAACCACATCTACGAAGTCAAGAGCATGAAGATGATAAAAGTGAACCACATGGTCATGCAAATAAAGTGCACCTTGGATTAAGTTACGAACAAGACGCGCATTTTTAGGGATCGTAATCTTAAACGCATCCTCTACCGCTTCGATAGAACGTTGATAGTGGGTACCGGTACAAACACCGCAGATACGCATCGCCAAAAGTCCGCAGTCACGTGGATCACGCCCTTGTAAAATCGTTTCAATCCCACGAAACATGGTCGAAGCGCTGTACGCGTCTACAATCGTGTTATTATCATCAATGACCGCTTCAATACGTAAATGCCCTTCAATACGGGTAATAGGATCAACTACTATATGCTTACTCATGGTTCTCTCCTGAATTTTCTCGTTTACCGGCTACGGTGCTGGCTGCTGCATGGATCGCAATACCGATACCGGCTGCAGTCAACAATCCCAAACCGAATTCATCAACGGTTTTTTCAACTCCACCCGTAGGTGCTTTGATTTTTGCATCCGCCATCGGACGCTCATACGCATATTTATCCCAGAAATCGGGTTCCGAACATCCGATACAACCGCGTCCGACTCCGATTGGCCAGTTCACCGCTTCGTTATAACGGACGATAGAACAGTTGTTAAACGTCATCGGTCCTTTACATCCCATTTTGTAGAGACAGAAGTTGTTTTGCGCACCGACATCTCCCCACTCTTCAACGTACTCACCCGCATCGAAGTGCGCGCGGCGTTCACAGTTATCATGGATGCGGTAACCGAATGCAAATTTCGGACGGAGAAGTGAATCAAGTTCCGGTACTTGCCCTGTCAATACATAATGCAAAATGACTCCGACCATGTTGGCAGGATTTGCCGGACATGCCGGAATATTGATAAGCGGTTTGTTTTTAACAACGTCCATAACTCCGACAGCACCCGTAGGATTTGGAGCAGCCGCAGGAATACCGCCGAATGTAGCACAACTTCCGACCGCGACTACCGCCGCCGCATTTTCAGCACAGCGTACTAAATGATCATGGAATGTTTCACCGCTTGCACCGATCGTGCCGTATTGACCCTCCATTCCCATCGGAATAGCACCCTCAACGAACAAGAGATATTTTCCTTTGAAATGTTCCATCGCCTCTTCAAGTTGTTTCTCAGCCTGATGACCGGAAGCAGCTTGAAGTGTTTCATGAAATTCGAGAGAAATTATGTCCAAAACGATTTCATCAATTTTTGGCCCGTCTGCACGCAATAGTGCTTCCGAGTTACCGGCACAGTCTTGAAGTTCAAGCCAAATAACCGGCGCACGGTTCATCATCACGGCAGCATCCGCAACCAACGGTGTGAACATCGGAGGAAGCATCAACATCGCAGTTGTCGCACTCGCCCATTTCATAAACTCGCGTCGATCAATCCCGTTTTCTTCTAAAAGATCGGCAAAATCAAGCTTGTTAGCAGGTGTCTGGGCACGCATTTCATTCAAACGCGCCTCACATTTTTCGAACAAGTCTTGATAATACGTATCACCCTTGTTCGTTTCGACGCGCGAACTTTTCGAAGTAAACAGTTTTTTAACCGCTTCTACTTTATCGGACATAATCCCCTCCTCAATTTTTAATGAACAATCATTCAGTATTGTACGTCTGGATAACTTAAACGAATATTTAAAGGATAAAATTTAATTTAAAAAGATAATTTGTTATTTAATTTTTGGACTAAAGCAATTTTTCGGACGATTTTATTATGATAATTAAATATTATTTACATTAAAAATGATAAATTGAAAAAAGTTATTTTAGTGTGTCGTGCAGACCGAGCAAACATCAAAGGTGCGAAAGAGTAATGAGGCTTTGGCTATCGACTCCGCCCCAATCATCGCCCTCTGTGCCACACCAAGATTTGAAGCTATTCCGTTGCCTAGATTCCACTGCGTCGGGGTGATAATCGAATACTCTATGATTTTCCCTTTCTCGATTCGTGCACGATGGATCAGCGTCCCGCGCGGTGCTTCGAGTATCCCTACGCCGGAGCCGCTGATACTCTCGATAGCGGGAGGGGCGATAAAAGAGGGTTGAGAGAGATCGAGTGATGCCAAAAGCTGCCGCACCTGAGTGCACAGAGAGACCATCTCATCAACCCGTGCACTTAACCGTGTCACGGCACTGTCTCCGTATACGCGGTACAGATCACTGATTCCTGCGCGTTCTTCTACCAATGCACGTGCCAGTGGCCCCGTCTCATAAAATTCCCCCTGATAGAGGGCGTTTTTTGCGTAGGTTTTTCCGCCGTGTTCAAACGTTTGGGAAACATCTTCCGAAACCAGAGCGATATCGGTATCACTGCGAACACCGTTCATCACTACCCCCGCTTCCAGAACTAAAAATCGACCGTGACTTTTCCCTTTTTCCAGAAGTCCAAGCGTCTCGAAATTACGTAATACGGTTCCAAAATCCCCTTTGAGCTTCAGTACCTCGTTATCCCTCATCGCTTGGATAAATGTCTCAAAATCACATCCTAATACCTCATCACGGATAAAACTCTCCACGTCGGAGAGAATTTTTAATGCTTGCATCACCTCGATATGAGTGGGATCACACGTTACCCCTCCGGGGAGTGCATACGAACTGTGAGGCCACTGTCCGCTAAACACTGCGCACAGCTGATTTACCGCAGATGAAACATACAATGCTTTGAGAGCGACAGCGGGCTCTTTACCCAACATTTTACCGCTCTCATGGAGCATCACCAAATAAAGCCATTTAATATGATTTTGAATAAGTTCGCACGATAGGGTAATGGTACGAATAGCCTTAGCTTTATCGCTGATGCGGATCATGACTCCCGCATTTTGATAAATATTTTCGATCATCCTTACCGTCGTAATGAGATGTGAATGACCGCAAATTCCGCATACTCTCGGGGTTATTACCAAAGCATCAAGAGCGTTACGCCCCTCTAAAATCGCTTCCATCCCCCGAAAATGCAAGAATCGGATAGCAGCATCCTGAACCCGTCCGTTTTTATCGGTTTTAAAATCGAGTACCGCTTCCCCCTCGATCCGCTCGATCAGTTCATGCGTTATCATCGATTAACCTCTCTTCGAGTCGTTTGATATGAAAAGACTTTGCTGCCCCGGCAAGTGCTAGATAACTCCGTTTTGGGATCCCCAGCGGCATCTCTGCGGGAATAGACATATAGGTTTTAGTCGTGAAAAGTTCCCGCTTAGGAAAAGTGGGTTCCGTACAGCCGACGCACGGTGTCCCTGCTCGTGTTTTGGAACTTACTTCATTCCAAAGAATTTTATTGCAACTGCCGTGAGTATAGGGGCCTTGGCACCCTTGGGCATAAAAGAGACACCCCTCTTTAGTTCCAAACACCTCGCTATCGACTTTCCACTCAAAGTACTCGTTTCGCAGACATCCGTTGTGTACAAGATAAGCATAAAGTTCCTTCGGACGGCAGTATTCATCGACTACTATTTTCTTACCCGCTACAATCATCTCAATAACAAAACTAAGCCATTTAGGATGGGCGGGACAGCCGCTGAGAAGAATGATTTTCTCTCGCATCATTTTCAAAGGGCCGCGCTCTTCTTCTTTATCGAACAAAATTCCGCTGATGTGTTCGGGGTCACCCTCTTTAAAAATCCCACCGAAGCTGGCACAGCTCCCGAGTGCAATAATATGTTTCGTTTTAGAGGCAAGCACACTCAAAAGCGTTTCCATCGCCATCCCTGCACGCTCAAAAGAGCCTTGGTATGCCCCCTCGAAAATCAAAATATCCGATTTTGGAAGTTTTTTTACCAACTCTTTGAGTGTTTTTGTGCAAGGGAGAATAGGATGGTGGATAAATTCGATCGATTCTAAAAGATTCCCTAGCGAGGAATCATTTAAAAACGAGTGGGTATTGCCGTTGCAAGTGATCCCTTGCAACCAAATGACGCGGAGTTTAGCGGGTTTTGAGGGCATAATAGATATTTTCGGCAATGGTATGTTCGTATTCTTCTAACGGTTTTGGAAGGATATTCTCACCGTTAATAAACACCATCCCCCCCAAATACCCCATAAACAAACCGAATGCACTGAAAAAGTCCTGATCTCTCAGCTCACCGCACCGTACACCCTCTTCGAAGAAAATCATCATCTCCGTCACAAATGCGGAGACGCAAATCATCCCCTCACAGCTGTTTTGAAATACTTCGCGGTTGGAGAGGTAGACCCGTAAAAAATACTCGATGGTTTCCGGTCGATCTTTAGCAATACGAAAATACATATGAACAATCGCTTCGATTTTCTCTTGGGTAGTGCGATCACTTTCGTTGATTTGTCGAATCTCTTCTCCCAAAATTTCGGCAATATAGAGAATGAGATCTTTGGCTAACATCTCTTTGGAGGTGAAATAGTTATAAAGGTTACCGACACTCATCCCGATTTTCTCGGCGATAGAGGGCATCGTGGTTTGATAAAACCCCTCTTTGGAGAAAAGCTCCAATGCTTTACTCATAATCGAGATTTTACGTTCTTCTTTACTTAAGCGTGCCAAAATTAGTTCCTATTACAAATTCATTAGGGTAATTATAGCGAACAAGCATTCATTATTTTATAATGTGATAATTCCTTTCCGGTTGCATCGATCACATGCACCGCGCACGCGAGACACGGATCGAATGAGTGAACCGCACGTAACACCTCCAACGGCGCAGAAGGGTCGGCAAGTTTAATCCCTATCAATGACTCCTCATACGCTCCGCGTCCCTCTTTAGCACCTTTGGGTGAAGCGTTCCATGTTGTCGGGACGACTGCTTGATAGTTGGCGATTTTAGCATCTTCGATACGGACGAAATGGCCTAAAACCCCGCGCGGCACTTCGAAAATCCCCGCGCCTTTCGCCTCACGAGGAAGCTCTTCAAATATATACTTTGTCCACGTCGTCTCATCGTAGTATTTGATGTTTTCGATCAAATCACTCATCGTATCGAACAGATAATCACAGCAGATTTGCGCTTCCACCGCGCGCGCCGCATTGCGCCCTATCGTCGTGGAGAAATCGATCAGTTCCAGCCCTGTGCGTTTCATAAATCGCTCCATATACGGACGAACAACGGGAGAGTTTTGGGAATACCCCATAATCATCCGTGCTAGAGGTCCAACCTCCATCACTTCGCCATCATAGCGCGGTGCCTTGACCCATGTGTATTTTCCCTCGGTTTTGAGAGAGCCGTCATCGTTGAGATCAGTATAAAACGGTGTCGACTCTCCCTCATACGGCGAGAGGGGAGCATCGTTTTCATACCACGAGCGCGATGCCTCTTCGGTGATTTTGCTACTATCAAACGGCTCGATAGACTCAAAATCATGCCCTTTAATAACGCCGCTTGAAAAGAGCTGCTGATCTTTACCAAAACGGTATCCGCCGCAACACATGAAATTCCCTACCGCTCGACCCTCACCTGATTTGATCGAATCACGATAGGCATTGACGAGCATCACCATATCGGGGACATAGGCACGTTCGATAAAATCCCTCGTCTCTTTGATGATAAATAAAAAGTCGTTTAGCCTTTGAGGGTTGAGCATATCGGCGACACTCGTCACCCCTCCCACAACGAGATTTTGAGGATGGGGAGTTTTCCCCGCGAAAATCGCTACCGCTTTGGAGAGTTCACGTTGTATCCGAAGTGCTTCGAGATAATGGTTCATGTGCACCAGATTTTCCTCTGGACTGAAACGATACGACGTATGTCCCCAGTAACCGTTGGCAAAGAGTCCCAAACGCCCCGCTTTGACAAATCCCTCCAGTTTCTCTTTGATCGCTTCGAGATGACCGTCAGAGTTGCGATAAGGGTGCTCACACCACAATGCTGCATCTTTGGCGGCTTTTGTACAATCGGCACTGAGTGCACCCGTAATGTCCACAAAATCGAGTGAATGGAGATGATAATAGTGGACGATATGATCTTGAACGAACAAGGAGAGGGTAACGAGGTTACGGATAATCTCGGCATTATGGGGTATCTCTATCTTGTACGCTGCTTCCACCGCACTGATCGAAGCACGATAGTGAACATTCGTACACACCCCGCAGATGCGCTGAGCGATCAATCCCGAATCGCGCGGATCACGACCACGCAGAATCGTCTCGATCCCCCGAAACAGCTGACCCGAAGCCCATGCCTCGGTAACCACATTATTCTCATCGATCTCCACCTCGATCCGTAAATGCCCTTCGATTCGTGTAATCGGGTCGATAACTATCTTTTTCATATTACTCATGATTCTCTTCCAACTTTCGATTATTAGCATACAAATCAAACGCGATTTTCCCCTGACCGCAGCCAAAACATCCATGTCCCGCCTGCACCGGCCAGCTCGTCCCCTCGTTGAATTTCACGAGTGAGCAGTTGAGATCGGCGTACGGCCCTTTGCACCCCATCTCGAAAAGACACCACCCCTTCTTCGCCCCTTCATCGCCCCACTCGCGAACAAACTCATCGGCATCGTAATGTCCTCTGCGTTCGCAGTTATCATGAACACGGAAGCCGTACGCCCATTCGGGGCGGTTGTTAGAATCGAGTTTCGGGAACTCATCGAACATGATGTACTGCAATAGCGTTCCGACGATATTGATCGGATTGGTCGGGCAACCGGGGAGGTTGATAATATCCGTTCTATTTAACGCTTCGGCAACCCCGACGGCCCCCGTCGGATTAGGTGCGGCGGCGACAACACCGCCATCATACGCACATGAACCCACTGCGATCACCGCTGCGGCATTTTTGGCGACACGACGCAATAGATCGACTCCCGTCTCTCCCTTCGGTCCGATCCGTAAAAACTTGCCGTCGAGGCCTAACGGAACCGCCCCCTCGACGATCAAGACGTACTTTCCGCTGTCGTTATGGAGTATGCTCTCCAGAGCGGACTCCGATTGATCCCCCGAAGCCGCCATTAACAATTCATGATAATCGAGAGATATATATTTGAGGATCAGATCGTCCACTTTGGGGTGGGAGGTTTTGATAAACGCTTCCGAATTACCCGTACAGTCGGAGAGTTCGAGCCAGATAATCGGGATTTTGTTGAGTTGCACTACCCCCTCTTCCACGACCCCCTCAAACTGCGGATGCAGATGCATCGATGCGGTGATCATGGAGACCCAGTGGTTAAACTCACGGCTCATCTCGAACGATTCCAATGCCTCATGGAAGTTCTCGCTGCTCAGCTGATTTTTCGGATGAAGTCGGTTATATTTTTCGATCCGAGCACGTACTTTTTCCAGCTCCGCCGCCTGAGCTGCCGCTGCTTTTTCCGCACGCAGCCGTGCCGCTTCCTCAGGATCAACAGGGGTTGCGCTGATAATCGCACAAATATCCTGTTTACACCGTCCGCAGGTTCGTCCCGCTTTTGAGTGTTCTTTGAGCTCAGCGAATGACGTCACCGCATTCTCTTTGATAATATCGACCAACTCCAGTTCATGCACCCCCTCACAGCTACAGACGAGTTTCCCGTATTCGGACATCAAACGGTTCGAGTAGAGATACGCCGCATCAATCGGTGAATTAGTTTCGATCAGCCGTTTAAGTGCTAAAAGATCGATATTGGTGTTGATCCCGATAAACCGTTTCAGTCTGTCATTATTGACGATATACTGATCGATCCGATCCCCATGAGTGATCAAAATCGTTTCGTTCTCACTATCTTTGGGGTTAAAATCGGTTGCGGTGACATCGGCGAACAAAAATGATCCCACTTTGAGTCCATCGATGGAGACCTCTTCGGTAAATGTTTTGCTCTCAGTTCCCAGTAAGTTCGCGATAGCGACATCGGCTTGGATCGTGCATTCTTTGACCCGTCCGGCGATAAATCCACCCTCACGGAGCTGTGCCGCTTCACCGACGCAGTAGATATTCTCATCGGAGGTACGCATCCTTTCATTAACCAAGATACCTTTATCACATTCGAGCACCTCACGCGCATAGGGGATATTAGGATCGATCCCGACCCCGAAAATGATAAACGGATTATCGATCTCCCCTTGCTTGGTCAAAACCTTGGTTATAACATCTCCCTCAACCTCTTTATCCACGATTTGATCGCCGAATCGGATACTTACACGGCTGTCCGCTTCGAAAATCCCCTGAATCAGTGCCAACCCCTCACGGCTGATCACCTCGGAGTAGAGATAATTTTTTCGCACGAGTAACGTGATACTTTTCGGGGCATCACTTCGCATGAGAGTATCGAGAAGCTCCAACGCGATCGGTCCCGCTCCGACGATCACCACATTGCGACCTATCATCCCCTGCGCAATTTGTTCACAATCTTTTTGAGAACGGAAAGTTGCCGCATTCTCGATTTGTGAAATATCAAACAGCGATTTAGGAACCGAACCCGTCGCAATGATCAGTTTATCATAGTGAAATGCGGCATGTTCACTGAAAACCCGTTTTTGAGCGGGGTCTATCGAAATGATTTTTTGATCCAATTCCAGTTTGACTTTTGGGTGAAGTTCCAACTCGATTGAATCCACACAGTTGCAATCTTCCACCAGTTTGCACAGATGGATACGATCATACGGAGGATGTTTCTCATCGGAAACAATAACGATCTCAGACTCAGGAGCACTCTCCATAAGGGTATTGGCAATATACACAGCGGCAATCCCGCCTCCTACGATAACAATGCGCATGCGTTACTCCTCACTCTTGTTTTGAATTTTAGCCGATTTTTTGGCGGCCGCATACGCTTCGCGGCTTTGTTTGCACGCCTCTTCCCATACAAACCACCCTTCGTTTGCCCCCTCTTCTTTTAGAGCAGATTGCTGTTTCGTTTCACTTTGCCACAATGCCTCCTGCGGCTTCGGGCAGGCGCGAACACATTCGCCACAGTAGATACAGAGCCACGGGTTATAGCGATACGTTTTCGTCCCATCTTCATTCTGAAAAAAGAGGATGGCTCCCGGAGGACACACTTTTTCGCATTTATCACAGAAAATACACGCATCTATCCCGTATTCGATCAGTCCCCGATACCCGCTCGGCAAAACTATCTCTTCGGCGGGATATTGGTGGGTGCGGATCGGTCTAAAAAGGTTTAAAAATGCTTCGAGCAATGAACGCAACATCCCTATCTCTCCTATTTTGCCGTACACGACATACACGGATCGAACGAGGCGAGGATGGCGGGAGCATCCGCATACTCAGCGCCTTTAAATACCTCCATCATCGCCGGAATCGCCGAAAAGGTCGGGGTTTTAATCCGAACACGATCCAGCATATTTTGGCCGCTCCCCCGCACCAGATAAAAAAGCTCACCACGCGGGGCTTCGACACGAACTACCGCTTCGCCGTTTGGTTTCCCTTTTGCCTTCTCTTGGATTTCTCCTACTGGGAGGTTATTCACAATATTTTGGCACATTTCTATCGAATTGACGATCTCTCGAAGGCGGACAAAATTACGCGCATGAATATCCCCCGTAGATTCAAGGATCATTTTATACCCTATATCTTCATAGGGAAAATCACTCGTCTCAGCGCGAACATCGGTTACCAATCCTGCCGCACGTGCCAAAGGCCCCAGAGCATTGTAGATGTACGCATCCTCCAATCTCAACACCCCTACCCCTTTGTATTTGAGCGAGAGCGACCAGTTGTTATCAAACAATCCGATCAGAGCATCGATTTTACTGGTGAGTACTCCAAGATTTTTATGGATCAATGCCACCAGTTCTGGGGTCAGATCACGGTTCACCCCGCCGATGGAGATATAATCAAACTGGACACGGTTCCCGCTGATCGCTTCTTGAACGTCCATAATCAGTTCCCGATCCCCCATAATCTGCATAAAGAGAGCTTCAAATCCTGCATTCTCCGCCGTATGCGCCAGACAGAGCATGTGAGAGTGGATACGATCCAACTCCACCATCAACATCCGCAGATATTTGATCCGATCATTGGCCACAAAGCCCAACAGTTTCTCGACGGCTAACGTATACGAGAGCGAATGGGTGATAGCGCACAACCCGCAAATACGGGCGACGACATATCCCACCTGTTTAAACTCAAAACTGCGGGTACATGCCAACTCCACCCCGCGATGGACAAACCCCACATCGGCATCGACCCCGATGATCTTCTCGTTCTCGCACTCAAACTTAAACCGTATCGGCTCCAACAAAGAGATATGCTGTGACCCCAAAGGGATTTGGATCGTTTTTTTCATGATTCCCCCCTAAGCGGATGTGGAGACGAGTCCTCATCGAGATAAAGCCCGCTCTGCGCACCTTCCACTTTAAGCCCGAACATATCGACGATCTCCCTCTCCCCCATAAATGCGGAGGGGATCTGAGTGACAATTGAGGGGACGGGAGTTTCGTAATCACTGAGAGCATAATAAATCACCACTTCGTCTTTAACCCCGTATTGTGAAAAAATCCATTGAAGTTCAATCTTCCCTTCCCCTAAATCGATCCCGTTGACACTTAGAAAATGCCATTTTTTCGCTTCGTAAAACGCTCCGATATCTCTCAACAGCGTCGTGAGCGTCGTTTCAATCTTTCGCATGAGATTCCACCTTTGTTGCCATGTTGAGGCGGCTGAGTTTATTTCCGATCATCTCTATTGCTCCGAAGAGTTTGAACGGTTTTTCAATCTCTTTACTTTTTGCTTCAAGCACTTCCAGAGCCTTGAGTAACGCATCGATAATGAGTTGCGGCGATGCGGCACATCCGGGGACATAGACATCGACGGGGATATAACGATCAATCCCGTCTTCAACGTTGACCATCCCCCGAAACACCCCCCCCGTCGTCGTACACGATCCCACCGCCACGACCACTTTGGGCTCAGGGATTTGGGAGTAGAGCTCGACGAGACGCTCTCGTGAACGGTAGGTGACAGGCCCCGTCACCAAAAAGATATCGGACTGTTTCGGATTTCCCGTATTGATCACCCCGAAACGCTCTAGATCGTATTTTGGGGCGAGGGAAGCGAGGATTTCGATGTCACACCCGTTACAACTTCCCGCATTGTAGTGCAATACCCACGGCGATTTTTTCCGAAACGGGGTGAAAAATTTCATAAGAGAACCCCTAAAAGATTGATAACCGAAAGAGAGACGGCTACCGTATAGATAATTTTGAGCATCTGTGCGGGGCGGACACGGGCGGTCGCATTATCGACGAGATTGACGAGTAAAAAGACCCCCGCAACCAACACCGCCCCAAGCCAATGCGACTCCCCGCCGAAGAGATAAACGAAACTGTAGATAAAGATATATTCGAGAAAACGGGACATATACAAAAACTCGTAAAACACCCCGCTGTACTCGATCTCGACCCCCCCGACGATCTCCTGATGGGCTTCACCGATATCAAACGGAGATTTCTTCACCTTGATCGGAACGATCATCAGCAATGCGGCAAACAACAGCGGCAATTGAGTCAAATAGCCTCCCGTTTTAAGTATCTCAGAAATTTCAAAACTCCCGCTTACGAGATAAAATCCGACCGCCACCAAAATAAGTATCGGCTCATACGCCACGACCATCAGCAGTTCACGGTTTGATCCGATGTGTGAATAGGGTGAGCGAACACTATACCCGGCTAAAATCAGGAGGATTTGGGCAAAGAGATGTAAAAAGATGATGTAGAGGAGATTCCATCCCAAAAAGATTGCCGCGACAGTAAACCACAAGACGAAAAAATGGGCGAGTGCGAGGAGAGCATGGGGAGCATGAAGGATTAACGTTCGCTTATCGAGCAGTTTAAACATATCGTAAAACGGTTGTAGAAGCGGCGGCCCCTGACGACGCTGCATACGAGCCCGCAACATCCGTTCCGCTCCGTAAAGCAAACCGCCAAGAAGCGGTGCCAAAGCAATCCATACAAGAATCATGTCATCGCTCCGACAAGTGCTACGGTGACAAAAAGGATACCGAATCCCCAATACATTGCTCGCTCTATTTTGATAGAGGGCGCATAATAAACCAATGCCGAATCAAAAGAACCTTTTTCACCGCATTGATAAGGAATCGTACGGTCATAACGCTCCATACCTCGTATGATTGACGGTAGGGCAAATACAAACAGCATCGGAAATGCCAATAAAATGACAAATATATTTTGCTGCATCATAATGTATCCGACCGCTCCCGCAACGATAAAAAAGCTTAACACCACCAACGGAATATTAAAACCTGTCGGAATAGGCATCTTCTCAGATTGAACGACATCCGACTGAGCTGATAGCAATGCGGAAGCAACTTTAAAATAAAGCAATACCAACAACGTACTACCGATGATAAGCGCTAGCAAGACGATTAAGTATGCGGGGTATTCACTCAAAAGCGATGCCACCGAGGTGATCGCAAAGAGTTTTCCCATGAAAAGACCAAACGGAGGCAAAGTCAAAGAGACAAACCCGAAAAGGATAAAACCGACCGTTTTAGGATCACGACTTACCATCCCTTTCATCTCTTCGATGCTCTTACAATGATACTGTTTTTCGAGTACGCCCGCAGAGAGAAAAAGAAGTGCTTTAGAGAGGGCATGAAAGAGCATCAGTACCATTGCGATTGCGATACTCTCTTGTGTACCGATTGCCGCCAATGCCATCATAAGACCCAAAAGCGCCACCGTCGAATACCCCAATATCTCTTTTAATACCGAGCGCGACAATGCCAAATACGACGCGGCAACAAATACCAATGCTCCGATAAGCGAAATAACTCCCCCCACCATCGTCGTGACCAATACGGGAGAGAGTTTCAAAATAAGATACGGAGCGATTTTAACCATCGTTGCCGAATGGAGCATCGCACTCACCGGAGTCGGTGCCACCATTGCCCCCAACAACCATCCCTCGAACGGGAGGGAAGCCCCCTTCACCAATGCCGCCATAGAGAGCAGTGCGACCGAGAGCATTAGCACACCGCCGGAACTTTCCAGTAACGTATCGAACATCACCGTATCAAACCCGATAATAGCGATCAAAGCTCCGACTAAAATCACCACTCCGCCGATTTGATTCATCCAAAGCGCTTTCAGTGCATTTTCACGGCTGATCTCATCGCCACGAAAGGCGATCAAGAGATACGAAGCTAGCGTCGTCATCTCAAACAAAAAGAAGAAAAGGAGGATCGAATTCGCACACACGATCAGGTTCATTACGGAGAGAAAAACAAGCAACGCGCCGACGAACAGCCTCTTTTTAAACGGCGATGCCGACTCACTCTCCATATATTTGACGGCGTACAGGACGATAACACCCCCCACTCCGTTGATAATCAAAAACATAAATTTCGAAAGTTCATCGACAATGATTTCCGCCGACCCTGCTGCCGGTGCAACCGTCTCTATATAACTGTACAAAAGGAGTTGAACAGCAGCAAGTACCATGACTTTGATGTTATTGAATTTTCTACCTTGATAAAGGAAAAAGAGGAGAAGCACCACATCGGCGGCAATAATTAAAATATTTATATTATGGGGAAGATGGAACGTAAAATTACTGAGTGACGTATAAAGAGAGAAAGCAACAATACTGAGTAGGGCTAAAGCAACCCCGCTTATAATGTATTGAAGCCTATGGTAAGGGAATAATCCTAACAATAATGCTGCTATGATCGGCAATAAAACGAGTACTAAAACCATATCCATTGTATCCCTTTAGGAACTACTTTTAAGGATTATAACACAGGGAATGTATAAGGAGTGTTACTGAAATAATGAATTTGGATTATGATTGAAAGATGGTGGCGGGGGGGGGACTCGAACCCCCGACCTCCGGCTTATGAGACCAGCGCTCTAACCAGCTGAGCTACCCAGCCATCTTTTGGGAAGACCGGAATTATAGTGATCAATAACTTATTAATAGCTTATAAATAGAAAAGATTCTAAAGTCAAAAAATTTAACTCACTATTATAGCTACGATTAAGCTCATAACTATTGAGCCTTAGTGACTAAGAGTATTGACATTTTACCTAAACTCATGTACAATCCCATACATAAAATCTCATCATAAAAGGAAATGCTTATGAACTTTCAACCGCTTGGAAAACGAGTATTGGTTCAACGTCTCGAAGAGGCAACCAAAACTGCATCAGGTATCATTATCCCTGACAACGCAAAAGAAAAACCTTCGTCAGGAACCGTCGTTGCTGTTAGCACTGAAGTAGAGAACGTTTCTACCGGAGATAACGTCGTATTCGGTAAATACGCTGGAAATGAGCTCACACTTGAGGGCAAAAGCTATTTGGTAATTGAAACCGATGACCTTCTAGGTATCATTAAATAATTTTTAGAATTTTAGATAAGGAACATAATTATGGCAAAAGAGATCCATTTTTCAGACGATGCACGCAATAAGTTAGCCGCAGGGGTACAAAAACTTACCGATGCGGTCAAAGTAACCATGGGGCCGCGCGGACGTAACGTCCTTATCCAACGCAGCTACGGCGCACCGCTTATCACGAAAGACGGTGTATCGGTAGCCAAAGAGGTAGAACTCAAAGACGCGTTAGAGAACATGGGAGCACAACTTGTAAAAGAGGTTGCTTCTAACACGGCGGATGAGGCGGGAGACGGTACCACTACGGCAACCATCCTTGCTAACTCAATTTTCAAAGAGGGTCTGCGTAACATCACGGCAGGTGCCAATCCTATCGAAGTAAAACGGGGTATGGACAAAGCGACCGAAGCGATTTTGGCAGAGCTTAAAGCGGCGTCACGTATCATCAACGATAAAAAAGAGATCGCGCAAGTTGCTACGATCTCGGCTAACTCCGATGAGCGTATCGGTGCAATGATCGCTGAAGCGATGGATAAAGTTGGCCGTGACGGTGTTATCACCGTTGAAGAAGCCAAAGGGATCAATGATGAGCTTGACGTTGTTGAGGGGATGCAGTTCGATCGCGGTTACCTCAGCCCGTACTTCATCAACAATTCGGAAAAAATGACCGTTGAGTTGGATCATCCGTTTATCCTTTTGTTCGATCAAAAAATTTCAAATCTCAAAGACCTTCTCCCTGTGTTGGAGCAAGTTCAAAAAAGTTCTCGCCCGCTCCTCATCATCGCCGAAGATGTAGAGGGTGAAGCGTTGGCAACTTTGGTTGTGAACAAACTTCGCGGCGTATTGAACATCACAGCGGTTAAAGCTCCTGGATTCGGGGATCGCCGTAAAGCGATGCTCCAAGATATCGCCGTTCTTACCCGTGCTCAAGTGATCTCTGAGGAGATCGGACGTACACTCGATAGCGCAACCGTAGCCGACCTCGGACAAGCGGCCCGTGTCGTTATCAGCAAAGATAACACCACTATCGTTGATGGTGCAGGTGACAAAGATATGGTTAATTCACGTATCAAAGAGATCCGTACTCAAATCGAAGCGACAACGAGCGAATACGATAAAGAGAAACTCCAAGAGCGTCTTGCGAAACTCGCAGGCGGAGTTGCGGTTATCAAAGTCGGTGCGGCCACCGAAACCGAAATGAAAGAGAAAAAAGACCGCGTAGACGATGCACTCTCAGCGACCAAAGCGGCTGTTGAAGAGGGGATCGTTATCGGCGGTGGTGCGGCATTGATCCGTGCGGCAGCAAAAGTAAAACACGACCTTAGCGGCGATCAAAAAATCGGTTGGGAGATCATCCTTCGCGCCATCACCGCTCCGGTAAAACAGATCGCTGAAAATGCGGGATACGATGCGGGTGTTGTCGTCAACACGATCGTTTCTGCAACCAATGAAAACATCGGATTCAACGCGGCAACCGGTGAATATGTCGATATGTACGAAGCAGGAATCATCGATCCTCTCAAAGTTGAGCGTGTTGCCTTGACCAACGCAACGTCGGTATCGAGTATGCTCCTCACCACCGAAGCAACGATCCACGAGATCAAAGAGGATAAACCTGCTTCTATGCCGGATATGGGCGGTATGGGCGGTATGCCGGGGATGATGTAATCCCTCTTCCTTTTTCTTAAATTCCCCCCTTTTGGGGGATTTTTTCTCTTCTTACCTTTTTCGTATACATAAATACATCGATTCGTTATAATAGGCCATTACAATTATGAATGGTGATTCCGTGTTCTCATTTAATCTAAAATCTTTCTCTGCCCTGCTCTTCGGTACACTCATATATTATTCTGTCGCCATTTTCGGTATGTCCCTCTTTTCGTTTGAACCCTCAAATATCACTTTATTATGGTTCCCTTTTGGAATCGGCGTTATCTTAATCGAAAAATTCGGATTAAAATCTTTGCCGTTTATCTTTATAGGGAGTTATTTCGCAAACTATCCGGGAATGATAAATGAAGCGACACCCCATATTCTCCATACTTCAATTGCCGCATTTGCTGATACGCTGGCACCTTTGTTATCCTTTTTGCTCATCCGACGCTATGTCAACACGCGCTTCGATACGGTCAAGGTTTTACTCCCTTTCACTTTCTACGGAGCCCTTATCCCTACTTTTATCAGCGGCATTATCCTCTCGCTCAATCTAGCAATCGGAGGCTATATTGCCTATGATGATCTTTGCAGGTTTATAGCCCTTCTTATGTTTGCTGATGGGTTAGGGCTCCTTTTGCTGTATCCGCTGTACGATACGTTTAATACCCTCTCTGCCCCTACCTCTAAAGAGATAAAAACCTCTCTTCTTTACGGGATATTAGCTTTTACTCTAATTTGGCTCTCTTTTTATCTTCACTATCTGATTTTTTTGGTTTTACCGCTGCTGCTCATTACCGCGTTTCGAATACGGACCCATATGCTGATGAGTATTATGCTCATCATCGTTATAGAGATGATTATCTTCTCTGCAGAAATAGGTCACGGGCTCTTTAATATCGGAACGCAGATAGAGTCTATTTTAATGCTTATCACCTATTTGGTGAGTTTGGTATTTGTTATTATGGGAACCTCTTTGCACCATTCCGAATTGATTACTAACATCAATCTGACCAATACCGACAATCTTACCAAAGTCAAAAATGTCAAAGCCTACAAAGAGCGTATCGATGAGCTTCTATCCCTTTTCGAACGCTACAATACCCCTTTTTCAATGATGCTGTTTGACATAGATAATTTCAAAGTGATTAATGACACCTATGGGCACAGAGCGGGCGATGCGGTTTTGATTGAAATGTCTTCGCTGATACAAAAAAATATTCGCTTAACCGATACCCTCTTTCGAGTCGGAGGAGAAGAGTTTGTCATTCTCTGCCCCAATACGACATTGTATGAAGCGATAGACGTAGCGGAGAAGGTGAGAAAGGTCGTTGAGAGTGATCTGCATACCATCACAAACCAGCGGATAACGATTAGTATCGGGGTTTCTGAGGTAAAAATAGCGGATGCGGAAGATACCCTCTACCGCAGAGTCGATGGTTTGATGTACCGATCAAAACAGAATGGGAAAAACAGAGTTACCTCTACCCTCTAAAAAAGGGGGGGAGATTTTTTATTGATACGCTTTTTTATTTTCCCATACGGAATGAAGAAAGGCGATTAGTATCAATCCGATACCGATTGTCCCCGTCACCATTTCACTGATATGGGTCGTGATTTTCATCAACATGATAATCGCCAAAATACCGATCGCGTAATGGGCACCGTGTTCAAGATAACGAAAATGCGATAATGTTTTATGCTCGACAAAAAAGATCGTCATACTCCGTACAAACATAGCTCCCACACCAAGACCGATCATAATGATAAAGATATTGCTGGTAAGGGCAAACGCTCCGATAACACCGTCAAAACTGAAACTCGCATCGAGAACTTCGAGATAGATGAACCCTGCGATTCCGCTTTTGACCGTATCGGAAGAGAGAAAATGGTCCAGCATTCCGAGCAATGAGTGCAACAATACTCCGTACATAAATGCCAAAACTACGCCAAAGTCCTGTGTAATGTGCCCTAAACCGATTCCGACCATAATGGCGGTAATAAGCTCAATATTGGCCACCCCTGAAAAGCGTTCCATCATTTTGGAACCTTCCACAAACGTCACCCATTTAACATCGCGCTCTTCGAAGAAAAAGTCCAAAAAGACCATTAACAAAAACGCTCCCCCGAAGGCGAAAATCGTCGATTCCGTCGCTTTAAGCACTTTTTCATATTCATCAGGCTGATTCATCGCCACCTGTAGCGTTTCCATCATTCCCATTCCGGTCACAATAGAGACAATCGCAAGAGGAAATACCAAACGCATTCCGAATACCGCAATCGGAATACCGAAAAAGATAAACCGTTTCTGCCAAATCGGCTCCATGGTCTCCAACACCTTTGCATTGACAACCGCGTTATCAAACGAAAGGGAGATTTCAAGGACAATTAAAAGAAACGTAATGTAGATGGCGGCAAGTCCACCGAGATAATATGCCGCGATCAGACCTAAAGCCATAATAGCAAACGAGCTGTAAAAGTAGCGCATAGTTTCGCCCTTGCAAAAAAGATCCGAAATTATACCCTATAGAATCCCATCATGCCATTGAACCAGCGAAAGACGGAACCCCTCTTTTACAGGGAGAACTTCGTGAGCGAAATAGGGGTTGCTTAAAAACACGACCATATCGCCCGCCTCAGGGCGAAGGGTTATCGTGTTGCCTGACTCATCGCACAGATAGTTAAAAAGGAGCTCACCCCCGCTGAAATGATCCTGATCAGTCGGATGGGGAGTATACGAGGTGGTAAAAAGGACTGTCGTAAGTTTACGCTCCGGGGCAACCGCTTTATAACCGATCACATCTCCTTGATGATTTCTCAGCTCACTTGAATCATCGGAATGTTTGACGTAAAACGATTCCCTCTCGTATCCGAGAACCTGTACATCGGTCGCTTTACTCAAAGAGATAGAAAAAAAATCCTCAATTTCAGCTCGAACCGCTTCAAAACGGTGATCATAAATGACCCGATGTTCAGTACTAAGTGTATGAATATCGGTTTTACGGATCGTGGTGTCGAGAGAGCGCCCCCGAAGTTCTGCTTGTACGACTTCTTTATCCGCCAAGGCCGATTGGGTTATTGCACGACATTCTGAAGGAGTTAAAACACCTTCAATAACCATGTAGGGAAAATCTCGATACGGGTTGGGTAGCCGCTTGGTAGGAATATCCCACCCCAGTAACTCATCACGCGCATAGACGTAGTTACTGATCTGATGCATGATTATTTCTGCTTATCCGTTACGATATAGAGCTGTTCGTGTCCGAGACGTTTGAGGACATCCATTACACCCACGAAGTTTTGAAACGCCGCCTCTTTATCGCTGTAAAGAACAACCGTCATCTCTTTTCCCCCCTCTGTCACTTTCTGCTCAAACTCCGCTAAGCTTATCGGTGTTTTTTCCTCTCCCAGCATCAGCGTTCCGTCTTTTTGGATGGTGAGTTTGAGTTCACTCGGCTTATGCTCTGCCGCGCTCCCTTTGGCGTCGGGAAGATCGACAGGGATCAATCCCGTTTTGATAAACGTTGCGGTAGTCAATACCATCACCAAAAGAACCAACATAATATCGATGAAAGGGATAACGTTGATCGTATCGATCCGTTTCATTTTCATAACTTATCCTTGTTTTTTACGGGCGTCAATTTCCCATAACGTAATAAGACGTTCCATTTTACGGAGCAAAATATTGTAAAACACGATTGCAGGGATTGCGACAACAAGTCCCATTGCAGTCGCTTTAAGCGCTAAAGCAAGCCCCGTCATAATTTTCTTAGGATCAACCGCACCGACATCGCCGAGGGAGTAAAAGGTAATCATGATCCCTAATACCGTTCCCAAAAGTCCTACATAAGGGGCATTGGAACCGATAGTTGCAATCGTGCTGACATTATTTCCAAGGTCTAGTTCTAACTCTTCTTTGGTATCGTAATCACTGATTCGCACCGAACCGTACGCCATCAGACGCTCAATAAAAAGCCATAGGGAGACAACACTCATCAAAACTAAAATCCCGATAATCCCGTAATCTACCGCCGAGTGTGCAAATTCCAACCAGCTACTATTTTCCATTATTTTTCCCTTTTTTTAAATTCGAGTTTAACATTCGTCCCCACATGGATACGAGAGGAGATGTGCAATGCTATACCGTATCGATCACAATAGCGTTTCACCAGATTCAAACCGATCCCATATCCTGCCATAGTAGAGTCACTTTGGTAATAGCGGTCGTAAATATGCATCAGGGTAATTTCATCCATCCCTATCCCCTGATCGCTAATACTCAAGATATTCTCTCGAAGTGTGATCGTGATTATAGGATTTTTGGGTGAATATTTCACCCCGTTTTCGATTAAATTATCGATAACTTTTCCCAAACCGATTCGATCGCAGTTCACTTCACACGAAGTAAGATTAATCTCCCACGTTGCCGAAGGGTAGAGAGAGCGTAAAAATACAAAACGCTCTTCAATTGCTTCGCGTAAATCAAAGTGTTCGATTTTCTCCCGTTCACTTTGCTTCTTGATCAAATAATCAAGCTCATTATAGCGCTCTTTTAACATCTCTGAAGCGATTTCAATCCGTTCAAGCCTTTTGAGACTTTTTTCATCGGTGTGTGTTTTACGGAGCATTTGGACATTGGCGGTAATCGTATTGATCGGGAGATTCAGCTCATGCAGCGTCTCCTTGGAAAAACGTTCCAAATGGTAAAAATGCTCTCGTAACGGAGTAATCGCGATTTTTGCCAAAATGCCTCCCACCCCTAAAGTAATGATTAAAGAGACAAACGCGATAATCCCCCACTGCTGCACCCCTAATATTTGATGGACATAGTAAATGCCTGCGATCAAAACCCCCGTAGTGGTGACATAAAGGGATGCCAAAGCAATTTCAACATTACGAAACAAGACGATACCCCAATCCTCGAATGTTAACGATCAAATCGGCCCCTATCTCTTGTTTAATACGATTAATATAGACCCGAATCGCCCCGTCACTAATCATTTCCGAAGGGTTCCAGAGGGTATCCATAATCATCTCTTTGGTGACAATTTCTCCCGCATTACGGATAAACAGTGCCATCAATTGATACTCTTTAAGGGAAAAAGAGAGCTCTTTTCCCCCCATTAGAATACACTTGTGCAGTTCATCAAGACAAAGTTCACCGATACAATGGCGTTCTTTCCCTTTGTTACGACGTAATAGTGCATGAAGCCGCACAAGAAGCTCATCGGTATTAAACGGTTTTTTTAGATAATCATCCGCCCCGATCTCAAACGCCTGAGAAAGGGTCTCAATCTCTTGATGTGAGGAAAGATAAATAGTAGGGGTGCGGTCGTTTGCACGGCGTAACTCTTTGAGAAGTGACAAGCCGTCGATAAGGGGAACATTAATATCAAGAAGGTAAAGATCGAAATGACTTTTATAGGTTTCGTCCAGTGCAATTTGACCGTTACGGCAAAGGATAACTTCAAACCCCTCCTCTTCGAGTACGTCCACAATCGATTCACCAAAAAGCAAATCATCTTCGAGAAGTAAAATTCTAGTCAACACGCTCTATCGACCATGTTAGAGTTTCTCCCGCTCGCATCGGTACAACCGTGCCGTACATATCCGGAACCGTAAAATCGTGTTTAACCAATACCACCTCTTTAAACTCGGCACAAATGCCGTAAATACGTTGCGCATTATCACTGACAAAGGCTTGGAGGTTATCGAGTTTGTCATGCGCCTCAAACACCTCACACAGCAACTGCAACGCAATAGGGGCGGTAAACACTCCCGCTCCGCATCCGCACGACTCTTTGGCATGTTTCGGATGGGGTGCGCTGTCCGAACCGAACATCACTTTCGAATGAGCCTCAAGTGCCACTTTTAAAAGTGCCGCACGATCTTCAGGGCGTTTGGCAATCGGTTTGCAAAACAGATGGGGACGCAACATCCCCCCCGCTACGTCATCAAGGGTAATGATGAGATGGTGGACCGTGATTGTCGCATATAGATTCTCATAACGATCCAGCATCGCCACCGCTTCGGCGGTCGTGATATGCTCCATTATGATTTTGAGTTTCGGAAAATTCTCTGCGAGCATCTCATAAACCGACATAAACTCGGCTTCACGATCCATCACAAACCCGTTGGTCTCGCCGTGAACCGAGAGGATAATCCCCAAATCGGACATCGCTTCAAGTGTTTCACGCATCGATTCAATATCGAAAGAGCTCACACCCCCCTCAGAGTTGGTGGTTACCCCGCTGGGATAAAGTTTTATCGCTGTAATTTCATCTTGAACGCTCTCCAAAAATGCTCTGCTGTAATTTTGATAAAAGAGGGTCATAAAAGGTTCAAAATCATCCCGTCCAATCGCATGTTTGATCCGTTTCTTATACTCTTTTACCCCTTCTAACGTCGTTACCGGAGGGACAAGGTTCGGCATCACTAAAGCTCCGCTAAAACTGTACGAGGTAAGCGGAGCAACCGTCTCAAGCATCTCACCGTCGCGCAGATGAAGATGCATGTCCAAAGGCATTGTCAAAGTAAGGTTTTTCATTATTTGCCTTTCAATTCATTTTGGGCTACTTGAATCAGTGCATTAAGGGCATTCTCATAACGCACGGCTTCAGCTTCTTCGGTCGATTCAAAGCGAGTAACGAGTACCGGTGTCGTATTGCTCGCTCTCACCAGTCCCCACCCTTTATCAAAAATAACGCGCACACCGTCAACATCAATAATCTCTTTGATAGCCGGAAACGATGCCGGAGGAGTTTGTAACAACTCTTTCAGCTTCGCCATCAACGGAAATTTTTCCTGTTCCGTCGTTTTCACCTTAATCTCTTCAGTCGAAAAAACTTGTGGAAGTTTAGCTATTTCGGCATCCAGATCGACCCCTTCGTGAATAAGCTCAAGCATACGCAACGTTGCGTAAATCGCATCATCGTATCCGAAATAACGATCGGCAAAAAAGACATGCCCGCTCACTTCACATGCCAAATCCGCATGAAGCTCTTTCATCTTTACTTTGAGATTCGAATGGCCTGTTTTATACATCACCGCTGTTGCTCCACGTTCACGCAACGTATCGTACATCACCTGAGAACATTTTACCTCACCGATAACGGTCGGATTTTTCATTTTCAATGCAAACAAAAGGGCCATAATATCCCCTTTGATATTGTTTTTCGGAGTCAAAACCGCGATGCGATCGGCATCACCGTCATAGGCAAATGCGATATCACCCTCTGAAGCAAGAAGTTTTTTAATATCTTCGAGATTATGCTCTTCACTCGGATCGGGATGGTGGTTCGGAAACGTTCCGTCGGGATCAACGTAAATCCCTTTAGCATTCAGTTCAAGGGTGTTAAAAATATCTTCAATAGCAAGTCCCGCAACACCGTTACCGCAATCATATACGATCCGCTGTTTCATTCCGCGCAAATGACCGAACGATTCGACCATAAAGCGCTTATACCGACTAAGGGCATCGATCTCTCGAACCTGACGCTCAACTTTGGGAGGAAACGCCAACGTCTCTATTTTACGTCCGAGTGCATAAATGGATTCGCCGAAGAAAGGGGCCTTATTGATCGTGATTTTAAATCCGTTGTATTCACTCGGATTATGAGAACCGGTAATCATCACTGAGGCACAAACGGTTACGCCATCAAATTCTTGATAATTGCAAAAATAGTTGACAGGGGTAGGAACCATTCCCATACCGAGTACTTTCATCCCTCCGGCATTAAGTCCGGCAGCCAAATATTCAAATAAAATCGGTGAGTGCGAACGGGCATCGTAACCGACGGCTACGTACTCTCCGAACGCTCTCATCTCATCTGCCAACGCATATCCTAATCGGGTAATTGTCTCTTCATTCAACTCTTTCTCATAAATTCCGCGGATATCATATTCACGATAAATAGACATTATTTCCCTTTTTAAGCAACATTAACAAATTATACAACGAGGTAGTTAAAAGAGTCTTTTGTGGGGCTACAAGCCCCTCGGAAGAATAATAAAGAAGTGTTACAATAGTGTTAAGAAGAGGTGAATTAGCGCGGATTCTGCGCGTGGGCATCGCGCCGAGCGAAACTCAGCGTTAGCGTAGCCAATCGGGACGCGTTCCGATGGCGTAATAAATCAAATCGCCCTTTTAAATTCGGGATAGGCTTCAAGGCCGCATTCACTAACGTCAAGTCCTTCTAGTTGATCTTCATCCGAAGCACGAAATGCAATGATTTTATTCATCACATAGATAATAGTAAATGAAACACTAAAAACAAAGATAGCAATGACACCAACCCCTTTGAGCTGATTCATCAAACTAATCCCTTTGATCGGGTCTGAAGCAAAAATACCCACCGCAAGGGTTCCCCAAATACCGTTAACCAAATGAACCGATAACGCTCCCACCGGATCATCAATGCGGAAACGATCAAACAACGGTACCGCCAAAACGACGAGAACGCCGCCGATACCGCCGATGATAATGGAATCGACCATCGTATACAAATGAGGCCCTGCCGTAATAGCAACCAATCCACCCAGCGCACCGTTGAGAATCATCGTAATATCAAAAAGTTTGTAGCGCAGATAAATCAAGAAACCGGTGGAAATTGCTCCGGCAAGCCCTGCGGTATTGGTATTAAAAATCGTCAATGCGACGCTATCTGCCGCCTCTTTAGTCGAAATCGATCCCACCGATCCGCCATTGAATCCGAACCATCCGATCCACAACAGCATCGCCCCCAATACCACAAGAGGGATATTGGATGCAGGGATAACCCGAATTTGCCCCTGAACATAACGCCCTTTACGGGCTCCGATCACCAAAATAGCGGCGAGCAATGCCCATCCCCCTGTCGAGTGGATAACGGTTGAGCCTGCCAAATCAACAAAATTGAGATCCAGCACCGTTCCGGCCAACCAATCGCTTCCCCAACTGATATTAACCACCGTAGGGTAGATAAATGCACCCATAACTACTGTAAAAAGTGTTAACGGGAGCAATTTTGCTCGCTCACCGACTCCACCGCTCATAATGTTAATTGCCTTACCGACAAACGCCATTTGAAACATAAAAAATGCCCATTGACTCATCGTTTGACTTTGAAAGCCACCGAATGCCAAATGAAATCCGACCAAAATAAAAGCCATCGACGCTACCGCGTAGATCATAACATTAACGGTCAATACACTGGAAACATTTTTAGTGCGTACGAGCCCTGCTTCGAGCATTGCAAATCCGGGAACCATTAAGATAATAAGGGTGATTGAAAAGAGGGTAAAAAGGGTATCAATAACGTAGGCAGTATCCATGCAACACCTTTAATTTAAGAATAAAGGTGTGCATTATATATTCAAATATATAGGATTTAGAAGTATAACTGATTAATTTTTAATCAATCGGATTAAATCGCTTCGATATCCATCTCACCCGTACGGATACGGACAATTTTACTGATATCGCTTACAAAGATTTTACCGTCACCGATTTTTCCGGTACGTGCCGCTTCAACAACGGTATTGACCACTTGATCTACCATCGCGTCATCAACCACCATCTCCATTTTAATTTTTGGTAAAAAGTCAACGACATACTCAGCACCGCGATACAACTCACTGTGCCCTTTTTGTCGCCCGTACCCTTTTACTTCGCTTACCGTCATACCCGTAATACCGATTTCGGCAAGGGCATCTTTTACATCTTCAAGTTTAAATGGTTTGATAACCGCTTCAATTTTTTTCATTGTTCATTCCTTCTTATAGATTAAATCCACGTTCACCGTGTACTGATTCATCCAAGCCTTGGCTCTCTTGTTCTTCGTTAATACGTGAACCGCCGGTCAATGCCATTGCAATATAGTACACTACGATCGTACCGACCAATGTGAATAGTCCGACAACCAAAACAGATTCTGCTTGAACCATGATTTGTCCCATACGATCACCTGCATCTTTCAACGGTCCTGACCAGAGAAGTGCGTTGTCAGTATTCGGTGTGTACGCTGCAAAAATACCGGTTGCAATCGCACCCCAAAGACCTGCAAGGAAGTGTACTCCGAAAGCATCCAATGAATCGTCGTAACCCAATTTTTTCTTGAGAGCCGTTACTCCGAAGAATGCGATCAATGCCCCTGAAATACCGATGATAAATGCACCGTTAACTCCTACGAAACCCGCTGCCGGAGTAATAGCTACCAACCCTGCGATCGCACCGGTTGCCGCACCGAGCAATGTCGGTTTTTTGAATACCGCATACTCAACCACAATCCATGTAACCGTAGCAACCGCCGCAGCAATAGTCGTTGTCAAATAAGCAAGACCGGCGATAGCGTTTGCACCGAAAGCAGATCCACCGTTAAAACCGTACCAACCGAACCATAGAAGACCCGCACCAAGAGCTGTCAAGATAACACTTGCAGGTTTCATAGCTACTTTTGGATAGCCCGCACGTTTACCGATCAAAACAGCCAATACTAAACCAGCCAAACCACCGTTCATATGAACAACCGTACCACCCGCGAAGTCAAGAGCACCTTCGTTGAAAAGGTAACCGCCACCCCATACCATATGGGTAATCGGAGCATAAACAACAATTGTCCAGATGAAAGCAAAAACCATCCATGTAGAAAATTTCATACGCTCAATTACAGAACCCGCAACGATCGCTACCGTGATTGCCGCAAATGTTCCTTGGAATACTACGAATACGAATTTCGGATACAACTGACCCAAATCAACGCTCGCGAATTCAGTCCAACTGATGCCGCTAAGCATAATATGACCGAAACCTCCGATAACTTGGTTCATTGAACCGTCCATTGTTCCAAACGCGATAGAAAAACCGGCTACTACCCATGCGATAAAAGAAACCGCAAATGCACCGAATACCATTGCAAAGGTATTAAGAATATTTTTTGAACGGGTCATCCCGCTGTAAAATAATGCCAAACCGATCGGTGTCATCAACATAACGAGTGCTGTTGACATCATCATCCATGCAGTATCTCCTGAGTTAAGCACAGGTGCTGCAGCATCTTCGGCAAATGCCGATACGCCCAGTAGCGCTAAAGCTAAAAGCCACTTTTTCATTTTTTCTCCTTAAACGTAAATGTCAGGTACCATTGTACAGAGTAATCGAAAGGTGAGAGTGCAGATAATTGATTAATTTTTAACCAATTATAAAGATGAAATTCAAACAAGCGCTTTTTGTGTTATTTCAAAGATTAAGAGTGTTCCTCTCACCCTCTCGGGTGAAAAGGTGCAGAAGAGTTTTGTAGTTATAGTTTTTAGATCGCTTCGCTGTCGGTTTCACCCGTACGGATACGGATGATTTTATTTATATCACTGATAAAAATTTTACCGTCTCCGATTTTTCCGGTACGTGCCGCTTCAACAACGGTATTGACCACTTGATCTACCATATCATCATCAACGACCATCTCCATTTTAATCTTCGGAAGAAAATCAACGACGTATTCCGCACCGCGATACAACTCACTGTGCCCTTTTTGTCGCCCGTACCCTTTTACTTCACTTACCGTCATACCCGTAATACCGATTTCGGCAAGGGCATCTTTTACGTCTTCAAGTTTAAATGGCTTGATAACCGCTTCAATTTTTTTCATTAATAATCTCCAACGATATTTGAGGCAATTGTAACCTTATTTAATTAATTTATCAAATTGAAGAGGTTTTTAGACTTTAAGGCTCGTTCGGATATAATCAGCAACCTTATCTTCACTTTTGGGGACGAAATGAACGATCTGCTAGACAACAGCGAAATTAATGACATAAATATTGAAGACACTCTTAAGAGCAGTTATCTTGACTACTCCATGAGCGTCATCATCGGACGAGCTCTTCCTGATGTACGTGACGGTCTCAAACCTGTTCACCGCCGTATCCTTTACGCAATGGATAAATTGAGTCTATCCGCCGGCGCAAAATATAAAAAATCAGCCCGTATCGTCGGGGATGTTATCGGTCAGTACCACCCGCACGGAGATACCTCTGTTTACGATGCACTGGTTCGTATGGCACAGCCGTTTGCGATGCGCGCACCGCTTGTCGACGGTCAAGGGAACTTCGGTTCAGTTGACGGTGACAACGCGGCTGCAATGCGTTATACCGAAGCGCGTATGACCCGTTATGCCGGAGAGCTCTTAAAAGATCTTGAAAAAGATACCGTCGACATGATCGACAACTATGACGGTACAACCCAAGAGCCCGAAGTCCTTCCGACTCGTGTTCCAAACCTACTTATCAACGGTTCAAGCGGTATTGCGGTCGGTATGGCAACCAATATCCCTCCTCACAATCCGAATGAGGTTTTAAGTGCCCTTGTTTATCTTATGGATAATCCAAACGCCTCTCTCATTGATATTATGCAATTCATAAAAGCGCCCGATTTTCCTACCGGAGGAACTATTTACGGTAAAAAAGGAATTTTAGACGCGTATGAGACAGGACGAGGACGTATCCGTGTTCGCGCTAAAACGCATATCGAGAAAAAAGCCAATAAAGATGTCATCGTTATCGATGAATTACCGTATCAAGTCAACAAAGCACGTCTGATCGAAACCATCGCCGATTTGGTAAAAGACAAATTTATCGAAGGTATCAGTGAGATCCGCGATGAATCCGACCGCGAGGGTATCCGCGTCGTTATCGAACTCAAACGCGATGCGATGAGCGAAATTGTCCTCAACAATCTTTATAAATCGACCAACATGGAGACCACATTCGGAATCATCATGCTCTCGGTATTCAATCAAGAGCCTCGGGTATTCACCCTTTTAGAAATGTTGGGTCATTTCATCAACCACCGTAAAACGGTCATTATTCGCCGTACTATTTTCGACCTTGAAAAAGCAAAAGCACGCGCCCACATCTTAGAAGGTTTGAAAAAAGCGCTTGACCATATCGAAGCGATTATCAAACTGATCCGTGCAAGTGCCGACGGTGAAGCGGCAAAAACCGGTTTGATCGACACATTCGGTTTCTCCCCTATCCAAGCTCAAGCGATTTTGGATATGCGTCTCCAACGCCTCACCGGTTTAGAGCGTGACAAAATCGAAAATGAGCTCAAAGAGATTTTGGCGCACATCGACTACCTTGAAAGTATCCTCCGAAGCGAAGAGGTTCTCAAAGGTATTATTAAAGGTGAATTCGTCGAACTCGTTGAACAATTCAACATTCCTCGCGTTACCGATATCGAAGACAACTACGATGATATCAATATCGAAGATTTAATCCCGAATGAACCGATGGTTGTCACCATTTCTCATCGCGGATACATCAAACGTGTACCGTTGGTAGCGTATGAGAAACAAATCCGAGGCGGAAAAGGGAAAATTGCCGTAACCACTTACGATGATGACTTTATCGAGAAATTCTATACCTGCAACACCCATGATACGTTGATGTTCGTGACCGATCGCGGACAGCTCCACTGGCTCAAAGTGTACAAAATCCCTGAGGGATCACGTACGGCTAAAGGTAAAGCGGTAGTTAATCTCATCAACCTTGAAGCCGATGAAAAAATCCGCTCAATCATCCCGACAACTGACTTCGATGAGAAAAAATCACTGGTGTTCTTTACCCAAAACGGTGTCGTCAAACGTACCGCATTGAATGAATTCTCAAATATCCGAAGCAACGGTGTCCGTGCGATTGTCCTCGATGACGATGACGCATTGATTACCGCACACATTGCGACCGAAGAGACAAAATATCTCTTTATCGTCACCAAATACGCGCAATGTATCAAATTCGAAATCGAAAAAACACGTGACCAAGGGCGTAGCACTCGCGGAGTACGCGGTATCAAGTTCAAAATAGAGGGTGATGTCGTCGTCGATGCCAATATCATCAAGTCCGATGAAGAAGAGATCTTGATGGTGAGTGAAAAAGGGATCGGAAAACGTACTACGGCAGAAGAATACCGCCTCACTAACCGTGCAGGAACCGGCGTTATCGCGATGAAACTCAACGCGAAAACCGGAACAACCGTGGTGGGCTGTCTCATGGTCGATGAGACGATGGATATGATGGCACTCACCAAAGCGGGCAAAATGATCCGTGTCGATATGCAAACCATTGCGAAATCGGGACGTAATACCAGCGGTGTTTATATCATCAAAGGGGATGATGTCGCCAGTATTTCCCGTTGTCCGAAAAAAGAGGATGAAGAAGACGAAAACGAAGAAAATGAAGGAAGTGAACCGACGACATTAGAGTTGGAATAGTATTTGCTGTATTTGGGTAATTATTCCATACTTACCCGAAGGAACCCGAATGCGAATCTCTGCTCTTCTTGCACTGCTTCTCGCTGTTCCCGCACTTCATGCGGGATTTTTCTCTAGCGACGAATCTTCAGAAACCAAAGTAAAATGTGTCTATAGCGGCACTGACGGTCATTGTGTCGAACCCATTTTAAAATCACAAAATGAACTTGTCATCACCGTTATCGGACAAGGGGTTGCCCCATCGGTAACCGCTTCACCCGCCCAAGCCTATGCGTTAGCTAAACGTGCCGCTATGGTTGATGGGTATCGTCTGATCGCTGAACGAGTAAAAGGTGTTCAAGTTGAAGGGCAAGATACCATCAAAAATATGATGTTACAACAATCATCTACCCGTACGTCGGTTGAAGCACTTGTACGCGGCGCCAACATTATGAATACTACATTTAAAGAGGGTCTGTGCGAAGTCGAAATGGAAATCTCCCTTTCCTACTCACGAGTCTTGCACTAAGCTGCTCTATCGCCTTCGGAGCCGATAACTACTATATAGGGTATCGGCTTACCGCAAAAAATACTCAAGCTATTTATGAAACACTTACGGTTTCAAAAGCAATGCGCCCCTGTCATTCAGAAAACTCCTCTTCCGTTATCATCTTAAAACGCTTCCCTCTAGAGTCTTTAGAAAGCATATTAAAACGTGAGCAAACCGCTTTTTTAGAGTTTGCCGCTTCCGATGAACTTCGGGTTAAGAGCAATGATTCTTTTACCTCAGCCCAAATCCAAACACTCAATTCTCTCACATTGCCGACAAAGTGCTATGCAGTCGAGTTTAATGATGAGTCTGTTACAATAACCGCAACTAAATAAGGGGTGGTTATTGAATGAAAATTGCAATTGTTGAAGATGATATAAATATGCGCAAATCGCTAGAAATAGCGATGGGCGACTATGAAAAATACGAAATTCACACTTTCAAAAACGCTCGTGATGCCCTTAAAAAACTTGATGACTCTTTTGAACTGATCATTAGTGATATTAATATGCCCGGGATGGACGGCATCGAATTTGTCAAAACTTTGGGAGGAAAGTATGAGGTGATTATTATCACCGGAAATGCTACTCTTACCCGTGCTATCGAATCAATTCAGCTTGGAGTTAAAGATTTTCTCCTCAAGCCCTTTGAAATTGAAACCTTAGTCACCGCTATCGAGCGAACGGCAGCTGTTGCTAAAAAATCTCAAAAATCCTTTCCTCAAGAATCTCCTCGAAATGACAATATTTTAGGCTCTTCCCCTGCACTGGATCAGCTTCTCATGCGTATAGCCAAAGCTGCCGTTACCGATGCGAGTATGATGCTCTTAGGAGAAAGCGGAGTCGGGAAAGAGGTATTTGCGCGTCATATTCATGAAAGTTCACCACGCTCAGCCAAACCCTTTATCGCCATCAATATGGCGGCCATCCCCGATAACCTGATAGAGAGTGAGCTGTTCGGCTTCGAAAAGGGGGCCTTTACCGATGCAACCGAAGCGAAAACCGGACAGTTTGAACAAGCTGAAGGGGGCACGCTATTTTTGGATGAAATTGCCGAAATGCCCTATCCTCTCCAAGCAAAATTATTACGAGTACTCCAAGAGAGGGAAATTCGCCGTTTGGGATCTTCAAAAAACACAAAGATCGATGTTCGGATCATTTGTGCCACCAATGCTGATTTACATTGCAAAATAACCGAAGGCAAATTTCGCGAAGATCTCTATTATCGTCTTAATACTATTCCCCTCAATATTCCTCCTTTGCGTGAACGACGTGAAGAAATTCTCTCTATTGCAGAAGCCGCATTGGAACGTTATTGCACACAATACGGCTTTGACATGAAGTCCTTTACAACATCGGCACGTAACGCTCTTGAAAACTACAATTGGCCCGGAAATATCCGTGAACTGATCTCTGTGGTAGAGCGCTCGGCCATTTTAAGTGACGGAGCGATTATCGATACCGACGATCTCTTTTTGGAAGCACGCGGTTTAGGAAGAATCTAAATCTTTCAATCCTCTACAAGTCAGCATTCGCTATAATCGCGGAAAAATATTCAGAGGCGGTTCATCCCCTCTCAAGGAAAGCTTCCTATGAAACTTTACAATGTCGCGATTGTCGGTGCCAGCGGTGCCGTCGGAGAAGAAATTTTACGCATTTTTGAAGAGATTGATTTCCCTCTTGCTAAACTCGTTCCGTTGGCGAGTGCCCGCAGTGCTGGCAATACTATTACCTTTAACGATAAAAAACTCGTCATCAAAGAGTTAACTCCCACTGTATTCGATGAGGAAGAGATTGAAATTGCCCTCTTTAGTGCCGGAGGAAGTGTATCAGCAGAGTTTGCACCTTACGCAGCCAAAGCAGGAGCCGTCGTAATCGATAATACGAGCCATTTTCGTATGTATGAGGATGTCCCTCTTGTCGTTCCTGAAGTGAACCCTGAGGATATCGCTCAGTGGCGTAACCGAGGTATCATTGCTAACCCTAACTGTTCTACTATTCAAATGGTGCAAGCCCTTAAACCGCTCGATGATGCTTATGATTTGCAGCGCATCGATGTCAGTACCTACCAAGCCACATCAGGTGCGGGGAAAACGGGAATGGAAGAGCTTGTGGAGCAAATGCAAGCTTTTTTCGCGTTCAAACTCGATGATATGGAACCGAAAAAATTCGCTCACCGCATCGCACTCAATGCTATTCCTCAAATCGATTCATTCACCGATAACGGCTATACCAAAGAAGAGCTCAAAATGGTAAATGAGACTCAAAAAATTATGCACAAAGATATTGAAGTGAGTGCAACCTGTGTCCGTATCCCGACGCTTCGCGGTCATGCGGAAACCCTTACCCTCACGTTTGACGGCGCGGTGGATGCTGCCGAAGCGCGTGAGCTTTTGAGCAAAGCACCGAATATCATCGTTTTGGATACCCCAAGCGAGAGTATCTACCCGATGCCATCACTTTGTATGGATCAAAATGAGACATTTGTAGGACGCATCCGCAATGATATTTTCCGTGACAATGTTCTTCACATGTGGGTTGTTGCCGATAACCTTCGTGTCGGTGCCGCAACCAATGCCGTACGAATTGCCCAAAAATGGGTAGAGATGCAAGGAGAATAAAATGAATTTTCTAGAAAATCTATTTGAGAACGGCCTTTGGAGTTCGCGATTCATCATTATTCTGGCGGTTGTTTTTGGATTACTCGGAGCAGTTGTCCTCTTTGCTATTGCCAGCTTTGATATTTACTACACCACATCCTATGTCATCAATACCTATCTTACCCATGCGCACCCTGAGGGGTTCCATGAAACAGTCGTCGGAGGTATCATCGGTGCGGTTGACTTGTACCTTATCGGTGTCGTTATGATTATTTTCTCGTTTGGACTCTATGAGCTCTTTATCTCCGATATCGATCCGGCAAAAGATGAACACGGCAAAGAAAACCAACTTCTCGCCGTCCATTCACTCGATCAGCTCAAAGATAAAATCTCTAAAGTCATTGTGATGGTTTTGGTCGTCGGATTTTTTCAAAAAGTGGGACATACCGAATTTACCGGAGCATTAGAGTTACTTTATTTAGCTCTTTCGATCACGGCAGTAGCCGTCGGTCTTTATTTTCTTAGCAAAGTAGGTCACCATGAGTAAGATTTTCGTTGATGCCTGTTTCGGAAAAGAGACCCCGTATACTCCCGTATGGATGATGCGTCAAGCGGGACGCTATCTCCCTGAGTATATGGAAGTGCGCCGCCGTGCCGGCAATTTCCTCAACCTTTGTCATGCTCCCGATATGGCGGCAGAAGTAACCCTTCAACCTGTCGATCTCGTCGGTGTCGATGCGGCGATTTTGTTCAGCGATATTTTGGTCGTTCCGAACGAAATGGGGATGAAACTCGACTTCATCAAAGGGGAAGGCCCAGTATTTGACAAGCCTATCGCATTCGAAGAAGATCTGGATGAGCTTATTGATGGCGAAGAAGCGGCATCTAAACTCACCTACGTGTATGATACGATCAAAATTTTACGTGCACAGCTCGATGCGCGCGGTGATAACAAAGCCCTCATCGGTTTTACGGGTGCACCGTGGACGCTCGCAACCTATATGATCGAGGGACAAGGGACAAAAACCTATAATATCTGTAAAAAGATGATGTATTCCAACCCTGAACTGCTTCATAAAATCCTCCGTAAAGTGACCGATGTCGTCAAACTTTATATGGAAAAACAGATCCAATCGGGGATCGATGTCGTCCAAATCTTCGACAGTTGGGCAGCAGCGATCGAGCCAAGTCGTTACGATGAGTTCTCATGGAGCTACATGGTGGAAATCGCCGAGTATCTCAAAGAGAAATATCCTCACATTCCTGTTATCATGTTCCCAAAAGGTATCCCAGCCTTTTTAGATAAAGTCTACGGGAATTTTGATGTTTTCGGTGTCGACTGGAGTACCCCTATGGCCTTGGCGAAAGAGAAATTGGGGGATCGCTATGTATTGCAAGGAAACATGGAACCGTGCCGTTTGTATTCCCAAGAACAAACCACCGCATGTGTTGAAGCAATCCAAGAGATCATGGGCGGACATCGTCATATTTTCAATCTCGGTCACGGGATTCTCCCTGATGTTCCGGTTGAAAATGCACGCCACTTTGTCCGTGAATGCCAACGTGTGAGTAAAAAAGCCTAATCATGTCCACAATCTTCGGTCCCGTCCATTCACGCCGTTTCGGTGTATCTCTTGGGATCGATCTCTCCCCATCTACTAAACAATGTAACTTTGATTGCCTCTACTGTGAACTCGCCCCTGCACCCGCAATAGAGCATCAACATACTATCATTCCCGTTGAAACCATTCTCACTGATTTAAAAGAGGCCCTGAGTAAATACCCCTCTATCGATGTTATTACCATCACCGCTAACGGTGAACCGACGATGTATCCGTATTTAAACGAATTAATTGAAAAGATCGATACACTCAAAGGCTCTATTCAAACCCTGATCCTCACCAATAGTGCCGGCTTGAGTGAACCTAACGTATTTAATACCTTTTTAAAACTTGACCAAGTCAAACTCTCACTCGATGCAGCTACCGCCGAAACATTCAAAAAAATTGATCGTCCTGCCGAGGGGATCGAAATTGAGGATATCATCGAGAGTATCTTCCGATTTTCACATACTTTTGAGGGAAAACTTTTTATCGAAATTTTATTTGTCAAAGGAGTCAATGACTCACCGAATGAGATTGAAGCATTAAACCGTACCCTCATGCGCCTAGAATGTGATCGGATCGATATCGGCACCATTGATCGGCCCCCTGCTTATGCCGTTCAAGGACTCAGTTTTGAGGAACTTTATACCCTCTCTCAGCTTTTTGATCCGGTGTTGCCGATTCATATTGTTTCACGTACTCATGCCAATGCAACACCTAGCAGATACACTGATGAAGAAATTCTCACCACACTAGATAAACGTCCTCTAAGTATAGATGATATTGAAGCTCTTTTCGATTTTGACTCCAAACAACGTTTTCAAAATCTCCTCAAAAAAGGGAAAATCGTACAAATCGAGCGTTCAAACGTAATTTTCTTTACCCCTGTCGAAAATATTGATCGAAAACGCTCTAAATAAGCCCCTTTGTTATTGACAATTCAGCCTAACATAGCGTATAATTGCGCCCTCATAAACATTCCGGATTAGCTCAGCGGTAGAGTAGGTGACTGTTAATCACTTGGTCGCTGGTTCGAATCCAGCATTCGGAGCCACTTTATGATATTTTCTTCCTTTTACTGTTCCGGATTAGCTCAGCGGTAGAGTAGGTGACTGTTAATCACTTGGTCGCTGGTTCGAATCCAGCATTCGGAGCCACCCTTCAAAAAATCATTAAAAAAACTTTTCCTCCATTTAGTCGATATAATTTCATTAGTAACTCTAACATTCGATGATACATAGAATATAAAAATTTAAAATACATGGTGCCTCTTTTGAATACGGTATATTTAGCCAAACAAAAAATTTTTAATCGGCAAGGCAAGCTTTTCGCCTACGAACTACTTTTTCGAGATCACGCACACGGCATAAAAGCATTTCCCACCAATATTAGAGCTACATCTCAAGTTCTTTTAAATACACTGACCAATATTCACCTCAATGAATTGCTGGGGGTAGAGGGAATCGCTTTTATTAATCTTGATGAGCATGCCCTTACCTCAGGGATTATTGACCTTTTGGATAAAGATCGATTTGTGCTGGAAATTTTAGAGACAACCGATTTAAATGAAAAAGTTTTGTCAAAAATTATGCAATATCATAAAAGGGGGTTCAAAATTGCAATCGATGATTTCGATTGCAGCGCTGAAATGATTAAAAAATTCACCCCTATTTTGAAATACGTCCACATCGTAAAAATGGATGTACTTGCCGCCGAACAAGATAATTTAAAAAATGTTATGACCAGAATCAAGAAGTTGGGAATCAGAGTCCTCGCTGAAAAAATTGAAACAGACGCAGAATATAAATATTATAAAGATATGGGATTCGACTTATTTCAGGGGTATCATCTTCACAAACCTGAAATAGTCGAAATGGATCGCTATAAAGATGCCACCCAAATCATCCTTTTGCACTTAATCAAATTAATTCGAAATGACGGTCAAACGACAGAAATAGAATCCTTTATTAAACAACGTGCCGACTTATCGTATAAATTGGTTAAATTCATTAACAATCACGGAAAATTTGACACTCAAGTCGAATCGATTACACAGATTATCACCCTCATGGGAAGAGACAAGCTTTTGCGATGGCTTTTATTGTATCTCTATGCCGAGGTTTCAGACAATCCAATATCTGAAACGATTATGAACGTCGCTATCCGAAGGGCTGAAAGTATGGAAGAAGCGGCTCACCACAGCGACAAAGATAAAGCCTATCTTGCTGGAATGTTCTCAATGTTAGGGGCTCTTTTTGAAACAGACATTAAAAATGTACTGAAAGATATCAATATGGATAAAGATATCACAGACTTACTCCTGAGTAAAAAAGGGAAGTTTTTATCCAGTTTTAACAAGGCGGAACATTCAGAGCGAGAATATTTAAAACGGCTTTTTTGCAATAACTTTGAGAAAATTGACACGACCTTGATCCTCTATGCGTTAGAGCTTAGTCATATTCATGTCGATAAAGATGCTTTGTAGCCGATGCGATTGATTAAATCGGTCTATAATCTTTTTTGACTATAATTACACTTAGTAAATTTCGCAGAGGAGTAGCATGAAAGGGATTATATTAGCCGGCGGAAGCGGTACGCGACTCTATCCCATTACCAAAGGGGTTAGTAAACAGCTCGTCCCTATCTACGATAAGCCTATGATCTATTACCCTCTCTCCGTCCTTATGCTGGCCGGTATTCGTGAAATTCTCATCATCTCGACACCAAGCGATCTTCCCCGTTTCGAAGAACTCCTCGGAGACGGGAGTGACATCGGCATGAGCTTCTCGTATTGTGTACAGCCCTCACCAGATGGACTCGCCCAAGCCTTTATTCTAGGAGCCGACTTTATCGGTAGTGATGATGTCTGTCTTGTTCTCGGTGATAATATTTTTTACGGGCAAGGTCTTACCAAAATGCTTGAACAATCGGTACGTAATGTCACCGAAGAAGGAAAAGCAACCGTTTTCGGATACTGGGTCAAAGATCCTGAACGTTACGGAGTTGCCGAGTTTGATAAAGAAGGAAATGTCCTTTCCATCGAAGAAAAACCAAAAAAACCAAAAAGTTCTTATGCTGTCGTCGGTCTCTATTTTTACCCCAATAGTGTCGTCGAAATTGCCAAGAACGTCAAACCGAGCCATCGTGGAGAACTCGAGATTACAACCGTAAATCAAGTCTATTTGGCTCAAAACGCTCTGAAAGTTGAACTCATGGGACGCGGCTATGCATGGCTCGATACCGGAACCCATGAATCCCTTTTGGAAGCCAGTATGTTTATTCAAACCATCGAGAACCGTCAAGGACTTAAAGTCGCCTGTATCGAAGAGATCGCTTTCGAGATGGATTATATTACTCAAGAAAAACTTTTGGAGCTAGCTCTCCCTTTGAGTAAAAACCAATACGGTCAATATTTACTTCGAAGAGCATGTGAAGGGAAAGTAGGCGAATGATATTTACCCGTACTTCCATTCCCGATGTTATTCTCATCGATCCAAAAGTGCATGGTGATGAACGCGGCTATTTCGTCGAAACCTTTCGTGCCGATAAGCTCGAAGCCTTTTTAGGGTTTTCTCTCTTTTTTTGTCAAGATAACGAATCTAAATCTTCCTATGGAGTACTACGCGGATTGCACTATCAACTTCCTCCCTATGCTCAAACCAAGTTAGTACGAGTTATTGAGGGTAAAGTGCTTGATGTAGCTGTTGATATACGAAAAGGATCACCCACATTCGGCCAACATGTTGCAGTAGAACTCAGCGGTGAAAACAAACGACAAATGTTTATCCCTCGTGGATTTGCCCATGGGTTTGTCGTCTTGAGTGAAACCTGTACTTTCGCCTACAAAGTTGACAACTATTACAGCCCAGAATGTGATCGAGGAATCGCATTCGATGATTCAGCTTTAAATATCGACTGGTTGGTTGAACCTTCAAAACTGCAACTCTCTGCAAAAGATACCAAACAGCCGCTCTTTATCAATGCCGATCATTTCGACTTTCATGAAAACCTTTATAGCCAAAAGGGGACCCGTGCCTAAAGTTCTCGTTACCGGAAGCAACGGTCAATTAGGTTCTGAAATCAGGGAGCTCGCTTCTCTTTATCCTCACTACGAATTCACCTTTTCGGACAGAGAGAGTCTTGATCTCGGCAATATATGCAAAATGGAAGAGTACTTTAAAAATAGAATTTTTGATGCGATCATTAACTGTGCCGCCTATACTGCCGTAGATAGAGCCGAAAGTGAACGTGAACTTGCGGACACCATCAATCACCGTTTTGTCGGTATGCTCTCTAAAATTGCCAAACAAAGAAACATGACTCTTATCCATATCTCAACCGATTATGTGTTCAACGGGAAAAATCACTGCCCTTACGTCGAAAGTGACCCTACCGATCCTCAAGGAGTCTACGGCCAAACCAAACAAGATGGAGAAAATACCATTCTCTCTATCGCACCGATGAATACTATCATTATCCGTACTTCATGGGTCTATTCAAGCTTTGGAAATAACTTTCTAAAGACGATGCTCCGTTTGAGCAAAGAACGCGATAGCCTCGGCGTTATCTATGATCAAATAGGGACTCCAACCTATGCTCGTGATTTAGCAAAAACGATTCTTGATATTCTCCCGAATATCCACAATAATTCCCCCGAAATCTACCATTACAGCAATGAAGGAGTTGCAAGTTGGTACGATTTTGCTCAAGCGATTTTTGAGTTATCCAACGTAGAATGTGCCCTCAATCCTATCACAACGGATCAGTATCCGACACCCGCCATACGACCTCATTATTCTCTATTAAATAAGTCAAAAATAAAAAATGATTTTGCCATCACCATTCCCTATTGGAGAGATTCTCTCCGTGCATGTTTAAAAGAATTAGGAGCTACCTCATGAAAACGATTCTCGTCACCGGATGCGCCGGATTTATCGGAAGCAATTTTGTCCCCTATTTTCTCAACAAATATCCTGATGTCCGTTTAGTCAATCTGGATCTCCTTACCTATGCAGGGGATATGAATAATCTCTCCGATGTAGGGCAAAATGATCGTCATATTTTTGTAAAAGGGGATATTTGTGACCGTTCCCTCGTTGAATCACTTTTTAGAGAATACGATATTCACGGTGTTATCCATTTTGCCGCAGAGAGCCATGTCGATAACTCCATCAAAAATCCGGGAGTATTTGTCCAAACAAACGTGAACGGTACATTTACCCTTATTGATGTCGCTTATAAAGCGTGGATGGAAAAACCTTTCGTAACTAAAAAAGGATATGAGGAGTGCCGTTTTCACCATATTAGCACCGACGAGGTATACGGAACGCTTGGGGAAACGGGGCTATTTACCGAAGCAACCTCCTATGCTCCAAATTCTCCCTACAGTGCTTCTAAAGCAGGAAGCGATATGATCGTACGCAGTTACCATCATACCTACGGAATGAATACGGTTATCACCAACTGCTCCAATAACTACGGTCCAAAACAACATGATGAGAAACTGATCCCAACCGTTATCCGTAAAGCACTTAGGGGAGAAAATATCCCCGTATACGGTGACGGTAAAAATATCCGAGATTGGCTTTATGTCTTAGACCACTGCAAGGGGATCGATTTGGTTTACCATACCGGGCGAGGGGGTGAAGTCTACAACATCGGTGGACGTAATGAGCGTAGTAACAACCAAATCGTTGATCGGATCTGTACCCTACTAGATTCAATGCAACCAAAAAATGACGGCAAAAGCTATAAAGAACAAATTACCTACGTCGAAGACCGTGCGGGGCATGATCGCCGTTACGCGATCGATGCGACAAAAATCGAAACCGAGCTGGGTTGGAGTGCCGATGAAAATTTCGATACCGGCATTGTCAAAACCATTGCATGGTACCTAAATAAATATATACAAGACGCTTAAATGGCTGCTTTACACAACGTTAAACGAGCATTAGTCCTTCGTTGCGGAGCCTTAGGTGATTTAGTCTATGCAACAGCTATTATCGATGCCTTGCGTATGCAATACGGTGAAGAGATTATTATTGATTTTATCACAACCCCCGGTACCGCTAAACTTTTTGAACGAGACACGAGAGTTAACCGTGTTTTTCATCTCAAACATAAAAAACTCCCTATTTGGCTCAGTCCGCAAAAACGTACTATCATCCGTTATTCAAAAGAAAACCCCTATGATGTATTGATCTCTTTGGAATTCGGGAAACAATTTAAAAGCCTTATTAAAGCCATTCATGCCAACCATAAAACAGGGATGGGAATTTTAGAAACTACGGTAGATACGATCTCTCTCAATCGAGGTGAATCAACCAAGCTCTATTATCGTGATATTATTGATCCCCAAACACTCACCTCAGCAAAACCTTCTCTTATTGGAGCAAATTATCCATCATTAAAAGAGAAATTTTCCCTACCGGATCATGCAATTATTATCGCTCCAAGTAATTCGCATAATCAAAAAAAGGGGCTTAATTACCGAGCCTGGCCGTTTGAGCATTGGCATACCCTTATGGAAAAACTCTCTGCACAAACTCATCTCATCATTGTCGGAGCTCGTGGGGAAGAAGCTTTCTTTGATCATATCAAACCCTATCCGAAAAACAAGAGTATCGATCTTGTAGGGCGTCTCTCCATACCGGAACTCATCACTATCGTGCAACACGCTGAGGGGCTTATCTGTACCGATTCCGCTACCGGACACATCGGAGCTGCCGTTGATACTCCGACATTTGTCCTCATGGGACCGAATAATCCGATAACGGACAGCCCCTATAGGAGTGAGACAAATAAGGTTTATCCCTTATCACTTGCTCTACCATGCTCTCCGTGTTACAAAACCGAAACTATGGAAGAGTGCCGTGATAACATTTGCATGAAAAATCTTAGCCCTAATACAGTGTTCGATACTATCAAATCAACGATACAACTATTTTAATATTAAGAAAAGCAATGAATTATAATCTTATCTTTAACCGTTTAAGCGTTCTACTCGCATTTGTCATCCCCATTTCAATAGCCGGATATAATTTAGTACTCGGGCTACTTTTAATCACTTGGATTTTAGAAAAAAACTGGAAACATAAATGGGAAATGATTAAAGCTCAACCACTTTTTAAAATCATGTTCCTCTATTTTATTTTTGCATCTATCAGTTTACTATGGACAGAAAATCTATCCGATGGCTTGCGCTATCTGAAACAATATTATATTTTTCTATTCCTCCTTATCTTTTATACCTCTATCGACCGTTCAAAAATTCCGCAATTTTTCTCTGCTTTCTTAGCTGCTATGATTATCAGTGAAATTTTCTCATATCTCATCTTTTTTGACCTAATGCCCTTCAAACTAAAAGATTCATGGAATGCAGGCGATCCTACTCCATTCATGATGCACAGTATTTATAGTATTTTTCTCGTTTTTGCCATCTTTTTAATGCTGACTCGACTTGCAACGGAAGAAAGAACCCCTAAACAAACTTTTATTTATTCATTTTTCATCCTTACAATGACCATTAATCTCTTTATAAATTCAGGTCGAACGGGTCAGTTTTCACTGTTACTTGCCCTTATGGTATTTATTTACCTTCATTTCCAATTGCATTGGTTCAAAACAATTGTTGTAGGGATGATCATATCCAGCACCATATTTTTAATTGCCTATATGGTGAGCCCAAATTTTAATAAGCGAACCTTAGAAACTTTGAATAGCCTCCAACACACGGTTCAAGAAAAAGAGGCATTAAACGACAGTACCGGATTACGCTTTATGATGTGGCAAGTAGCCTCCGATATCATTATAAAAAATCCGCTTATCGGTGTCGGGGTTGGAGATGAACGAGATAGCTACCATTCTACTCTTTTACATGAGTTACCTGATTTACATTCTCACATTTATGGATTTACCGATTTGCACAATACCTATCTTAAAATTTTTGTTTCAACAGGACTCATCGGATTATCCTTATTCTTAATGATCTTTTTTACCCTCTATAAAGAGCTTGATTCCTCAGTTGAACTTCATATGGTAGGGGCAATTATGGTAAGTCTTATGCTTCAATATATGTTTATAGGTAATTTGCCGGCATCGTATTTGACCATTTTATTTATTTTTATCATGAGCCTGACATTAAAACCGACGGAAGATAATCGTTTTAGTCATTCTAGTGTAAAATTATCATCATAAATTTATAAATAGGTAAGCCATGAATTTTCCAAATACCTCTATTATAATTTCAGTCTACAAAGATACTGAAGCTCTTGGATTTATTTTAGAGAGTTTAGAAAAGCAAACCCGTCTCCCTGATGAAATCATCATCTCCGAAGACGGTAATTCGATTGAAATGGATAATTTTATCACCACTCAGAAGGATCGTTTTCCTAACCTTATCCATCTTACCCAAGCCGACGAGGGGTGGCGCAAAAATATTGCCATGAATAATGCTATAAAAACGGCGAGTAAAGAGTATCTAATATTTATCGACGGTGATTGTGTCCCTTATAGCACTTTTATCCAAGCTCATGTTGAAAATGCGCAACACGGTATCGTATTGTGTGGAAAACGGTTCGAGCTTGGACCGAAATTTACCGATAAAGTAAAACAAAATGAACTCAAAATTTCTGATATCGAAAAAAAGTTTTTTTGGTATCTTCCTGCCATGATCGCCGATGATGCCCGACATCCAGAAGACGGGCTTATCTTTAAGTCCCATTCCTTCATCAGTCGTCAAATCCATAAACGCTACGTTCGCCATATTCTTGGGTGTAATTTTTCATGCTATAAAGACGATTTTCTAAAAATAAATGGCTTTGATGAAACGTATCGGCTCCCCGCCGAGGGTGAAGACGTCGATCCAAGCTGGCGTTTTCGCGGTATGGGAATAGAGCTAAAATCGTGCCGAAATAATGCCAATATACTCCATCTTTACCATCCAAAACGTTTTAGTGCAATTGAAGGCGATGTTAATAAAGCCATTATGGAAAAACATCGTAGTGAAAATGCATTTTTCTGTAAAAATGGAATTCATAAAGAGTGATTGTTGCACCTCTCAATGCACAACGTTGGTCTATCCTTTTTACGGTTATATCAATTATCTTAATAGGAATTGTTTTTGGGATCAATTACACAATCGACCCCTACGGAACTCGTGAATGGATTGTGGAAAAGCATTTTAAACCCATCGTGCATGAACGAAGTGAAAAATACAATTATCTTTTCTATCAAAATAATATTGATAAATACGACTGTCTTATACTCGGAAGTTCACGGGTTATGTCTCTTATACCAAAACACTCTGACGAAACACAAAAATGCTACAACTTCGGTGTTCATGTTGCAAATAATCCTGAAAAATTGTTTATTTTGCAAGAGTGGTTAAAACATGCTCCGTTAAAAACACTCTATTTAGGCAATGAACTCTATACCATGCATGCTAAATCTGAGCCGATGCATCTTAATAAAAATAAATTTTTGGATGGTTCGGAAGGCAGTTATCTCTCAGTGCAAACCTTTAAAATAAGTATCCGTTCATTGCTCTACAAACTATTTAATGCACCCCAAACCCATTTTAAAGCCGATGGTTCGATTCGTTATCCCCAAGAAGAACAATTGATCCGATCCAACCAATTTAACCATTCCCTACGTTACTTTCAAGAGCTTAGTCATATGACGTTAAACGAGGATTATGTCAAACGCCCTTTTATCTATGAAACTCGTGCCCTTGCACCTCTGAAACAAATCAAAGCGCTCAGCGATCATCATCACATAGAATTAAAAGTATTTATAACCCCCACCTACAGCGATTTACATACTTTAATAACATCTACCCCCCCATTAGCAGAAGCATCTCAGCAATTTCGTTCTGATCTACTCCGTATTTTTGGGGAAGTTTACGATTTTGATGACAACCATTCTCTCAACCGTAATCCTCGCAACTTTTATGATCCTTTGCATTATCGCCCTATACTCGGTCAACAAATGATTCAATCCATGCATAGTGATAATCGATTACAACCCTACGGTACTCTCCTCCGTATACCCGAACAAAGAGATTAAATGCTCTTTAACAGCTACGAGTTCATTTTTTTCTTTTTACCGATTACCTTTGTAATCTATTTTTGGCTGAATAAAAAAAAGCTAACGCAAGCATCTAAAGGATGGATAGTATTTGCCTCCTTGTTTTTCTATTCATGGTGGAATACCATCTATCTCCCTCTTATATTAGGCTCTATTCTCTTTAATTTTACAATTGGCTCCACGATCACTCGAATCGGAAATTCCTCGCATAAAGTCAAAAAAGTAATATCCCGGAAAAGCATTTTAGTTTTTGGCATAGTCTCCAATATCCTTCTACTCGCCTACTTTAAATATATGGATTTCTTTATTTCTAATACCAATATAATAATAGGAACCCATTGGGATCTGATGCATATTATCTTACCTTTGGGGATTAGTTTTTTTACCTTTACCCAAATTGCTTATCTGGTTGATACGTATCGAGATGAAATCAAAGAGATGGATTATCTTAACTATACTCTCTTTGTCACTTTTTTCCCCCATCTGTTAGCCGGTCCGATTCTTCATCATAAAGAGATGATGCCTCAGTTCGATTCAATCAAGAATAAGGTTATTAATTATCACAATATTGCTGTGGGACTCTTCCTTTTTTCTATCGGTCTCTTTAAAAAGGTCGTTATTGCCGATACATTTGCCGGGTGGGCTAATGCAGGATTTGAAACCTCTGCCGCTCTTAATCTGTTTGAAGCCTGGGCGACCAGCCTCAGTTATACATTTCAACTCTATTTTGATTTTAGTGGGTATACCGACATGGCTTTAGGTGTCGCATTGATGTTTAATATCCGTCTTCCAATCAATTTCAATAGCCCGTATAAAGCTCTGAATATTCAAGATTTTTGGAGACGATGGCATATTACCCTCTCACGTTTCCTACGTGATTATATTTATATTCCTCTCGGTGGAAATCGCAAGGGTGAATTCCGAACGTACTCTAATCTCTTTACCGTCTTTCTTATCGGCGGCCTTTGGCATGGTGCTTCTTGGATGTTTGTAGCGTGGGGAGCTTTGCACGGTAGTGCTATCGTTATCCATCGGGCATGGCAGCAACTTGGACAAAAGATGAATACTTTTTGGTCTTGGTTCATTACCTTTAACTTTATCAATATCACTTGGATATTCTTTCGTGCCAAAGATTGGGAAAATGCTAAAAATATTCTCAATGGTATGATAGGTTTAAACGGTATCGTTCTACCGGAAAAATACGCAAAATATTTTGGAGAGTTCAATAATCACCTAATTCAATTTACTCCGGTATATGAGCATATCAACGGTAAAGAACAAACCACGGTGTATGTGATCTTAGGATTTTTCCTCGTCCTCACACTAAAAAACTCGATACAGCAATGGAATGAGTTCAAACCAACTCGACTCAACTTGGTTTTTACCCTGATACTCTTTTTGGTAGCCGTTTCAATGATGTCGCGCGTTTCTGAATTTTTATATTTTAATTTTTAATTTTCCAATACGCATTACATTTCTCGACAAAGTGTTGTACCGACTGATTTGATTCTTGCTCTTGACGTTCCAGCTTTTCAAGAAACAGTTCTCTTGTGCTTGTAGAATAATTAGTATCATCGAAACCGTATGCCATACCGTAACGGTTTTCTTCCGTAGGCTGCCACTCTTCTTTGGAAACTCCCTCTTCGGGAATGATAATAGGGATACATCCGCACATAGCGGCATAAACCGTATACATTGTGTACGTATCGTAGGAAATACAAAATTCGGTTTGATTAAATACTTTCGCCGTCTCTTCATGAGACATGCCATCAATCAAAATTGAGTCTGTCGTATCATGCACAATTGGTCGTTTATTCCCTTTTCTGAGTAAATAACACGTCCCTTTTCGTTTCTCATTATTGATTATTTTATAAACGTCTTTTCGTTGAGAAATAATATGTAAAAGATTGTCAGGATGAGAGTTAAAACGACTATCATCAAATGCTTTGTCGTAATAAAAGAAAAGATCATCCTTCCCAAAATCAATCTTTCCGCCGTTGTTAAATCCAGGTTTATGTAAAAGCCATCGGACTACGCGCTTTGCGTTCAAAGGATTACCAACGATAATCTCAGGATAAATGACAATAGAATCTTCCAAATCTTGATTGGCTGCTACTGGGGTTTTTAATTTAGGATTTAGCGCATACCCGTATTTTAGAGTTTTACGAAAATATCTAAAAAAGAGATACAAACTTTTAAGAGGGTGTTTACTATCAAACACCGGTTTAAAAATCGGCCACAAGAGCCCTTGGTATCCCAATTGATTCAAACGGTCGCAAAATTGGTGAAGAACAACGATTCCACCCGAATCATCATCATATCCAGGGGAGAGAATAATGTATTTCATCACTCTACTCAACGCTTATCGGCAATATAGTGTTTAATTGTATCTATCATATAGCGAATCGGCTCATCCCCCATACCGGGGTAAAGCCCTACCCAAAAACTGTCATTCATTATTTTATCGGTATTGGGAAGATCACTGATGACACGATAATCAATCCCCTCAATCATGCTGTCAAACATCGGATGGCGAAGCATATTTCCGGCAAAAAGGTTACGGGTTTGGATATTTGCATTTTCGAGATGTTCGACGAGTTCGTTGCGGGTAAATTTTACCCCCTCTTTAAGTGTCATCATAAATCCGAACCAACTCGCGTCTCCCTTAGGCTGTGTTTCAACCAAGATCAGTTCTTCTACATCTTTAAGTCCGTTATAGAGTTTTTTATAATTCTCTTTACGTTTTTCGACAAATGCAGGAAATTTTTCCAATTGTGCGACGCCGACTGCGGCTTGCATATCGGAAACTTTTAGGTTAAACCCGAAATGACTGTAAACGTATTTATGATCATACCCTTTCGGCAACGTTCCAAAACTTTGTGAAAATCGACAGCCGCAGGTATTGTCAATGCCGCTTTCACACCAACAATCGCGTCCCCAATCACGCATACTAAGCATGATTTTTTTGAGAAGCGGATTATCAGTATAGGTTGCACCCCCTTCTCCCATGGTCATATGGTGAGGCGGATAAAAGCTCGATGTTCCGATATCACCCCATGTTCCCGTTGCTCTCCCCTCATAAGTAGAACCTAACGCATCACAGTTATCTTCGATTAACCAAAGATTGTTCTTATCACAAAACTCTTTAACCGCACGAAGATTAAAAGGATTGCCAAGAGTATGAGCTATCATTACCGCTTTAGTTTTCGAGCTGAGCGCTTTTTCAAGCTGCGTCACATCAATGTTAAAATAGGTCAATTCCATATCCACGAATACGGGAACCGCTCCGTATTGGACGACAGGGGCAACCGTTGTCGGAAATCCTGCGGCCACCGTAATCACTTCATCTCCCCGTTTCACCTGACGCTCTCCAAGTAGCGGCGATGTAAGGGCATAAAAAGCAAGAAGATTGGCTGAACTCCCGCTATTGACGAGAAAGGTCCATCGAACGCCTAAAAAATCAGCAAGTTTTTTCTCAAACGTTTTTGAATACTCACCGTACGTGAGCCAAAAATCAAGTGAACTGTCTACAAGATTTATCATCTCTTTTTCATCAAATACGCGCCCCGCATAATTTACACGGCTTTTACCCGCGACAAACTCTTTATTTTGTACAGGTTTATGCACCAATTCATAATACTCTTTGGTTTTGGCTAAAATTTCTTGTTTTAGGGCTTCTTGTTGTGTCATTGTTACTCCTCGTTTTTGTTCCAAAATGTAGTACACAGCTGCAGATAAGGGTCTGCTTCAATCTTCTCTTTATCAATGGTATCTAAAATGGAAGCATAATAGCTTCGCATCTGAATAATCGCTTCGCGATGTGAAGTGAAAGCAAACTCGCCTATTTCATCAATCAGTCGCGTATTATCTGAAGTATATTCATGATTTAACCCCGCATTAATGACTTTTATTTCAGAGATAAAATCAGCCGTTTCATTGATCAACCCCGCCAATGAAATCAGATCGATTTTTTTTCCACTCGTCACGTTGTATATTTTGTATTTTGTATCATTCTGTAAAAAATAATCGACTATTTTCACTAAATCATTGATATAAAGGTAGTCAAAAAAAACATTTTTATTGATCGTGATCGGCAGATGCAAAAGATTTTTGACAATAGCGTTTGAGATAAATTTGAACTCATAGTTCTCATATTCTCCATAACATCCGAAAATTCTCAAATTTAGATTATTGTCACTTTTCTCGATGAATTTCGAACACACCGATTTGTAAAATCCGTATTCATCCAGAGGCATTGCAGTGTCTGCATCCTCTTCTTTGCTATCAACGATAGGTTTGTGTTTGCTGTATTCCGCACCGCTGCCGAAATGGATAATTTTTGACACTTTATTGGAGTGTTTGACGATGTTGAAAAACATCCGTAAGTTTTCATGAACAATATTTTCATTTCCACTGTCCCGTCCGCCGCCGCGATTGGCACAATTGATAATTACATCCGGTTTCATCGTATCAATGTAACTATCAACCGAGGATTCATCCGCAATATTCAGTATTTTACTATTTGGTATCAAAAGCTCATAAGAACTGTTTTTGATCCAATATTCATGCAAATGTTTACCTATAAATCCATTGGCGCCGATAATAAGAATTTTCACTTACTCATCCAACGGCTTAATAATCATCTGTTGTGTAAATTCATCCCGATCTAAAAATGGATACATATCCTCAATCGGCTTATTGACGATAAGCTTCGGCTCAACGGTCGTCATTGATTCAAGCAATCTAATGTCCAAAATGGCAGGTTCATCATCGGCAAGCATCTCTTCAATCTTTTTGTATATCTCTTCTTTATTTGAAACTGTATTACTTGCTATACCGTATGCTTTACCGATATTCTCAAAATGAGGGACACTGTAATCTTTCTTGGTACCGATGTAATTTTCATCAAAATAGAGCTCTTGGAATTGTCTTACCATCCCCAAATTTGTATTGTTCATAATGAATATTTTAATAGGGAGATGGCGTCTTTTTATAATTTCAAGTTCTTGGATATTCATCTGAAATCCGCCATCCCCGACAATAACGATAGAGCGCTTTCCATTTCCGAGGGCTGAGCCGATTGCCATCGGCAATGCACATCCCATGGCTCCCATTCCACCGGAGAAAAGTACACGTTGATAATCTTTTGTCTCTAACGATTGGGCAACCCACATCTGATGCTGCCCGACATCGACGCAGACTGCATCATACGCATTAAGATGCTGCGAAATTTTATGGATAATTTGATTCGGAACTTTCTCTTTTTGATCAATCCCAACCGTTGAGGAATATTTCTCTTTATACGAAAGAAGCTTTTCTTGCCACGGTGTAATGGTATTGGAAAAATTACTTTTGTTAAGCTCTTCCAAAAATTCTTTTATATCCGAGTGGATTAAAATATCCGCTTTAATTTTTGAACCCAGTTCATTCAAATCAATATCAACTTGAATAATTCTTGCTTCTCTTGCAAACGTTTTTAGGTCTGTTCCCGTTTGTCTTGTATCCAACCGTGATCCTAGTACAAGAATTAGATCGGCATTTGCCAAAGCCATATTCCCGTATCGGTTACCGTAGGAGCCGATAAGTCCAAAATTATATTGGTAATTATCTTTAATTAGGTCTTTCCCCATAAGTGAGTAAACAAGAGGAAAGCGTGTAGAATCGAGTAATTTACTCAGTGCTTCGCCTGCACCGGAGATACGCGCTCCTCCACCGATAAGGATAATCGGCCTTTTTGCCTGCTTAATCATGTCAATCGCTTCGACTATACTCTTAGTACAATCAGCAGCCAAATGATAGTTTTTATACTCTTCACTTTGAAAAAAAGAAGCTTGTTGCGCGGGATCAAAGTCTGTGCGCTGAATATTCATCGGGATATCGATCAGTACCGGCCCTTTTCTCCCCTCTTGAGAGAGAAAATACCCTTTTTCCAATTCATATTTGAGATTTGCTATATCATCCACCATAACAGCATATTTGGTAATAGGTTTAATAATACTGACAATATCGGTTTCCTGAAATCCTATTTGTCTAACCGGCTGATTGTACTTATATTCATAGGTATTCACTTGCCCCGTAATAAAAAGTGTAGGAACCGAATCAAAAAAACAGCTTCCGATCGGTGTGATCAAATTCGTAGCTCCCGGCCCGCTGGTTGCGGTTGCAACTCCTGTTTTTCCGGTTACTCTGGCATACCCTTCTGCCGCAAAACCTGCGCCCTGCTCATGTATAGTATTAACAATTTCAATCTGCTCATTTTTATCCAGTGAATCATAAAAATGAGCGACTGCTCCCCCAATGTATCCAAAAACTTTATCAATTTTTTGTTCAACTAGAAATTGAACGATATAATCGGACGCTTTCATTGACATGCCCATTCTATATTCTTCTTTTTTGCATCAGCAATATATTGATTTAAATTATTAAGGGTATCAATGACTCCCTCTTCATAAAAATGCTTGTACCAAAGCACCGTTTTTTCGAAAGTTGTTTCACTCTCCCACACATCTTTCCAGTGAAGATAAATATGGGCTTTTGAACAATCCAATTTCAATAAATTCGCTTCATGAGGTTGATTCGGATCACGAGTAATTTCATAATCAATTGTCTCCCAATGTTTTTTGACATGCTTAACAACCTCTTCAACAGTAATACTTCCCTCATCGCTAGGACCAAAATTCCATGCTTCACCAAATGCTGCTTTCTCTTCTAAAAGCTTTTTTCCAATTTCGAGATAGCCGCTAAGAGGTTCAAGGACATGTTGCCACGGACGAGTAGCATACGGGTTTCGGATACTCACTTTTTTTCCTTGTGAAACAGAGAGCATAATATCCGTTATAAGACGGTCTTTTGCCCAATCACCGCCACCGATAACGTTTCCGGCACGACACGATGCCAAGAGAGTATTATGCGTTTTTTTATACTCTTCGGGATTAAAATAAGAGCTTCGATAAGAAGATGCAAGGATATCGGCACATCCTTTTGAAGAGCTGTAGGGATCATACCCCCCCATTGGATCGTTTTCACGGTATCCCCATACCCACTCACGGTTTTCATACGCTTTATCACTCGTAATATTGACTATCGCTTGTACACCGTTGGTTCTACATGCTTCAAATACTTTGAGCGTTCCTATAACATTCGTTTCATAGGTTTCTATCGGATTTTCATAAGAGAGACGCACAAGCGGTTGAGCGGCGAGATGAAAGACAATATCCGGCTTATGAACTGCAAATGTCTTATTCAAAAGTCCTAAATCTCGAATATCTCCTATAATCGAAATAATATCTAGATTCAAAAGAGTGATGTGATTCGGTTCTGTCGGTGCTTCCAATGAATACCCAATGACATTAGCCCCCATTTGGTTTAACCATAATGCCAGCCATGACCCTTTGAACCCGGTATGTCCCGTTATTAAGACAGTTTTTCCCTTATAAATGCCGCCGAAAAGATTTTGCATTACCAGTTTTTCCATTTAGCTTTATCATCATGCCACATCTGATTTAATTTTTGATTATCGCGTAACGTGTCCATACATTGCCAAAAACCATGATGTTTAAAAGCAACCAACTTACCATCCTTCGCTAAATTTTGAAGTGGAGCTTGCTCAAAAATACATGATTCATCTGCACTTAAATAGTTGAGGACTTCAGGTTCACAAACAAAAAAACCTCCATTGATCCATCCTCCTTCGGTTTTTGGTTTCTCGATGAAGCTTGTAACACTCATATTTTCTTGAATATCCAAGTTACCGAAACGTGCTTCTGGTTGAATAGCGCTCATGGTCAACGCTTTGCCGTGTGCTTTATGAAATGCCACCGTTTCAGTAATATTAATATCAGCGACTCCGTCACCGTAGGTAAGTAAAAACGGCTCATTTCCAATATATTTTTCCGCTCTTTTTATCCGCCCGCCGGTCATCGTATCCAAACCTGTTTCAACAAGGGTTACTTTCCATGGTTCACTCGCATTACTATGTACTTCCATTTTATTGGTTTGCAGATCAATGGTAACGTCACTTTGATGCAAAAAATAGTTGGCAAAATACTCTTTAATATAGTAACTTTTATAACCGAGTAAAATAACAAAATCATTAAACCCGTGAGATGAATACATTTTCATAATATGCCAAAGAATCGGTTTCCCCCCAATTTCTACCATCGGTTTGGGCTTAATATCCGTCTCTTCTGAAATACGGGTTCCGTAACCGCCTGCCAATAGAACGACTTTCATGTGCTCTCCTTGAAGTATAATATTGTAATAAACGTCAAAATAATTTCTTAGAAATAAAAAAAGAGACGCTTTAACCCTTTATAAAAATTCTTATGCGTGTAAATCTGTCTATACCCCATAATCTCAAAAAGATATTTGATAGCTTTGATTTTATCGTACTTTGCGTATTTAGAAAACCAACGCAAATAAATTTCAGGCTTTGCCTTTTCAAATGAAGGATGCTCTTTCCATTGGGCTATTACCATCTCTTCCCATCCCAACATTTTTTGCTCATCATTGCTTGTATTGGAGTCATGCACTCTGTAATAGGCTAAATGCTCATCAATATAGCAAGCAGGGTATTTGGCAAGGATTTTAAACCAAAGCTGATAATCTTCTAATGGAATTGATTCGTCGTAATATCCAACCTCTTCATAAACAGTAGCAGGTACCATCACTCCGCCGTCAGCAATGTTCGTTTTTCCCATCAGGAGTTCTTCGAAAATATCTCCCTCTTTTTTCGTAGGCTGATTGTAATCAGAAGTGACTTGACTATTTTTATCGATAAAATAGACAGGGGTATGACAAAGACCGCTATGCGGATTACTCTCCATCTTCGCAACTTGTTTTTCTACTTTATCTAATGCCCAATAATCATCTGAATCAAGGATGCAGACGTATTTACCTTTGATGAGATTTTTCAATGCATAATTTAAAGTCGCAACAAGACCGTGATTAATACGAAGTTCCAAATAAAACCCATACTTTTTTTGCAGCTCTTTGAGAATATGTGCCGAATGATCAGTTGAACCGTCATCAATAACGATCAACTCGATATTCTCATAGGTTTGATGCACTGCACTTTCGATGGCTTCCGTGATATATGTAGCATGATTGTAGCTCGACATCACAATACTGACTTTAGGGTGTTGCGTATTCACTTAGCGTGTCCTGATTTCATATGTTGATCTAACCCGTTCAAACAATAAGGAGTATCGTCTTTGCTTGCCATAAGTGCTGTTGTTTGAGCCGAAATCTCAGGGTTAAAATTTTTCGGATGATCCAGATGAACCATATTGGCAGCATTACGGCATGATTTCATCTGAATATTCAAAAGACGCATACGACGTTCAATATCACTATCCTCACCGGTCGTCGGCATTGTAAAATCCTCATCAAATCCGTTGATACGTACCATATCGCTTTTATGACAAGAGAAATTGCATCCGACAATGTGACTGTTTTTTCGTGAAATACTATGAATAAAGTGAAACAGCGGATGATGGGATCCGAAGTAAATTCCCTCTTCATAATGTTTAACACGATCACGTTTAAGGGCAAAAAAGTTAAGTAAATAGGCCGATTCATACCGTTTTAAAGAGATTTTTTTCGTTCGAAGTAACGTACTGAAATACTGACCCGGTTCCGATCGGCGACCGCATAAAGCATGATTAGGCTCTTCTAATTTTAAATGCTCCTCAATAAATTCAGGATAAGGGATACAGTCACCGTCTATGAAAATAAGATATTCCGCTTCACTCGCAGCAATAGCACGATTAAGCGCCCTATTTTTTCTCCATCCGCTATCGGGCTGTGTCAAATGAAGAAGATTCGGGAAACGGCTGATCTGAGTTTTAATAAATTGTCTCATCTCTTCCGAATCGCCGTCTTCTGAGATAATGATTTGATCAGGAGCTAAAGTTTGATTCAAAAGAGAGTCTAAAATCAAACCAAGTGCTTCGGTATCTTTATAAACTGAAATAATGATAGCTGATGAACGATAAGGCATTTAGACTCCTAAGATACGAAGTGATATCTTATACAATTTTTGCTGATAAAAACGATTCCTTTATCCCCATTCATAAAAAAATATGACCCTAAAATTTTGTAATCAAATTGTGTAATGATTGAAGTATCGTTGCCCAAGAATAAGATTCTGTTGCCCTTTTTGCTGCAATCTCTCCTACTTTTTGCAATTGTCCCGCATCCTGCATTAACGCGTTAAGATTATGGGTTAATGTTTTTTCATCTTTCACAATCATTCCGGCTTGCTGAAAATTTGTAATTTCACTCGCGCTTGAAATCGATGTCGTGATTACATAATCCGCATACGTCATCGCCTCAATGAGTACAAATCCGAAACTCTCTTCAATTGAGGTAAAACAAAATATTTTACTTCGCGCATACCATTCAAATAATGTTTTTCGATCATAAATAGCTCCGGTAAACACAACTTTTTCTTTAAGGTGCGGATTCTTTTGATAAAACATTTCAATAATCGATTCAAAGTGTTTTTCAATAGGCCCGACGATAATAACCTTCCAATCATGTAGATCCAATTTTTCAATAACTGATAAAAACATCTCATTATTCTTTTCCGGAGCACCGATTCTCCCTACCGTTAAAATAATGTTCTCTTTCTCTTCAAATTTACGTAGCGGGGCCAACGAATACATTCGATCAAAGTTAATACCATTGGGCATAAAAAAGAATTTTTTAGCATATTCAGGATATCGGGTACATAAATAGTTATACGCATCTTCTGTTTCAATCGAGACAATATCTAACTTCGGGAAAACTCTATCAAATAACCACTGCCTCACTCTATATTTCGGCCGTTTTTTTGGGACTAATCCATTGTGCTTTTGCAAACTGTCAAATCCCATATCGGATTTTAAAAAGGCAATGCCGTTTGGATTACGCCATTTATACATCAAAAAATTAAGATATGTTTTTTCACGATGATGAAAAAGATGCAAAATATCAATTTTTTTTGCATTAAAAAAAAGAAATATCAATGCCGAAAGGGAATACCGTTCTAGCTTTATTTTCGGAATAAATTTTAATTTTAGCCCTTTTACTTCATCTTCCAGATAAGAGTAGCTATCACTGTTTTTATAGGTCACGATCATGGAATCGTATCCGAAATAATGATGCATTAAATAGGGGATTTGACCGACATCTTTGATCAAATGAAAATTTTCAGTTTTCTCAAATAAGGTGACAAAATGCTTCATTTAATCTTCCAATATTGACCGTATTTACTCATAGTTTCCAATTTAACAAATTTAATAGATAATAATATACAGTATAATTACTAAAGAACTAATAGTACTAAAATTAAATTATAAAGACTGTGAATCCTAAATGGCTTACCTCTTTTCCTTTCCAAATAAAAAACAAAATTTAATAGTTATAGCAAACTACTTTTTAATTCTATACGCTTTTTTTGCTCCGATATCGAATAAAACTTCCGGATCTATATTAATAATAATCTCCCTTCTCTTACTTTTCACATCCCAAATAAAAGAGCGCTTTCTCTCAATTATAAAAGATAAAGTCATACAATCTTTTATTCTTTTTTATTTGCTCTATCTGATATGGATGGTAGGCAGTGAAAATACTGATATGGCACTCTTTAGATTACATGACTACAAATTCATTTTTGGAATAATCATTATTGCTATGACCGTTCAAAAAGAGTTCATCGGAAAAATTTTAACCGGATTTATGCTGGGAATGTTTATGAGTGAACTCCTATCGTATGCAATGAGTTTTCAACTCAAAATACCTATAGTAAAACTCACAGAGGGGATGGGGAGCGTCCCTTTTATGGAATCGTATACCGATTATGCAACGGCACTATCGATTGCTTTAGGAGTTATCTTTTATAACTTATTGTCCAAATATACACTCACGATTTACCAAAAAAGTTTCTATCTCTTTTTCTTTTTTACAGCTTCACTCAATATTTTTATTGTCGCATCAAGAATCGGCTATCTTTTATACGCAGTAGCTATTTTATCCGTTTTGATTTTTATGTATAAAAAACAGTTTGTAAAGATTTTAATCGCCGGAACACTGTTAATCACCTTTGGGTATACCCTTGCTTATAGCGTCAGTGATCTCTTCAAGCAAAGAACTACCGCGTTATATCATGATACAATCTTACTATCAAATAATGATTTTTCTACCTCGGCAGGAACACGCGCAGGGTATTATTATTACAGTATTGAGATAATAAAAAACAACTTTTTATTCGGTGTAGGTGCCGGTGATCATATCCCGGAAATCAAACAAATCATTCTTGATCAAGATCCGAGCCCAGCCAATATCGATAATTTATTTTTTAATATCCGAAACGGAGTCAATGCTTCATTACACAGTGAACTTTTGGATGATATTACGCAGTTTGGGATCATTGGCTTGCTGGTTTTTCTGAATATTTTTTATCAATTGCTAACGTATAAACAACCGGATAGAGACCGAAAAAATTTACAGATTGTATTGGTAGCAACTATTTTTATTCTATCAACTGCCACTAATATTTTTAACAGTGACTTTATCGCAAGAATATTTCTATTTTTATCAGCCCTCTCGCTAATGACTTTTGAAGAACGAAAAATAATAATGCAAAACAAATCTATTTAATTAGATTTCTACTACCAATTTATCTTTTAATACTTCAAATTGTTTTTCACTCTCAAATTTCTCCAGAGCTTTTACTCTTCCCGCTTCTGCAAATCTGTGTCGCATATCGCTATTTTGGTAGAGTAATGTCAATTTTTTGGCTAAATCAAGGGCATCAAACGTTTTAAAGAGTAATCCGTTGAGTTCATCATCAATAATTTCAAGCGGCCCACCGCTGCGACTTGCGACGACACACACCCCGCACATCATCGCTTCAATTAGAACCAATCCGAACGTCTCATTCTCGGTTGCCAACACCAACACATCACATAACTGCATCATGGTTTGCGCTTCGTTAGTAAATCCGGTAAAAACAGCACTCTCGGAATACTCATTTTGAAGATGTCGTAAATACCCCTCATCCATCGCATGTCCGACAACCAGTGTTTTCGCATCTATGCCCATGACATTGAGTGATTTTACTGCTTCAAGAACGATATGCTGCCCTTTTGGGAGTTCTATTCTCCCTACAATCCCGACACAAAAAGAATCATTCAGTCCAAGTTGTTCACGACGTTCTTTCCTCACTTGTTGAGAAATTAATGTCGGTTGTTCCGCGCCGATGTAGAGAACTTGTGTTTTAGGGCGGATATCGGAAGGGATGAATTTCTCAATTTGATTTTTTACTTGATCGGTTACGGCAAGTATCCCATCGATGTTCTTATATAAAAATCGATGGTAAAAATCATCTTTGAAACGGGTCATCGTCATATGGCGAGACTGTACCACTTTCGGTCTTCGTCGAGAGAGAAGTTTTGCACTAACGGCAAGCGGCAAATCTTTAGTCCAATGCACGTGGAGTACATCGATTGCTTCATTATCTATAATTTTAGCAAGGGCTCCGGCACTCAGCCATGAAAGGAGTACATTACGTCGCTTTAGGGTGTAATAACGATGCAAGGTGCCTTCGTAATAGCTTTTCAGCTTCCCTTTTTCATTAATTACACTAATGCATTGATCACCAAGATAATGCGAAGCACGCATCATATACAGTTCCAATCCTCCCAAATCGGGAGAAAGACATAATTCACATATTTTAGTTGCCACGTTTGCTCTTTTGTTCCAGATTCATCTCGTAAAGTTTAATATATTTGTAAAAGTTCGTCGCCATATGGGAAAATGCGATGATGAGTCCTGCATACCCGTCCAAAAATCCTCGCTTGAGAATATACGTACGGAAAAAAGAGTAGAGACCGTTAAAAAAAGCTTTCGCGGGAGAAGATGATTTCTTACCGACGTTATCGGTCGCAAAAAGGGTCGAATAGCGATCAAGTTTAACAATAAAATCAGAAATGCTCATATAACTGTAGTGTTTCATATTCCCCGCTATAGGGAGTTTTTTCATCCCATCGTCGATGATATTTTCATGCACAAAATTATCGTTAAAACGGGTTACGCTCTTGTTATATAAACGGCGAATCTTTTGGTTATTCCATCCACAGTAGCGAATCGGAATCTCTTTATAATAGGCGAGAAAATTGACGATATAAATAGCTTTTGGATCAAGAGACTCTGATTGAAGGGCTAGTAATAACTCTGCATCGACGACTTCATCACTGTCGATAATAAGTACCCAATCATGGAGTGCATAGGAAGCGGCACGGTTTTTTGTTGTGCCGAATCCGTCAAATTCCCCTTCGATCAGACGGACATTCGGAAATTCGGCCGCTATCGCTTGTGTCCCATCGCTAGAACCGTTATCGTAGACAATGACATCATCAAATTCACTAAGGCTCTCCAGCGAACGACGGATCGTTCGGGCTCCGTTTTTGACAATCATTACCGCCGATACGTTCATCGTGATCCTTTGAGCATTTTAATCATTGTCTTAAACCAATATCCCATCTGTTTAAAGGGGTTAAAGAGTTCATCAGCTGTTTTAAGTCCATCCCCTTTAACTCGGTAAATCAAACCGCCGATCCCTTCCCACGAAGGATTTAGGGCATTTCCGATTCGAAATACATAAGAGTAGTGTTCACGTGCCAATGCCACTGCCGCATTATTGTATTTTCCATACGGTAAAACAAAAGATTCAATCCGATAACCGAGTTTTTCCTCAAGAACAACTTTAGAGCCGAAAATTTCCTGCTCTAAATCTACACTATCTTCACTCAGATTTACATGGTGCATCGAGTGAGAAGCAATCACGACATGTGTGCTTTGAATCATCTCACGCAGTTCGGTATAGGTACAAAACGGGGCATACGTTTTATAGTTATCCCCATCATAAATCTCATGATGTTTAAGTGACAATCTCTGCTCAGGTGCGATCTCTGTATCCTCTAAAATATAGGCGGAGGGAACCGCGAGAATGGCTTTAAGATTGTATTTTTTAAGCAGCGGAAAAACGTAATGGTAAAAATCGTAGTAGGCATCATCGAACGTTAAGCAGATTGAACCCGGAGTGATTGGATCTCCGGGAAACAGTGTCGTAAAATGGTCGGAAATATAGGCTAAATGTGCGTCCATCATTGTGTCGCTATTAGAGAGAGGGAGATCATCACTGTTGATATGATGGTACATGATGACACTAAACATTCACATCCTCTTGAAGTGTTTCAGGAATAATAAAGTATCATACCATACCCTCACTTACTCAAAGGTCATTATGCAGTTCAAATGTGATTTTCAACCCCAATATGCCTACTTAAAAGAGACGTTTGAGCATATCCAATCCATTTTTATAAGAGACAATCACAGCATCCATAAAGCCCGTAATGAGTTAAAAATTATTGAACTTGATGGAATAAAAACGGTCGTAAAATCGTTCAAAATTCCCCATTTTCTCAATCGTATCATTTATACTTTTTTTCGTAGCAGCAAAGCATACAAATCGTATCACAATTCACTCCGTTTACAAGAATTCGGCATTTCAACCCCTCAGCCGATTGCCCTCATCGAATTTTTTGAATCGGGACTGTTGGCGGAGAGCTATTTTATCAGCGAATTTTTCGACTACGATTTTACGATCCGTACACCTCTGCTCGAACCTCTCGAAGATCGGGAAGCCATCTTTAATGCCTTTGCCGCCTACACCTATGGTTTGCATCAAGCGGGTGTATGGCATTTGGATTACTCCCCCGGCAATATTTTGATTAAACGAACCGAGAATGGCTATCAATTCTCTATTGTCGATATTAACCGCATGGAGTTTAAAAATATCTGTCCGCTTGATGGATGTGAAAATTTCAACAAACTATGGGCATCCGATGAAGAGTTGGAGATTATGGGACGTGAGTACGCAAGGCTCAGCGGATTAGATGAAGCACTCACGATTCATGAAATGAAACGTCACAACGATGCCAACAAACGGGTCAAAAACGCTAAAAAGAGGCTCAAGCGAGTTTTAAAAGGTGATTTCTCAACTCTTGCTTGACCTTCTCAAACATCTCCGCCCTCCCTGCACTCTCTAAGGGGATCATAAAATGGCTCTGTTTCTCTCCGATGCTTTTCCAACGCGCCGCTGATGCAAAAAGGGTATCGGCAAAGAAGGTGAACGTCTCACATCCTACCGCACTTGCTAAATGATACGTCCCCGTCGAGGTACTAACAAACAGTTTAAAATGGCTCAAAAGTTTAGCAAAATCGACGACACTCCCGCGTGAACGGTACAAAATCACTCTGCTATCATTCAACAGCTCTTTCGCCTCTTCGTAGAGGTTCTCCTCATCGGGGCCAAAGGTCATCACCACATCCACTCGCGTATTCACTTCAGCAAGTCGTACCAATTCAATGTATTCCTTTAACGTCCAATTAGCATCGGAGGAACCGCCGAAGCCGGGATGAAAGGCAATTATAGTTTTACTAACTCCATATTCGGCACAAAATGCAGTGTAGACTTCATCCGTCCCTTGAAACTGTAACAGCGGTTTTGGAAAATCGAGATTGATATCGGGAAATAACGCTTTGGTGAGTTGAAGATTGTACTCAAACTCCGCCATCTTCACTTCACTACGACGCTGCTTAACCCGGCGATTATAGAAGATTTGGGCTATTTTAGTCGCGGGAGCAATACGGAGCGGGATGCGGGCAATCCACTGTGCTAATGCCACGCGAGTATTCGAGAAGAGTGTGATGGAAGCATCGATTCTGGCCTCTTTTATTTTAAAAGCAAGCCCTAAAATATCCTCACTACTATCAACGATCACCTCATCGATAAAATCACACGATTCTGCCAGTTTTCGGTTTAGGGGGGCAACAAGAGCAATAATACGATTAGAGGGATTATGGTGTTTAAGTACATAAAAACTCGGTAATGCCGTAATAAAATCACCCAATTTATCGTTACGCACGACCAAAATATTCATCGTATCCCCTTTTATTATTGCTCTATTTTACCCGATTGAAGGTAAGAAAAAGGTACAATCTCCTTATGAAACAACCATTTGCCTGGGATCACTATTCAGATCAGCCCGCTATCATCAAAGATAAAACCCTTAAACGCTCAATGCGTCGTTCAGCCTTATTCTCACTTATCAAAACCTTTTTAATCGCCGTAGTCACTTTACCGATAGCGGTATTCGCCATCCCTTTTTTAAAACGACGTACCGTTACAGGAGAGCATTTTTTCGGAATGGGGGTCAATTTGGACAAAGAGCCCCATCTTGCCCCTTATCTGCTAGAGGAACTCGGTATTCACAATATCCTTATCCGTATTCCATTATGGGAGATGAACCGTCTGCCTGAGTATGTAACATTTATTCGAAGTTTCGAAAATAAACACATTACCGTCGCCCTACTCCAAGATCGTGAACATATCACAAGTACCGATATGAGTCGGGATCATTTTATTCAGATTTTTGAAGCCCTTAAGGGAATCTGTCATACCTACATCATCGGTTCTACGATCAATCGTTCAAAATGGGGATTTTTTAGCGTTAATGAGTACCTAGATTTTTATGCCATCGCGTATCATCTGAAACAAACACGATTTCCAAAACTCAAACTGATCGGTTCGAATGTCATCGACTTCGAATATCACTTTAGTGCCCATACCCTCTTTAATTTTAAAAAAATTCGTTACGATGCAATAGGGAGTCTCCTCTATGTCGATCGCCGCGGTGCACCCGAAAACTTTCAAATGGGGTTCAACCTCGTCGAAAAAATCCGTCTTCTCGCCTCACTCGCGCAAATGTCTCCCAAGAGTAACGGTGAGATTATTATCACCGAAACCAACTGGCCGATCAAAAATACCGCACCCTACGCTCCCACCAGTGAGACAGAATGCGTTAGCGAAGAGGATTATGCTAATTATCTCGTACGCTATCACCTCCTTGCGTTTGCCTCGCAACACGCTTCGTGCGTCTATTGGCATCAACTCATTGCTCCGGGATACGGCTTGATCGATAACCGCGAGGGGGTAATTCGTAAGCGTAACGCTTTCAGTGCTTACAAAACAATGGTGGAACAGTTGAGAGAAGCATCATTAGTGGGATACGGTATGAAACGGGGTCGCCATACGATGCTCATGCAAACACCGAAAGCTCTTTTGCATATTGAATGGCTCGAATCGGGAACTCTCGAAATTTCCCTAACCGAACCCGTTGAAGTAATCTACCGCGATGGAGTACACGAACAAACCGATATTCTCCACCTTAGCCCCGCACCGCTTTATTACACCACTTCGTTGGAGACTCTATGAAAATTCTAATCATCCTTCCCAACTGGCTCGGGGATGCTATCATGGCTACACCCGCACTCGAAGCACTTTGTAAAGTCTATCCCGATGCAAAACTCACGCTTGTAGGTTCGTATGTAAGCATTGAGGCTTTTAAACACCATCCAAACTGTATTCGTCATTACATCGATGAGACGAAAAAAGGGGGAAATCGATTTATCAATACCTATCGATTTGCTCAGGAGCTAGGTGCACATGATATGGCTATCACGTTCCGTAATCAACTCCATTCATCTCTTTTGCTTTTCTGGAGCGGTACTCCTATCACGGCAGGGCGTCGCAGTTGGCATTCGTTGTTTTTACTGACACGAAGCATCAAACCCGCCCATCCCTCCCATTTGGTAGAACAGTATCGGGATATTGCCCAAAGTCTCAGCCCGAACCCTCTTCTTATTGAACATCTAAAACTTTATATTCCGTCTCATCGATATTCCCGTCCAACACTCGGTATCAACCCGGGGGCAACGTACGGAAGTGCCAAACGGTGGTATCCTGAAAAATTTGCCGAAGTTGCTCGCGCTTATGCCGATCGATATGACATCATCCTCTTCGGCGGTCCCAACGAAATTGGAATGGCGAAAGATATTGAAGCTCGATTAAACGGAATAAACATCACCAATCTAGCCGGAAAAACATCGGTACAGGAGTTATGCAGTTTTATCGGCGGACTAAATATTTTCATCACTAACGACAGCGGTCCGATGCACATCGCCGCGGCGTATCAAGTTCCGACCGTCGCCATCTTCGGCCCGACACGTCACATGGAAACATCGCAATGGATGAATGAAAAAAGTATTATTGTCAGACACGATATGAAATGTGCCCCGTGTATGAAGCGTGAATGCCCATTGGGGCATCACGAATGTATGAAAAGCATCACCTCGCATGAGGTGATTGAAGCGGTACGAAAAATTATTTAACTTTATTTTTCTCCCGTATCCAAAAGATACGGGTAGCTTTAGGGGGTTGTAGGGACTTTTGTCCCTGCCACTTTCTGGGCTTTGCCCAGAAAGTGCATAACATCAATTAAAAATCTAATCGCATCCCAAAATACCACGCATCGTTATACGTCACATCGCGTGTTTTCAAATCGGTATCGATAATGCGGTATCCGACACCGAAACGAGCATTTTCGATCGGTTCGACATCCAATCCGATTCTGGTTTCCATATAACCATCCCCCTCTTTAAAGCTCAATACCGAAGGTGCATAATAAAATGCTCCGTTCAAATAAAAGGGGAAAGGGGTATTAATCGGTAATCGTAATTCAGCCTCAATCCCTAACGGAATCGCCGCATAGCGCTCTCCGTCAATCTCTGTATACTCTCCCTTGATCCCAAGTCCAAGCTTCAATCCCTGAACACCCTGAACCGGACGCATTACCATAAAAGATACCTCCACCAAGGGATCGGGATCCACTATTGTTTTACTGTTATTGTTATCCCCATTAAGAAAACGGGCACCGATATAAGCATTATTCATAGCATTGCCCATCCGTCCCATATCAAGCCGGATCTCTCCCCCTACTTCTCTGTCATTTACATTCACACCGACTTGATGTGCCGCGAATACAGAGGTACTCACTAAAAGGGTAAAAAATATTTTTTTTAACATGCCGTTCCTTCATTAATTCGTGTTATTGTCGCCGTCGTACTTTTTCCGTCCACAAATTGCACCAGTCGCAACTCTTTAGCAAATTCCGCTCCAACGACACTTTTACCTTCGTAATCGCCCCCTTTGACCAATATATCAGGCTCTATATTTTTAATCAACTCGTGCGGTGTCTCTTCACTAAACAATACGACATAATCGACCGATTCAAGCGCAGCTAAAATATAAGCACGATCTTCTTCTAAATTTACAGGTCGGGTAGGCCCTTTCAGCTCTCTCACCGAACTGTCCGAATTGAGCCCTACGATCAAAACATCTCCGTAGCTTTTTGCCTCTTGGAGATATTTCACATGACCGACGTGAAGAATATCAAAACAGCCGTTAGTAAAAACAACCTTTTTCCCCTCTTTTTTAAGACGCTTCGCGAGAGTATATATCTCTTCTTTACTCTTAATATGCATCTCTGAGGTGCTTTGGTGCAGACTTGATTCATATTCTTCTATCTCACTGAGCGTTACCGTAGCGGAACCGATTTTACCGACAACTACCGCCGCAGCATGATTGGCAAACGGTGCCGCTTCATCTATGGTATATCCGCAACTAAGAGCAAAAGAGAGTGATGCGATGACCGTATCTCCGGCACCCGTCACATCAAAGACCTCTTTCGCCACCGTCGGGAAACGACGCATACTCTCATCATAGATAGCGATACCGTCTTCCGAGAGAGTAATCATAGAACACTCTAAATCACACGTCTCTTTGAGACTCAAAAGGGCTTTTTTCAAACTTGATTCATCGTTTATCACAATCCCTGTCGCTTCGGATGCCTCTTTTTTGTTTGGGGTAAGAAGATACGCTCCGCTGTATTTACGGTAATCTTTCCCTTTCGGATCGACTAGAACTTTTTTCCCTGCACTCTTTGCCACTGTTATCACTCCGAGGGCAACCGCATCGGTAATCACCCCTTTTCCGTAATCAGAAAGGATCACAATATCACACGTATCGATTACATTCGTCACGTACGCGATGATTGCTTTTTCGCTCGTTACCTCGATCGACTCTTTCGACTCTTTGTCGTACCGTAGAATTTGCTGATTCGAAGCAATAATACGGCTTTTTTTTGATGTTTTACGATTGGGTTGTTTGATTAGCCCCTCACTGGATGCCCCGATTGTAGAGAGCATAGCACGCAGCTCTGCTCCGTTTTCGTCATCACCGATAACTCCCGCAACGCTTACCCGCGCACCCAACGTGATTAAATTGTTGATAACGTTTCCGGCACCGCCTAAAACCGTCGTCTCACGTGCAATATCCACAACCTGCACCGGAGCTTCGGGAGAGATACGCTCACACCCGCCCCACAAATAATGGTCGATCATCAAATCCCCGATTACAAGGATATGCGGGTGGGAATTATGAAGTACTTTCATGATAGTTCCTGCTCAAAAAGACGTTTGATTTCGGGGACATACGCCGCGATCCCCTGCTCGAAACTAAATCTTGGCTCATAATCCAAAATAGCCTGCGTGCTTTCGATATCCGCTTCGGTATGAAACTGATAGCGTCCCACGTAAGGATTCGGAATATATTCGCATACGAAAGATGTCCCCAATTCGCTCTGGAGAATATCAACCATCGATTGAAATGATCGCGCTTTACCGGTACCGACATTAAAAACACCGTTCTCTTTGGGGTGCATCGCGAGGATATTCGCCTGAATAATGTCCTCGATATAGATGAAATCACGCAAAATTTTATCTGACCCTTCAAAAAGTTTCGGGTTTTTTCCGCTTAGAAGCTGATGCCCGAACTGCACGACCATCGAAGAGGTTTTATTTTTGAAAAATTCTCTTGGGCCGTAGACGTTGAAATAGCGTAATCCCACAATACTGATATGATCATATTTTTGAGCATATTGACGCGCCAAATGATCCATCATCAGTTTTGAGAAACCGTATACATTCTGAGGAGCTTCGCGTCCGACACGCTGTGGCGATGCGGCATCTCCATACGTCGCGCCGGAGGAAGCATAAATCATATTAGCACCATGAGCTACGGCAATATCAAGAAGATCTTTAAATGCATTGACATTGGTTTGGATCATCAGATCCTGCTCTAACGCCGTCGTATCTGAAATTGCCGCTTCATGAAAAATGTAATCAAATTTATAATTTTGTGCCAGTTGGTTGAGTAAATTTTTATCATTGATATCACCGCTGATCACTTCGCCGCAAAAACCGAGAAGATTCTTGAAATGACCGAAACTTTTTAAATTACCGTTGGAGAGGGTCAAATTCGAGCGAAAAAGATCCAAAATCACCACTTTAGCGTGTGGATAATGCTCTTGAAAATAAAATGCGAGGTTGGAACCTATAAAACCGGCTCCACCCGTTATCAGAATGGTTTTATGGTTTAAATCAACGTCACTGTACTGCATGATTAATCCTTCTTAAAGGTAGTATCATATTGTAACAAACTCTACATTAAAGGTTAAGTAGTTAGAGTGATTTAAGATAGATAGGAATATAATAGCGACGAAATTTTTAATGGAGAAAACAAATGAAAAAAATTGCTCTTGCAATGTTGTTCGCTGGTGTATCTTTGATGGCTGCTGATGGAAAAGCTCTTTCAGCTAAATGTGCTGCCTGTCATGGTGCTAGCTTTGAAAAAGCGGCTCTTGGTAAATCTGCAATCGTAAAAGGTCAATCAGCTGGTGCTATCGAAACTTCACTCAAAGGTTACAAAGCTGGTACTTTGAACAAAGCGGGTATGGGTGCATTGATGAAAGGTCAAGTTGCTGCAATGTCAGATGCTGATATCAAAGCTCTTGCTTCTTACGTAGCAGGAATTAAATAATTCCAACGTCAAAGGGATAACCCCTTTGACATTCTCCTTTCCCTCCCTTTCTCATCATCATTCTTAAAATCTCGTTTATATTTACTTTACCCCACTATAATTTGCCGATTCATTCTAGACGTATCGGACATTATCAGACATGAAAAAAATAGCTTTTTGGGTGTTAGGAATTGCAATCGCGATTCAATTGATTAGGCCTGATTTTCAAAATACTCCAGTTGACGAGACAATTGTTTTAAAAGCAGATGCGCAGGTAATGAGTGTACTGCAAAAATCATGTTATGACTGCCATTCACAAGAAACAAATTTTCCATGGTATCGTAACATCGCTCCGGTGTCATGGGTTATGGCGGATCATATCAATCTAGGGCGTAAGGCACTTGATTTCTCGAATTGGGGAAATATGGACCCAAAGATTAAATTGGAACGTTTAGAGCGTGCCAAACAGGTGATTTATAATCATCGAATGCCTAAACAAGAATATCTCATGATGCATGAAAATGCCGTATTGACGCAAAAAGAAAAAAAGGTGTTAGAACAATTTTTCGATTCGGAAATACACACACTTAATTAATTCAAAGATTACGTGTGAAAATAGCGGATTTTATTCCGGTTTATATTTTTCCTTATTCAATGACTCTTTTTTACGTTGCTGATTAGCCGCATCGTTAAGTTCATTTTCATCATCGTACATCACTTGATTCATCATCTTTTTCTCATCGTCAAACTGACCGTTTTTAATTCCCCATAAAAATGCCGCCAATGCAACCGCACCTAAAAAAAGCGATGCTCCCAACATCATTGCCACTACCCAAGAGTCCATAATAACCTACCTTTTTATTTATACAGCCATCGAACCCGCATCGAGTTTCCGACGACAAGGAGTGAACTAAACGACATCGAAATTGCGGCTATCAATGGAATGACATACCCCATCATTGCCAGCGGAATCGTGATGGAGTTATAGACCAACGAAATGGCAAGATTTTGCTTAATCAAACCATACGTTTTACGGCTGATAGCAAATGCTTCGGCAAGAGAAGTCAATGAATCGTTCATCAGTACCACGTCGCTCACCTCGATGGCAATATCGCTCCCGTTCCCCATCGCGATAGCAATATCCGAGGCGGCCAGAGCTAAGAGGTCATTGACCCCATCCCCGGCCATGACGACGATATGTCCCTCATGATGGGCCGATTCAATAAACGCCGCTTTTCCCTCAGGGCTCAGATGCGCATAAACTTCATCGATACCTACTTCCTTGGCTACCCTTAATGCCGCCGCTTCATGATCTCCGGTAAGCATTACCACTCGAAGATTGGCATTTTTTAGCGCCTCAATCGATGGATACGCTCTCTCTTTCGGAAGATCGCGCAACTCATACGTCGCAACCAATTGATTCTCTACAGCATAATAAAAAATACTTTTATCGCTTGAAAAGCCCACTTCAATCCCGAGTTCTTGCATTAACAGTGCATTTCCTCCGGCGATCATCACCCCTTTCGAACGTCCGACCATTCCGCGAGCGGGAATTTCACGTGCTTCTTCGATACTACACTCTTCAAGTCCCTCTTCCGTTCGCTCCAGATACTCCATCACCCCGCGACTAATCGGATGTTTTGAAGAAGAGACAAGCGTATGCAAAGCTCCCACATCAAAAGGGGTATGGATAGTTGCATAGACCACTTCGGGACGTCCTTGCGTTATCGTCCCTGTTTTATCAAGGACCACCATGGTTGCTTTTGCCATTGTCTCGATCTGCGCCGCCGATTTAAAGAGGATCCCCCTCTTCGCACCTAGAGCCAATCCCACCAACGTCGCCACCGGAGTCGCAAGGGCAAGTGCGCACGGACATGCGATAATAATGACCGAAATTCCTACCATCAGGGAGCGATCAAAACTGTGCGGCCAAAAAAACCATACCCAAAACGTCGCAATCGCTGCGAAGAGAATCGTGGAAGAAAAATGTTGAGAAAGACGGTTTGCCAACTGTTCGATGGAGGGTTTTTGCGCCATCGCATTCTCTAACAGATTAACAAGATTCGATAGGGTCGAGTGAGCAAAATCTTTTGTTGCACGGTAATGGATTAGAGCATCAATACTGGTTGTTCCACTAATAATCTTACTCCCTACACGTTTAAAAATAGGTTCGGATTCTCCTGTGAGATTTGACTCATCAAAACTCCCTTCTCCGCTCATCACCTCACCGTCAATCGCGGAGCGTTCACCACTACGAATCACTATAACATCGCCGATTTTTACTTCATTAACATCGACTGAACGGATGGATGAGCCTTCGATTATACTCACTTCACGTGGAATATGTTTGCCGATGATATCGAGGGTATCGGCCGCATTTTTACGGCTGAGGACTTCGAGAAACTTACCGAATAATACAAAAGTGATAATCATCGCCACCGAATCGAAATAGGCCTCCCCTTTTTCAAACACAGTGATATAGATAGAATAGAGATACGCTAAACTCGATCCCGTAACGACCAGTAAATCCATCGTCACTGCATGATTACGCAATCCGTAGTAGGCTCCGCGATAAAAAACCCATCCACTGTAGAAAAGTACCGGTGTTGCTAAAAACCATTCAGCAACATTCAAAATGGTTTTAATATCTTGTGTAATCCCCGTAAAATATCCGGCATATTGTGCTACGGCAATCCACATCATATTCATTGTCGCAAACGTCGCCACCGCCATACGCAAATAGTACTCTTTTCGCTCTTTGTTGGCTCTCACTTCTTGAAGTGACGCATCGTAAGGAAATGCGTTATACCCGATAGCTCGAATCATATCGATAATAGCAGAGAGTTTGAGAATTTCAGGGTTCCAAGTGATACGAGCTTTATTGTTAGTGTAGTTAATGTGGGCTTCGATCACCCCCTCCATCTTGTGAAGTGCTTTTTCATTAAGCCATACGCACGCCGCACAATGGATCCCTTCAATAACGAGAGAGACTTGGGATAAACTATCTTCGGTTGTCGTTACAAACCGCTCACTAAAAGCAGGAGTATCAAAATTAGCACTCGATTCAAACTGTCCAACAGGTGGAGAGAGGGTTGTATCCCCCATTTTGGAGTAAAAACTTTCCAACCCTTCGTCTTTCAGGAGGTGAAAAATTCCGCGGCACCCATTACAGCAAAAGCGATACTCCCCATCATGAATCATCACCGAGTCACTAAACTCCAGATGACAGTGATCGCATTTTACTTTAGACATATTCGAACTTCCCGGCAAACTTATTTTTTTTCACACTATCGTATCGACCCATAACACCTTGCATCACGATATAAACACCATTCGATGCATTTTGAGCGTACCCCATCGCCATAGAGAGGTTTGCCGTTGCTTCTAGCGGGTCAATACTAAAAGGGATCATCGCCCCCGTAAAAACAATCACTTTCTCTAAAGCCAAATTCGCAACGTATCGCGCACTCAGGTCCATGGTATCGGTACCGTGTACAACGATAATGATTTGCTCATCCGATTGCGCAATTGTTTTTGCCAATACAGAGCGGTCATGATCATCCATCTCCAAAGAGTCTTTATACAGTATTCCCTGCAGAGAAATATCCATCACCAATGATGTGCGTATCGATTCTATCGCACGGTTATCCTGTGGAACAAACAGTTCACCTTTTATCGGATCATACCGTTTATTAAACGTACCGCCCGTATTGATGATAAGCATCAGAGTAACTCCCGTAATGAGTGAATAATACGATCAGCTTTTGAATGTGTGGCTTCCATGCTAAGGAGCACATTGCGACCCACTCCCGCTTTAAGAGAGGCTTCAATATCCCTCTCATTATCGCCGATCATCACCGAGTGCTCCATATTCAAGTCATACTCTTTTCGAGCCTCTAAAAACATACCCGGTTCTGGCTTTCGACACTCGCATACCCCATCGATACTCTCATGGTGGGGACAATGGTAGATATGGGTAATAGTGACTCCAAGTGTTTTAAAATGCTCCACCATCCATTTGCTCAAACGGGCGAAATCCTCTTCGGTGTAATACCCCCGTGAAATTCCCGATTGATTGGTGACAATGATAATAAGATACCCTTGCTCCTGATACGCATGACATACTTCAATGATCCCATCAAGAAGCTCAAAATCTTCGATCTTGTGGAGATAATTTTTCTCAACATTCACAACACCGTCACGATCGAGAAAAAGAGCTTTAGGCAACTCCGCCTCCAAAAAGCTCTTTTTCGATAATGTCACAGAGGATATGGCCGACTAAAATATGAGACTCTTGGATACGCGGCGTGGCGTTTGAGGGGATGATGATCGCGAAATCCGCCATTGCCGCCATCTTACCGCCGTCACGTCCGACGAGAGCCACCGTAGTGACACCACGATCACGGGCCGACTCAAACGCCGTAATAATATTTTGCGAATTTCCCGATGTAGAGATGCCGATAAAAAGATCCCCCTCTTGAGCCATCCCCTCTAGCTGACGTGAGAATACTTTGTCATAGCCGTAATCGTTTCCGATAGCAGTAAGATTAGAAGTATCCGTAGTAAGGGCTAAAGAGGGGATTGAAGGGCGATCGAATCCGTAACGCCCGACCAATTCCGCCGCAATATGCTGTGCATCGGCCGCTGAACCGCCGTTACCGGCAAGAATCGTTTTTTTCCCTTTTCGATATACCTCAACACATGCTTGCGCAACGGTGACGATGGTATCCAAAAGATCATCATTTTCCAAGATCGCCTGTTTAGTTGCCGCTGAATCGGCAATTTGTTTAATAATGTAATTTTTCATCGTTTTTTCCTTTAATATCGAATTCCGGTAACTGAGCGAACTTTGTCGATTATAGGTTGCGCAACCGTACTCGCTTTGTCCGCACCTACTTTGAGAATATCGCGTACTTCGTCTTGATGTGCTTCATAATACTCACGTCGTTCACGATACGGTCTGAAATATTCCCAAATCACGTCGTGGGTATAGAGTTTGAAATGACCGTGCCCCTCGCCCCCTTTTTTATACCGTTCTTGCAGTGCCGAACGCTCTTCATAATCCAAAAAGAGTTTGGCGATATTATAAACATTGCATCCCTCGAATTCTTTCGGATCTTCCATCGGTACCGCTTCGGTCACAATCTTTTTGATAATTTTAGACTGCATTTTCTCTTCGCTAAAAATCGGAATCGTATTTCCGTAGCTCTTCGACATCTTTTGCCCGTCGATCCCCGGAACGGTCGCTACGTTCTCATCAACGCGAAATTCAGGAATGGTGAAAACATCGCCGTATTGGTTGTTAAACTTGATCGCGATATCGCGGGCGATCTCAACGTGCTGAATTTGATCTTTTCCAACCGGAACCACCTCAGAACCGAACAGCAAAATATCGGCCGCCATCAAGACGGGATAGGAGAAAAGGCTGTGATTGCTTGCAATCCCTTTGGCCACTTTGTCTTTATAGCTGTGCGCCCGCTCCAACAATCCCATCGGGGTAAAGCCTGAGAGCACCCAGTAAAGTTCCAACACCTCTTTTACATCCGACTGCACCCAAAAAGTACTTTTCTGCGGATCCATCCCGAGGGCTAAAAAGTCGGTTGCCGCCTGCATCGTCAAATGAGCTAACCGCTCACCCTCACTAATCGTCGTCATCGCATGATAATTTGCCAAAAATGCAAAGACTTCATGATCTTGCTGCGATTCGATCATCGGTTTGATCGAACCAAAATAATTTCCAATATGTAAATCGCCAGATGTCTGGATACCTGTTAATACTCTCAAAATTATCTCCTTGAATAGTGACTATTTTACCGAAGAGTCTCTTAAGCTTCCTCTTAAGAAAAGATATGCTATATTTTTTCTTAGTTCAACTAAAAAGGATTCATTATGAATACCCAAATTCGCTCTAAAGATATAAAACTTACTCAACATCTAAACGATCACATCGCTACTGCAATTGAAAATTTTAAACGTTTTCACCTTGATATCACTACCGTCAATGTTATGATTTCTAAAGAAAAAAAAGGGGTCGGAGTTGAATTTGACATCCATATCGCTCACGCGCAGCCCGTCGTTATCTCGGATGTCGATGAAGATCTCGATACCGCCATCGATCTTGCCATCGAACGTGCGAACAAAGCTCTTCGCCGACTTCACGATAAAGTAAAAGATCACCACACCTCTTCCATTCGTGATATTGAAGTAGTGGAAGAAGCTGCGGAGTAATCCCTATGTCTAAAATCAATGTCGTCTGTCCCCATTGCGGGGGGGTAAATGCCATCCCGATAAAAGAGTCTTACACAAAAGCCGCCTGCGGCCATTGCAAAGGCTCTCTACTGGATACCAAGCCGCTCTCTGTTAACACTGAGTCGTTTGACCGATTGATGCTCAATGACGAGCGGCTCATTATTGCCGATTTTTGGGCACCGTGGTGCGGACCGTGCCGAAGCATGGCACCCTCGTTCGAAGAATCAGCACGACACTTTCCCCTCAAAGCCCAGTTTATTAAAATCAATACCGAAGAGCAGCAACATTTAGGCGGACGTTTCGGTATCCGATCTATCCCCACCGTCATCGCTTTTAAAAACAACCGTATCATCGATCAGTTTAGCGGTGCTTTACCCACACCACAAATTATCGCTTTCGTCAAAAAACACCTGTAGTTATTAATCTTTTTTAGGTAATCTTCGGATTATTTTACTAACAGGAGACAACCATGTACAGCTGGATGCTTTGGTTTCATATTATTTCAATGGTGTCGTGGTTTGCGGTACTCTTCTACCTCCCCCGTCTTTTTGTCTATCACGTTGAAAACGGTACTAATCAGGGATTTATCGAAGTCGTCGAAGTGATGGAGATGAAGATTTATAAATACATCGGAGTTCCCGCATTTTGGGCAACATTACTCTCAGGAATAGCCTTGATCGTTATGTCGACACAGCAGTATAACGGGGTTAATGTATTTCAGATGGGGGGATGGATGCACGCGAAAATGACTCTGGTCGCTATTTTGATCGGCTACTTTTTCACACTCGGACATTACCGCCTCAAACTCAAAGAAAACACCGCTTATAAAAGTGGGAAGTTTTTTCGTATCTATAATGAAGTACCGACTCTTTTACTCGTCGGTATTGTTGCGCTCGTAATCGTTAAACCGTTTTAACTCTCTCCGTTCGTGGTGAACCTGTCGAACCATGAACTTCTATGTGAATATTCACCCTTCGACAAGCTCAGGGCGAACGGGGAATTACCACATCGACCGAGTTTTATGCGGTTTCGGTTTTCGATTCGTATTTTTCGCTTTCGCTTTAAAGAGTACCGGAGTCCCCTCAAAATCAAACTGCTCTCGCAACTGATTCGTCAAATAACGACGATAGCTGAAATGGAGCCCCTGCGGTTTGTTCATGATGAGGGCGATACGCGGCGGGCGGATATCGTACTGCGTTGCAAAATAAAGACGGATATTCATGCCGTTGATACTCGGCAAGATGTGTTTACGCATTGCCGCTTGGATAACCTCATTGAGTTTCCCCGTCGAGATACGCTGTGAATAGTTCTCATTGATTTTGAGGAGCATCTCAAAAATCTTATGAACCCGCTGTTTACTCTGTGCCGAAATCGTGATGATCGGAGCATAACTCAAAAATTTAAAACGATCCCGTACTTCGGCGATGATTTTGTCATAATCCTCTCGCGGTGCCATATCCCATTTGTTGAGAACGATCAAACACGCAAGTCGGTTTTTATCAACAAATCCCGCGATCTTCTCATCCAAATCCATAAACGGTTGTGACGCATCGAGAACAAGTAGGGCGATATCTGCCGTCTCCAACATCTCTTCCGTACGCATAAGGGCATATTTTTCGATACCGAGAATTTTCCCCCGCTTACGAATCCCCGCCGTATCGATAAAGGTAATCTTTTTCTCCTGATACTCTACCGTCTCATCAATAGGATCGATAGTTGTCCCTGCAACAGAACTGACAACCGAGCGGTCTTCTCCGAGCAATGCGTTAAGCAATGAGCTTTTCCCGACATTAACACGTCCGATGATCGCTACTTTCATTTGGTTAACGTCACCCGCCTCATACTCTTTAACAATTCCGCGATACGCCTCTTCGAGTGCTTCGATCGACGTCTCCTCTTCTTCACCATCCTCTTCAGGAATAAAGAATCCATCGTCCTCATCTTCATCGAACTCTTCATCGTCCGCAGAAGCTCTCATAGCAGCATCAAAGCCGTCCATTTCATCCTCATCTGCGACAACGTCACTCTCTGGGGTTACAATAGAAGATTCCGGCAATTCCGAAGCAATCCAATTCAAAAGCGGCAAAACCGAACGGTTATGAGATACGGAAATACCGAAAATACGCTCTGTCCCGAACTCATAGTATTCCCAAAGCTTCTCTTGCATTTTGTCATTGTCGATTTTGTTAACGACCAAAGCAATCGCTTTACCCATCGATTCAAGCTCATAGAAAAGCTTTTTATCCTCCTCTTCAGGGAGACTTTTACCGTCCACCATAAAGAGGATGATATCGGCTTCATGTGCCGCTTTTAGTGATTTCTCTTTAATTCGATCAAAAAGTTCACACCCCTCGTCCAATCCGCCTGTATCGAGAATTTCTACCTCTTTATCTACCACCACGGCAACCCGTTTTTTGACGTCACGTGTCGTACCCGCTTGTTCAGAGGTAATCGCATCACGTTGTTTAAGTAAACGGTTAAAAAGGGAACTTTTTCCGACATTCGGACGACCGATAATCGCTAATTTTTTCATAGACTTCCTAGTATTTATGCCTTTTCGAGATCATTATCCCAAATGGCTGCGCTAACATTGCGTTCTTATGCTGCACTTTAATTGATGTTTTATTATAGCGCAGATGCCCTTATGATATGATTTCAAAATGTTAGCTTATAAATATGAACACTTCAAAAACGATCTTCAACATTTGGCACTTCAGTGTGAACCGTTCCAAGCAGATACCGTAATCGCGATTGCGAGAGGGGGAATGACGCTTGCCCACGCACTTGCGATGGCTTTAGATATTCGCAACCTGCAAAGCATCCGCATAGAGAGCTATGACGGTCAAACCCAGCGTGACACGATACGTGTTTTAGATAAAGGTGATCTTAGCGGCTCGTTGCGGGTTCTCGTCGTGGATGATATCGTTGATAGCGGACAAACCCTCGCCGTACTGATGCCGATTTTACGTTCCGAATATCCTGAGTGCCAATTTAAAGTCGCAACCCTTTTTACAAAACCCACCGCGTTGCTTCAACCTGACTTTTCCTTACACGAAGCTAGCGATTGGATCGACTTTTTTTGGGAAAGAGACTTTTTAAAAGAGGGTTCGATATAATCCGTCCAACCACAAATTTTTAATATTTCTGCCAAGGATTTTTATGCCAAAAGAGTATATTTTTACCTCCGAATCGGTTACCGAAGGGCATCCGGATAAAATGGCCGATCAAATCAGCGATGCAATCTTAGACTATATCATTGAACGCGATCCAATGGCCCGAGTAGCCTGTGAAACGCTTGTATCCAACGGTTTTTGTGTGATTGCCGGTGAGCTTAAAACAAACGCCTACGCACCGATGCAGGAAATTACCCGTCAAGTCGTTCGAGAGATCGGCTATACCGATGCTACGTATGGATTTGATTACCGCTCCTGCGCGGTTTTGAACGGAATCGGCGAACAATCTCCCGATATCAATCAAGGGGTTGATCAAAAGGACGGGGAAATCGGTGCCGGAGATCAAGGACTTATGTTCGGCTATGCGTGCCGTGAAACCGATGTTTTAATGCCTCTTCCAATTTATCTCGCACACCGTCTTGCGGAGCGCTTAACCCAAGTTCGTAAAGAAGGGATTCTCCCCTATTTGCGACCGGATGGAAAAACGCAAGTCAGCGTCCGTTATGTCGATGAGAAGCCGGTATCGGTAGAAACGGTCGTTATCTCTACTCAACATGCCCCTGAAATTTCTCAGGAAAAACTCCATGCCGATGTGATCGAAGAGGTTATTAAATACATTATTCCCGCTGAACTGATGTCTACGAATATCGTCTATCATATCAATCCGACGGGTAAATTTGTTATCGGCGGCCCGCAAGGGGATGCGGGACTGACGGGTCGTAAAATCATCGTCGATACCTACGGCGGGGCATGTCCTCACGGCGGCGGTGCATTCAGCGGAAAAGACCCAACCAAGGTTGACCGTTCAGCCGCCTACGCAGCCCGTTATGTAGCTAAAAATCTCGTAGCTTCCGGTGCATGCGAGCGAGCAACGATTCAAGTATCCTACGCGATCGGTGTTGTTAAACCGATCTCCATCATGGTTAATGCTCACGGAACCGCTATCGTAAGCGAAGAAAAACTGGAAAGTTGTGTCAAAGAACTCTTTAATCTCACTCCGAAAGGGATTATTGAATCGCTTGATTTACTACGCCCGATCTATCGTAAAACTGCCGCTTACGGTCATTTTGGACGAGAACTTCCCGAATTTACATGGGAAAAAACCGATAAGGTGGATGCAATCAAAGCCTATTTAGGGCTCTGAACTACACTTCTGTAACACTCCTCACTAATCTTCATTCACCCGCCTTATTTTTTAGGTGGGTTTAAAATTCTTCTGTTATAGTTACCTCATATTTATAACCAAGGAGAACCCTATGGCAGTAGTCATTAATGATACCTGTATTAACTGCGGCGCTTGCATCGACGAGTGTCCGGTAGAAGCGATTGTAGACGAGGATGATAACCCAACGGGTGAAGAGATCTATTACGTTTACGCTGACAAATGTGTTGAATGTGTCGGTCACCATGATGAACCTGCATGTGCAACCGCATGTCCAACTGAGGGTTGTATCACTTGGGATGAAATCGGTGCAAGCCCTTCTCATCGTGATGATGTTACCGCTGACATGCGTTCTTCAAAAGCGAACGTCGTTAACTAATTAACTTTAAATAAAATACCGAAGGGGTTTTACCTCTTCGGGTATCCTCCTATTTTCCCCTATTTCCTTTATCCTCACATCTTTAATCTTTCTTAAATTATTGTTTCGCTATAATCCCGTTCTATTTTTTACACACAAAACAGGAGCATTGATGGAACAAACGTTGTCAATCATCAAGCCAGACGCCGTAGCAAAAGGTGTCATCGGTAAAATTTTGGATCGTTTCGAAAGTAACGGCCTTAAAATCGCGGCTATGAAAAAAGTTCAACTCTCACGTCAAGACGCAGAAGCGTTTTACGCAGTACATGCTGCACGCCCTTTTTTCAACGACCTCGTTGATTTCATGGTAAGCGGCCCGGTTGTTATCACCGTTCTTGAGGGTGAAAACGCTATCCTTAAAAACCGTGATTTAATGGGTGCAACTAACCCTAAAGAAGCAGCAGCGGGAACTATCCGTGCAGACTTCGCTGAAAATATCGATGCTAATGCGGTTCACGGAAGTGACTCTGCTGAAAATGCGGCTATTGAAATCGCATTTTTCTTTTCAGGGCGCGAAATTTCGTAATTGCCATGAAAATAGCATTCAGAAAATTGGGCTCACAACCGCTTCATTTTGAGGAAAATAGTGACAATGCCGTTTTTTCGGGTGATATAATCCTGAAAAAAAGCAATCTTGCCCAATTAAACGGTACAATTACAGGGAGTATTTCGATTCCTTGCGATATTTGTGCTGAAGAGGTAGACAAATCTCTAAATGAAGAGATCTTCTTCTACCTTAGCGATGGAATATATGAGGAGAACGACGAAGAGTTAGACGTCGTTGAAATCAGCCAATCAATGATTGATATGGAAGAGCTTCTCAAATCGGAAATCGAACTGATCAAAAGCGACTATTTTTGTTGCAAAAACTGCGAAGGAACCTCGCTCGATCGGGAGTTCTAAAATCTAAATAGAAAGGGATAAATACTATGGCAGTACCTAAAAGAAGAGTGAGTCATTCTCGCGCCGCAAAACGCAGAACTCACTATAAAATTTCTCTTGCGCGTCCGGTAAAAGATAAAGACGGCACGTACAAATTGTCTCACTATGTCAATCCGACAACCGGTGAGTATAAATAATCGATGATTAGAATTGCAATTGATGCAATGGGTGGGGACTTTGGTCCCGAACCAATTGTTAAAGGGACACTTGAAGCTTTAAAAGAAATGAAGTTTCAACCAATTCTAGTTGGTAAAAAAGATGAGATTTTATCTTTATTACCCAAGGGCTATAAAGATAAAATTTTAATTATTGAAGCGGACGATGTCATTGATATGGCCGATGCCGCAACCGACGCGCTCAAACGTCAGGAGAGTTCTATCTATAAAGCGGTAGAACTTGTCCGTAACGGTGAAGCAGACGGTGTCGTCAGTGCCGGGCACAGCGGTGCAACAATGACGGTTGCAACACTGCGCTTAGGACGACTTAAAAATGTCCTGCGTCCGGCGCTAGTAACGTCTATGCCGACAAAAACAGGCAAACGCAGTATCTTAATGGATGCCGGGGCAAATGTAGATTGCAAAGCAGAGCATCTTTTTCAATTCGGAATCATGGGATACTACTATGCTCATGACATGTTCAAACTTGATAACCCTCGTGTCGGGCTGCTCGCTAACGGGGAAGAAGATTCCAAAGGGAACGAAATTACCAAAGAAGCCTTCAAACTGCTCGAAGGGCAGCAAGGTTTTATCGGAAACGTTGAGGGAAACAATATCTTTGACGGAAGTTGTGACGTCATCGTTTGTGACGGTTTTATCGGCAACCTTGTCCTCAAAGCCTCTGAAGGGGTAGCTTCGACCATCAGCTTTTTTATTAAAGAGTATATTCGAAAATCACCTGTAGCGATTACCGGAGCGCTGTTGATGCGTAAAGTATTCAAATTGCTCAAAAAACAGATCGATTATGCTGAAATCGGAGGGGCACCTCTCGTCGGTATAAAAGGGTGTGCCATTGTCAGCCACGGTAAAAGTAACCCAAAAGCAATCAAAAATGCGATTTTTCAAGCTATCCGTTATGTAGACAACGGTGTCAATGAACATATCGAGAATCGTCTCGAAGAACTTAAAAAATAACCGTCGATCCCTGTATAAAGGCTTATTATGTACGCTGCGTTTCGTTCCATCGGAGCTTATGTTCCCTCTAAAATCCTCACCAATGCTGAACTCGAAGTCATGGTCGATACCAGCGATGAATGGATTACTAAACGCACCGGAATAAAAGAACGTCATATTGCCGCGGCAGATGAAACGACAAGCGATATGGGTGTCAAAGCTGCCGAAAAAGCAATCGAACGTGCCGGGATAGATAAAAGCCAAATTGATATGCTGATTTGTGCCACGATCTCTCCCGATTATTTTTGTATGCCTTCCACTGCTACCATTATTGCCACCAAACTCGGCCTTGAAAAGATTACCGCTTTTGACGTATCCGCTGCTTGTACCGGATTTGTATATGCCCTCTCTATCGCCAAAGCATTCGTTGAATCGGGAATGAAGAAAAATATTCTTATCGTCGGAGCAGAACGACTCAGCAGTATTACTGATTACAGTGACCGCGGAACCTGTATCCTTTTTGGTGACGGTGCCGGAGCCGCGATTATCGGTGCTACCGAAAACAAATCTGAGGCTATTATTGATATCCACACCGGCTCTGACGGTTCATTTGCTGATTTATTGATGACCCCAAACGGCGGAAGCGGTTCAGCGCATGATGAGCTTGACCGTGAAGCGGCAGGATGTTTTATGCGTATGAAAGGGAACGAAACCTTTAAGGTAGCGGTTCGTACCCTCACAAGTGATGTTATCGATATTTTAGCGCAAAATAAGATCGCCTCATCAGACATTAAACATTTTGTTCCGCATCAAGCCAACTACCGTATTATCAAAGCGGTCGGCGATGCCCTGGAACTTAAAGATGAACAAGTGGTATTAACGGTAGAAAAATACGGTAATACTTCTGGAGCCTCTATCCCTATGGCCATAAACGATATTTATGAATCAGGTCGATTACAAGAAGGTGATTTGATGCTTCTTGATGCTTTCGGTGGCGGTTTAACGTGGGGAAGTGCTCTTGTTCCGTTTGCAGGTAAAGGTATCCGCTAAAAAACTCTCGCTACAATATCAGATCTTTTTAAAGGTCTGTTATGCTTTTTTCAAATCCTCTTATCTACCTTGAAATTCACGAGAGTGAAATTCCTTGGCTAAAAATTTTTACCCATGCTCCCCATAAAGAGTTCTCTGAATGTTCTCATGCTGAAAAAAAGGCTATCTGGGAGTGTTTAGATATTATTGAAAATGAGATGCTTACGTATTTCAAACCTGCCAAAATCAATATTGCTTCGTTTGGAAATATGATGCCGAGAGTCCATTGGCATATTATGGCACGCTTCGAGAACGATAGCTATTTTCCTGAACCGATGTGGGGGATGAAACAAAGAGAGGGATTTGAATTAGACTCACCGATGGAGCCTTTTTTGGAGAAGGTAAGACGGGAGTTAGACTCCCGTCTCAATTAATACTTTGGTTTAGCCGAGCGGTTTTGTCCACTGAAACTGCGTGAACGATCTCCGCGATCATTACTACCGCTACGCTCTCCACCACCGCTACGCTCACCGCCTCCGGCATTACGATCGTTGTTACCGCGATATCCGCCCCCGCCGCTGCGGTTTCCACCGCTACGATTACGGTTGAATCCGCCGCTGCGTTGTCCGCCGCGATCGCCACGGCTTGCTAAATTGCTTAGAATTTTTTCTAGACGTTCCGCTGCGATACCGATATTGTTCGGTCCTTGAACCGTGTTGCGTTCCATCAATACGGAGATCAATTTATAGGCGATTTGTTCTTGGTCGTAATCTTGTTTCAACAAATCAAGCACTTTATGCGCTTCATCATAGATGTGTTGTTTCTCAATTTCACGAACCAAACGGGTTACTTGAGCCTCTTTAACATCCAATTTACTTGGAATATAAGCATGCTCCATAGTCGTACCGACTTTAGCGCGGATACGTTGAAGTTCTTTAAATTCCATAGGCGTTACAAGGGTAATTGCAACCCCTTTTTTACCCGCACGACCTGTACGTCCGATGCGGTGAACATAACTCTCAGGGTCAAACGGAATATGATAATTGAAAACGTGTGTTACATCATCAATATGCAATCCGCGCGCCGCAACGTCGGTTGCGATCAATACGTCAACCGCATCGGTTTTAAGCCCTTTGATAACGCTCTCACGTTGACGTTGCTCCATGTCACCATGAAGTCCTTTAGCCATATATCCCGCAGCTGAGAGGACGTTAGAGAGACGATCAACCTCTTTTTTGGTTCGGCAAAATACTACCGTTTTTTTCGCATCTTCAGAATCCATCAAACGGATGATCGCATCATCACGCTCAGATTCTTCGATAACGTAATATTGTTGTGTGATATCGGTGTTTGTCGTCTCTGATTTGGTAATAGAGGCAAAAAACGGATTGACCAAAATACGCTCAGCAAGCTGTTTAATCGGTGCAGGCATAGTTGCTGAGAAGAGCAATGTTTGACGCTCAGTCGGCAAATAGGTGAAAATCTCATTGATATCGTCCAAAAAGCCCATATCGAGCATTTCATCCGCTTCGTCCAAAATAACGGTTGATGGGGTGAAACCTTTGAGCATGTTACGGCTCAACATATCAAGCAAGCGTCCCGGAGTAGCGATGATAACTTGCGCGCCACGCTCGATAAGATCCATTTGACGATTGTATGATGATCCACCGTAAATGGTTACGGTACGTGCACCTAAATGTTTACCGTATTTGAAAATTTCATCGCTTACTTGGTTTGCAAGTTCACGGGTAGGGGTGATGATAAGGGTTTCAATCCCCCCTTTAAGATGCATTTTATTCAATGCAGGAAGACCGAATGCCGCTGTTTTACCCGTACCGGTATGGGCTTGTCCTACAACGTCACGCCCTTCCATAATTACGGGAATAACCATTTGCTGAATAGGACTCGGTGTTTTAAATCCGGCATAATTGATACTTTGCATAATCTCTTTTCTAAGACCGAAAGACTCAAATGTAACCAAATTTTCTTCTGTGATTGTTTCTTCTATTACGTTCATAATTTACCTTTGTATATACGCCACCGGAAAACCTATTTCCGGCCAGTTACGCTTGCCCACTCAGGGGGGAGAGAAATTTTAGTGAGGATAAGTTGGATTCTCATCCGCGAGGGCACCTTTGAAAAAGATCTCTAAAATCTCTTTAGAAGGTACCCAAAATTCAAATGGAATTATAGCTTAACTTTTTGTAAAAAAGGCTGATAATAAGAGTTTAACAAAAGATAAAGATAACCTTTAGTTTCAAATCGTCTCTATTTTATCTGATTGTTTTAAACTTTTGAAACTATACTTCCGAAAAATCACACTACACTTTTAGGAGTCAAATTATGTTCAATGTAAAAATGGAAAAAGAGTGCGGCTGTTTCAAACGAAGCGGGATGGAGAGTATTAAAACTTTCGATAATAAAGATGATGCCATGATCGAAGCTGCGCAGTGGGCGGAAGAGATGAATGAAACATTCTGTCAAAAACACAACTTTTCAATTATTGAAGAGGGGAATGACCTCATCATCAAAGTAGAAATGAACTAACTTTGCAGAAGAAGAGGAGAACATCCCCTCTTCATTCATCGGATTAACGATGTTGATCCAACCAAACCATTAACCCTTTTTGTGCATGCAAACGGTTTTCTGCCTCTTCAAAAATGAGGCTTTGTTTTCCGTCTAAAACCGCTTCACTCACTTCAACTCCGCGATATGCCGGTAAACAATGCAAGAAGATAGCATCGTGGGTTGCTAACGCCATAAGCGCTTCATCTACGATATAACCTTCAAATGCTCGGATACGTTGTGCTTTTTCCTCTTCTTGCCCCATAGAGATCCATGTATCGGTTGTCACCACATTGGCACCGAGGACTGCCACTTTCGGATCGTTTGTGATCGTAATTTTAGCACCGCTAATTTCGGCAAAAGCCAGAGCATCCGCAATGATCGCCGGATCACACTCATATCCCTTAGGGGTGGCAATTCGGAGTTCAAACCCAAGTTTTGAGGCGAGCATAAGCCATGAATGGGTCATATTGTTCCCATCTCCGACATACGCAACGATTGGATTTTTATCTTTTCCACACTCCATCATTGTCATAAAATCGGCCAATAGCTGTACCGGATGGTAGCTATCACTCAAACCGTTGATAACCGGAACTTGAGAATAACGGGCAAACTCTTCGAGCATCGATTGTTCATACGTACGAATCATTACCATATCGCTCATCGAAGAGATAACGCGCGCCGTATCTTTAACCGGTTCACCGCGTCCGAGATGGATATCACGGTTTGAGAGAAACAAAGCATGTCCGCCGAGCTGATACATCCCTACTTCAAAACTAACACGGGTACGGGTAGAGCTTTTCTCGAAAATCATTGCCAGTGTTTGACCTGCAAGACGTGGTTTGAGTTCTTTAGCTTTGACCTCTTTTTTAATCTTTAAGCCAATATCTAAAATCTCTAAGATCTCTTCTTTAGAATAATCTTTTAACGTTAAAAAGTGTCTCACTCTATTCCTTCTATACAAAAAACAATCATATCATAAAAAAAATTCATTAATTTAAAAGCTGTGCAACTTCTTTGGCATGGTAACTGATGATAATATCGGCACCTGCACGTTTGAAGCCGACCATCGTCTCCATCATCACACGGTTATAATCAATCAGTCCCGCGGCTCCCGCATGTTTTAGCATCGCATATTCTCCACTGACGTTGTATACGGCCAATGGTAAAGAAGAAGCTTCGCGGATATCTCGGATAATATCGAGATAGGCCAATGCCGGTTTAACCATCAAGATATCGGCACCTTGAGCTTCATCCACCAAACTCTCTCGAATCGCCTCGCGTCGATTGGCCGGATCCATTTGATAAGTAGAGCGATCGCCGAAACTCGGTACCGACTCGGCAACGTCTCGAAACGGTCCGTAATATCCGCTGGCAAATTTAGTCGAATAACTCATAATCGGCAGATTCGTATATCCTCCCCCATCAAGTGCATCACGCAATGTCGTAATAATCCCGTCCATCATCCCCGATGGGGCAATCATATCAACACCTGCATGCGCATGAACCAATGCCTGTTGGGCTGAGATTCCTAAGGTCAAATCATTATCGACCGTTTCATGAACATGATCCAAAATTCCGCAGTGGCCGTGATCGGTATACTCACAAAAACACAGATCGGTGACCACAAACATTTTAGGATATGCACGTTTGATCGCACGCACCGCCGTAGCAATAATACCGTGGTCGCATAAGGCATCCGAACCTACCGAATCTTTCACTTCAGGAATACCGAATAAAATTATTGAATGGATCCCGAGGGATTGGAGAAGCTCGCACTCTTTTAATATCTCATCCAGAGACATCTGATAGACACCCGGCATTGAAGCTATTTCTTTTTTTATCCCCTCTCCGGGTCTGACAAATAACGGATAGATAAAGTCATCGATACTTACATGAGTTTCTCGAACCAATGAGCGAAGGTGAGGATTAAGACGAGTGCGGCGAAAACGCTCCATATATGTGACTCCAGTTAAAAGTTAAGAAGAGATTGTATCAAGGGTTGCTTTAATAATCCATTTTTTAGAAACACCGATTATAATGGCAGTAATGAAAACACAAACACCTACTTTTGAAAAATCATCTATTGCCAACATGCCTAGCAAATACGGCCATTTTAAGATCCGTGCTTACAAAGAAGGGCATCAGGAACATCTCGCAATTTTTACCGAGAATTTTGAAAAGCAAGAATCTCCATTGGTTCGTATCCATTCCGAGTGCCTGACCGGAGATACTTTCGGGAGCATTAAATGTGACTGTAACAATCAGTTACATAAAGCGCTAAAACTCATCGCAAAAGAGGGTGGATTAGTGATTTATCATCGTCAAGAGGGACGTAATATCGGATTGCTGAATAAAATCAATGCGTACTGCCTTCAAGATCAGGGACGCAATACGATCGAAGCCAACGTGGAACTCGGCTTTGCTCCCGATCAACGAACTTATGATGTGATTGGCGAAATATTTTCAGATTTCAGCCTAACGCAGATCCGCCTTCTCACAAACAATCCCGCAAAAGTCACTATTGTAGAAGGTCTCAATGTAAAAATTACGGAGCGGGTACCCGTAATTATCGAACCCAACCCTCATAATGAAGGGTATTTAAAAGTTAAAAAAGAGCAGATGGGGCACGATTTATGAGCCGTCTAAAGCAACTATTAGTACAACATAAGATCATTGTTCCTGAAAATTTCGAGGAGAAAATCGAGCAATATAAAACACTTTTAGAGAAATGGAATAAAATTCATAATCTGACAGGGGCAAAAACACTTCAACAAATTGATCAGTTTATCCTCGATGCAATCTTGCCTATTACCTTTCTCCCCCCTGTCAAAAAAGCGATGGATATAGGTACGGGTGCCGGATTCCCCGGAATGATTTTGGCCCTAGCCCTTCCGCAAACTCATTTTACCCTCGTAGAACCTCTAAGCAAACGGGCCAGTTTCTTGCAGTTCGTAAAAGCAGATTTAGAACTGGATAACGTCGAAGTAAAAGCCCTTAAGGCCGAACAACTGAAAAGTGAACCGTATGATCTCATCACCTCCCGTGCCGTAACGGATACCGAGATGCTTCTAAAACTCTCAAAACCGTTTTGTGCCGAAGGGACTCTTTTACTCTTTTACAAAGGGGAAAAAGTGTATGATGAAATCGATGATACACTCGATTACACCATTATCGAAGCAGAAAATCGCCATTATCTGCTCATAAAGAGATAACTATGCTAAAACTATTATTACTGATCGGCGTTTTGGTCGGAGCCTATTACCTTTTTTTCAAAAAGAAAAAAAGTCTTACTCCCCCTTCTGCAGATAACACACAAGAAGAGGCAATGATCCCTTGTGCCGAATGCGGTACGTATGTACAGCTCAAAGAGGCCTTAATGCGTGATGGAAAATACTACTGTTCACGTGAATGCATGGAGGTTTAAAATGCTGCTATTCGGTCACCCTTATGTTCCTTCACTCCCTTTTTATCACATAGACTCTATTGAAGCATTGCATCATACGCCGTCGAATTCTGTCGTTACCCTCTTTTTTACCCCTGAGAATCTCGATATTATAGAGCATCTACGCCTCAATAGTATCCGTTTCGCACTTCATATCGAAACATCCACGGATGCGGTGATTGGTGAGAATCTTGGCGCTTCGTATTTCATTGTTCTGCCAAAATACGCCGAAGCGATTCAAAAAGTAGCGGAAGACTACCTTTTTGACGCAAAAATATTGGGATATATTGAAAATACAAAAGATTTGGAAAATTTGATCGAATTACGGCTGGATGGGGCTATTTTCGCCGATACAATTATTAAAATAAACTCTTAGGCAATCCATTCTCGTTTTAAATCCTTATCCAAACATGCCAATATTTCATAGCCGATCGTTCCTACTGAACGGGCGTAATGATTGGCATCGTCAAAAATAAGTAACTCATCTTTATCGCTCGCAAATACCGCATTATCCATTGAAATCCGTCCACGCAATGCAATACCCTCAGGTGTAACATAACGGTTAGAAGCAAGGCGATCCAACCCGTTTGCGTATCCCAAATCATACGTGGATACAACCTCATCCGCAGAAGCTTCATAAATACCGTTGTATCCGATACGCTCCCCTTTTTTCAGAGTACGTGTCGCAACCCTGTCTCCCCACAATGAGAGGATCGGCTTGAAAGGAGGTTGCATAAGCGTCTTCTCCATCTCTAAACAGCCATACAGAGCGATACCGACACGAACCATCTCATCAACACATACCGAAGAGCGAAATGTTCCGGCAGAATTTGAGAGATGAAAGCGGAGTTTCCATCCATATTTTTTTCCTAAAGAAGAAGCCTTACTCTTTGCCGTATCAAATGTTTTACGTTGCCAAAACCACTCGCTACTGAGGGTATCCGCACTGCGTAAATGACTCATAATACCGACACACACCAAACCTGCTTCCTTCATACGCTTAAAGGCTTCTTCGAGATCACCAAGGGCAATACCGTTACGGTGCATCCCCGTATCAATTTTCAGTTCTACACGGCTCCCTGCTAAAAATGTCTCAATTGCTTCAAGCGAATTGATCGCATAGCTAAACGTTGAATTCATTTTTGTTGGACGATCCCCTAAAATTAGAACATTTTCAAAAAAATCACGGATTTCATCCGCTTCGCATTCCAATCGTACCACCGCTTGCTTCACACCATACTGTGCCGCCGCTTCTGCTATCATCACCGCACCGTGGCCATAAGCGTTATCTTTTAAAACAACCGCTATTTTATCTTTTCCACCGACTTGGTGTGCGATAATGTCAAGATTATGTTCCAGTGCCTTACGGCTCAATTTAATAGTTCCCATAAAGGAATTATATTCTAAGGATTGTTAATGCGTTATTTCCCCGCCGAATTTGAACCCCAAAGTTTTGTCCAGCTCATTTTTCCGCATCCGCAAAGCGATTGGGCTCCTTATTTGGAAGAGGCAAGAGGATGCTTCGTCGACATAGCCAATGCCATTGCCCGTTATCAACCTTGTCTTATCATTTGTGATGATGTCAAACGTGTCCAAACTTATTTTAAAAGCCATGAAAATATAATTTTTATCCCCTACCAAAGTGACGATACCTGGGCACGCGACTGTAGCGCTTTAAGTGTTATCGATGAGACGGAAGAGGAAGCGTTGCTTCTTGATTTCACATTCACCGGATGGGGCGGAAAATTTGACGCTTCACGCGATAATGCCATGAGTTCCTCCATTGCTCATCTCTACGGAGCTCCGATGAAAAAGATTGATCTTATTTTAGAAGGAGGAGGCATTGAAACTAATGCTAACGGCTCATTGCTTACTACCGCTGAGTGTCTTCTCAATCCCAACCGTAATCCCCATCTAACAAAAACTCAAACAGAAAATATTCTTAAAAAAGAGTTTGGTGTAGAACAGATTCTTTGGCTCCATCACGGTTATTTAGCGGGAGATGATACCGATAGCCATATCGATACGTTAGCCCGTTTCATCGATACGGACACCATCTTGTATGTCAAATGCGAGGATAAAAATGATGAACATTATGAAGCGCTCAAAAAGATGGAAGAGGAGTTAAAAACATTCCGTGATATCGATGGTGAACCGTTTAATCTGATTCCCCTCCCGATGTGCCGGCCGCATTACTACGATGATGAGCGGCTTCCTGCAACGTATGCCAATTTTTTAATTATTAATGATGCCGTATTACTTCCCGTCTATAATGATCCACACGACAATGATGCGATCGAAATTTGTAAAAAAGCCTTTAGAGGGCGCGACATCATCCCTATCGACTGTTCCGTCCTTATTCGTCAGCACGGTTCGCTTCACTGCGTTACAATGCAGTTTCCTGAAGATGTATCCTTACGAGTGGAATAAAATACTAAATCCCGTATAAAGAAAATAGCCTGATCCCGCCAATAACAACAGTGTTAAAAGTATTTGTTTCATATTCAATTTCATGGTTAAAAGTATAGCTGCTTAACACTAATGTAACACTTCTCTCCTACAATTCTTCATATTTTCTTAAGGATATGAAGAATGAAACGATTAACTCTCCTCTCTTTGGCTGCCGTCGCTGCGCTTGCCACAGAACCTGTCACCATACAAAAAATCACCATTGAAGCTGAAGCTCCTAAAACAGATGCTAAGAGCGTATCTTCGGACGACATGGTTAAATTTTCTCGGCAGTCTGATCTGGGAGAAATGCTCTCTCAAACTTTACCCGAAATTACTCATGTACGTAATAGTGCCATCGGCAATGATATCATCCTTCGTGGATTCCGTAAAGATAATTTAAATATAACCATTGACGATGCAAAAGTGTGCGGGGCATGTCCCAATCGTATGGATCCGCCTTCCATGCACATCTCTTCGGGACAAATTCAGACCGTTGAAGTGCAGGAAGGACCGTTTGACGTAACACAATTCGGGAGCCTTGGCGGTAAAATCAATGTTGTCACTAAAGACCCTGAAAAAGGGGTACACGGAGAAGTTTCCACCACTCTAGGCAGTTTTGATTATCGTAAACTCTCCACTACGATAGAGGGAGGTAATGATGCCGTTCAAGCACTCGTTGGATTCAGCCGAGAAACTAGCGGACAATACAAAGACGGCGATAGTCAAACATTAGCCGAGCAAACGGATACACTTACTACAACAGGTAGTACACAAAGATATGCAACCGCATACAAAGATATGGATGCATACGATCGTAATAACTACTGGGCAAAAATTGTTGGAAACATCGGTGATAATCAAAAACTTACCCTCAACTACTTCGGTGACCGCGCCGATGACATTATGTTCCCGCGCTATCCAATGGATGCGTTAGTTGATGATACCGATATGTTTAAAGCCAAATATCAGCTCTTCAACCTCGGTTCGTTTTCAGAAGAGATCAAAATCGAAGGATATCACTCGAAAGTAACCCACCTTATGGGTACCGACTACAGAGCCAGTGCAACCTCTCCTGCAACAACTATGTGGGCACCTGCCGAAGCAACCATTAAAGGGGCAAAAATTGAAAATTCTTTTACTTTGGCTGGAATCCACACAACGTTTGGACTCGATGCGAGCAAACGTAACTGGATCGCCACTAAAGGGCCTGAGACAAATTCTACACGAAACTACATGCTTCCCGATGTTGACACAGAAAACCTTGCATTCTATGCAACTGCTTCTAAAACCATTTCAAATATCGACATTAGTGGAGGATTCCGTTATGATGATACAACCATCAATCCAAATAAGTCACTCCAAGACAATGCATCAAACTCCGCAACATATTTTTCATCCCTGAGTGATAAAAATTACAACAATATTAGTGCTAATTTAATGTTGAAATACAATATTTCTTCTATGACTAATCTTTTCATCGGTGCCGGACAATCGATTCGTGTTCCCGATGCAAAAGAACTTTACGTTGTAAACACCAATGCTGCCGGTACGTTAATTACAAATTCAGCAACGAGCGGCGGGAATCAAAACCTTAATGAATCCATCAATCGGGAAATAGATCTAGGATTTGAAAATACGACCGGTAATTTTCATCTCAAAACAACTCTATTTTACAGTGATTTAAAAGATTACATTTATGCATACGACAGTACTTGGGCAAACATCGACGCAAAAATCTATGGGGGTGACATCAGTGCGGATTATCTCCTAAACAATGAATGGCGTATCGAATCAGGTGTCGCCTATCAAAAAGGTGTGAAAAAGAATCCTGGGCAAATCGGAGATACCGATAAAGATTTAGCTGAAATTCCTCCGTTTAAAGGGCGTTTAGCTTTAGTCATGGATGATTCGGTTAATTATCTAATGGCTGAAGTAATCGCAGCTGACAATCAAACAATCGATTCAGATAATAATGAAAAAGAGATTGCAGGATACGGAATTCTAAATCTTAAATACGGATATGATTTCAGAAATGGATTCTCACTTATGACCGGAATCAATAACTTCTTTAATCGAACTTATGCCGTAAATAATAGTTATATTGGAAATCAACTTATTGGCTTTAACGGCACTGATCCACTCGTTCTTAATGAACCTGGACGTAACTTTTACGCTACCGTAAGCTATAAATTCTAATCTTTTCCCTTTTGGGGAAAATTACTTTCTATTTTCTAAAAACCATCTTTTTAGACATCTTCATATATTCATGTCTATTTTTTTATGATTAATTCTCATAGATTTCGATGTAACTATATAAAATCGTAGCTAAAACTACTCATTGTAAAAACAAAACCTGCCCAGCTACTCCTCAAGCAAAATAAGATAAATTATGTTGGAATTACTACCCCTGGATGATTGGCATAATCCGTTAGGATTAATTTCACCCTATCTTGCCATGCGGTTTGAAATAATCTCTCAATTTCAAAATTTCCTTTATCAGTGAGTATAAGTTCTAGCCACTCCCCCATTTTCGGGTCAGCAGGAACGATTCTAGGATTATAGGACAGAGTAACACGTTCTCCTGTATCAACTCTTTCTAATGCTAGATCTCCATCAATATCAGCTTCAAATCTTAACAGATTACGTCGATCAAATTTACCTCCCAATCCATGAAAGCCGCTAATATCAGTAGCCCCTGTAACAAAAGAGGCAATATTTGCCATGACGCCTACAACCCCATCTCCTAATGTACCAGACATCAATACACGTATTTCTCCCCGCCTAGGCAGAGCGTCTGGATAGAGAAGTTTAAGCCCCTTGAGCAGCATCAAATAAGTTCCGGCAACAGTAGGACATGAATGCCCCGCAAGTTTTACGCATTCGGCATAGGAGTATTTTATCACTCCATCATGAGCTGCTCCGAGCATCTCAGCCAACGGATCATAGAGGGATAATTTGGGGATAGATTTGAAAAAAATAGGTGTCATTTATTTTGCCTTGAAAAGTTTTACATATTAAAATTATACATTGATGTAGTAATTAGCTTCTTGACCGAAATCAATTCATAAATCCGATGTTTCTGATAATGTGTCGAAAAAATAAGGAGTATTTTTTGATTTACATCACCATACATACAATACACCTGTTGTCTGCCTTCATCTATGGCGGTTTTTTGATGACCGATTATCTTTTTCTATCTCGAATGCAAAATTCTCTGGATAATGAAGAATACACGAAAGCTCGCAGTGCTTTTATGATCTATGTTCGTAATGTCGTCCCCTATTCTTTATTTGTGGCAGTCGGAACGGGCTTATATCTGATCCATACCCTTTTTGGTTCTATAGCACCGGAGGGACTTTCTTATTTTCAGAGTATCTTAGCCTTAAAAGCATTTCTAGGATTATGGTTGGGAATACGGGGATTTAATCAAAAAATTCTGAAAATAGATCCGTGGATTTTTAAATCCCATACCCTCCCCTTTTATTTTGTTATATTTATTGTCATACTGTCACAGTTTATGCATTTGTAAATTTACGAACTATATCCCAAAATATAGCAACAAATGAAAGAAACCAAAAGCTATTCATCACAAGATTTGATTCATAGGGTGTAATCAGATACATTAACGGAATACCAATAAATAAGGGCCATTTCGTAAAATAGATCAGTAATAACAGCGCACCGTATACCTTACGTTTCATAATATTGTACGGATCTGTATGGCAACCGCCAAAATCGCTAGATTCAGCAGAAAAATCGACAGCGATCCACCACGGGATAACAAGGTTTCCATGCGGGTTCTTTTTTTCCCGTGGGTTGCAAAGGCGATATACAAATGAACCAACGTTGCCAGAGAGATTAATCCGACGAGCACCATTTTGCGATGAACCCATGAACCAAGTTCACTCCCATCTCCACTCACCTGAAACAGATTGTACTGCCCAGCCAACACAAAGCCGGTAGTGATCAAGATAAGAAGCCAAACACTCTCAAAATAGCCGTAAAATGGACCGATTGCACCATAAATACGTTCTTGTATCTCTTTTTCACGGATAAAAATCCCTAATCCGAAAAGGAGCAAACCGCCTCCAATCCAGGCACACGCAGCAAGTATATGAAGATACAAAATAATATGCATTGAATACTCTTATAATAATTTTCATGATTATATAGCCTCCTCAGGAGAAGAGAATTGATTTATATCAAGAAGTTATAATAATCAAATTACTGTTAGCCACCCGTTTCATAAAAAGCACGGTTGGAAACACTAAATTCTTCCGAACCCCACAGATTTTTTTCAGGTTTATTGAGTACTACCTCTTCTAAAATCTCTTTTGCTTTAAAGGTATTTTCATCTCGAATTGCCTCTTTGATACTTTTCGATCCCTCAAAATAGAGGCATCCGATCAAATCACCCTCTGCACTAAGGCGCAGTCGATCGCATGTAGAGCAAAAATCATGGCGATGGGGTTCGATTGTCCCGAATCGGTATCCATCATGTGTCTTATAAAGATTGGCAGGTCCCCCCTCCTCTTTGGGAATCGGTGTAAAATCAATATGATTTTTTAAAACATCCAATATCTCTTGAGATTTGAGACCTTTTACACTGCTGTTGGCAAAGCTATTTTCCATGTATTCGATGTAGCGGATCTGAGCCCCATGACTGCGGGCAAACTCAAAGAGCTGAACAATTTCATGCTCATTAATATTTTTCAAGATGACACTGTTTATTTTTACGTTCAACCCCGCTTCAAGGGCCGCATCAATTCCTCTCAACACCGGTTCCAACACCTCTTTTTGGGCAATATGGCGCGCAATATCAGAATCGAGCGAATCGAGTGAAACATTAATTCGTTTGAGACCGGCTTGTTTGAGTTTGGCGGCAATAGCAGGTAATAAAAATCCGTTCGTCGTTAGCCCTATATCGATATGAGGTGCATAGGCGTAAATCATAGAAATAAGTTCATCGAGGTTTTCGCGAGTTGTCGGTTCGCCGCCGGTGAGACGGATTTTAGTAATACCACTGTCGATGGCGATTTTGATAAACGCGAAGAGTTCTTCATAGCTCAGTAGATTTTCTTTTGGAACCCAGCTAAAAGGTTTTTCAGCCATGCAATAACGGCACCGAAAATTGCACCGTTCGGTAACCGATACACGTAAATAGGTCACTTGACGTCCGAATCGATCCACTAGCATTTTCAACCCTTGTATTCAATAACAAGAGTATCACTAAAAAAAGAGGGATTGTTCTTGACTTATGTCAAGAACGGCTATCGTTCTGCTCCATTTTGACCACGATTTTATCCAACATCCCTTGGAATTTATCGAGCATCTGTTGAGTATTGGCGATCTTTTCAAGAGAGTTGATCGTGAGATTTTCAGACATATCGATGTAATCTTCGATTTCTGCTTTGGAGGGGTCGCTAAGTGAGGTTTGTGATAACTGCTGTTCCATTGTTTTCGCGGCGTCTTCGATTTGTACCAATGTATTTTGTGATTCGATCAAAGCGCTTTGTGCCTTATGAACCACTTTTTCGACATGCAGCAAAAAAGTTTTCATATCCGATTCGGCTTGCATCAGCTCACTTCGAGGCTCTGAAACACCAACCGGTTCCATGTGTAGGTCATCACAACGAATTTGAGAAACCTCTTTGGCATTGCTCAAAAAGCGGTCGAATTCTTCGTCAATTTTTTTACTCAGCAGGATACTGCCGATTACTGCGATAAGAGTTACAAACGCTCCAATGTACTGAATCCACTGTAGTCGCTCTATTTTATCTTCCGAAGCGGCTGTATAAGCATGTACCGTTTGATCGATTTGATCTAAAAGAAGATTGTTGAGCTGGTAGAGTTCGGAAATCTCCTCTTCAGAGGGGGAAGATTTTAATTCTATTTTAACTTTAATAGTTTCGGCCATCGTCAAAAATCGATCACTCAGACCCCCTATTTTCTCAAGCCGCTCAGCGATATCATCGTTTGGAGGAGGAGCAATTTTCCCATCATAAGTACCGCTTTGGAGTGATCTGAGATTGAGCATGAACTCATTTTTGGCTTCACTAAAAGGTGAAAAATCAGATGAAGCACGATGAAGATTTAAAAAAAGCTCTTTTGCCATTTTTTGAGTTAACATCCGCTCTTTACCGACGATATGGATAACATAGCCATCATGCTTGCTTTGCTCATTCATGTAAACGGTTATGGCAATCAAACTGACAAGTAATAAGGAAAGGATAAAACTGATAATTTTGATTCGAGACGTAATTTTTTTCATCGTATACCTCGTCTAATTATACAGTGATTTCAGTGCGTTAAGATCTAAGACTCTCACCGACCCATCAATCACTATGATCTCTTTGCGAACGAGTTTCCCCAGTAAACGCGATAGAGTTTCCGGCTGTATATTTAGCAATGCCGCAATTTCCTGTTTTTTGAGCCGGTTAAATTTATCGAGCTCATGGACCAGCATAAAAGCGACTTTTCCCATCGCATCGAGAACCATATTGTTAAAAAAAGTACGCTGATAATTCTCCACACTCACCAAAACACTGTGGAAACAGCGAAGGGCAAATTCAGGACTTTGGGTAAATAACAGAGATAATGCCGAAGTTTTTATCCCGATCAGCGTCCCTTTGCTTTGTGCTTCGATGGTACCGAATGTTTTAGTGATGTAACGATTATTCTCGAAACGGATATCACTTAATGCCATCGAGGATTCGTTATAGCAGATGGAAATTTCATGTTCATCATGGGAGAGTTTATAGGTACGTAAAATTCCATCGACCACAAAATACCAATACGGAAGATCGTCCCCCTCGTAAAAAAGGAGTTCTCCCTTCTCAAACGTTTTTGTAGATGATTGCGCTGCAATCAACTCCAAATCACGAGAAGAAAGTCCCTGAAACAACAAAAGTTTTTTAGCCGTTTGGTTAAAATCCATTCTTTTATTGACCTATTATCTCTTTGAGAATATCACGGATCGAACGGTTCTGTTCACTTGAAAGAGACTCAAGTTTTTTAAACGTTTCGCGATCAATCCATTCGCTCAGTTTGATCACATTTTCTTCCATCTCTTTGAGTCTGGCATAATTAGCTTCGAGTTCATGGCGCTTGGCACTCTCTACCGGTGCACGAAGCGATTTGTATCCGATCAAATTTTCATTTTTATCTATCAAACCTGAGACTTGTGCGTATACCCAGTAAAATCCACCATCTTTACGAAGGTTTTTCACATAGCCGGACCACATTCTCCCCTCACCCAGTGTTTCCCATAGATTGGCAAACAACGATGAAGGCATATCAGGATGACGAACGATATTGTGCGGTTTACCGAGCAACTCGTCGATCTCGTAACCGCTAATATCGGCAAAGGTTTCGTTAGCATAGGTAATGATCCCATAAAGATTCGTATGCGATACAATCAGCTCATCGCTCGGAACTTCTGTCTCGATACAGAGCGTTTTCATTATTTATCCTTTAGGTGTCCATGGTAGACGATGTCTTTGGCATCGATATCATCTGCATTGAGACGTTCCATAAGCTGCTCATCAACGCGCTCTAATTTCCCCTCTTCATCAGAAAATTCACTTTCGCTGTAAGCCATTGCCATTTCTGCGGAGAGAATATGGGGAATTTCTTGAATAACACGGAGTTTTTCAGACTCTTCTTCTGTCGTTTCACCTTCTAAAATAATGATGATTCGACCCAACTCATCGTGAGCATAAACCTCACACTGATTATTCGCTCGTAATTGTTCTAGCACGAATGCTATGTACTCCGGCGCACATTTAACGACAACACTTGATATGTTCATGGTAACTCCCAAAATAGAATTTTATTTTCATCGGCACATGATACGAACCGCTTTTCATCGATAAAGGCAATACGGTTCAGCGTCGCAGTGTGCCCTTTTGCCATAGCAATTTTTTGACGCTTGATCGTATCAAAAACACTGATCAAATTCTCTTCATCCATCGCGGCTGCCATCACCCCTGCACTCGGGGAAAGGGCTACGGTGTAGATTAAAAAAGAGCCCTCAAAGCGGGAATAGCTTTTCCCATCGAGGGTATAGAGTATCGCACGGCGATCTTGACCGGCGGTGAGAACACGATTGTTTTGGATATCTATTTTATAAATATTATCGACATTCCCCCCCTCAATACGACGGATGATTTTCATCACAGCCGTATCGATAACCGAAACAACCCCCGCCTCTCCGGCAATAACCGCTATTTTTTTATCCGTAGATAGCGCCATATCACTCAGCGGTGAGGTTCCTCCGCTGAGCGTTTTCATAATCCGATTGGTTTTAAGATCAAAAAAGACCACTTCATTGCTCAAGAGTGCCAGTGCAACTTTGAACTCTGAAATAAATGCGATTTTTTTCACAACGGTTTTAGTGGAAAAAGAGGTTTTAGCCACTTTTCCCCCACGGATGGTGTATAAACAGCCATCTTCTCCCGCTACGATCAACGTTTTAGCATCCGATGAGAGATCAATACTCATGATTTTCTGCTTTATTTTCTCACCCCATGAATCTTCGATAACCGGAAGTACGGTTGTGGAGATGATTTTTCCTTTTGGGGTGATATGCAAAGCCTCGCCATTCGCGGTTCCGGCCCAAATATCTCCTCCTCTAACCACAAAATCTAAAACCGGTGAAGAGGTTTTCACACTCACTTTCGGAGAAATCACCCCCGCATAGAGTGTCAGAGAGAAATACAGTACAAATAAAAAAGATTTCATGTGCTCTCCTTGAGAGGATGGAGTGTGATCGTAAAGGCTGGACATACTCCAATACAAAATCCGCATGCGGTACATGCATTTGAATCGATCTCAGGATTCCATAATCCGATAAATTGTATCGCTTTATCGTTACAAACGTCAGCACAACTTCGACAAATTGTTTTATTCCACGCCAAACAGCTTAAAATACCGATTTTGATTTCAGCTTTTAGCGACGTTATAGGCTCTGCAACAAAACAATCACTTTCACATGCAGTGATACACTCTCCGCAAAAGGTACAGCCACGACGTGAAAAATCGAGATAAGGAACGGTTGATTCTTCACGAACTATGATCCCCTCTTCGCAAACATTTTTACATGCAGAAGTAGTACAGCTTAGGCAATTATCGCTATTTTCAACGATAAAGCCTGGGAGATGAGGATGAAAAGGTTTCTCTTCCTTCCCAGCTCCCGTAGCCAATGCAACCAATGAGGTAAAAAATCCGCGACGTGAATCCATTTTAATCTTCCAACAAATCTTTATTTAAATCAAATGATCCGGTTTTATCTTCCATTACCCCATCACGAAGTGTTTTGATCAAATTCGTTTTATACTCGCCACCGATTTTTTTACGGTAAGCTCCTTTAAATTTGTTCATTACGGCCGGATCGAGTTCCGCTTGCGGTGCATGACATTGTGTACAGTTCCAACGACCTTGATACAATTCCCCTTTGAGATCTTCCATTTTACGCAAATTTGTCAAATGCGATTTTGGGATAGAAACTGCTCCGACACTTGGGGCAACTTCGGGCATATGGCATGAGGTACAAGCATTCTCTTCTTGGGTAATGATCGGCAACTCACTGATATCATGCGGAATCATCGGTGGTGCATTATCGTATGCGCGAGGGATCCGTTTATTTCCTGCTCCTGGAGCAGCACCTTTGTAGGTATAAGGTTTTTCAACCAATCCCGTGTCTGCATCAACACTTACTTTTGAAAGTCCTAAGGACTCATCTGCAATATCTTTGTTTTGAGCTGCTCCTGAGAGCCATGTAGTTCCCAGCACTAAAGCTGTAACAACGCTGATCACACTTTTCTTCATGTGTTACTCCTTACCTTGTTGTTTAAATAGGCGAATATCAAAATTTAAAGCATTATCATCACACACTTCAACACAGCGAGCACAATTAGTACACTCACCCATGACGACAAATTCACTTCGTTTACCGATCATATGTAAGACCGGTTTTTCAGGGCAAATAGTGGTGCATTTCATACACAGCGTACATTTTTCCTGATTGTGTTTTACACGGATCACACTGAATCGTCCAATGAGCGAATGAAATCCACCCAACGGACACAGATGACCGCAAAACCCGTTTTTTACTCCAAATAGATCGAAGAGAAAAACACCTGCCACAACGGCAGCGCCGAACCCGATACCAAAAATAAGGCCACGGTTCAGCATCCCGATAGGACTGATAAATTCAAATGCCGCAACTCCAAAAATCGCTGAAAGGGCGATTGAGAGCGCTAATACCCAATAGCGAAGATGTCGGCTGATCACAACTCGACGCTCCACTTCGTTAATCCGCAAGACACGGCGCAATCCATTGGCTGCATCGGTAACCATGTTGATCGGACACACCCAGCTGCAAAAAGCTCTTCCGCCGATGAGGGCGTAGAACAGCGTGATAATAGCTGCTCCAATAAGTACATCCAGTCCCAGCAACGCACCCGCTGCAGACATTTGAATCACTGCAAACGGATCAGCTAAAGGGATCGTTCCCATAACCAATGAGCTCCCTAGATTACCTTCGAGAACTTTCCATCCCCACGCATGAGCTCCGAAATAGAGGACAATCATCGACATTTGTGTCAAGCGGCGAAGAATTAAAAATCGGTGTTTTTTAAGCCACTCCATTTAAAACTCCTCATCATTTAGATAATCGACCGGTTTTTGCGAACTGGTTGGGGTTACAGTCGTTTCACCGCCCCCTGTTTGGGTTTCCAGACGTTTTTCATCTTTTTCATCCCACCCTTTGATGTAATTGCTTCCGGCTTTCCCTTTAGCAACTTCCAAAGGCAAGACGAAAATAGAGGCTTTCTCAGTCACACACGCTTTTTCGCACATTCCGCATCCGGTACACACATCTCCGATTACACGGGGAACCAGCAGGGCATGTTTCCCCGTACGGTCATTTCGACTATGATCGATTACAATCGCTTCGTTGATCAACGGGCACGCTCGATAACAGGCATCACATTGGACACCCCAAAAAGCAACACACTGATCCGAATCGATCACTGCAATCCCCATCTTCGCCATGCCGATATCGAAAACTTTATGACCGTCTTTCGCCATTTTCATGACCAATGACTCCTCCAACGCACCCGTAGGACATGGTGGGACACAGGGAATATCTTTACACATATAACACGGGATTTCCCGCGCGATAAAATAAGGAGTTCCTACCGGAACATTATCTCCGGCACGGGCAAGACGAAGCGTATCATACGGACATGCTTCGACACACAACCCGCAACGAATACAGTGCGATAAGAAATCTTCTTCGCTCAGTGCTCCCGGAGGACGCAAAACGAGAGAAGCAGCACTCGCTTCATCGATGTACGCACTCCATGTTAATGCCCCAAGTGTTGCTAACCCGATCCCTTGCAATGCTTGCAATAAAAATCGGCGACGTTCACTCATCGGGAGCTGTTTTTCCGTTGCCATGGTTAAGCCTTATAGACCTTGACCGCACATTTTTTGAAGTCGGTTTGTTTAGAAATCGGACAGGTTGCATCTAAACATACTTTGTTGATATACACTTTTTCATCAAACCAAGGGACGAATACCAATGATTTAGGCGGTCGATTACGTCCTCGTGTTTCAACACGGGCTTTTACTTTACCGCGACGTGATTCAACCCATACCAGTTCACCGTCTTTTGCTCCCATATCTTTAGCCGTTTCAGGATGCATATAGCAAAGAGCCTCAGGAACTGCTCGATAGAGTTCAGGTACACGCATAGTCATCGTTCCAGAATGCCAATGTTCGAGTACACGACCCGTACAGAGCCACAATGGATACTCTTTGCTCGGAGTTTCAGGCGGCTCCATATAAGGGTGCATAAATATTTTCGCTTTATTGCTCAAATCCACTTTTGGTTTCGAAGCATCCGGCCCGGCAAGAGTCCCTTGTTGGATCACTTTGCTAAATTCACCGTAGAAGGCAAACTCACGGCCTGTTTTCTTCGCATACGGATCGTATTTCGCGTTAAAACGCCATTGTGTCTCTTTACCGTTAACAACCGGCCATTTTAAGCCGCGAACACGGTGATAGGTATCAAAATCGGCCAAGTCATGCCCGTGACCGAGACCGAATTTGCGATACTCTTCCCAGATGTATTTATGGATAAAGAAACCGTATCCTTTAAACGGCTTGCCATCGCTTCCGAGGACATTACGTTTATCACCGCCCGCTTCAGTATTAGCAAACCCTTTGCCGATCGGATCAGGCCATTTATAACTTTTTGCTTCCGCATTAGCGAACAAGACATCAAACAATGTATCGGTCGGTTTATATCCCATTTTTTGAGCTTCACCTAGTACACTTGGGATCGTTACTTTATCGTTGATTTTCCACTCTTTCCAGACTTCGGCAAGGGTGAAGCGTTTAGCAAATTCTGCCGTTTGCCACAAATCTCCCATCGCTTGACCGACCGGAGTTACTTGCTGTTTCCATTGCTGTGTACGGCGTTCGGCATTACCGTATCCACCCCATTTCTCATAAATCATCGCCGATGGGAGGATCAAATCGGCTACTTTTGCTGAAATACCAGGATAAGCATCCGAACAGACGATGAAATTATCCATCTCACGCGCCGCTTTGATCCAGTGGTTTGCATTGGCGGTATCTTGCCATGGGTTATTAACCTGAACCCATGCCCATTTCACTTTACCATCTTCTAAATCACGCATAATCTGGACAAAATGGCTTCCGGCTACCGGATTGATCGTTCCTGCTGGAACTTTCCAGATGTGTTCAGAGTGTTCACGGTGTTTAGGATTCATAACGACCATATCCGCAGGGAGACGGTGGCTAAATGTTCCGACTTCACGCGCTGTTCCACACGCCGATGGCTGACCGGTAAGAGAGAATGCCCCAGAACCCGGTTTTGCTTGTTTTCCGAGTAACATATGGACCATGTACGATTGAGAATTTACCCATGTACCACGTGTGTGCTGATTGAAGCCCATTGTCCAGAAACTGACAACTTTACGCCCTTTTTCGATGTAGAGATCGGCAAGCGCTTTGAGTTTTTTCTTGAACGCTTCGATATCCTCATCCGGATTACCTTTAGCAACACTCGCGACGTAATCGAGAGTATACGGTGCTAACCCACGTTTAAACTCTTCAAAAGTAATAACCCAGTTTTCCGCAGCAGTTGCATTGTGAGTCATTTTCATGGTCTCACCGCTCTCATATCCAAATGGTTTGAGTGCAGGTCCCTCTAACGCGCCCACTTTTTTCGAAACCTCTTTGGCTACCGTATCTTTTTCCGATTCACGGAATTTTGGATGGTTAACATTGTTACGCATTCCATATCCGGTATCAACCCAGCTTGTCGCAAATACACAGTTTTCTTTGACATATTTCCAGTCAATCGATTCAGGAGCGTTGTAAACTAGCTCACGTGCAATGTAGTTCCAAATTGCCAAATCGGTACTCGGTCGGAAAATAATCTCGATATCGGCCAAATCCGAAGTACGTTGTGTATAGGTAGAGAGATTAACGACTTTTACTTTTGCTTTGTTGGTGAGTTTACGATCGGATACGCGTGACCAAAGGATCGGATGCATCTCCGCCATATTGGCACCCCATGTCACGATCGTATCGGTCAGCTCAATATCATCGTAACAGCCCGCCGGTTCATCGATACCGAACGTTTGCATAAATCCGGTAACCGCTGATGCCATACAGTGACGTGCATTAGGGTCAATATTATTAGATCGAAAACCTGCTTTCATCAGTTTAAGTGCGGCGTACCCTTCATGGATCGTATATTGACCTGAACCAAATACCCCAACCGATGTAGGACCGTTTTTAGCATACGTCTCTTTGAACTTATCTGCCATAACATCAAAAGCTCTTTCCCAACTCACCGGTTGAAATTTCCCTTTTTTACTAAACTCTCCATTCGCACCAACACGTAATAGCGGTTGAGTCAAACGGTCAGCTCCGTACATGATTTTCGCGAGAAAATACCCCTTGATACAGTTAAGCCCTTTATTCACCGGAGCTGCCGGATCGCCTTTGACCGCGATAATTTTGTCATTTTGGGTTGCGACCATAACACCGCATCCTGTTCCGCAGAAACGGCATACCGCTTTGTCCCAACGCCATCCTGATTCGCCTGTTTTACTAGCAGCTTCAACCTCACTCGGCAAAACCATCCCTACTGCCGCAGCAGCAGCGCTAGCAGCGCTGGCTTTTAAAAAATCTCTACGACTTTCTTGCATTGTTGATCCTTTTTAATGGATTATTTAGAGAGCACCTCTAAAAAGTTCTTTTCAAAACTTTTCAGAAGTGCTTTCTTTTAATTACACTAATAATTCTAATGTAATAAGTGATTTTAAAAATTGACCTAAGTCAAGGAAAATGAATTTATGATAAAAAAAGTGGAAAGAAATGAAGATCTGTCCAAACAGCGATTTTTTTCTATAGGAGGTCAAGCAAAAGAAAGGAAACACTGTCTGGAAAGATCACCCCGAAGGGTGAGGAGATTATTTAGAGATATGTGCAGCGATTGCAGAAATTTGAGCATCATTGAGAGATGCTACTTGCCCTTTCATAAGAGCTTTTTGAGCAGCGCCGTAACTGCCGTCTTTATACCCTTTGAGAGCGGTCGTAATTTGTGCCGCGCTCATATCTTTAATAATTTTACTTTTACCGAGTGCCGCTTTTTCACCGGCTGGTCCATGACAGGATGCACATTTTTTATAAAGTGCCGCACCGTCTTCTGCTGCATGAGCACTCACGAAACCTAGAGCGATCAATGTTGCCAATACCATCAAACTTTTTTTCATACAAAGCTCCTACTGTTAATATGGGAAATTATAGATCGTTTCCAAATCAAAAGCTTTGACCTGAGTCAATTTATTTACGCAGGGTAACAAAATGAGCTAAGCGTTCAACATCTGCGAGACGAATCGATGTTTCAATCCTACCTAACGTTTGAACACCTTCTCGAAAAAGCTGCACATAAAAAGGTTTCTGATAGCCCACAGCTTTTAACTTATTACTCATGGTAATGATCTCCTCTTCGCTGAGAAGATCTGGATGAAACGTTGTTCGAACTTCAAATGCTGTATTAAAGTATTGAAGCGTATCAAAACACTCCCAAAACCGTTTTTCACTTCCGCCACCGCAGATATCGGTCATTTTGGATGCTGGTGCTTTGTAATCCAATGCGGCGTAATCGATCAGATCCTCACGGATTAGCGCACGAATCACATCGGGACGCATGGCATTGGTATCCATTTTTATTTTAAATCCGAGCGCTTTGATCGAACGGCAAAAAGAGATCAAGTTTGGATAGAGAGTACACTCTCCGCCGCTTAGAACTACCCCCTCGAGCAATCCGAGCCGTGAGGATAAAAACGCTAGGGCTTCTTCTTCACTAAGTTTTCCTTGGCCGAAAACAATATCGGGGTTATAACAGTAGGTGCATCGCAGGTTACATCCCGCAAACCAAAAAATGGCGGCAGGGATATCGGGGTAGTCTAGAAGGGTAAAGCGGGTGATATCATAAAGCGGCAACATGACGTTTAGAGGATTCATGAAAGCAGGTTCGCTCTTTATGCTCCCCTTTTTTACCGAGATTAAAACTCTCTACCGGACGGTGGTATCCCATCACACGGGTATAGACCATGCAACGTGTACGCAAGCTCTTGTTTACTTCTAAAATTTCATGGGACTTCATACATTTTCCTTGTGTTGGTATTGACTCACTATTTGCTCATCGCATTTCGGACAAAATTCATATTCTCCGCTCAAATAGCCATGGTGCGGACAAATTGAAAATGTCGGGGTAACGGTGATGTAGGGGAGACGGAAATTGGTGATGATGTTTTTGACCATAGCTCGGCACGCTTCACCTGAACTCAGCCGCTCATTCATATACAAATGGAGTACGGTTCCTCCCGTATAGCGACATTGAAGCTCATCTTGGAGACTCAGTGCCTCGAAAGGGTCATCCGTAAAGGAGACAGGGAGCTGTGAACTGTTTGTATAATAGATATGCTCCCCCTCGCCGGCTTGTAAGATCTCTGGATAACGTTTTTTATCTTCTTTAGCAAAACGGTACGTTGTCCCCTCTGCCGGTGTTGCTTCGAGATTATAAAGATTTCCGCTCTCTTCTTGGAAAAAGCGCATTTGATCCCGTAAATGATCAAGAATATTCTTCACCATATCGATCCCATAACTCCCTGAAATATTTTCATTGTCCTCTGTAAAATTACGGAGCATTTCATTCATTCCATTGACACCGATCGTTGAAAAATGGTTCCGAAAATCTTTGAGATAGCGAGCGGTATAGGGATAAAGTCCGCGATCAAACATATCTTGTACAAAGCGTCTCTTTTTTTCCAACGTTGAATACGCTATTTCCAATAATCTATCCAACGCTTGTATCAACCCCTCATAATCATTTTTATAGAGGTATCCTAAACGTGCCATATTAATCGTCACTACTCCGATACTTCCGGTCATCTCAGCACTCCCGAAAAGCCCATTACCTCGTTTAAGCAGTTCTCGCAAATCGAGTTGTAACCGACAGCACATGCTCCTTACCGCTCCGGGTTTATAGGCATGTGGATTTTCAATTAACTCTCCGACATCATTACGGATATACTGACTTCCGATAAAATTCTGAAAATAACTGGAACCGATCTTTGCCGTATTTTCGAATAAGATATCAGTATTTTCTCCATACCAGTCGAAATCCTCCGTGATGTTAACCGTAGGAATCGGAAAAGTAAAAGGCTGCCCTCCCTCATCTCCTTCGGTCATTACCTCATAAAAGGCACGGTTGATGATATTCATTTCTTTTTGAAAATCTCCATAGGTCAGCTCTTTTAGCAGCCGTTTTCCACGCTCATGTAATTTTCGCTGATGATGTACGGTTTCGGTTATCTCCTCAAAAAGATGATGATCGCGGTAGGTAGGAAACTGCTCTCTTAAATCTTCGGGAACCACCCAATCGATCGTTACGTTGGTAAAGGGTGATTGTCCCCAGCGTGCGGGGACATTGAGATTATAAACAAACCCCCGTATCGCTTTTTTGACTTCTGAAAATGGTAGTGCATCGATAAAAACATACGGAGCCAAATAGGTATCGAACGAGCTAAATGCCTGTGCTCCCGCCCATTCGGATTGTAAAATCCCTAAAAAATTCGCCATTTGTCCCAGTGCTTCTCGCAGATGACGCGGCGGAGCACTCTCAACACGCCCCCGAACCCCGTTGAATCCTTCATTTAACAGCGCACGTAGACTCCATCCGGCGCAGTACCCCGTAAGGCAATCGAGATCATGAATATGAATATCGCCGTTACGATGCGCTGCACCCTCATGAGGAGCATACACTTTATCGAGCCAAAAATTAGCGATTACCTTGCCTGCGAGGTTATTGACGAGTCCCGCATTGGAATAACCCGTATTGGCATTGGCATTAACGCGCCAGTCGGATTTCTGAATATACTCTTCGACACTTTGAGTCGAGTTGACATAGGTAGTATCTTCATCCAAACCCAAAATATGCTCTCGTTGCATTTTATGCAAAAAACGATAGGTGATAAACGACTTCATCACACTAAATGCACCCGATTTATGCAGCTCTTCTTCGATCAGATCTTGGATCTTTTCGACTTCAAAAATACCCTTATATACAATCTGAAACAGTACTTTAGTTATGACATCCTCATTGACGCTGAGTTGTACACTCTCATACGCTTTGCGAATTGCATCTTCAATTTTAAAAGGGTGATACAGCTCTGAAGAGCCGTCTCGCTTGATCACACGTTGAATACTCGACATTGGTATATCTCCTCCAAAATTGACAAATTATTTTATAGAGATCATTGTATTTAATTATGAAATTATTGTCTTTGACTTGGGTCAATTTTAGAAGTTTGAAAAATTGACTCATCTTGACCTTCGTCAATACTTCCCCTTTATTATCTCGTTATACTCCCAAATATTTTCAGAGGATTCCGCTATGAGTACCTTTTCCGCTATCACTAAAAAACAAAACTATTTCTTATCCCAGCCCCATCAACCATTTTTCGTTTTTGGCGTTCTGTGGGCAATTGTATCAATGATTCTTTTCACTCTCTCCCACAAAGGAGTCATTACCCTCGCCGTATCTGAAAACGAGTTTCACCTTTATTCTCTCGCGTTTATCGTCTTTACACAGTTCTTCCACGGGTTTTTGTTTACAACCTTTCCCCGTTTTTGTACCAGCATGACTATCCCTCGTGAGGTCTATATCCGCATCGTATGGCTTTATCAAATCGCATCTGTTCTCTTTTTTATCGGTTCGCTTGCGTCACAATGGATCGTTTTAGTGGCGATGTGTGCAGGATTATTTGCCCATGCTATGGCAATTTTTACCCTTCATTGGGTCTATAAAATCGGTCAATCCCCGCTAAAGCAAGATCCTTATTGGATATTGGTCGCACACACTATCGCTCTTGTCTCACACCTCGTTTGGATTATCGCTTACGGCATCAGTTTGATTTGGGACTTCCACGGATGGTTTGAGATTATCGTTCCGATCATCGTAAACTTCTTTTTTGTCTTTCTTACCTTTTCCGTTGCGCAACGGATGATCCCTTTTTTCAGCCATTCACAAGAAGCTAAATCCAACTATTTTGTTGAAACTGTTTTTGGATTTTTGATTATTAAAACCTTATTGGCGATCTTTGCCTTTTCAGTAGCCGAAGCGGTGGTCAGTATTCTCCTCGCCCTTTATCTCTTACGTGAGTTTTTACGCTGGAAACTCCACCCGTTTCATTCCCCGGCGATTGTCTGGATTCTCCATCTCGCCTTGTTTTGGCTTCCGGTAGCACTCTTGCTCGGCGGAATACTCCAAATTATTGAAACACTCTATACTCTTAATTTTCTTTTTGCAGGGGTACACCTTCTGGTGCTCGGTTTTTTAACCACCGTACTTATCGGGTTTGGAACACGGGTCACCCTCGGACACTCCGGACAACCTCCCCATGCGGACAAACTCACCATCATCCTTTTTTGGTGGACACAAATCATCGTCCTCTCCCGTTTAGCCCTCTCTATCGATACCGCACTCGGAGCATCGCACGGATGGCTTTTTGATGCAGCGGCGTCTGCGTGGATTCTTTTATTTATGATTTGGAGTTTACGTTATGGAAAAACTCTTATTTTTGGTCAAAAGTAACACGTATATCCTCTATCGGATTGTTATTTTTTTTCGTATTTTATGCATACCTATACCGATAATAATCAACGTAATCAACCCGATAAAAAGCGGCCATAATAAATAAAGAGAAATGTGTCCCTGTGTAACAATCAAAAAATTGGCTCCAGCTGGAGGATGGATTGCTTTGAAAACATGCATCAACATAATAATAATCCCAAAACCCCCGCCGATAGCAAGCCATTCTCCGTTACTGTACCGTAAAATCAAAAAACCGATGATCGTAGAAAGGATGTAACTTATTACAACATTCCATGGCTTCGAAAACTCACTCTCCGGTGCGCTGAAAAGAAGAACAGCCGTCGCCCCGAATGGGGCAATAATAAGCATCTGCTCTACAGACTGAGCAATCAAACCAATAAAAGAAAGACCTAAAAAGGCTCCGATTCCCGTTAATATTCCGTCTATTAGATGAGGGGAATTCTTACTATTTGTTTTATACATTTTTTCCTGCTATACTTTTTATTAAAATACTACCACAAAGTAGACAAATAGGGTATCAAAAGTAAAATTGGTTAAAATACTTCATTTACATGGGGGAAAAGCAATGCACTTTTCGAAAACTACCGAGTATGCTATACGGGTGTTATCGTATCTACACCGCCATTCAGAAACTTCCCACTCCGTCAATGTTCTCCATCAAGAACTCGATCTTCCCTACAAATATCTCACCAAAATGGTGACGGATTTGGTCAAAAAGGGACTAGTAAACGCCTCTCGCGGTCGTGAGGGGGGGATTAGTCTGGCTAAAAATGCGGATGAAATCCGTTTGTGCGATATTCTCGAAGCGATTGGAGAACCGTTGGAGCATGAGCGTTGTATCTTGGGATTTGAGAAATGCGATGCTTCAAACCCGTGTGTTTTGCATGAGCAATGGGTTCAGCCTAAAGAGTTGATTGAGACGATGCTCACAACTACGACTCTGGCTTCACTCATAGATAATAAAGAGACAAAATTATAGGACTAGAGTTTCAGGCTTTTTGTAAAATGCAACGAGATCAGTTTTTCGAGCACCGCTAACACATCCTCTTCATCACTGAGCGATTCGACAATAGAGTGGATGCACGCTTGATAGGGATCAAACCCGTGGGCAATCAATTTTCCTGCATAAATAAGCAATCGTGTTGATACGGCTTCTTGGATATCACTATCGCTTAATTGACGGATTTCCCCCGCGATTGAGACCAGTTTTTGGGCAATCTTTTCATCCACCCCGCTCTCTTTAACGATCACCTCTGTCTCTACCTCCGCTTTTGGGTAGTTAAATGTAAGGGATATAAAGCGTTGTTTAGTGCTGGGCTTCATCCCTTTTAAGACATTTTGATATCCAGGATTGTACGATACCACGAGCATAAAATCAGGATGAGCCGTGATCACTTCACCGGTGCGATCGATCGGGAGAACCCGGCGATAATCGGCAAGGGAGTGTAAAACGACCGTCGTATCTTTGCGTGCTTCGATAATCTCATCGAGGTAGCATATCCCGCCGTTACGCACCGCCTTCGTCAATGGTCCATCTTGCCAATAGGTCCCGTTTTCATCGATCAAATGGCGACCCACTAAATCCGCAGCGCTAAGATCATCATGGCACACCACCGTATACACATCACGCCCCAACTCTTCCCCCATCGCTTCCACAAATCGCGTTTTTCCGCACCCCGTCGGTCCTTTGATCAACACAGGGAGGTTCATCCCAGCCGCCGCTTTGAAAAGCTCAACCTCATTGGATTGAGGTAAATAGTACGTTTTAGACATAATGATTCCTTTTATTTGGTCAAGTTCATATAGATTTCGGGTAACACTTTGGGGAGTTTTTTGGCATCGCGGATCACTGCATAAGAGTTCCGTCCGAAAAGATAGGGGAGATACTCTTTCGCATCGATATCAATCGTAATACAAAACGGCGTGATCCCCATTTTCTTTACCTCCTCGATCGCTTTCTTCGTATCTTCTATCCCATAACGCCCATCGTAGCGGTCAACATCATTGGGTTTCCCGTCACTGAGAATCAGCAGAAGCTTATTGGCACTTTGTTGTTTGGCTAAAATCTTGGCACTCTCTCGTATCCCTGCCCCCATACGGGTGTAATATCCGGGCTTAATAGCATGAATCCGCCCGCGAATAGTGTCGCTGTAGCTCTCTTTGAAATTTTTAATGATGTGAAAGTTGACCTTGGTGTTTTTGATCGAGGAAAAGGTATAGATGGCAAACCGATCTCGGAGTCGGTGAAGCGATTCGGAAAATACCATCAAAGCATCTTGTATCATGTCGATGACCCGTATCTCTTGGGTTATCCCTGCCTCGGTGGAGAGAGAAACATCCGCTAAAATCAAGGTGGACATATCACGCATCTTTCGCTCATACGTTTGGAAAAATCGCTGCGGATGGTTTGAGCGGTTCTGATGTCCTTTGTAATCGATCCATGTACCGATATTGATCTCATCGCCGTAGGGGAGATTGTCTCTTTTAATCCGATCGAGTTCCATAATATCCAATTCACTCTGGATACGGCGCATCATTTTTTGGAGTCGCTTTGGCAATTCGATGGGTTCGGTATGGAGCGAAATAATGGGTTTTATACAGACATAGTTTTTGAGATAGAGCTCTTTTTTATAGTCCCACTCATCGATAAAATGCCCTTTTCCCAAGGGATATTCTTCTACGCTGTTAGCAGAGATGTCCAAATCCATTTTGATACGGGCGGAGAGGTTGGCATCTTTTTGTCCTAGCGTGATCTCCTCTAAATCTTCGGCATTGTAGAGTGCATCCTCATTAAAACTGTCATTTTCCTGCCGATCAACCCTCACCTGCTCCATCAGGCTCATAATCGACTCAGGCAAAAAGAGGAGTAGTCCGTCCGTCTCTTTTTTATCGTCGATTTGTTCGCTCTTTTTCTTCATTTTCAAGATTTCGGTTTTGTTCTCCTCATCTCTCTGTCTGTGCACCTCTTCCTCATCATCGATTGAGAGGAGTTTGTTGGAGCTAGAGAGGGATGGATAAATCCATAGCGGATTGGGATAGTTATCTACTGATGAGGCTTCTAGGGAAGGTTCATCAGTAGATAATTCAGGATAATGTTCACATAAATAACGGTGGCTATACGTATAAAACTCACAAAAGCCGGGATACTTTTCGATGAGAAGATTGCTGGCTCTGGTGTTTTCAGAAGAGATATTTTGAGTATTAACCGTGACATTAGAGAGCATTGCGATTAACCAGTAATAGTGCATCTCATTGTGTGTTTTTAGAGGAAAATACGCCAAAGAGGCAGGGAGATAAATCCCTTTTTCATCTTGCCAAGCAAGGAAAAAAGTTTTACCCGTCCCTGAGAATCTCTCCATGAGCGTTCGTGACGTGTGGATGGAGCGTTTATCGGTAATATGGAGTTCTTTGGCTTTTTCACCCCCCAAGAGGTGATAAAAGAGTTTTAACCCTTTGGCAATATCCGCAAAAGTAACCTCTTCGTCTTTAAAAAGACGAGAGGCTTTTTTCGTGACATAGTGGTCCCAGAATTTACCGACTTTTTCATCCATTACGCGACTACTTGCTCTTCTTTCACAAAGAAACTGTAAAAATAGGTCAACAGCCCCAATAGAACCATTACCCCAAAGGCTAAACGAACGCCATACACTGTGCTAATCGCTTCTTGTGCACTCATGAAATCCAATGCATCCGCAACATCGCGTAGGCGTTGCATTTCGATTTGTATGATACCTGCAACGGTTAATGCCAACGTAAGACCGATCATACCGATCACCATCATCCAAAAACTGGTAAGTTCTATGCTCTGAGCTCTCGGCCCGTTTCCATGAGGACGACCGCGAAGAATCGGCATCGCATACGAAATCAATGTAAAACAAATCATCACATACGCACCGAAAAAGGCGAGATGTCCGTGTGCTGCGGTCAGCTGCGTCCCGTGCGTATAGTAGTTAATTGGTGCGAGTGTGTGCAAAAAGCCCCAAACGCCCGCTCCCAAAAATCCAACAACCGCTGTCCCTTTTGCCCATGTCAGCGCAATTTTATTGTCATGTTGGATACGACGGTTTTTTGCCATATTGTAAGCAAACAAAATCATTAGGAAAAAGGGGATAGGCTCTGCCGCAGACGCAATCGATCCGATCCATAACCAATACCCAGGGGTACCGATAAAGAAAAAGTGATGCCCTGTTCCCGCAAGTCCGGAAATCAATGTCATCGCAATAATCAAATAGAGCCATTTATCGATATGTTCACGGTCAACTCCGGTCGTTTTAATAAGAACAAACGCCAAAAGAGCACCCAAGATAAGTTCCCATGTCGCTTCAACCCACAAATGGACCACAAACCACCAGAAGAATTTATCCATAACTAGATTTTCAGGTACATAAAACGCAAACAAAAAGAAAAACGCTAACCCAAAAAGACCCGTCAACAAAATAACCGATATGGTTGTTTTACGTCCTTTAATCACCGTCATTGTCACGTTTAAAATATACGATAGTACGACCAGAACAATCCCGATTTTTGTAATCGTCGGCTGTTCCAAAAACTCACGCCCCATCGTCGGCAACAGATTGTTATAGGTTAACTCCGCCAATGTCGCATAAGGGACCAATAAATAACCCAAGATGGTTGCTACACCCGCCGCCGCAAATACCCAAAAGGTGATTTTGGCCAACATCGGGCTCCAAAGTTCCCGTTCGCTCTCTTCAGGAATCAGATAATAGGTTGCTCCCATAAACCCGAATAATAAAAGAACAATCAACAAGTTCGTATGAACCATACGAAGAACATTAAAAGGGATTGCAGGGAATAAAAAATCCCCGTACAAATACTGAACCCCCATACTAAGACCAAAAACAATCTCCCCTGCCAGAAGAATGAGTGCAAAAATAAAATATGGTTTTGCGACCATTTGAGATGAATATTTCATAATCTTCCTTATCCTTTAATGTTTGGAGGCCACTCTTGATTGTTGACACGAGAGGTCCAAATCAAAAAGTCTGCAAGATTGTTCACTTGTTCCGGGCTCAGGTGAAACTGCGGCATTTTTCGTCTATCTGGGGTATCGAGCGGTTGTGCCGCCATCCATCCGGCTAGATAGGTTTTAAACGTAGCTTCATCATTAGCACCAAGACGAGGAAATGCATTCCCAAGCTCCGGAGCATAATATGCCCCCTCCCCCATGATCGTATGGCAACCGACACAATTGTTCTCTTCCCATACCACTTTCCCCCGAGCAACGGACTCAGTGATTTTGTCATCATTACTCAGCTTTGGGATTTGTTTAACGGTATCTATAGTCAGTCCGGTAAAAACCAAAATCGCGAAAAGTCCCCCGCCAAAGTAAATATTTCTGGCCATATTTTTTGTAATACGTTCAGACATTTCAGCTCCTGTATTTAATTCTACCTATATGTAGTAATAAAATATTAGCAGGATTTTTTTAATTCTACCTTTATATAGTATTTTATGAGTTTTCTTTTTTTATGATCCAATAGACTAAATATTCATAATTAAAAATGAAACAATAAGGCATATATTTGTGTCAAGGAAGCAACGCCTGAATTTGATGGCACGATCGTGTATCTTCATAATGGGTATGTGCCGATTTATAAAGAGAACTTTCTAAAATTCCTATGAGAGTCCAAAGAACCAATAAAAAGCAAACATCAGTCCCGGTGTTTTTGCTTTGGTCTCATCCATCGAAAATGCTTTAGCTTCGCTCACGGGAATCTCAACGACTTCTATCATCTCAACACCTACACCACCGCCGTTATTAACCCGCATTGATTCATTCACACGTGCGTAGTAAAGCGTCTGTACCGATCCTGCAAAGCCAACTGCCGTATAAAATGATGTGAGACGTTCTATATGTTCTAAGGGAACATCGTATCCACACTCTTCTAGAATCTCTTCGTATGCAATTTCTACAAGACTTATATCTTTATCCACAATACCGGCACACAACTCATACGTATAGCCATCATTATTTTTAAGGTATACCGGTGGTCTAAACTGTCGAACGACAATCAACGTTTCATGCTCTTCATGGTACAAAAGGATAGCCACACTGTCGTGTACTTCGACCATGTCCCAACTCTTTTTTATCCCCGCTTGTACATAATTTATCCGCTTAGGTCTAATGTATTCGGAAATATCGCAGGAAACAATTTTTATATCAGAAATCAAAGAAGTCTCCTAAAACGGTTTGGGTTTAAAGGTTTCACTGTCGACATAATAGGTTTCATGAAAATCGAAATACGGTTTTCGGACCGGTTTGTTGTTCAGTGCTTTTTTAAATACTCTGTCCATTTTATCCCGAATAGCAATAAAGGCTCTACGCTCTTTACCCGTAAAACCTTCCGTTTTTTTCTTCATAACACTCAGCGGATCAATCGCACTGCTTCCACGGTACATCCCAAAATGTAAATGCGGCCCGGAAGACAATCCGGTATTTCCGACGTACCCGATCATTTCACCTTGCTTCACTTTCATACCGGAACGGATCCCTTTTTTAAACGATTTTTGGTGCGCATAGAGACTCGTTAAACCGTTACTATGACGTATCTTTATAGTTTTCCCATATCCGGTCGAATAGCCGACGAAACTCACGCGCCCTTCCCCGGTTGAGAGGATCGGTGTCCCCGGACGAGCTCCGAAATCAACACCCAAATGGGCCCGATAACGATGCAACACGGGATGATAACGGCGTTTTGTAAAACGAGAGGTTATACGGGGATTACGGATCGGGAGTTTGAAGAGAAATTTCTCATACTGCCCCCCTTTTTCATCATAAAAACGTCCGTCAGTATGGCGATAAACACGTACACGTTTTCCATTAATTTCCACCATCGCACCATGAACTTCGGGCATCGAAAAAGGCTTTCCTAAACGGTATTTTTGGGTGTATACCATAATGATCGGGTCACCTTTTTTTAGCCCTTTACGAAAATCAACTTTTCCTTTAAACATTTTTACAAAAATAGAGGCTAAATTTTTTGATCCTGTTGTTTTTAAAATATCATCATAAGGAATGGTCTGAATCGGGACATAAAGAGTTTCCGTAAACTCCTCACTAATGATCGGAATCACTTTCGTTTCATAACGTTTTTTAGGGGTGAGATAGATGTGCAGCTGTAATTCATCATTAACCGGAATCAAAATTTGATGAATAAAATTTTTATTATCGACAACCATTTGACAATTAGCCGTGTAGGGGATATCTTCGGTCAGTTTTTGATCCTCTTTATCGAGGTTGTAATAAACGTGTAAAGGAAGTTTTTTTCGCTCTAAAAAAGTGAGGAAACTCTCGCCGTCTTTCCATTTAAAATACTTAACAGTACCGCCAAAAAGGAGAAGGGGCAATAACAGCAATACAAAAAAACGACCCATTCCTATCCTTGACCAAAATACACATCAGCAGAGCAAAAAAGAATTAAATGATAGCAAAAATTCTATTTACAAAGAGGTGTTTGGCTATAATAATCTCTACTTACTTTACCAAAAGGTTACCATGATGCGCATCTGGCTTATTACTCTTATCGCTTGTAGCGTCTTAAACGCTTCTTCAATCACCGCACCTCTCCTCGAAGTCGAAGGGGAGCGTGCAACTATCGTTGCCGAGAACTTGCGTGAGGGGATGAGCGGTTTTATTGTTCGGAAATTCGATGCTACCCATAGTACGATTATCGCTAACGCACGCGTTGAAAAGACGAATCCATCAAATAACCGTGCTATTCTACAAATAAGTGAATATACCGGTCTGCGTCAAGATGCGCTTCCTAACGGTAACTGGACACCAAGAGCATCTGATTTGGCCGTGTTAGCCTACGATTATGAACGTGCTCTTTTAATTGCTCCGAATGATGATACTTATGACGCCGTCGCTAAAAGCATCTCAGGTGTTGAATGGATTCATCCTGATAACTATGCAACGTTTCTCTCTAACGAAGGGCATCAAACCCCTTTAGTTGACGATTTTAAACGCTACTGCACCGCAAATTCAGTCGGATTGCTCTATATCCAAAGCGCAAACCATCTCTTTACCCTTGATTGCAAAAGTTTTACAATGCTCCAAAATACCCCGTTTGCCAAGGTTTCAGAGAAAGAACAAACCCCCTTTTATACCCGTATTCCGACAATTCGCGCAGCATGGTGGGGTGAGGGAAGTTCTAGTTTGGACAGCTATGAACCTTACTACCTTGAAGAAATCGCTTTAAACAATTCAAAAAACAAAGAACTATATGAGCTCTACAAAGCAAAATTTAGCGATAAAAGCGCACTATTACACAATTTTGATTTGAAGGAATAACGATGCTCGCATCCGGTGCCATCGATTTTTTTACCAACTTACTCGGCCAAGAAAATGTTTACAGCGATAAGGCACATCTCATTGCCTACAGTTATGATGCAACACGCGAACGGTTCGAACCCGATGCCGTCCTTTTCCCCCGCCATGAACAAGACGTAAGCGATATTCTTCGCTACTGCAATGAACACCGTATCGTTATTGTCCCGCGCGGTGCAGGAAGCGGTTTTACAGGTGGAGCGCTCCCCTCCTCGGGCGGTATCGTTTTGGCATTCGAAAAACATATGAATAAAATCCTCGAAATCGATATGCAAAATATGGTCGCTATCGTTCAACCGGGGGTAGTCAATATGGAACTCCAACGTGCGGTTGAAGAGGTAGGATTATTCTACCCGCCCGATCCGGCAAGCCAAGAGTACTCGACTATCGGCGGAAACGTTAACGAAAATGCGGGCGGTATGCGAGCGGCCAAATACGGCATTACAAAAGACTATGTGATGGCCATGCGGGCAGTGCTCCCTAACGGTGATATTATCAAAGCGGGCAAACGTACCATCAAAGATGTTGCCGGCTATAACATCACAGGGATTTTGATAGCGTCGGAAGGGACACTTGCCGTCACTACCGAAGTGACTCTAAAACTTCTTTCAAAACCAAAAATGACCAAAACAGCAATGGGTATTTTCCCTACCGTACATGCGGCGATGGAAGCGGTATATAAAACGATGGCAAGCGGTGTTACCCCCGTTGCTATGGAGTTTTTGGATAACCTCACTATCCGCTCCGTTGAACAAGTCTACAAAAAAGGGCTTCCGATCGAAGCAGGAGCAATTCTTGTTACCGATGTAGACGGGAACCTCGAAGAAGACCTCGATTTTCAACTCTCAATTATCCAAAAAGTCTTTCAAGAAAACGGTTGCAGCGAATTTAAAATCGCTCAAAATAAACAAGAAGCCAGTGACCTCTGGTTTGCCCGCCGTAATGCGAGCCAATCACTTTCAGTTTATGGTAGTAAAAAGATCAATGAAGATGTTACGGTTCCCCGCTCCGCTCTCCCTGAACTGCTTAAAAAATTTGATGCAATTGCTAAAAAATACAACATCAATATCCCATGTTTCGGTCACACCGGCGATGGAAATGTCCATACCAATGTCATGGTAGACGGCAAAGACCCCGAACAGGTCAAAATCGGTTACGAAGCGATTCGTGAAGTATTCCAAGCAACTATCGATCTAGGTGGAACCCTAAGCGGTGAACACGGTATCGGACTTGCTAAAGCCCCTTATATGTCGATGGCATTTACCCCTGAAGAGATGGCACTGTTTCAATCTATTAAACGTGCATTTGATCCCAACAACATCCTCAATCCCTCTAAAATGGGTCTTGAATAAGTGATAAATCTAAAAGCATCATTCCGACACATTCGCCTTTTTTTCTTGATGCTGTTTGATCGGGAAATCACGGTGTATGCCTCGAGCTTGAGCTTTTATACCATTTTTACCGTCGTCCCGCTTCTCATTATTTCCCTCAGTTTAATTGCAAATGTTCCGGTATTTGAAGAGCAATACGCCAAAATCCAAATCTTTATTTTTGAGAATATTATGCCCGTACAAACCGCCGCTATTGCCGGTTATTTGGAATCGTTTTTTCAAAATTCGGTACAGCTTGGAGTAATCGGTTTTAGTACAATGATCGTCTCCTCTCTCCTCTTCTTTCAAAATTTTGAACATATCGTCGGTAAAATCTTCAAAACTTCTAAACGTGGAATCTGGGATGCCATCACTACCTATTGGACCCTAATCAGCCTTACCCCGATAATCCTTATCGCTTCTATGACTTTAAAAGCCTATTTGGAGGCTAATGTCAGCGGATTCGCGCTGGAAGCCCTTTACATTTTCCCTTTCTTATTGTTATGGGGAATCTTTTTCCTCATCTATAAAATTGCAGTGAACGCCGATGTCTCTCCCAAAGCTGCCGCCATCAGTTCATTTATCGTTGCCGTTGTATGGGGATTAGCGAAGAATAGTTTTATCCAATACGTCTTTTATAACAAAACGTATGCCACCATGTACGGCTCTTTCTCCGCACTTATCTTCTTCTTTTTATGGATTTACGTCTCTTGGATTATTGTCATCTACGGGATGAAGCTATGCTATCTGATAAACCGCGCTACCCAGCGTAGCAATTCCTAATATCCCCAACACCCAAAAAGCCTCTTTTCGCCACATCGCCCCCAACGCCAATATAACACTGAGTATCCCCATCCACATAGGGATCAATACTCTGTTACTATCTCCTGATTCAAACATTTGCAGCAGGTACGGATCAAACCAATCTCCCCACGATGTGAGATGCAATACTAATACAGCAGGATAATAGAGATTAAAAAGAAGTGCAAGGGGAATCGAGCCTATATGCCACCATCCGAATGTCCCAAAAATAGAGAGTGATATCGGTAAAAGGACTAAATAGCACCAAACATGAAGGGCTAAAAATATCTGCCAAGGTTTCCAATGCTCATAATAACGGATAAAAATAAAGATCGAAAGAACTCCAAACGAGGAGAACCAAAAACCCAAAGAGAAAAACAGTGTCGGGAAAAAAGCAAGCAGCACACCGACCGTAATAGAGAGCGTTTGCAATGAGACAATCTTGATCCCCCGATCATAAAGCCAATACCCCACGGCTATCATCCCGAACGCCCGCACCATAGGGGGGATAAACTCCAATGCCCATAGATATAAGAAGAGTATCCCCAAAACCATAAAAAATAGATCACGGTTGCCGTGGCGGTAGGGGAAATAACGGTTTTGTAACCACCGATACGGCGGTCGCAGGAGAAAATAAGCGATCAATGAAATAATTCCGTAGTGATAACCGCTGATCGAGAGGATATGACTAAGCCCCATCGCTCCTACAAGGGATTGAAACTCCTGCGACATCGGAGTAGCCACAAACAGTGCACCGTAAAGTTCCCTCATCCATTGATCTTCATGGACGGATGCAATACGACGGTACCACTGCTCTTTAAGACTCAAGGAGGGATACACTTCGGTGATAGCACCGCGCGTGTGCATCCCTTTTAAAAAATCCAAAAATGTGACTTTCGCTACCTGAAGCTCTACTTGAACTTCCCGTCCCCTAAGATCGCGCAGATAGGGGCTCAACGCGACTCGAACATGAGAGCCGTTTTCGAGCCGAAGCTTCATAGAAGTCTTAGGCATATCGTTAATCAATCGTACTTCCTGATCAATCACTTCCGCCCGTATCAGCGGATCATCAAAGGTTTTGAGCTGAGTAAATTGATAGTTTTCATACGAAAGCGATAGGGAGGCAATAAAAAGGAGAAAGAGAAAAAAGAGGGAGCCGCTTTTAAGATCGAAAAGATCGACCCGCTCTAATTTAGACATTAAATAATCGGCATTGAAACGTTTTCAACACCTTCATCGATATTCATCGTCGCACTTTTCATATCGATACTCTCATAGACGATTTGTGCCGCACCGAATGTCGGTTTATCGACAAAGCGGGTGAATTTTTTCTGGAACATCAGTTTCACATGTCCCGTAGGACCGTTACGCTGTTTACCGATAATAATCTCCGCTTCCTCTTCCTCTTTCTCGACGTATTTGGAAATAAACTCTTTTCCCGCGCTTATCGCCTCTTTCTCCCGCTCTTTTTCCTCTTTGTAGAGATAAACATCGTTCCGATAGACGAAGAGGATGATGTCGGCATCCTGCTCGATCGAACCCGATTCACGGATATCGCTGAGCATCGGACGCTTATCGGAACGTGATTCGAGGCCACGATTAAGCTGAGAGAGGGCGACGATAGGAATTCCGAGTTCACGCGCCAACATTTTAAGTCCGCGTGAAATTTCACTCACCTCTAAGTGACGATCTTTTCCCCCCGTACCGTTCATGATTTGGAGGTAGTCGATAACCGCTACTTCGATCTCAGGATGACGGGATTTGAGTTTGCGGAGTTTGGAGCGGAGCTGATGGATATTGATGGAGCCGTGATCATCCACAAAAAGTTTGGAGCGGCGCATCTTATCGACCGCATCGTTCAGCTGTTTGTACTCTTGCGGATTCATATCCCCGACACGAAGACGCTGAAGTTGAATCGAGGTTTGAACACTCAAAAGTCTCAACATCAACTGCTCCGCCGGCATCTCTAACGAGAAAAAAGCGACCCCTTTCCCTTTGTCGAGGAGATTTTGAACCATGTTGAGGGCAAAAGAGGTTTTTCCCATTGCCGGACGGGCGGCGATAATAACCAAATCCCCTTTGCCGAATCCCGTCGTCATTTTGTTCAGCTCCGCATACCCCGTATCGACACCGACAAGGACGGAATCGCCCCGTGCTTTCATCTCTTCGATATACGCCAGCGTCTCATCGGCGATTGAGGGGGCATCTTTAAAATCGGTCGCTTGAGAACTCTGCGTTATCTCATAGAGCTTTTGTTCAACCAAATCGACGACGTCGTTTCCGCTAAGTTCTTCTTCCAAAGTTACCCGCTTAATCTCAGTCGTGAGAGTTAAGAGATGACGTTTAATCGCTTTATCTTTGATCTCTTGAACATATGCTTTGGTATTAGCAATCGGATTGGCGGTGAGAATTTCAACCATTACCCGCTCATCAAATTTTTGTTTTGCAGTTAACTCTTTACGGATAAATTCTTCATCGATAGGGAGGTCTCGATGACCTAGAGCTGTCATAGAGCGGTAAATCTCCTGATGCGCCGAAAGGTAAAAATCTTCCGGTGTCAATACTGCATCAAACTCATCAAACTGAGCCGGATCAAAAATGATAGAGCTGAGGACGGAACGCTCAAAAGCTAAGTTATACAGTGATTCTTCCATTTAGTCCTCTTCTTTTGCCATTTTTTCTACCTCTTCGACGAAACGATCAACCAACTTATCTTCTTCAAGGCGTGCTACTACTTCACCACGCACCATCACCAATCCCGAACCCTTACCGTAGGCGATCGCGACATCGGCATGTTTCGCTTCTCCGATAGCATTAACCACACACCCCATAACGGAGAGATCAAGCGGTTTTTTGATATGTTTTGTCCGCTCTTCAATCACCGCTACCGCAGAGACCAAATCGGCTTCAATCCGTCCGCATGTCGGACAGGAGATGATATTAGGTCCCTCACGAGCCACACCGCTGTCTTTTAGAATCGCCCGACCGACTTTGATCTCCTCTTCGAGTTCCCCCGTAATGGAAACGCGCATTGTATCGCCGATACCCTCTAGCAGCAACGTACCCAATCCGATAGCACTTTTGATGGTCGCATGAAAAATTGTCCCCGCCTCAGTCACACCCAAATGAAACGGATAGTTATTTTTTGGACGGAGAAGGCGATACGCTTCGACGGTACGCTGAACGTCGCTCGCCTTGAGTGAAACTTTGATATCGGTAAATCCCAAATCTTCGAGATATTTGATATTGTACTCGGCAGAAGCTACCATTCCCTCGGCGCTTTGGCCGTAACGCTGTTCAAACTCTTTTTCCAAACTTCCGGCATTAACCCCGATACGAATTGGAATATTACGTTCCTGACACGCTTTGACGATCTCACGAATCCGTGATTTTTCGCCGATATTTCCGGGATTAAATCGGATACAATCCACTACTTCCGCCGCAATAAGGGCGAGCTTGTAATTAAAATGGATATCAGCTACAAGAGGAAGAGAAATTTGTTCTTTGATCGCCTTAAGAGCACGTGCATCTTCCTCATCGGGAACGGCAACACGGACGATATCACATCCGGCAAAATGGAGACGATTAATCTGCTCAACCGTAGCACCCACATCGGCGGTTCGTGAGTAGGTCATTGACTGTACCGAGATCGGGGCATCACCGCCGATAGGAACATTACCGACAAAAATCTGTTTAGTTGGGGTGCGTGTTATCATGGGTAGATTGTAGCTTTTTGGATGTTAAAATTACGTAAACTCAATCGGATCCATATCGATCTCGCAAATCGGTGATTTGACATGTTTTATTGCACGGATCAAATCGGTACTTTTATCGCTTCTCAATAAGATTTGGAACCGATATTTATCGGCAATTTTTTCGATAGGGGAAGCACCGAATCCGACAATCTGAACCCTCTGCATCTGTTCTATTTCTCTCACTGCCTCTTCCATCGCATTTTTTGCTTTTAGCGCATTTTTATGTGCATAGAGCAACCTTGCCAACTTTTTGGTCGGAGGATATCTAGTGTTACGAATTCGCATCTCGTCGATCAAAAACTTCTCATAATCATCCAAATAGCCTCGGAAAAAAGACTCGTTAAAACTTTGTACAATCACTGTCGCATTCTGTTTTCGACCGCTACGTCCTGCAATCTGTACTAATAACGATAATGCCTTTTCACGTGCGCGATAATCGCTTTGGGAGAGAAGATTATCGATTCCCATAACGACAGCAAGGGTAATATCATGATAATCATGTCCTTTTGAGAGCATCTGTGTTCCGACGAGCAAATCGATCTCACGGCTATTAAATGCTTCAAGTACTTTAATCAGTTTATTTTGAGTTGTGATAATATCACGATCAAACTGCTGTACCCTCAAATTTTCACTTAGTTTACTGAAATGCTCTACCGCCTCGGCTGTCCCCAATCTTGCGGTACGTAACGCGCCGCTTTGACATTTCGGACACACTTTCGGCAACACTTCGGTGTAATTACAGTAATGGCATTTAAGGGCATGTGAGTTTTTATGCTGAGACATCCCTACACTGCAAAACGGGCACTCCACATGGTAGCCGCACGTATCACATACCGTGTATTTAAAATTGGCACGCGTCGGAATAAAAACAATCCCCTGATGTTCTTTATTGAAATTGTCCATTATTGCATGGTCAATACTTGGCGTTAACGCTTCGAGCGAAGGTTCAAATACAAAAGTTCGTTTAGATTCAAAATACCCTCCCTTCAAACGAAAAAAAGGATATTTTGCATAACTGCTCAAACTCGGGGTTGCACTCCCCAATACAACCGGAATTTTGAGCAAATTTCCGATATAAACTGCCATATCCCGTGCATTGTAACGCGGGCGTGAAGAAGATTTATAACTCTCATCGTGCTCTTCATCCACAACAATCAGCCCCAAATTCTGAATCGGCAAAAACAATGCCGAGCGGGGGCCGACGATGATATGCGCCACGCCGTTATGAATCTTTTCTAACGTCACTTTTTTTTGCTTCGGTGTCATTTTTGAATGCCATAAGACAACCATATCACCGAAATGATTTTTAAACCGTATCTCCATTTGAGGAGTGAGAGAAATTTCAGGAAGCAGCAACAATGCCCTCTTCCCTTCACTTAGGACTTCATCCATTCGTCGCATATAGATTTCGCTTTTCCCGGCCCCCGTATCCCCGAATAAAAGTGATATGTTATGAGAGCGGATAAATTCAAGCGCTTTGGACTGTGATTCAGAGAGAGTTATGTTTACAGGATTATAGGAGTACGTATGCAAAACTTCTTGTTCTACCACAGTATGCGGAATAAATAGGTTGAGAGCTTCCCCTAGTGAACACCCATAATATTCCGAGATAAATTGAGCAAATTGAATTTGTCTCTGGGGATAAAAACTCTCAGAAATTCTAAGGATATTCTGCGTCAGAAAATCAGGTTTTTCGCTCTCTTCTATGATAACGCCCTTCATTGAGCGATTCGAGAGAGTTATTTCCACTTCTGTACCGATAACAACGGAATTTTCACAATGATAAGTAAGGGGTTCAAGAGGAGAATTTAAAAGGGCTATGCGGTAAAAATACACAAAATCTCCCACCTACTTTTAATGTGGAGATTATAGCAGATTAGGTCAGTCAATCAAATCTTGACAAAATAGACCTGCATTACCTGCGGCGGCTCTATCACAGGTAAACCTACCGCTTGCTTGGGTGTAAGTAAAAGTCACAGGTTGCCCCATAATTTGATAGGTATAAGTAGCAGCCCCCGTTTTCATCCAATGCCCATTGGCGTTTGCCGATATGATCCCATATTGCAATAAAGTACCGCCATTCGTACTATTTGCGTCATTATCATCAAAAAGAGTTTCTCCGACGGTATTTAGTGCTCCGTCATCTAACTGATTGATAAACGTACCGCTCCCTTGTAATAACCGTCCCTGCCGTTCACTTGCAATCGCCGCACGAATTGCGGATACATCACTGCGCCCTTTTGCAATCTGCGCATCGTCTCGAGTTGCCGCAAAACGGGGAATTGCTATTGCCGCTAAAATACCCAGTACAACAATGACAAATATCAACTCTATCATTGTAAAGGCGTTCCGTTTCATTAATAAATCCCTAATTCTATTGCACTGAGTTTTACGATTGCATTCAATCGGCAAAAATCAGCTCAATTTTTATTTAATACGCTTCCACTTTTAATGTGGAAACGTAAAAATACAATTAACGCGCGACTTGTGATCCACCAAAAATATGTGGGCTTCTACTCACAACATCAACAACTGCTGCTTGAACACCTGCACAAATTGGAGTAACACCCGCACCATTCGCAACACTAAGATTTCCATCTGCTAATGTACCGTTCAATGTAAAAGTAATACAACTATTATTGTTATCATCAACAATATTATATACACCGCCATCTGCTAAAGCTGTACCAGCTCCCTGAGCAAAAGGTACATTTGTCACATCTCCTAATGTAGCTCCGGCCCATGTTCCTTGTGCTGTATAACGAGCACCAAAATCAGTTACTGCCGTAGCCACATCTGTAGCCATTGTAGAAATACGTGCATCATCACGTGTTGCGGCAAGACGCGGAATAGCAACCGCTGCTAAAATACCTAAAATAACGATCACGAAAATCAATTCGATCATAGTAAAACCTGAACGTTTCATGGTTTACTCCTTAGAAATTTAAAATAGTGATTACTCTTGTAACCCTATGCTCATTATGAATTGCTTTATCTTATAGTTTGTTTAAATTTAACAATAAAATACAAAACGATGTTGATACGGGTATTTAACAGAGAATATGGCATAATTTTTACAAAATCAAGGAGATACAATGAAAATCGCTGTACCCGTTATGGATGAAAATCTTAAAATGGCCGGAAATGCCGGACATACCCCTTACTTCGCCGTATTTAACCTTACTGGAGGCATGTTTAAAAGCTTCACATTGGAAGGGCTTCGTGCCAATCCAAAAGTTGAAGGAGAGACTCCTCACGATCACGATGAGCACCACACCTGCGACCATGACGAAGGAGACATAGAGCATATTAAAGCACACGATACGATGGCGGATACAATCGAAGACTGCGATTATCTTGTGGTTAAAATGGCGTGTAAAAATACAGCCAAGAGTATGAGCAATGTCGGGGTAAAGCTTCAAAAATATAATGGAACCGAAGCACTGGCACCGAAAATATTAACGGAATTGGCGGCTCAATTTAAATAATCCTCCACTTTAATTCTCGTTTATAAATTGAAGGCGTATAATTCGCACCATAAATGAAGCATTTGCTTTAAATCTTCGTCGTTATACAGTATAACGATGAGCCCTAAAAGGTAAAACAACACCATGATTTCCGCAGAGATTGAGACGTTAGGCATAAAAAACAGTGGAAAGATCTTCCATAATCTCAGCTTCGATGAGCTGATCCAACATGAACTTGATAATGGTGAATGTCGCCTTGCAAGCAGCGGTGCAACCATGGTCGATACGGGAATTTTTACCGGTAGAAGCCCGAAAGATAAATATTTTGTAAACCAAGATCCTTCCAATAACTACATTGCATGGGGAGATGTCAATAAAAAAATTGATAAATCAGTTTTTGATGAACTCCTCGTTGTCGCCCGTGAACAACTCTCTAACAAAGATCTCTATGTTACTGACGTATTTTGTGGATCAAGTCCTACAAGCAAACGCTCCGTACGTTTCGTCTCTGAAATTGCATGGCAATCCCATTTTGTTAAAAACATGTTTATTCGCCCGAATGAAGCGGAACTTGAAACTTTCAAACCCTCTTTTACCGTGCTCAATGCATGTAAAGCGGTTAATGAAAAATGGGCGAATCATGGACTAAACTCTGAAGTTTTCGTCCTCTTCAGTGTTGAAGAGAATCTCTGCATTATCGGCGGTACATGGTACGGCGGAGAGATGAAAAAAGGGATTTTCTCTATGATGAACTATTGGCTTCCTCTAGAGGGTAAACTCCCTATGCACTGCTCTGCTAATGTCGGAGCTACAGGTGATACTTGCTTGTTTTTTGGACTTAGCGGTACGGGAAAAACCACCTTGTCTACCGATCCTACACGTGCACTTATCGGTGATGATGAGCATGGTTGGGATGATCAAGGGGTCTTTAACTTTGAAGGGGGATGTTACGCAAAAGTGATCAACCTCGATCCTTCCAGCGAGCCGGAGATTCACAATGCCATCCGCCGCAATGCACTACTTGAAAATGTCGTTTACGATGAAGACGGTATCGTTGATTATACCGACGGTTCTAAAACGGAAAACACACGTGTATCATACCCCATCGAACACATCGATAATCATCAGCCTTCCTTGATGGCGGCTCATCCGAAAAATATCATTTTCCTCTCTGCCGATGCGTTCGGTGTATTACCTCCTGTGAGTAAGCTTACCAAAGAGCAAGCAATGTACTACTTCCTCAGCGGCTATACGGCTAAAGTTGCGGGAACAGAACGTGGAATCACTGAGCCGGTTGCAACATTTAGTTCATGTTTCGGCGAAGCATTTCTTCCGCTTCATCCAACTGTCTATGCAAAACTCCTTGGTGAAAAAATCGATCAACACGGTGTAAACGTTTATCTCGTCAATACCGGATGGACAGGTGGTGGATACGGTGTCGGTAAACGGATGAGCATCAAAGATACCCGTGCGTGTATCAATGCTATTTTAGACGGTACGATCAATGAAAGCGAATTCGACACAACCAACACATTTGGTTTCCATATCCCTAAAACACTAGGCTCTATCGATCCTGTTATCCTCAATCCTCGTAATGCATGGCAGGATCGTGACGCGTATCTCGTTCAGCGCGATAATTTAGCGGCACTTTTCATCAAAAACTTCCAGAAATATACCGATGGACAAAGTGAATTTGACTACTCTGCTGCAGGACCAAAACTTCCATAACTCTTCCTTGTACTTTTCTTTTTCATAAGAAAAGTACCAAAAGAAAATCGCCCCCACAACAAAACGCTATCGGTACGCTTTTGCTCTACGGCAAGCGACCTCGCTCTTGGTGTGTTATGGGGGCAATATTTTTATTTTATATTTTTGATTGTAGTATTTAGAAAGAAAAGGTACAGAGCGAATGCTCTGTACGGAAGATTAACAAGAGTAAGTAGATTTGAATTCGAATGCAGTCGGACGAGCTTCGTCAGGCCATACTTGTGTTTCGAATTTGTAGTTTTGGTAAGTATCCAAGAATTCTGGAGTCATAACCGGTTGCAAGAACTCGTTATCACGGATCAATGATTCCAATGCACCGCGTAATGTATGCGGCATTTGTGGAATACCTTTTTCACGGATTTCATTCAAAGAAAGTTCAAACAAATCTTCATCCATCGGTCCGACCGGTACCATTTTGTTTTTGATACCATCTAACCCTGCAAGCAACATTGCGGTAAACGCAAGGTATGGGCATGAAGTTGAATCCGGGAAACGCATTTCGATACGTGTCGCTTTTTCGCCCGCACCGTAAGGAACACGGCAAGAGGCAGAACGGTTTTGGCTAGAATAAGTCAAAATCGAAGGAGCTTCGAAACCTGGGATAAGACGTTTGTATGAGTTTGTTGATGGGTTTGTGAACGCTGCAACTGCGCGAGCATGTGCAAAGATACCGCCTACATAGTGAAGCGCTGTTTCAGACAAGTTGCTGTAGCCACCCTCTTTATAGAATGTATTTTTACCGTCTTTCCAAATTGATTGGTGAACGTGCATACCGTTACCGTTATCTCCGTAAAGCGGTTTAGGCATGAACGTAACCGTTTTACCGTTAAGGTGCGCAACCATTTTGATAACGTATTTGAGTTTTTGAACATTGTCCGCTGCTTCTACAAGGGTTCCGAAAACGATACCGATTTCACCTTGACCTTGTGCAACTTCGTGGTGACCGAGAACTACTTCAAGACCCACTTGCTCTAATGCCAACATCATTTCAGCACGAAGATCAACCATAGTATCGATCGGTGCTACCGGAAAGTATCCACCTTTAGTACGTGGACGGTGACCCGTATTGAAACCGTCTTTAAAATCTTTTGCATCATTCCATGCACCCTCTTCGGTATCTACTTCGTAGTATGAGCAATTTACTTCGTCGCGGATTTTAACATCGTCGAATACGAAGAATTCATTTTCAGGACCGAAATAAGCAACATCACCTACCCCTGCATTTGCAAGGTGCTCAAGTGCTTTTTTAGCGATTGCACGCGGACATTTTTCGTATGCTTGACCTTTGTAAATATCATAAACATCACAGAAAACGATAATGGTAGGATCAGCAGTAAACGGGTCCATAAATGCAGATTCAGCATCCGGTTTAAGCAACATATCTGAGCGATTAATCGGCTGCCATGCATCGATAGAAGAACCATCAAATGGTAGACCGCCTGTAAAGTGACCGGCATTAACTGCGCTCATACGATAGCTCACATGGTGCCATGTCCCTTTCATATCGGTGAAACGGAAATCGACGAACTGAACGTCATTCTCTTTACAAAAACTGAAAAACTCGTCTACGTTATTTACGAATTTACCCATGCAAATCTCCTGAAAATAATAAAGTTAGAACAGTATATCAAAAGTTGACAAAAAATAAGGGTTTTGACATGATTAAAATTTAATCATTTCCCGATCTCTAGCTCGGTAAAGCGCACATTTATCATAACCGACGGATCGGGCCATTGCTTCTATTTCATCGCTGAACAATCCGATTTGATCACTCCGATGCGCATCTGAACCAAACGTAATCGGTATCTCTAATTCAGCAATCGTTTCTAGTAAAACAGGAGATGGATATGCTTCCGCAATAGGTTTTCGATACCCTGCCATATTGATCTCAATACTCATATTGGCTTTTTTAATCGCTTTTAGAGCCCCTTGAGCTAAAATTCGAATGTCTTTAGTCGGTAAGAATTTAAATACTTTTAAGAGATCTAGATGACCGACAATGTCAAATTTTCCGCTCTTAGCCATAGCTTCGATTAAAGAAAAATAACGCCGATAAATCTCATCAATATCTAAGCCCTCATACCGACCGATAAATTCAGGATTATCAAATCCCCAATCATCGATAAAATGGACACTCCCGATCAAATAATCGCAAGGCCGGTTCAAAACTGCATCATCCATATAGCCGGGGAGATAATCGACTTCATACCCTAATAAAACGGTGATTTGATCCGTGTATTTCTCTCCCGCTTCTTTTACCCATAATTCATACAAGTCCATTTGTTCAAAACTCATTCTGTATTTCGGATCGTAGTGCATCGGGGCATGGTCAGAGAAACCAAAATACTCAATTTTACACGAAATAGCAGCCTCTACATACTCCGCTACGGTTCCGGTAGCATGGTTACACAACACCGTATGGTTATGAAGATCGACTTTCATGAGTACACCCTAAGTAAAAATAATGGTTTTAATGTTATTATAGTGCAATTTTAAATCGTTTGGGGATAAGAGATCATGACGCAAGAAGAGTTAGATGCGCTAATGAATGGTGATATAGATTTAGATGTAGGATATGAAGAAGAGCCGGCAGAAGCAGTTGAGGCTCCTGTATCTTCAGAAGAAACACACAGCGATGAATCTTATTACAATGAGACAGATGCAGATAAATATCGTGTTTCCGCCATGCACAGCTGGCCGCCGCCCCCACCTACCGATGATAACAAAATGGTTCATCAGCTCGATGATGTCACCAAAGAGAGTGAACAAAAGGCAACTGAAATCTTTGATCTTATCGAAGGGATCAGCAATGACCTAGGACAAGGGGAAAAAGATGTCAAAGCACTTAAAGCTCTTATTAAAAATAATATCAACCTTTTTACCACGTTAACTGGCAAATTTCCACACATAGATACTTTTAAAACTCAATTAGAAGAAAATGAGAAAGCACTCGAACATTTAGAAAGTGTCCTTGAAATGCTTCAAAACGGTGGAGACACCATCATGAATATCATGGATATTATGCAATACCAAGATATACACCGTCAAAAAATTGAACGTGTAATCAACGTTATGCGTGCTCTCTCCACCTACATGAATCATCTCTTCGCCGGAAAAATCGATGATAGCAAACGGGTCAGCTCTGCGGTTCATTTACCGGGTGACAGTACCACTGAAGATGTCGTAAGCAGTGATGATATCGAAGCATTACTTGCTTCTTTTGGGCAAAAATAAATAAACAAAACGGTACAATCCCCTTAGTATTTTTGACCACAAGAGAGTCATATTGAAAAAAGTCGAGCTCCTCTCCCCTGCAGGGAATTTAGAAAAGCTGAAAATTGCTATTGACTACGGTGCTGATGCCGTCTACGGCGGTGTAAGCCATTTTTCACTCCGTATCCGTTCAGGTAAAGAATTCGATTTGGAAAGCTTTAAAGAGGGGATTGACTATGCCCATGATAAAGGTCGTAAAGTCTATGTCACCATAAACGGTTTCCCGTTTAATTCCCAGTTAAAACTTCTCAAAGAGCATATTGCCACTATGGCATCCTTAGAACCCGATGCTTTTATCGTAGCTACCCCCGGAGTCCTCAAACTTGCTCACCAAATCGCCCCTCATATACCGCTGCATCTCTCAACCCAAGCAAACGTTATGAACGTCCTTGATGCTCAAGTTTATTACGACATGGGAGCACGCCGCATTATCGCCGCGAGGGAAATATCCCTCAAAGATTTAAAACAAATTAAAGAAGAACTCCCTGACTTGGAGATCGAAGTGTTCGTCCACGGCTCCATGTGTTTTGCCTACAGCGGTCGCTGTTTGATCTCAACACTCCAAAGCGGACGTGTCCCAAATCGAGGAAGTTGTGCCAACGATTGCCGATTTCCGTATGAGATGTATGCGGCAAATCCTGAAACGGGAACCCTTTTTAAACTGGTAGAAGATGAAGGAATCGGCACCTATATCATGAACTCCAAAGATCTCAATCTAGCATCTCATATCCAAGAGATTCTGGATGCGGGATGTATCGACTCGCTCAAAATCGAAGGGCGCACCAAAGCCCCCTACTATGCCGCTATTACCGCAAAAGTTTATCGCCGTGCCATCGATGATTATTATAAAGGTAAAAGCGATCCCGAAAGCTATCAAAAAGAGCTCAACACCATGCAAAATCGCGGCTTTACCGATGCTTACCTCGTAAACCGCCCTTTTGAAAAACACGATACACAAAATCTTGATTTTTCGATGATGATGGGAACCCATCAAGTCAGCGGTATCGTGGATGAATCAGGAGAGTATTTCGAATGTAAATATAAAACTTTCCCGAACGATACGATGGAACTCGTTTTCCCTGAGAAAAGTACCCTTGAGGCAATCGATAACGATGTGGGAAAAATATGGGAAGAGAATGGGGAGTGGTATATCTCATTTAAACAGCTTCTTGCTGAAAACGGCAAGATTTGGGATCAAGTCCATAGCGGAAACCTCAACCGTTTTAAACTGCCGTGTAGCCTGCCTCACTTCACCTTTTTCCGTATCCCCGCAACAGAAGATATGGGTACTGTCACCAAATGCTAACTCAATTTAAAACAAACCTTAGGAGTCTAAAATGAAATTTGTATCAATTATTATGGGAAGTAAAAGTGACTTTGACGTCATGCAATCGTGTTCACAAACACTCGAAGAGTTCGGTGTACAATATGAGCTCATTATCTCTTCCGCCCATCGAAGCCCGGAACGTACCAAAGAGTATGTCCTCAAAGCAGAGGCCAAAGGGGCTCAGGTTTTTATCGCAGCAGCCGGGATGGCAGCCCATTTGGCGGGGGTATTAGCATCTAAAACAATCAAACCCATTATCGGTGTACCTATGAGCGCGTCAGCCCTTAGCGGAATCGATGCACTTCTCTCAACCGTCCAAATGCCGGCCGGTATGCCTGTCGCCACCGTTGCCATCGGTAAAGCGGGAGCAATCAACTCAGCTTATCTTGCAATGCAGATTTTAGCACTTGAAAATGAAGAGTTACGTATGAAACTCCAAGAAGACCGAATTGCAAAAGCTAAAAAAGTGGAAATGGATTCATTGGAAATTGAGACTATCTTATAAGTTTTGCTATAATCGTTAAATAAAATTCTAGAGGTGGTGGAAAATGCAAGGATGGATGAGTATTGATGACTACGCTCACATGACCAATATGGATCGAAGTGCCGTTGAAGCCTTAATTGTCCGTGGCAAGCTCACCACACTTATCGAAGACGGAGAAGTGATCATCGATCCGGGTCAGGGGATGGAGGGGCTGGTTCCCGCAACGATGCAAGAGCTCAGTGCATCAGAAGCGGATATTACCCTCGGCGCCAGTTTTGTCGAAAAAACAATCGGAACTATTATCAATCTGCACGAAAAAGTCCTTGTAGCCAAAGAAGAGACGATCGAATCGATTAAAAACGAAAACGAATTTCTCAAAGATGCCCTCTCCTCTCTTCAAGAACTCTATGATGAAGATCGTCGTACTATTGCAACCCTCACGGAACAGCTCAAACTTTCTCAGCAAGAGGTTGAATTTATGCGTCGTAAATACAAACTGATGTGGGGCAAAGTAATCGACGATCACGCTTCACAATGACCATACAACCTGAATGCATTGGGTGCATAACGGCTCAAAGTCAACGTGTTTGTGACGCTATTCATGCGGACAATGCGCTAAGAGATACCATTCTCAGCTATGTTGAAAATGCTCTTAAAAATGCTGATTTTACCCTTTCTCCGCCTGTACTTGCAGCACCTTTATACGAGCAGATGGCAAAATTTGCGAACACCGATGATCTGTACGCGCACCAAAAACTTCACGCCTCCGCCCAAGCCAAAACCTATCTCCCTTTTTTGAAAGAAACTATCAAACAAAGTAATGATCCCCTCATCGCGACACTCAAAACAGCCGTCGTCGGAAATGTTATCGATTTAGCTGCCGAAGTCAGTTTTGATTTGCATGAGGCGATTATGTCGGTTTTTCATACACCGTTTGCCCACGATAATACTGAACTATTACGCAATGCGCTCACACGTGCTAAAACACTCCTCTATATCGGAGACAATGCGGGAGAGCATTTATTTGATGCACTGGCAATCCAATCGCTTCAAAAACTCTATCCGAATATCACTTTTACCTATATGGTGCGCGGTAACCCTATCATCAATGATGTCACCCTAAAAGAAGCCTATGAAGGGGAAATAGACACCATATGTACCGTATTAGATAGCGGTGTTCCTACTCCCGGATTTGTCTATGAACTCGCTTCTTTCGAAGCCAAAAACCTTTTTGACAGTGCTGATTTAATCATCGCCAAAGGGATGGGAAACTACGAGTGTATGACTCCGCTGCGTCGTCAAAATATCTGTTTTCTCTTAAAGGTCAAATGTTCGGTTGTCGCTGCCTCTTTGGAAAGAGAAATCGGTGATATTGTCTGCAAACTCGCTTAAGCGGTACAGACCCGATTTCTCCCCTCTTCTTTCGCTCGATACAATGCCTTATCCGCCCGTCCGACGATGCTTTCTATTCGATCACCCTCACGTCCCTCACTAACCCCGAAACTGCAGGTCAAAGTATGAATATGGGGAAAATCACACTCTTCTATGATCGATTTTATTTTTTCTGCCAGCTGTTTCGCCCCATCAAGATTCGTTTCAGGACAAATGATCATAAATTCTTCCCCTCCCCATCGTCCTGCTATATCGATGTTACGAATATTCTCTTGTACCAATTGAGAGAGGTTAACTAACGTTTTATCTCCGATAAGATGCCCATACGTATCGTTGATCCGTTTAAAATGGTCCAAATCCATAATCATGACTGAAAATGTACGGTGTGTCCGCTTGTAATATTCATGACATTCGAGCAACTTTTCATCCAAACGTATGCGATTACATAGCCCTGTCAGAGGATCCGTAGTTGCCATCCGTAAAAGCCGCTTATGGTATTTTCCCATCTCAAATTGGCGATAAACAAAAATGGAAATAATGAACAATGCCCCCACTACAATTCCATAAATCCATGTGTAGTTAATCCTATCTTCATACGTGATCGAAATATAATGGTTTAGTATTCTTTGCCGTTCTGCCGGCGTTATTGCGTCAATCGCCTTATCAATAATCGTTTTAAGTTCCGGGTAATCATTCCGTATCATCATTCGAACTTCAAAATCAAATTCGGTTGTACCCGAAATTTTAAGATCTACATGATGATCAGCATTTATTAAATAAGCAACTACCGGAAGGATATCAATAACGGCATCTACTCGTCCCCTACTCAGTAACTTTAGAGCTTCACGGGTGTCTTCAACTTCGACAACGGTAATACTCGGATAGTGTGAGGTCACACTTTCAATCACGCTATACCCTTCCCCAATGGCAACACGTTTTCCCTCCAGTGCCTTTAGCCCTGGAAGGAAATTAATCGTTTTATCGGTAACGATTACATTCGGAAACGAAGCATACGGTTTTGAAAAAATAGCATACGGCTCTTTATCTTTAGAAATAGAGGTTCCCAGTGTCACATCTGCCGTTTTCGTTTTAATCGCTTCTAAAACACCGGCCCATGTAGAAGAGGGAACAAAAATGGTTTCCATATCGGTTCGGTCCACAATGAGTTTCCAAAAATCTGCCGCTATCCCTTGAAGTTGAATATGATTATGCTCTGAATGAAAGTTAAAGGGGGGCCAGGAGAGTGTAGAGGTATAACGGATCTTATTCGTGTGTAAAAATGAGCGTTCATTAACACTTAAATGGATTGTTTGATATTCAGCATCATCATAGATGAATCCCTCTAATCGCTTTTCATTTTGATGAATCCCCATGACCCTATAGATATCTGAAATGCGACGAAATTTATCAACCGATATCGATCCTAACGGCTTATTTCCTCGATATGCCAACGATTTAAGTACTTCCCCTTCATAAATAAGAGATTCCAACGATTTATTTTGCATATTGTAGTGTTTACGAATAAGATGTGCCGTTTCGGGAATATGTGCAAATGCATATTCCCACCCTTTGAGGGTAGCATCAACAAATGCACGGACCCGTTTAGGATGATTACGTACTTCTGAATCAGAGGTAAAAAGGATATCGCTGTAAAAATCAAATCCGTAGGCTTCAGGGTTAATTGCATTTGTTTCTATCCCTTTTTCTTTTAAAATAAAGGGCTCATTGGAGATATAACAAGCCATAACATCGGTTTTACCGTTAGCAATGTCCATGGGATTAAAACTATGTTCTAAAAACTTAAGTTCCCCCATCCGTATATCTTGAGAATTGAGCATCGCCCGAATCGAGATCGTATCTTGGAAATCTTCGGTCATCATGATCCGCTTTCCGATCAAATCGCGCGGGGTTTGAATATCTGAAGATTTTTGCGAAAGGAGAATGAAAGGTGAGGTTTGGAAAATTGCGGCCAGAACTACCACATCCTTCCCCGCCATCCGATCAATCAAAAGGGAAGAACGTCCGATGCCGTAGGTACTCCGCCCGCTCATAACCTCATCAATGGCAAGCTTTTTCGGATCAAACTTTTGGATAGTAACATCCAAACCTACATCACGATAAAAGCCTTTTTCTTTCGCAATATAATATCCGGCAAATTGAAACTGATCTGCCCACTGTAATTTAACGGATATTTTTTCTATCGGCGGTTGCGCCAAAAGGGCTGTGAAGCAAAAAAATAAGAAAAACAAATATCGCTTCATTATGACTGCCTTTATTAATTCCTCTTATAATAGGGATAATTGCTTTAAAAAACCCTTTGCAACGCTGTTTTTGGTATAATAACGCAACTTATTTAATGGAACCGTTATGATTACGTTTGGTGATTTACTTTTAAAATTACAACAATTTTGGAATGAGCAAGGGTGTGCTATCGTTCAGCCTTATGATGTAGCCGCAGGTGCGGGAACGTTTCATCCTGCTACCTTTTTGCGTTCACTCGATTCAAAGCCGTGGTCCGTCGCCTACGTTGCCCCAAGCCGCCGTCCGACAGACGGACGTTATGGTGAAAATCCGAACCGTTTGGGAAGCTATTACCAATTTCAAGTCCTTATCAAACCAAGCCCTGAAAATATTCAAGAACTCTATCTTAAAAGCTTAGAATATTTAGGACTCAATCTTAAAGACCACGATATCCGTTTTGTCGAAGACAACTGGGAATCTCCGACACTCGGTGCTTGGGGATTGGGTTGGGAAGTGTGGCTCAACGGTATGGAAGTAACCCAATTCACCTATTTTCAGCAAGTAGGCGGCGTAAGCTGTGATCCGGTAGCGGTCGAGATCACCTACGGAACGGAACGTCTGGCGATGTATCTGCAAGGGGTCGATACGGTGTTTGACATCGTATGGAGTGAGAATAAATTCGGCAAAACCCTCTACCGGGACATCCATAAAGAGGGTGAAATCGAATTTTCAAAATACAATTTTGAAATTGCCGATACAGCGATGCTCTTTAACGATTTTGAGTCCAAAGCAGCCGAGTGCAAACGGTGTCTCGAAGCCCAACTCCCGCTTCCCGCGTATGATCTGTGTATGATGGCATCCCATACGTTTAATACCCTCGATGCGCGTAAAGCGATCTCCGTTACCGAGCGGGCCAACTATATCCTCAAAATCCGTGAACTCGCCCGTGGGTGTGCGGAGCTCTACAAAGCACAAGAAGAGGAAAGAAACCTCCGCGTTAGAGCCTAATGCAAACCCTCATCGGTCAAATCGATCGAATTATCTACCAAAATAACGGTTTCTTTATTGCCGCACTTAAAAGCGGGGATAAAATCAGCGCCCATTACTATGAAAGTGACGTGGATCATCTTCTAAATGCCGCTGTTACCCTCAAAGGTTCATGGGAAGAACATCGCCAACACGGGCGGACGTTTAAAGCCCAGACCCTTATCGTTAATCAAAACGAACTCTTCTTTTTTCTCAACCGCGTCGTCAAAGGATTTACCAAAAAACTCACTGCGGAGCTAATCGAAAAATACGGGACAGAAGGGCTTATTACTATTCTCGATAATGATGTCGAACGCCTAATGGAAATTAAAGGGATGAACGAAAAACGTCTCTTAAAACTCTCAAGCGGATGGAAACAATTTCGTTCCATGCGGCTTTTAGGGGAATTCTTGGCACCTTTCGGTGTTACCCCTGCATTGCTTCGTCTTATTGCAGGAGCTTTGCGTGAGGTTAAAAATCCTATCGAAGCTATTAAGCATAACCCTTACTCTCTAATGCGGATTAACGGAATCGGGTTTAAAAAAGCCGATGAAATCGCTCTTAATATGGGATTAGAAAGTGATGATGAACGACGGATCCAAGCCGCAATGGAATATACGCTGAGTGAATATTGTGATTCTGAGGGAAATAGCTGTATTGAGCGTCATGGACTGTTTACTCGGCTCGATCTTCTTTTGGCACTGGGAAATCATCGCCGATACGATGAAGCACTTGATGACAGACTGCGAGAGGGAAGTATTACCCTCTTACCCAGCTTAAAACTCTCCCCAACCCGTATTTATGAAGCCGAAACCCTGCTCTTAAATGAATTTAAACGCCGTGGCAGAAGTACGCAAGAACCTCTCAGCGATAATTTGAAACTATTTTTAGATACCCGTTCTCTCACCCTTGGAGAACAACAATATGCCGCATTAGAATTGATTAACCAAGGGCTAGGATTAATCTTCCTCGTCGGGTATGCGGGGACGGGGAAAAGCACGACTGCAAAAGCGCTCTTAGACCTTTTGTCCACCCGACATGAGCCGAGCCTTATTATGACCTGTGCTCTCAGCGGTATCGCCTCTCAAAGAATTCGCGAACGAAGCGGTTATCAGAGTGCCACGATCCAAAGTCTTCTGGTTCGCTTTGAATCGCACGACACCATGCCCTTTAAGGTAATCTTGATCGATGAAGCGTCGATGATCAACTCCATGCTCTTTTCACGTCTAATAGCAAAGATTGATCGTGATGCCACCGTTATCATCGTCGGTGATGACGCACAGCTCCCTCCTATCGGTGCGGGGAATCCTCTCTCGGATGCGATTGCTCTTAATCTTGCCCCCACAATCATGCTCACCCAAATCTATCGCCAAAGAGAGGAGCAAGCCATTGCCCTGATCGCTAATGATATTCGTCGAGGGATTATTCCGCCGTATCGTGATACGTATGAAGACTTTACCTTTATCAATGTCGATCTCCCGAATCGACACGCCCTCAAAAACTCTCTCAGTGCTTCAGAATTTGAAGAGGTACTTAAAACCCATGCGCACAATACGCTTGCCGCAGTCGCTTCCATAACCCTAACACATCTACCCGAGTCTCGTGAAAAACTTCACGCCAAAGCGATACGTGAATACCTAAGTGCCTTTCAGGTGATTTCACCGATGCGCGCCAATGCACTTGGTGTCGATAATCTCAATCTTATTTTGCAAGAGTATTTCAACCCCAATCCCAAAAAAAAAGTTAAAACGTTTAAAGGGGAGTTTCGCCTGATGGACAAAGTTGTTCACACCAAAAATGAAAACTTCCCCTCTTACACCCCCGATGAGTTCAAAGAAGCACATGACCCGAGTGAACGCCGTATTTTTAACGGTATGTGCGGCCTTGTTTTTCGGCTCGATGAAGAAGAGGAACTCTGTTATGTTTACTACCCCAATGAAGAAGTTATCGTTCAATACAAATATGACCAAATCAGTGATTTTTTAAGTCTATCGTATGCTTTAAGTGTCCATAAAGTTCAAGGCATGGAGTATGAGCGAGTCGTCGTTATTATGAGTTTTTCACATCTTATTATGTTAAATACAAAACTCCTCTATACTGCAATCACCCGTGCAAAAGGGCATTGTATTCTGATCGGAGAGAGCGGAGCGTTTGAATCGGCGTGCAGACGGTTGGAACATACAAAACGTTCAACCGTAATGCAGGAATTACAAACTAACTAGAGGATAAAAATTTTCCTTTAGTTAATTAGTGCTACAATTATCATTCTAATACATTCTACTTATAAGGATAGGCCATGAAAGCTTTAATGATTTCGGCGATTGTCACCACAACGCTAATGGGTGCTTCACTCATCGATGAGGCTAAAACTGCCGGTTTAAAACCGATACCCGCTAATGCAAAAGCACTCGAAAAACTCACTTCCAATTCTAAGAATCCGACCACTGCGGCAAAAGTAGAACTCGGAAAAATGCTTTATTTTGAACCGCGCCTCTCAAAAAGCGGTTTAATCAGTTGTAATACCTGTCACAATCTCGCCATCGGCGGAACAGATGGAATGGCTGCGGCTATCGGGCACAAGTGGACCGCTAACCCGCACCATTTGAGCTCTCCGACAGTTTACAATGCTGTATTTTATAGTCAACAGTTCTGGGATGGACGCTCTCCTCACCTCGAAGACCAAGCGCAAGGACCGATCCAAGCAGGACCGGAGATGGCGGCACCGAAAGATTTCGTAGAGGGTGTTGTCAACTCTATCCCAGCGTATGTCAATGCATTCAAAAAAGCATACGGTAAAGATGTGAAAGTAACTTTTGAAAAGGTAGCCGATACCATTGCCGTATTCGAGCGTACCCTCGTTACCCCATCACGCTATGATGATTTCCTTAACGGAAAGAAAAATGCTTTGAGCAAAGCGGAGCAAAAAGGGCTTAAAACCTTTATCGATAAAGGGTGTGCAACGTGTCACAACGATATCGCTTTAGGCGGAACCATGAATGCATTTAACGTAACGGGTCAATACAAACATATGAACGTGGGTGATTTCAAAGGGGATGCTAACGGCATGGTACGTGTACCGACTTTACGTAACGTCACCGAAACAGCTCCCTATTTTCATAACGGTCAAATCGCAACCCTTAACGAAGCGATTAAAGAGATGGGACGTATCCAACTCGGTGCTAATTTGAGCGATACAGAGACAGCTGAAATCGAAACCTTCCTAAAAGCGCTAGAGGGTAAAAAACCGACAATCGTTTATCCGATGCTTCCGGCTTCTACCGCTAAAACCCCTAAAGTAGACGTTATTAATAACTAAAAAATTTACTCACATACAATACCGGGAAATTCTTCTCGGTATTTCCCACATTCACTTTTTAAAATCTGTAGAATCTGCGGCTTTTTCACGGGTTCTAACCATTTAAGTAATTCCATCAACGCTTCTTCATTCATCGCCGTACATCCTGAAGTCGGACGCTTATCACTCTGATTGAGATGGATAAAGATACATGAACCGCGCCCGCTCACACCCGATTCATTGTACCCGATCACCGCTCCGTAACGATAGACGCCATCAGGACGTCGCATCACCTCATAGCTATCAGGAAGAGAAGTTTTATCATAAATACGGAGGATTCTGTTGTAGCGCGAATCATTGATATCGTCAATACAATAAAGATTTTCATCCGCATGCCAGTAAGGAAGTTTGATCGTAGTATTCCGATCATACCCGAAAGCTGCCGTAATTGGAAAGATTCCACTCGGAGATCTTCCATCCCCTTCATTTTTGAGAGGTGTTTTAAAAGCAACGTATCCCAAACCGCTTCGACCTAACGTAACGGGGGTTTTATCCCCGATCGCATTCCATTGTTTTTGCTTTTCGTATTTCTGCATTACCGCTGTGGTAGCGTTTAACTCAGGTGAAAGTACGACAATAAGTTGCTCCGATGCAACCACAGATGAGAGGAGCGAAAAGAGTGAAAGGGCTAAAGTTATTTTCAACATGTCATTGTTCTTAGTTTGTTTTAAAGTTAGGTAGTATAGCATATAGAAAATTTGGTTGAGTGAGGCACTGATGGCAATTACGGTTCGTAAAGCATCCGAGGCAGATATTGACATTATAGCCCAAGCATTACTGGAAAGTTCCCGTGGAGGCAAAAAAATCGGATTGTTTGATCTAGTATTCAATACCTCCGAAGATACAGCCTTACTCTCCCATCTCAAACGTCTTGCCCTCACATCCACCAAAAGCTATTGCCACTTTTCCAACTTTTTTATTGCCGTCTCTGATGGAGCTCTCATCGGAACCATTTGCGGATACGAGCCGCGTATCGCAACGCATGAAATCTTTTCTAAAGCACTCGAAGAGATCGGATTTGACGAAACCTACCACGAACGGATTGCCGCCTACTTACTCTGCGAAGGTGAAGCCGATAATAAAACGTTTGTCTTAGATTTTATGCTTGTCAAATCCGAATACAAAAGTATCGACGTTTACAAAGAGCTTATCGGAAAGAGTATGCTTACCGCACGCCTCAAAGGGTATCGAAAAGTACAAACCTCTGTTGAAATCGGTTCAGTAGAGAATGAAATTATCTATAAAAAACTAGGATTTGAAGTTATTGACGAAAAACGGAGCGAATATTACAAAGAGCAATTTGACCGTGCCGGCATTATGCGACTTCAAATGATATTGTAAGGATTCCCTATAGAATACGCTCTTTTAGGATTAATACCGCCGCTCATCGCTATTCTCCTCGCTTTTTTCAGCCGTTCTGTTTTTATCGCTCTCGCCATGGCTGTGTTGATAGGTGAGTTTATCATTGCCGATTTTAACCCTGTTGATACGCTTCTTCTTATTTTTGAGCGTTTTGCAGGGCTCTTGAGCGAAGCATGGGTGCTTAAAACTCTAGCATTCGCTATTATGGTCGGCTCCGTTATGACACTTATCGAACGAAGCGGCGGGGTGAATGGTTTGGTGCATGAGCTGAGCGTCAAACGCTCCGTCGTTAAAACCAAACGGGGTGCGCTGATGCCCAGCTTTATTGCAGGAATCATCGTCTTTATCGAATCTTCCATCACTTCTCTCGTTGCCGGAGCAATCGGACGCCCTTTTTGTGATCGCTACGGTATCAGCCGTGCCAAACTCGCTTTTGTTTGCGATTCCACTTCGGCACCTGTCTGCTCACTCATACCCCTCAACGGGTGGGGGGCGCTTTTGCTCGGACTTATCGGAGGTCAAATTACGGCAGGCTTTATCGCAGGTGAAAGTGCCACATGGCTAGTTCAATCGATTGCTTTTAACTTTTATGCCTTTATGGCTCTCCTCGTCACTTTTATCGCGGTATGGTATGAGATCGATATCGGTCCGATGCGCCATGCCACCCTGAATGCGCCTGAAATCGAATGTGAAGATGCGAAAGGAGATATCGGTCTCTTTATATGGCCGATAGTCTGGATGATCGGTGGTGTCATTCTCCTCATGTTTGTCACAGGAAATGGAGATATTTTTAAGGGTTCCGGCTCTACCTCGATCTTTTATACCCTTTTTATCACATTACTACTGATGTTGGGGTACTATCGATATAAAAATGCCCTCTCTTTGTCAGAATTTTGGGGTGCAGCACTAAGCGGTGCGCGCTCGATGACTCCAATCGCCTTAATTTTGTTATTCGCTTTTGCTATCGGTGGAGTCAGTTCCGATATGGAAGTAGGCAAATATCTCGCCTCGTTTATCGGAGATTATCTCCCCTCGGCATACCTTGCAGGAGCTGTTTTTATATTAGCGGCCATTATCGCGTTTGCAACGGGGACGAGTTGGGGAACCTTTAGTATTATGCTCCCGATAGCGATCCCTCTCGCCGTCGGTCTCGATGCTCCCATAGCGCTAGCGATTGGTGCAGCAATATCGGGAGGTGTATTCGGTGATCACTGCTCTCCCATCTCAGACACTACCATTATCTCGGCTATGGCAAGTGGATGCAGTGTCCAAGAACATACGAGAACTCAACTTCCTTATGCCCTGATCGCTGCCGCATTTTCATTCATTCTCTTTATACTATTTGGAATACTCCTCACATGAGCAAAATCAAACTTCTCCTCCTCGAAGATGACCCGAATCTCTCGGAGAGTGTCAGCGAATACCTCGAAGAGCAAGGGTATAACGTCACCTGTGCTTATGATGCACCCTCAGCCGAAGATCTCCTCTATGAGCAAAAGTTTGATGTGTTACTACTCGATGTCAATGTTCCCTCAGGTGATGGATTCTCTTTACTCAAAGCAAGCCGTAAAGCGGGAAACTCAACTCCTGCCATTTTTATCACTTCACGCAATGCTATGAGCGATGTCGAAGAGGGGTTTGAGAGCGGCGGGGATGATTATATTCGCAAACCCTTTGCACTCAAAGAACTTTTATTGCGAATTCAAACGATTTTGAAACGGAATTTTTACCATAATCCCACCGATGTACTGACACTTAGCGAGGGGATAACCTACGACACCGAAAACCAAATGCTCATCGTTAACGGTGAAATGCAAACCCTTCAACTCAAAGAGCATAAACTTCTCAAGCTCTTTATACAACACAAAAATGAGCTTCTCTCGCACGAAATGATTATGGAGCATCTGTGGGATTATGACGAAATCCCTAGCGACGGCTCATTGCGTACCTACATAAAAACGCTTCGTAAACTTCTCGGAAAGGACTCCATTGTCAGCCACAAACGCCTCGGGTATCAATTTCGCTAAATACCGTACTCTCAGGGGATTTCTAGCCCTTTATGGGGTCATGAGCATCTTGATTTTAGCCCTTATGGCAACCCTTTATTACGAATCCATGAAAGCACAAATGCTCTCATCTCATCGCCTTGCCATGCAGCTGCAATCTGAAAGCTACGTTCCTCGTCTGAAAATATGGCTTGAGAGCGGTCATGATCTACCCCTTTTCCCTACCGACCTCGCCTATAAAACCGCGCTTTACGGATACGATAAAGATCTATTAGTCGGAAATTTAGTCCAAAAACATCACGATTTTAGTGAAAACATTGCTCTGCATAATGGATACATCCACCTCATCATCGCCCTCTCTCCTTATGGATTAGGGGAATATTATCTGGTATTTGAAACGCGTGATGATGAACTCTGGCAGCACCAAGCCCTTATCAACTCATTAATTTTCGGATCCCTTCTCTTTTTGATCCTCGGAGTCATAGGGTTTAGCCTTTCACGAATGTTTTTACGCCCTATGAATGAAGCTATTGCCCTTCTTGATGATTTCATTAAAGATACGACACATGAACTTAATACCCCTGTAAGTGCGATTTTAACCAATATCGAAACGTTGCACGAGTATGAATTACCTCCTTTGGTAGAAAAGAAGCTCAAACGGATCGAAATTGCTTCACGTACGATCTCCACCCTTTATGACGACCTTACCTATCTTGTTCTCAATCACGATTTAGCCGTCCATAATAGCCCGATCAATCTTACACACCTTTTGCAAGAGCGACTGGAGTATTTCCGTCACCGCATTGAGCAAAAAAAAATCGTTCTGGAACTTACGCTAGAGCCTGATATTACTTTTATAATCGATAAAACTAAAGCAACCCGACTTGTTGACAATCTCCTCTCCAATGCCATCAAATACAACACAATGGAAGGTAAAATTCGTATCTCCCTTTTTGAGGGAAGTTTATGTATCGAAGACAACGGTATCGGTATCCCTTCTGATATGATTGATCGGGTATTTGAACGCTATACACGTGCCGATAAAAGTGTAGGAGGATTCGGTATCGGACTGAACATTGTCGCGATGATCGCCCGTGAATATGATCTCAAAATCGCTATTGAGTCCGAAGAGAAAAAAGGGACGAAGATTTGCGTAAACTGGGAGTTGAAACCCTTATAAGGATGCCAAAACAGCTTGTGAGGGGACAAATACCTGTTCAAAAATCTCTTTTGCGGCTTTCCAACGGTTCTCTTTAGAATTAAGCATCACAATCAAACAGTCTCTGTCCTCTTTTTTGGCACGGGCGATTAAACACGGTCCTGCTTTAGAGGTATATCCCGTTTTGACTCCGACCGCGTATTCATATTTGTTGAGAAGCTGATTATGGGTATTGGCGACAAACTTTCGAGAGCTATTAAGTGCATAGTAGGTATGTTGATTTAAGCGGGTTATGTCGTTAAAAACAGGGTTTTGGATAGCGTACTCCGCTAAAACCAGAAGATCTTGCGGTGTAGAGTGATGGTTACCGATATCAAATCCGCAAGGATTCGTAAACACACTGTTCACCATCCCTATCTTCACAGCTTTTGCGTTCATCATCTTATTGAAATTTTCGACCGATCCTCCGATGGCTATCGCAACCGCCATTGCGGCATCGTTATCCGATTTGATCAAAGCCGCTCTAATGAGATCGCCCAACAAAAAGATCTCCCCCTCTTTATAGCCGGCTTTGGTAGGTTCTACTTGAAGCATCTCTTTTGAAATAACGACAAGACGGGTTAATTCCCCCTCTTCAATAGCTAAAATGGCCGTCATAATTTTAGTCAAACTCGCCGGCTTCACCTCGCGCAACGCCTCTTTTGAATAAAGTATCTCATTGTTTTTAAGATTTTTGACCAATAATGCTTCCACATTCAACTTATCAAGTTTTTCAGAATCGATTTCGGCATGAAGTGAGAGGATGGAGAGAAGAAAAAAGAAAATAAACGATTTGAACATCCCGACCCTTTGTTGTAATGGTTTATTATTGCTAAAAACAGTAAATATGACCACACTATTATCCGATAAATCGGATCATTTTAAAAGGATGTGAACAACTGAAACGTATAAATGGAGAATAATCCTCCGCTTATGCGGAGGAAAAAGAGGAAAATTATTTTAGCCCCGAAATATGATCCGCAAGGGTTTTCATATCGCCATCGCTGAGCGTTGCCGTTTGTCCTTTCATAATGGCACCCATACCTTTGGTATTACGCGTTCCCGCTTTATACCCTTTTAGTGCCTCGAGTGTTTTTGCAGAGCTCCATCCTGAAATTACTTCCGATTTTCCAAGAGCCGCTTTTTCACCTTTCAAACCGTGACAGGCCGCACATTTTTGATACAAAGCACCGCCGTCCGCAGCACTCAACATAACACTCAAACCCAATATTGCAAGTAACATTTTCATAATATATCCTTTTATCCTATTTTATTTTTCAACCACAACTCGGAACATTGCCGCTATCCGAACCGTACTCTTTAGCAAAATCTCCGATATCTTGAAGCTTGTCGCCCATCGAAAGATTCGTTAAAACGGGTACCGCATTTGGGAAACGTTCTCCATACTCTTTGATAAAACCTTTTGCATTATCTGCGAAAAGTTCTTCCCATTCTGCCACCGTATGCTCTGCGGCAAATTTTGTCCCGTTCATATTGAACTTCGCTTTAAGTGTTTTCAAATAGACTTTTTGACCTGCTTTAGCATCTGCTGATGCTACTGAGGCACTAAGTGCCGCAACCAATAACAGTGAAAGTAACTTATTCATTTTCAACTCCTTCTTAAAAGAGTTCTCTTACGAGATTCTCTTTGGATGAGAGCAGTATAAAAGGTTATTGTGAAGTGATTGTGAAAGGGGATTTAGAGTTTTTGAAGACGATCAACTAAGTCGCCGATCTGTTTTTCTTGTTCATACAATGCAAAACTTTTACGGACATAGGCTTGGAGAAGAAGTTTAATATCATTGTTCCCCTCAATATGAAAATCTTGTTTCATTTGAGCCGTTAAAAAATGGGCAAAATCTTCCTCGATATCAATGTCGTAACGTTTGGCATTGAGGGTGAGGGTTACTTTGGTTTTCATCCAAGCAAACTTTCGATTTTAGAAACGATCGTCTCAATCTCGGCATCTTTAGCAGCAAGTTCATCACTGTACATTTTAATCTCTTCATCTTTTGAAGCAAGGGCCCCATGAAGACGCTGAATCTCGGCATCTTTTGTTTGTTCATTACCGCGTATCGAAGCGCTTTCACTTCGAAGGGTTTCGATTTCTGCTTTGAGTGCAACTTGTTTTTCAAGTAAATCGGTAACGAGTGTGGTCAGTTTTTCCAATGGGGTAGGATTAAATAGCATGATTAACCTTGCGTGATAGAGTCTGTCTCATAATTTTAACACAGTTTAGCTCAGCTTCACCGCCAATACCTCCAAATCAGATATTCCGCTATAATTTACAAACATAGTTAAACACTGAGTAGAAGGTATTTGATGTTACTAAATGATCTTATCGGTACATTGCAATTAGCAATCGGCCCCGTCATTCTTATTTCAGGGATCGGTTTAATCATTTTAAGTCTCACCAACCGTTTCGGGCGGATAGTCGATAGAACACGTCAACTTTCGGTTGAGTATCGTCATACTTCGCAGATAGACCAAGAGCGTATTTTAGAAGAGCTTAGAATACTCACGGTAAGAGCAAAAGTCATTCGAAGCAGTAACTTTTTAGCCGTACTGAGCGTTTTATTGGTTTCATTTATTATCATTGGTCTATTCGGATCTGCTCTGTACCATTTTAATATGACCTATATCCTCATCATTTTGTTTATTTCCAGTATCATCAGCTTGATCCTTTCGCTTTTTTTATTCATCTACGATCTTGATCTCTCACTCAAAGCCCTTTGGATTGAACTTCCAAAAGGATTAGCCCAATCCGATAGTGATTGATATCGTCAGCAGATCATGTGAAAAACAGCATTTGCGCTATAATTTCAAATCTTTATGACAGGGTTACCCATTGCCGATTTTTAAAGTCCATACACCCTACCAACCTGCCGGTGATCAGCCCGTCGCTATCGATGCTCTTGCATCGGGCATTAAAAACGGTGAACGCTATGTCTCCCTTGAGGGGGTAACGGGTAGCGGTAAAACCTACACGATGGCGAAGGTGATCGAGAGCGTTCAGCTCCCCACGATTATTATGACCCACAATAAAACTCTCGCGGCACAGCTCTACAGTGAGTTTCGCTCATTTTTTCCCGAAAACCATGTCGAGTATTTCATCAGTTACTACGATTATTATCAACCCGAAGCCTACATTCCCCGCCAAGATTTATTTATCGAAAAAGACAGCTCAATCAACGATGAGTTGGAGCGTCTACGCCTCTCCGCCACCGCGAATCTCCTTAGCTACGATGATGTTATCGTGGTTGCCTCCGTCTCTGCCAACTACGGACTCGGTGATCCGGAAGAGTATGAAAAGATGGTGCAAGTTATCGCCGTCGGTGATGAGATCAACCAAAAAAAGCTCCTCCTTCGCCTCGTTGAGATGGGGTATGCCCGTAACGACACCTATTTCGACGGCGGTCACTTTCGGGTGAACGGAGAAGTCGTCGATATCTATCCCCCCTACTGGCAGGATCAAGCAGTTCGGATCGAGTTTTTCGGAGATGAAGTGGAGCGTTTAACCTTTTTTGAACCCCTCAGCAACACGATGACCGAAAAGCAAGAGAGTGTCACCATCTATGCCACCAGCCAGTTTGCCGTAGGGCAGGAGAAACTCGCGCGCGCGATCAAACGGATCGAGGATGAACTCGGAGAACGGCTTAACGAGCTCGACAAACAAGGAAAAATTGTCGAGGCACAGCGGCTCAAACAACGATGTGAATTTGACCTCGAAATGCTGCAGGCAACGGGGATGTGTAAGGGGATCGAAAACTACTCCCGCCACCTCACCGATAAACTCCCCGGAGAAGCCCCTTATACCTTGCTTGATTATTTCACCCTCCATCACGATAAATTTTTGATTATCGTCGATGAGAGCCATGTGAGTTTACCGCAGTTTCGGGGGATGTTTGCGGGGGATCGAAGCCGTAAAGAGGTACTCGTCGATTACGGATTCCGCCTCCCGAGTGCTCTGGATAACCGTCCTCTCATGATCGATGAATTTATGAACAAAGCGCCCCATTATATGTTCGTCTCCGCCACTCCATCGGCTCAAGAACTCGATGTCAGTACCACCATCGCTCATCAGATTATCCGACCTACCGGACTCCTTGATCCGATCATCACGATCAAACCGAGTGAAAATCAGGTCGAAGATTTACACGATGAGATTAAAAAAACCGTAGCCCTTGGGGATCGTGTCCTCGTGACGGTACTCACTAAAAAAATGGCGGAAGCCCTCGCCAAATACCTCGCCGATTTAGGGATCAAAGTGCAGTATATGCACTCCGAAATCGACGCTATCGAGCGCAATCAGATCATACGGGGATTGCGTGTCGGAGATTTCGATGTCCTCATCGGGATCAATCTCCTCCGAGAGGGGTTAGACCTCCCCGAAGTGAGTCTCGTGGCGATTTTAGATGCCGACAAAGAGGGATTTCTCCGCTCAGAAACCGCCCTCATCCAAACAATCGGACGTGCGGCACGAAATGAACACGGACGGGTTATTTTGTACGCGCAAAAGATTACCGGATCGATGGAGAGAGCAATCAAAACGACCACGGATCGACGTGCCCTGCAAGAGGCCTATAATGTAAAGTACGGTATCACCCCAACCACCACCAAACGCTCTCTGGATGAGAATCTCAAACTCGAAGATGTCGGCGATTTATACAACCGCTCCAAAAAAGCGAAAACACTCCCCGCCGCCGAGCGGAAAAAACTGATCGAAGAGCTGAACCTCAAAATGAGAGAAGCCGCTAAAAAACTCGAATTCGAAGAAGCGGCGCGACTGCGTGATGAAATAGCAAAAATAAGGAAATTATGATTTATGGATGACATGCTCAATAACCTCTCGACGTACGGCTACATTGTGCTCTTTCTCTACTCTCTTGGAGGGGGATTCGTCGCCCTTTTGGGTGCAGGGGTTCTCAGCTTTATGGGGAAAATGGATATATCGCTCTCCATTGCCATCGCTATGATCGCCAATTTTATCGGAGATTCGTTGATGTTTTATATGTCTCGATACCACAAGCGTGAAATGATGGAGTACTTTAAAAAGCACCGTCGAAAACTCGCATTTTCTCATCTCCTCCTCAAACGAAACGGATCATGGATCATCGTCGTTAAAAAGTTTATCTACGGGCTTAAAACCCTCGTCCCTTTAGCCATCGGATTAACCAAGTATGATTTTTGGAAATTCAGTGCGTACAATGCCATCGGCGCAGCTATCTGGGCAGTCGTCGTCGGGGGGGGAAGTTATCTTTTCGGAGGAGCGTTAATAAAGGCGTATGATTTGATCTCCGATAAGCCTTATCTCGCCCCGATTATGCTTGTTATCATCGGCGGGGCAACGTGGTTTTATCTCTCATCGGCAACCAAGAAAAAAGGTTAAAATAGTAACTTCTCTTCGGTTTTCGGTGCCTCTTCCTGCGTTGCATCCGGAGCTACTGAGGTGTCGGTAAATGTTTCGCTTCCGTTTTGATCATCCGTAGGAGCTTGATACACTCCCGCAGGAACATCAAAATAACGTTTCGTATTCGGATAAATCCGTAACATATCTTCATAATAATAACGAAAAACAGGTCCTGCGGCACGCCCTCCCGTTTCACTACGGCGCATCGGGGTATTATTATCATGTCCGAACCAAACTACCGTCTCTACCGTCGGTGAATAACCGACAAACCATGCATCGACGTTTTTATTGGTCGTTCCCGTTTTACCGGCTATCTCTATACCGCCGACACGTGCGGCTGTTCCCGTACCGTGACTCACAACATCTTTGAGAATCGAGGTCATTAAATAAATTTGCTGCGGCGTATTGACTTGACGACTTTTATTTTGATACTGAATCGTCTCCCCTTTTGGGGTTATTACCTGTCGTACCAGCATCGGATTTGTTAGTGCCCCTCCGCTGGCAAACATCGTGTAATATTTTGCCAAATCGATAGGAGAGATAGAGATTGTCCCCAGAGCAATAGAGAGATCGGGAGGAAGATTTTCAACAATACCGTAACGTCTTAAGCCGTCGGTAATTTTCCCGAATCCCATATCACTCACCATATTGATCGTAGCAAGGTTACGTGAATGGGTAAGTGCATCGCGAATCGTAACCATCCCTTTATACTCATTTTTATAGTTTTTCGGCTGCCACGTTTTCTCTTCACCGTCATCACCGGCGTACGTATAGGTACGAGCGATATCGGGTACCATCGAAGAGGGAGACATACCGCTGTCGAGTGCTACTTGATAAATAAACGGTTTAAAAGCTGAACCGGGTTGACGTTTAGCTTGCGTTACACGGTTGTAGGGGCTGAGGGCATAATCATACCCTCCTACCATTGCCAAGATTTCTCCCGTGTGGGGATTTAAACTGATAAGGGCGCCATTGAGCTGACGCTGCATGTTCTCGTCCAAATCACCCGCTTCTTGCGCCCGTTTTAAAATCTCGTCACGACCTGACTGAAGCGCTTTGTATCCTGCTTCCTGAAGACGCATATCGATAGTTGTGTAAACTTTATACCCGCCGCTGCGAATATCAGGGAAGGCATCGCCGAGTTGACGCATAACCTCATCGATAATATAGGGACCCGAGTTTTTACTAAGGGTGTCATTGTAGACTTTTGGACGCTCTTGTGTTGATTTTTCATAGGTTGCTTGATCGATCCATCCCAGTTCATACATCCGTCCGATAACACGGTTAGCCCGTCCTAGGCACAACTCATAATTTCGGGTCGGAGAATAAAAATTAGGGGCTTTTGGAAGACCGACGAGCATCGCGATCTCTTTTAAGGTTAACTCTTTAAGAGGTTTACGAAAATAGCCGTCAGATGCTGTTTTGATCCCGTAATACCCATGCCCTAGATAAATTTCATTGAAATAGCGCTCTAAAATCTCCTCTTTAGAGAGTTCTTGCTCAATTCGTATCGCGTACAAAACCTCTTTAAATTTACGTGAAAATTTCTTTTCACGATTGAGAAGGGTATTTTTAACCAACTGTTGAGTGATAGTACTTGCCCCTTCTTTGAGTTTTCCGGCACTTACGTCTTTGATGATTGCCCGCATTATCGCATCGGGGTTAACTCCTCCATGCTCAAAAAACATCGTATCTTCAATCGCCAAGAGGGCTTCAATCAATCTTGGAGGAATATTTTCATACGAGACATAATAACGGTGCTCATCACTGAAAAGATTGGCGATTTTATTCCCGTTACGATCATAAACTTCCGTTGTCAAACGGGGCTGATATTTGATCAGTTTTTGGGTTTCGTATTCAAAAGTGTAGATAAGGTACCCTAAAAACACAACGGGAATCATCACAATAATTCCCAGACCAATGAGCATGTATTTTCTCATTCTTGTCCGTAGCGGTACTTCTTCATAGGAGTTGATCAATTTCTAAATCCTCTGGTTTTAAATTCAGCGCTTATAAGCGCTTGGGTATATCCATCTTTGGGGGAGGTAATGACATCGACCATTTTTCCTGCCTCGATTACAAGACCGTTTCGAAGAATACAAATCTCTTCGCATAATGCTGATGCTACACTCATATCGTGGGTTACAAACAACATCGAAAATCCCATTGATTCTTGTAATTTTTTTAATAATGTAATCATAGCCTCTTTTGAGGAAGGATCCAGTGCGGTTGTCGGCTCATCGAGTAACAAAAGTTTCGGATTTGAACCTAAAGCGATTGCAACCACAACACGCTGTAGCTGTCCTCCCGATAATTCAGGGGGAAATCGTTCCAAAAGTGTTTCATCCAAACCCAATAGGGCAAAAAGCTCTCGACTTCTCTCTTGATAGAGAAACATCTGATCTTTAATTCGCGTAAGCGGTGAAAGTGCCGTAAACGGATTTTGAGGAACAAGAGAGAGTGTTTCTCCTCTCTTCCACTCAAAATCAGATCGTTTTTCGAAAAAAACTTCCAACGCCGGATCCAAAATTCCCAGTAGAGCTTTTAAGGTAAGCGATTTGCCGCTCCCGCTTTCTCCCACCAATGCCAACGACCGTCGAATCTCAAACGAAATATCCACTAACTTCGTATCTTTATGGGTAATCTTAAGCCGATCAATATGAATACTATTCATATTATTATTTTACCCAAATCTGTGTTAAACGCTCACACACCTGCACTAAAACTGCCTCATCTATGTCAAGCCGTGTAATAAGACGAAGTATCGCTTTTTTCACCGTCGGTTGACGAATGGCTCCTACCTCTATTCCCAATTCATTTTTTAACTGCTTTTGGAGTTCTATCACTTCACGGTTGTCCCCGATTTCAATCGGGACGATCAATCCGGGTACATCAATCCCGAGTATTTCACGGACAATACGTTGACGAATCTTTATTTTTTCGCGCAGAATTTTTACGTTTGTTTGGATAAATATCAATGAATGGTGAGCCAATGCCGTATCATAGAGTGAGGGGGCCGTGGCATAGATCACGTTTTTTGCGCGGTTGATGAGATAGTCGCTAATATGCGCCGAGGAGAGGACATAGGCTCCGAAACTGCCGTACGCTTTGCCTAGAGTCCCCATTTTGATCATGCGTGGTGTCGGTGCAATAGCATAGTAATCGAGTATTCCCATTAGTGACTCGCCGATCACCCCACTACTATGAGCTTCATCCAAAATCAAAATCGCCTCATATTTTACGGCAAGCTCAATGATCTCTCGTGAGACACAATCGCCCCCCATCGAGTATATCCCCTCAACTGCCACTATCGTCCGTTTCCCAGATGAGCGAATCAGTTCTTTTTCCAATGTACTCACATCGTTGTGAGGGAAAAAAACAACTTCTCCCTCACACATACGCGATCCTGCAACCCCGCTGGCGTGATACTCCTCATCCATTAAGAGGACATCCCCTTTACGTATTAACGCTTCGATGAGACCGATATTCGCGTTAAACCCACTCCCCATGACGATCCCCGCTTCAAATCCATTCGCCTCACATAATGCACGCTCAAAGGCGGCATGAATCGGATGATAGCCGTTGACCAACATGGACGCTTTCGGAGCATGATCAGGGTACGCAGAGAGGGTCTCACACGCTTTAAGATGGAGTTCTCTGTTCTCAGCAAGTCCCAAATAATCGTTTGATGCGGCATCAATAAGTGCGCTATCACGAATACGGCGTTCACGATAGCGACCTGAACGCTTTAGTGCTTTGAGTTCACTCTCGTAAGGATGATTCATCATAAAAACGGCTTTAACACTTCGATACTAAGCCCCATTGCAGTACTCTCAAACCCGCGTACTTCACGAATATAGGGTTTGCAAAATCCCTCTACCATACACGCGCCCGCTTTACCTCGCCATTCACCGCTTCGTAAGTAATTCTCAACCTCTTTTGGATCAAAAACATCAAAAAAATAGTGGGTCGAAGAGATGTCGAGGAGTTCGAGCCGTGGAGTTTTGTAGATCATACAGGTGATGATTGCGACCTCTGAACCGCTTTGGGTCTCCAAAATCATCCGTGCATCGGCTTCGTCTTTCGCTTTGCGTAAAATTTTTCCCTGCGCGGTTACAACCGTGTCAGCGACAAGGAGTGGATAATCGGTACATCCGAATTTTTCAAAATTAACACGGTATTTTCCGAGTGTCGCTTGATACACAAAGTTTTTAGGGGTGGGAGCGATAATCGAATCTTCATCGAAATCGAGGGACTCTTGCAAATAGGGGATACCCGCAGCTTTGAGAAGTTCGGCACGGGTTATCGAAGATGAACACAATCTCAACATGCGAACCTCATTTTATTCTGATTGCGTATAAATTATGAATATGCGCCTCGTAAAAATACACCGATATAAATCGCAATCAACCCTAACACAATATTCACCGGAACCATATATTTGGCAATCATCCCGAGCAACCCTTTTGCCGCTTCAATATTTCCTGCCTTCAGTGCCTCTTCCGCCTTACGTCTACGAAACATCATCGCACCCAAATTCAATGCCATAACGAGCCAAATCGCCTCTTTGATATGTACCGTATTGTACAAACTCATTGCGTATTCATCAATGACATTGCCTGAAGCGTCCACTGCCGCAGCACGAAATCCTAATCCCACAGCCATCAAAACCGCCGTAATAATAAGGATGATAACAAACGGCCATACAATGCTAAATAAACGTTTGAGGGTATGCGCCGCACGCTCTAAACGAAGTTTTGGATCACTAATGAGTGCGAGTGATTGGTGCGTTGCGAATCGGATAGCGATCATCCCGCCTACCCAAATGACGGCACTAAGTACGTGTAAAAAAACGATTAATGTACGGTGTTGAGCAAACGTCTCGATCAAGAATTCTTTCATTATGCCAATTCCTTCGTTACATACGCCAATGCCGCCTCTTTGGCCTCACCTAGTTTAGAAGCATCTTTTCCGCCCGCTTGAGCAAAATCCGGACGTCCGCCGCCGCCGCCACCGAGGATCGGTGCGATTGCTTTGATCCAGTCACCCGCTTTAACACTAGTGTTTTTAGCCCCTGCCGCAAGAAGTACTTTCTCCTCTTTGACTTGGAACAAAATCACCGCAACCGAATCGTGCTGGTTTTTAAGTTCATCGATACGCTCTTTGATATCGCCTGCACTGAGTTCGGCGACTACTACCGCCGTAGAGCCCATCATCGTAACGGAGAGTTCCTCTTTCGCCGAAGAAGCCAATGTGCTCATTTCCGATTTGAGGGTTTTAACCTGCTCTTTGAGACGTTCAATACCTGCCAATACATCGCGATTTTTAACCGATGCTTCTACCTCTTCGAGGAGATGACGCTGTTGTTTGAACAGGTTGTACGCCGCATTGCCGCACACCGCTTCGATACGACGAACTCCAGCGCTCACACCGCTCTCTTTGACGATTACAAACGTTCCGATGGTTGCCGTGTTATCGACATGGATTCCGCCGCAAAACTCGACCGATGCGGTGCCGAAGTTTACAACGCGAACCGTATCACCGTATTTCTCGCCGAACTGCGCTTTGGCTCCGCTTTTTTTCGCTTCGTCGATGCTCATCTCTCTCGTCAACCCTTCCAACGCATGGAAGATATGATAGTTCACCCGCTCTTCGACGAGAGCAATCTCTTCGTGGCTCATTGCTTTAGGGTGGGAGAAGTCGAAACGGAGACGGTTATGCTCAACGAGTGATCCCGCTTGGGAGATATGCTCACCGAGAATCTCATACAACGCCGCATGGAGTAAATGGGTTGCCGAGTGGTGTTTCGCGATCTCGTTACGCTCAGGATCAACAACCGCTTCGATGCTCTCACCGACACTTACTGTCGCTTTAGTTTCGATATGAGAGAGGTTCAAGCCGTGAAATTTTTTCGTCTCAGTAACGGTCGCTTTATCCCCGAGAATTCCGGTATCACCCGATTGTCCGCCGCTTTCCGCATAAAACGGAGTCTCTTCGAGAAGTACCCAACCGCGCTGATAGGCATGAAGCTGTTCAACACGCTCGAAATTTTCACCCAAAAGGGCTTGGATTTTAACGGGAGCTTTGGTGTAGGCATACCCGATGAAGGTGTTGAGGCCGAACGTCTCAAGGAGGGTTTTAAAATCCCCCTCGACGTGCGCATCACCCGAACCTTTCCATGCCGCTTTTGCCCGTTTACGCTGTTCAGACATCAGTGCTTCAAACGTATCGACATCAAGGCTCATGTTTTTTTCACGAAGCATATCTTCGGTCAAATCGAGAGGGAAACCAAAGGTATCGTAGAGTTTAAACGCCACTTCGCCGCTGAATGTCTCTTTGGTATTTTTAAGCTCTTCGTTAAAGAGTTCGATCCCCGATGCAATGGTTTTGAAAAAGCGTTCTTCTTCGAGCATGATTTGCTCTTTTAAAACTGTCAATTTTTCAACGATGTAAGGGTATTGTTTCCCCATCAATTCCGCAACGGTATCAGCAACCTCAAACATAAACGGTTTGGTAAATCCGAGCAAATATCCGTGACGAACCGCACGACGTAAAATACGGCGCAATACATAACCGCGCCCCTCATTCGAGAAGTTTGTCCCCTGCGCAAGGAGAAACGTAGCCGTACGGATATGATCGGCGATAACACGATACGATGCACCGCTAGCATAGGTATAAGGTTTACCGATAAGGGCTTCAACTTTGCGAATAATCGGCATAAAGAGGGTTGAATCGTAGTTGCTCAATGCCCCCTCTAAGACTGCCGTTGCACGTTCTAGCCCCATCCCCGTATCGATAGATGGTTTCGGAAGCGGTTTCAATTCACCTTTGGCATTGCGCTCATACTGCATAAATACAAGATTCCAGATTTCGAGGAAACGATCCCCATCTCCCCCCATATAGTCTTCAGGTCCGTTAAAATGTTCCGCACCCTGATCGACGAAGATTTCCGAACACGGTCCGCACGGTCCGGTATCTCCCATCTGCCAGAAGTTATCTTTATCCCCCAGACGCATAATACGATCTGCGGCAATGTGTTTTTTCCAAATTGCTTCAGCTTCGTCATCGCTCTCATGGACGGTAACCCACAATTTATCAACAGGGAGTTTCATCACTTCGGTAACAAATTCCCACGCATGGGCAATCGCTTCTTCTTTGAAATAATCACCAAAACTAAAATTTCCGAGCATCTCGAAAAACGTGTGGTGACGCGCCGTATGACCGACGTTCTCTAGGTCATTGTGTTTTCCACCCGCACGGATACACGTCTGTGCACTCGTAGCGCGAGGATTTGAGGGGATAGGGATATCACCCGTAAAGATTGACTTAAACGGAACCATCCCCGCATTGGTGAAAAGGAGGGTTGCATCATCAGGAACAAGGGGAGAACTCGGAACCCGTGCGTGTTGTTTTGATTCAAAAAAGGCCAAAAAGGCTTCGCGGACATCCATCATAGTCATACTCTCATTTGGATAAAATTGCGCGATTATAGCGAAGAAGGAGTTAAAAAATATTATAAAATTCCCGTGATCCAATACAAAGAGCCGTTCTGAAGGCAGTCGTGCCGAGAAGAACGTAGCGTTTTTGGATCACGGTATGATCTTTTGGTACTTTTCTGACTAAACAGAAAAGTAGAGAAGAAGTTACGAAAACGCCCGATTAAGCGCGCTGAACATCGCTTTGATCGAGGCTACGGTGATATCGTTATCACACCCTACTCCGAAATATTTATCCAAACTCTCGGTCTGAATCTCGATGTACGCTACCGCTTCGGCACTGGAAAGCTCTCCGCGTGAATGCTCACTGTACGAGAGGATTTTAAAATTATGCGAATACTCCACCATCAACGCGTTTTTACACGCATCGATCGGGCCATTCCCCTGCCCTTCGCTTCGGATCATTTTGCCGTTATGGGTGTATTCCAACACACATTTGGCAGAGTGCTCTTTCGCACTCTCCGAGATCACCGAGTAATCGACGAACTCAATGTCATGCGGCTCACCGAAATAGGTTTTCTCGAAAATATCCAAAATCTCTTCGGAAGTGAGTTCACGTCCCGCTTCATCAGTCACACGCTGAACGATGGTTCCGATTTCAGGGTGCATTTTCTTCGGCAATGAGTAGCCGAATTTATCTTCGAGGACGTAGGCTACGCCCCCTTTGCCCGATTGGGAGTTGATACGGATAATCCCCTCGTAGTTACGCCCCACATCGCTCGGATCGATAGGGAGATACGGTACTTCCCAAAACGCATCATCTTTAGCACGCTGATACGCTAACCCCTTGTTGATCGCATCTTGGTGAGAACCTGAAAATGCCGTGTAAACGAGCTCGCCCACATACGGGTGGCGCTCATGGGTTTTCATGTCCGTGCACTCTTCTACAACGCGCACCACCGTCTCCAAATCGCTGAAATCAAGCTCTGGATCAACCCCTTGGGTAAACATATTGAGTGCCAACGTGATAATATCGACGTTTCCGGTGCGCTCACCGTTGGAGAGCAACGTCCCCTCGACACGATCCGCCCCCGCCAACAATGCTAATTCCGTTGCGGCAACGGAGGTTCCACGGTCATTGTGGGTATGGGTCGAGATCAACACGTGCTCTCGGTTGGTGAGGTGTCGGCTCATCCACTCAATCTGATCGGCATAAACATTCGGCGTCGCCATCTCGACCGTTGCAGGGAGGTTGATCACCACTTTTCGACTCGCGCTAATTCCCCATCGATCGGTGACGGCGTTACAGATACGGGCGGCAAATTCGAGTTCTGTCCCCGTAAAGCTCTCAGGGGAGTATTCGAGCATGATTTCACCGTCGTGCTTTGCAGCACGAGCTTTGACCATATCGACACCCTCTAATGCCAACGCGATAATCTCGTCTTGCTCTTTTCCGAAGACGATTTTACGCTGGGCTACCGAGGTGGAGTTATACAAATGGACAATCGCTTTTTTGACTCCCGCTAACGCTTCAAACGTTTTGTCGATCAAATGTTCTCGCGCTTGGACGAGGACTTGAACCGTCACGTCATCGGGAATCAATTTTTGCTCTACAAGGGTGCGTAAAAAATCGAACTCCACTTTCGACGCGGAGGGGAATCCCACCTCAATATTTTTAAATCCGAGTTTTAGCAAGAGGGTGAAGAGAGAGAGTTTTTGATCCAAGTTCATCGGGGTGATCAACGCTTGGTTACCGTCGCGAAGATCGACACTGCACCAGATAGGGGCGTGCGTGATGGTTTTGGATGGCCAAATACGATTTGGCAAATCAACTTGAGGATAAGGGCGATATTTGCCCGCGGATGTGTGTTTCATAGTGAAACTCCTTTGATAATTCTCTCCTCACTGCCCTTGCTGGTGGCAATAAGTGGGCGAATTATAGCAAAAAGGGGCTCAAAAAATTATGTAATCAGCAGGTTTAAGTGTTTTCAATTATTTCTATAATATGCTTCGCACCGTTAGGGGCAATAAGGTGAGAAAGTGCTTCACTTTTTGGTTTAATATCGCTCAAGATCGCTTCTTGAAGCTTTTGACTCAATCCCTCATTTTGGCGTTCACACCAACCGCAATTATGTTTTAATATATACTGTGCATTATGAAACTGGTGATCGGCTGCAGCATGAGGAAAAGGGATAAAAAAAGCGGGTATTTTTGCCGCACAAAGTTCCCAAAGGGTACTGGCACCCGAACGGCTTATTGCAAAATCGCTCTTCTCGCATAGCTCGGCAATCTGCGTCGTGAATCCATACACTTCCGCATCAATGCCCAATGCATGGTAGGCCTCTCTCACCCGTTCTTCTTCTTTTAATCCGCACTGATGGATAATATGTATACCTCCGCTTTGGAGCCATGGAGCAATCTCAAGTGCCAAATCATTAATAAATTTTGCCCCTTGCGATCCCCCCAAAAAGATAACCGTTTTAATCGAATCACGAATACGGGAATTTTCAAAATAGCGAGGGTGGACAGGATAGTCACAACGGTTTTCACCCTCTTCATACGAGCTGAAAAAGCGTTTAGCAAAAGGGCGCAATAATCGGTTTAGTTTTCCGGTAATCGCATTTTGTTCATGTATGTAGAGCGGCACACCCGTCGTAACCGCGGCCATCGCCGCAGGTGCGGCCGAAAATCCTCCTACACTCACGACTGCATCTGCTTTAAAGGCACGAATTAGCGCACGTGAAGTTAGGAGCGCTTTAAAGACTTTCCAAAGTGCTATCAGCTTAGAAAATCCTCTTTTATTCACGACACCCGTCGTATCTAAAAAGTGAACCTCATCAAAAATAGGGCTCTCCCCGAACCACTGACGATCTTGCCCTGAAGTCGAGCCGATAAACATCACTTTATGCCCTTGTTCACGCGCTTTTTCTGCCAAAGAGAGGGCGATAACCAAATGCCCTCCGGTACCGCCGCCGGTAAAGATAAGGTTCACTTTTTATCCCCTGATTTGTATTCGATTTTTTTAGAGACCATAATGACCATCCCGATCCCGATTGCCGAGGCCAACATCGCCGAACCTCCATAACTCAAAAACGGCACGGAGATCCCTTTAATCGGTGTTAATCCGCTAATACCGTACGCATTAATCATAAATGCAAAGGTGATCAAAAGTCCTACCCCTAAGCTAAACAGATAGGCGGTGTCATTGTGAGAACGGTTTGCGATTTTGAAGAGCCGATGCAACAGCATAACAAAAAGCATCGTTACCCCAAAAACACCGATAAATCCAAACTCTTCGGCAATTCCGGCTAAAACAAAGTCGGTGTGCACTTCACTTAAAAAACCGAGTTTAAAGGTTCCGCCCCCAAGCCCTGCCCCAAAAATTCCACCGTTATGGATCGCATTGAGTGAGTGGCCGATTTGATAGGGTTCTTCAGCATTGTCAATCCGCAAATGTTTCGCAATCGATTCGGGGAAAAAAGCTAGAATTGTACTTTGCGCCGAAGCCCACCAAGAGAGAATACGATTGATTCGGTGTTCTGCCGTCAAAATAAAGAAAAGGAAAAATCCTACGGCACTTGCAATCAGCGTCATAAAGAATCGGAAACTGCTCCCTGCAAAAAAGAGCATGAATGCCAACGTCAGGGCAAGTACGACCACTTGTCCCAAATCATTTTGCATAAAAGCAATCAAAAACATAACAATAATAAAAATTGCGGCGTAAGGGAGAAACCGTTTGAACTCTTCGGCAATCCCCATATTATCATGATGACCAAGTTTACGAGAAAAACTCCACGCTAAAAAGTAAACGAATCCTATCTTGAAATACTCTACCGGAGCAATTGAAAAGCCGAACAATTTGATCCACCGTTTAGCTCCCCCCACCTCACTTACCAATGAAGCCGGAAGAAAAGGCATAACGACCATCAAAAAGATCCCTCCGAAAAACAACCCGAGACCCAGTCGGTGAAGCCAAATGTCGGGATCAAGTTGTGCGAGCGTCCACATGATAAAAATAGCAATAACCGCTACGATGAGTTCACGAATAACGAAATGGAAATCGTTATATTCAAATAAAATAACCGTATAGGCAGAGAGTGTATAAGAGCATATCACCCCTATCGTAATGAGCGCAGTTGTTAAAATAAATAATTTTTTATCCGGCATTTTATAAGCTTATAATGTATAATTTGTAGAAGTATATCGTTCTTTGTAAAAGAGTTCGATAAAAGCAAATTGGAATGTTTTTTGCTTTAGTGTTGTAAACGAAATTGAGAGAAAGGGGAGAAGGCGATGGGTCTGAATATTTCACGTGCTCATGAGCTTATGAAAAGTGCCATGGACTACCGTGCGGCACGGCAAGATATTATTGCCGGAAATATTGCCAACGCCGACACCCCTTTTTATCGTCCAAAAGATATCAGTTTTGAAGATACATTGGCTCAAAAAAGTGCTGAAATTTTTAAAGACAAATCTCAAACTCTCCAAATGGCACAAACCAACGGTGCTCACTTGGGACCGATCGGCTCGGATTCATCCAAACCGACTACCTTTTTTCGAGACGGTCATATGGCACGTAACGACGGCAATAGTGTTGATTTGGACGTTGAAACAACCGAAATGGCAAAAAACTCCACCATGTTTAATGCCCTCACTGCGGCACTCAAAAAAGATTCCGCTTTGTTCAAAAGTGTCATAGACGCTTCGGGCAAGACCTCTTAAGGATTAGATTATGGCTTTTCTAAATAGCTTCGACATCAGCGGTTATGGGCTTTCAGCTCAGCGTGTTCGTGTCAATACCATCAGTTCCAACATTGCCAATGCACAAACGACACGTACCGATGAGGGTGGCCCTTACCGCCGTCAAGAAGTCATTTTTAAAGCGATCGATTTTAATCAACTTTACAATAAAGCATTGGAAAACGAAACTTCAGCTCTCGGGTACAGTGACCCGTTGAAAGAGGGTTTAGCCGGTTTAAAACCAAATCCTGCTATTATGAGCGTTATTGTTGATAAAATCAGCCGTGACGACAGCGCTCCGAAAATGAAATACGACCCTTCTCACCCCGATGCGGACGCTAAAGGGTATGTTGCATACCCTAACATTAATCCTGTCGTCGAAATGGCCGATTTAGTCGAAGCAACACGTTCGTATCAAGCGAACGTCGCCGCATTCGAAAGTGCAAAAAACATGGCCGGCAGTGCCATTAGTATATTACAAGGATAACAGAGTAAATGGCTAATATTCAATCGATCAAATCTCTTTCCACCGCCGATTTACTGGCTAGTAAAAGTGGTAATACGGTTGAGGGAAGCAGTACCGATTTCGCACAAGAGCTCAAAAATGCTCTCGGAAACGTCAACCAAATGCAAGTTGACGGCGAGAAGGCAATGAGTGATATTGCAACCGGTAGCGTAAAAGATCTTCACCAAGCCGCCATTGCCATCGATAAAGCCGAAATCAGTATGAAACTGATGCTTGAAGTACGAAATAAGGCACTCAATGCCTATAAAGAAATTACGCGAACGCAAATGTGATTTAATCTTCTCACATGCGCCATTCCAATAAATCAAAAAAAATCCTTGCCCTTTTTCTCGTTCTCATGTTCGGTTTCGTCATTTTTTTGGCGGTCATGCTTTACACTGCTTTACATAATCGGGATATCCCCTCTATATACTCCGAAGAGAGCACCAAAGCACAGCGCGGATCAATCATCAGTGCCGACGGATTCCACATCGCCACCACCCAAAAGCTCTATAAAGCAGTCGTCAATACCCGCAATATCGATCCGGATAAAGAAGAACTCTTTATTCAACTCTTTAGTATCTACAGCGGAACCGAGCCGAGTGAAATTCGAGAACGTCTTCACACCCGTAAAGGTTCCGTCACACTCAGCTATCATATCAGTCCAAAAGAGGCCATGTATCTCAAAACACTCGCTTTTGAATTACGCCGTTTAGGAGTATTCATCGAATACGAAACCCCTTCGGGTGACCGTGTTTTACAAGGGCTTAATATACTAGAAAGCGGTGAAGCACGCCAATATCCTTACGGAAATCTTCTCACTCCTCTTTTAGGCTATCCCCGTAAAATAGAAGAGGACGGTTATACCCGTGTTTACGGGATTAAAGGATTAGAGAAATTTTTTGACGAAGAACTCAATCCTCAACAAAACAAAACCCAAAAAGCGTTGCGCGATGTCAACGGCTATCTGATTTTAAACAAACAAAGCCAAGCTAAACGACAGATCAACGGTCTTACCGTCAAACTTAATATCCCTATTATGCTCCAATCCAGAATTGAAACCATTACCGATCAAATCAAAGAACAGCTTCAAGCCGATGAGATTATCGCTACCGTCATGGAATCCAAAACAGGAAAGATTGTCGCATTGGCAAGCTCAAACCGTTTTGATCCGAGTCATATCCGTACAGCAGATTACCCTTCTCTCAATACCAATGCTATCGAGTACAGCTTTGAACCGGGATCCGTTGTTAAACCGATAATTTTTTCCCTTCTCCTTGATCGCGGTTTGATTAACCCCTACGATATGGTCAACGGACATAACGGGCGCTTCACGATGGGACGCAAAACCATTGTAGACGAACATGCTTTTAGTATGATCAGTGCTGAAGACGTTATTGTCCACTCTTCCAACATCGGGATTGCACAGTTGGCTCAGAAACTCAACGGTGCCGAATTTACGGAAGGGCTGAAGCGTTTTGGGTTTACCCATTTCAGCGGTATTGACCTACCGTATGAAAAACGGGGTTCAATCCCAAGTTCTACCCAACTCAATAACTATCTCTATAAAGCGATCACTTCCTACGGATACGGAATGCGCTCCAATGCGATGCAAATGATTAAAGCTTACAACGTCTTTAATAACGGAGGAAGACTCATCAATCCGATGGTGGTCGAAGCCCTTTATGACGATAACGGCCGTACCATTCCGATGCAGATACAAGCCCCTATTCAAGTCATTTCACCCGCTACTGCGGCACGAATGAAACAAATCCTTATTAAAACCGTCAATGAGGGGACAGGAACTGCGGCGAAAACACCGGGACTTGAAATTGGGGGAAAAACCGGAACGGCACATATTGCTAAAAACGGTGCTTACGTCAACAGCTATCACACCTCCTTTATCGGTTTTGCCAATGATGCCAAGCACAGCTATACCATAGGAATCGCCGTGATCGAACCCCGTACGGTTTATTTTGCTTCGATAACTGCCGTGCCGGTTTTTAAAGCGATCGTAGATTTAATGGTTGAGGAAAAATACCTGATACCTAATCCCTCGGCAGTAACTGAAATGTCAGTAATGCCGCAAGAGCCTACTCGCCCTTAAGACTCTTTTCTACCCATGCGCTAACCTCTTTCTCAAACGGATAATGTTTTTGTATTCCCCATACTTCAACCACCGCATCCCCTCGCACAAAGAGCTTACGCTTTGATTGCAAAATATCGAGGATTCGATTGGCATTCAAATGTTTCGGTTCCATACGAAATTCCAAAGGGATTACCCTTTGCGTGTCGGAGGGGATCACCAACGATTTCGATAGACCGGTTTTAGCTTCCCCGTGTGCAATGATCTCTTTTCCATCTGCCAAGGTATAGGTAAGGGACACGACTTTAATATCGCTGTGCCATTTATTAAGAAGTTTTAAATCGGTACCCAAGCGGATCTCCCCTTGTTTGGTAGAAACACCCAAAAGTGATAATACCCCCAACATCACTTCACTCTTGGAATTTTCCCATCGTAAATTACCTTGCGGCTCAATAAAAATATCTTTCCCTATTTTAGGGGTACAGCCGCTCATTATCAATGCCGCTAGGACAATCGCCGCATATTTTTTCATCTTACATCCACACATTATCGATTAAACGGGTCGTCCCGACACGTGCCGCAACCAATACGATAGTATCGCCGACTACCACCTCATCAATCGATTCAAACGCTCTATTGACGATCGCGACATACTCGACATCCAAAGGCTCAAGTATAGCCTCCATAGCCGATTTGATTTCAATACTCTCTGTATTTCCCTGCATCAGCATCTTCGTTGCACGTTTCAATGCGGCAGAGAGTTTAAGGGCTTCTTGACGTTCGACAGGATTCAGATAAACATTACGGGAGGAGAGGGCCAAACCGTCGCTTTCGCGCACCGTCTCCATCGGAACAATCTCAATATTCATAAAAAAATTGTGACTCATTTGGGTAATAAGGGCAAGCTGCTGGGCATCTTTTTTACCGAAATAAGCCCGTGTGGGGCGTACCATATTCAGCAGTTTCATCACCACCGTCAACACCCCGTCAAAATGTCCGGGTCGGGAAGCGCCTTCAAGAATAAATCCTCTCACATCAGGGGCACATATCCGCACCTCATCTTCGCCGTACATCGCGCTCACATCGGGGTAAAAAAGGATATCGACACCGCTCAGCTCACAGATTTTAAAATCGGCCTCTTCGCGGCGCGGGTACTTGCTCAAATCTTCCCCGGGCAAAAATTGGGTCGGATTGACAAAAATGGAAACGACTACACACTCATTTTCTTTGCGTGCCGCATCGATAAGAGTACGATGTCCGATGTGTAATGCTCCCATCGTCGGAACAAAACCGATATCCCCTTTACACGTCTCAAGTGCACTACGGAGTTCAGATACGGAACGTGCGATAATCATTGTTTTAGCCTCTATAGAATATAATCGCAATTATAATACAACCACAGGGATAATACGTGGATCATTACGAATATACCGAATTACTTAAAACACTCAATATTAAGATGCAAAACGTCACCGGAGTTGTCCGCCCTGATGAGATTACGGCTCGTTTGAGTGAAATTGAAGCGTTAGAAAATTCAGACGGATTTTGGAATGATGCAAATGCGGCAGGGATAATCCAAAAAGAGAAAACCCAGTTAGAACGCCGTCTTGCCAAATATTCAAAAACTTTCCATACTCTCGGAGATGCCGTCGATTTATACGATATGGCAAAAGAAGAGGGGGATGAAGAGACGATTGAATCCCTCTTTGCCGATGCGGAAGCACTGGAAAACAATGTCAAATCGATGGAAGTAGAGGTACTCCTCTCCGGAGAGCACGATAGTCATAATGCGATTGTCACTATCCACCCGGGAGCAGGCGGTACCGAGTCTCAAGATTGGGCATCAATGCTACTTCGTATGTATACTCGCTGGGCTGAACGCCACGACTTTAGTGTTGAGATGCTCGATTACCAATCGGGTGAAGAGGCAGGGATCAAAGATGCCGCCCTCCTTATCAAAGGGGTCAATGTTTACGGTTATCTCAAAAATGAAAACGGCATCCACCGCCTCGTTCGTATCAGCCCGTACGACTCCGCTGCCAAACGACATACCAGTTTTACCTCCGTTATGGTCTCTCCCGAACTCGACGATGATATCGATATCGAGATTGAAGACCGCGATATCCGTATCGACACCTACCGTGCTTCCGGTGCGGGGGGTCAGCACGTCAATAAAACCGAATCGGCGATCCGTATTACCCATATCCCGAGTGGAATCGTCGTACAGTGCCAAAACGACCGTTCTCAGCATAAAAATAAAGCGACCGCCTTTAAAATGCTAAAATCCCGTCTCTATGAGTTAGAGATGGAGAAAAAACAAGCGGCGGTTGATGGAATCGAAAAAAGCGAAAACGGCTGGGGACATCAAATCCGCTCTTACGTCCTCGCTCCCTATCAGCAAGTAAAAGATACCCGTTCAGGAATTCCTTACTCCAACATCAGTGCCATTCTCGATGGGGATATTGATGAGATGATCGAAGGTGTCCTTATTTCTCTTAGCCGCAAAGATGACGACGAATAACCCCAATACCATTCTCAAAGAGTGTGCGCTCCATGAGCCATGCTCATACATTAGCGGAAATTCGCAAAGCATTCACTATAAAATAATCCAAGAGTGTACCAAAGAACAATGTGAAGCCCTTATTCTACGAGGATGGCGCCGATTCGGATCCATGTATTTTCGCCCTATTTGCCAAGATTGCCGTGAGTGCAATAGTCTCAAAATTGATGTTCAACGTTATAAGTTTAGAAAATCCGATCGCCGAATCTTACGTAAAAATGCCCATCTCACCACCGTTATTCGCCAACCGACCCTGACGCGCGAACACTTAAGCCTCTTTGAGTGTTACCATCATTACAAACACAAAACACGCAATTGGGATGCACCGAAAAGCGATCCTAAAAACTACTATGCTTCTTTTGTTCAGGGACACGGCGATTTTGGCTTTGAGGTTCTCTATTTTGACGGAGATAAACTTATTGCTGTCGATCTTATCGACATACTAGAAGAGGGGATAAGCGCTCTGTATTGTTATTACGATCCCGAATATCACGGGCAATCACTGGGACGCTATACCCTCTTGCAACAAATCGAATTTGCACACCGCCTAGGGTTAAAATGGATCTATTTGGGATATTACGTCGAGGGGTGTCAAAGCTTGGCGTACAAAAGCGACTATACCCCTTCACTTGAACTTTCAGGAAGACCCGAAGAAGATGAAGTACCGATATGGAAAGAGCAAAATGAACCTAGTCCACTTTAATTCCGTACCCCTTGCCCCTTCTAAACTCGTTTGTATCGGACGCAACTATGTCGAACACATCAAAGAACTGAATAATGAAATCCCCTCTTCCATGGTGATCTTCAACAAACCCAACTCTGCTATCACCGATACCTTACGGTTCATAACTCCTGACACCCGATATGAGGGGGAAATTTGCTTTTTGATGATGGACGGTACCATTGCAGGGATCGGTTTCGGACTTGATCTCACCAAAGCCGAGCTTCAAAACCACCTCAAATCAAAAGGACTTCCGTGGGAGCGTGCCAAAGGATTCGACGGTTCGGCGGTATTAGGCAACTTTGTTCCTTTGAATACGGCACTCGAATCGCTTCGGATGACACTCCACATTAACGGAGTATTAGTACAAGAAGCGACCTATGAACTGATGATCTATAAACCGCTAGAAATGATAGAGGAGATTGAGAGCTTTATGCGCTTTGAAGATGGTGACATTATTATGAGCGGAACCCCGAAAGGGGTAGCAACCTACAAAACCGGAGATGAATTTGTGGGACGCATTTACAGTTATGATTCTCTGTTAATTGAGAGCCGATGGAGTGTCCTTCCTTAGTAACTCTCCCTCTTGTCTCTCATAAGCTCCTCCAAATTATTTGAAATACTGGCAATCTCTTTTATCTTCACGTTAACACCCTCGCGACTTAAGGGAGATTCTTTAAGCAAAGCATCGGTGTCTCCCTCGAAATCCGCTATCGCAAACCGATCCCCCCATATTCTAAAAATAAGGTATTCCGGAAGTTTCTCAGACAGATATACCGCAAATTTAGCGATAAGATCATTCCCCTTCTCCCAACCGTACGTTTTATTGTAGTGATGAAAATCAACCAACGAGATAATACAAAACATCTTCGGCTTAGCGTACGGCAAACGACCGCTGAGGGTCATCATAAAATAGTCTTCATTGTAAAGTTTGGTTAACTTATCTTTGAAAAAATAACTCAGCCGTTCTTCTTCTAATGCACTGGAACCCATTTGATTGATTGATGTATCAATAGTGATATCGGCAAGAACTTTTGATGCGGCGTTTACGACCGCAGGATGGTACCACGTACCACTGAGTTCGTTCAGCTCGACCAAGGACTCTTTTACCTCTTTTCGAGGTTTATAAATGCGGTTGGTGGTCATCGCGTCAAACGAATCGGCAACCGCCATAATATGTCCAAGTAACGAGATTTCTCCCCCTTTTTTGCCATACGGATATCCGCTTCCGTCATAGCGTTCATGGTGATCAATCATGATTTCTGCCAGTTCTTTATACAAATGGACGTTTGATAGAACCTCGTATCCTGCTTTCGCATGCTCTTTAATAAGTTCATATTCAAGTTTGGTCAATTTCCCGGGTTTAAGCAATATCGAATCCGGGGTAACAACCTTACCGATATCGTGCAGTTTTGCCGACTCTACCAATTTTTGGATCTCCTTCTCAGGAAGACCCATCTCTCTGGCAATCAGCTCCGCATAATAAGCTACTCTCACCGTATGCCCCGCGGTATAGGTATCACGCTGTTCGATCATGTTCACCATAGCGTCAATAAAACTTTGGTAACTTTTTAACCGATCTTCATGAAGCGTATCAATCTGCTGCTGTTGTGTAAACGAATTAAGGGCAAATCCCAGATCTCCTGCAAGCTCTTCTATCATCTTCTGCTCTTCAACACTAAAACCGTTCTCACGCCCCGTACAAATGCTCAATACCCCGATCACCTCATCCGCAAAAGTACTGCTTTTCAACGGCAAAGCATAAATCCCTTTTATACCGTATTTAAGTGCATTTTGTTTGCACTCTTCACTTAATATCTCATCGTGCATATCGGTGATCATAAGGTTGATCCCCTCAGCATAAGCTTTATGGTCGATCGCTGTAATATTTTTATGTTCTCCTACACCGTAGGAAGAAGCAACGACCAGTTCTCCCTGCCGAACAAGCAAAATTTTTGCATTTTTAAACGATTCGTTTGAACTAAGACACAGCGTTGATTTATCGACCAGTTCATCGATTGAACGTGTTGTAATCAACATCTGATTAACATCCGCTACCGTTCGCAGAATACTGCGAAGATATTTCTCATTCGTATAAGCTTCTTCGAGTTTTCCCGTTTTTTCATATAAATGTTGCGTTTTTTCGAGAACTTTTTCCTCTAACGACGTATTCAGTAACTCAAGACTTTGATGCGCTTCATTTAATTTTGTATTCATTCTAGCAATATAAACACTTACCCCTAACGAGACCAATAAAAATACAAGAGCCGTTAGAATATAAGGCCAATATTGTTCTATAAAATAGCTAAAGGCATCTTCTTTAAGATGTTTATAGGGTCCTACTTCAAGCTCTCTAAGGCATTCATGAATACTTTGATAATCGAGCGGTATCGTCCATCCCAAACTATTAGAATCACGTGCCGCACTCGAAGTTTCACTCATCGATATTAATGCAACGGCCACTTTTTCAGCCAATGAACCGGAAGTATGTTTTGCGGTAGCTATCGGCCACTCAGGGTAGAGTCTGGTACTGGAGAGATAATAAAAGTTAGGATAATTTTTTTGATTGATAATGGCAAAGTCGTTTAAATCAATTTTTCCCTCACCAACCATCCGTTCTAACGTATCGGTGCGAACGGTTCCTGACTCAGCTTTTCCATCTAATACCGCATAAACAACCGCTTCATGGGTACCGTAAAATGTTGTTTTCAAATCATGCGGCTCAATATGATTCTCTTTTAATTCCCGTAGTGCCATCAGCCATCCGCCGAATGAACTCTCATCAACCGCCGCAAATGATTTATTCTTGATATCACCGAGTTGCTTAATATCGCTCTTGTCCGAACGTGTAAATATAACTCCACCGAATTCAGTTTGCGCTTTCCCGTTTAAATCTCTGTTTTTAAGTGTCGCAATTCGAGAAATCCCGTATTTATTCTCTAAATCAACATAATAAGCTGAATTCGTGATGACAAAATCAATTTTCTTGTCACGTAGATATGGATAAAACTCTTCAAACCGAAGCGGAATAATATGAAACTCGTATTCAGGTATTTGCGTATTTAAATATTCAGCAGTCTGATCCCACATCTTGTGGGTAGAGTCATAATTTTTATGTGCCAAAACACCGATTTTTACAGACTCTTTTGCCTCTAAGAGAGTACAAAAAAGGGAAAAAAACATTGTTACTAAAAGGATATATATTCGATTTCTCATAGGTTCATTATAGCGCATCGTAAAAATAATTCTTCTTTTTTTTATTACTATTTTTTTTTATTCGAATATAAGTCTTATATGATTTATAATAAACAAAGATTCATATAAGGAGTTTATTATGGCTGTTATATTACCCCCGCTACCGTTTGAAAAAAATGCGTTAGAACCCTACATTAGTTCTCAAACACTCGAATACCATTACGGTAAACATCATAATACGTATGTCGTCAATACCAATAATCTGACAAAAGAGAGTGAACTCGAAAATATCTCCCTAGAAGATATCATTATTCAAAGTGTCAATGATTCCACGAAAGTCGCCCTTTTTAATAATGCGGCACAAGTATGGAATCATACTTTTTACTGGAATAGTTTAAAGCCCAATGGAGGAGGTCTCCCAAACGGAGCGGTTGGTCAAAAAATCTCTGCCGATTTTGGAAGCTATGAAAATTTCGTCAAACTCTTCAAAGAAGCCGCATTAGGTCAGTTTGGAAGTGGATGGGCATGGCTCGTAATCGAAAATGGGAAATTGACCATAATTAAAACCACGAATGCCGATACTCCGATTGCACACGGTATAAAGCCGATTTTATGTATCGATGTATGGGAGCATGCCTATTATCTAGACTATAAAAACGCCCGTGCTGACTACACCGATGCCGTAATCAAAAATTTATTAAATTGGGATTTCGCGAATGAAAATTTAGCAGAATAGAGTGTGCCCCGAAAGGGGCAAAAGGAGAAAGAGAAAAGCTTAGCTGTTACGCTTTTTGATAATCTCTTCGGCAACGTTACGTGGAACTTCTTCGTAGTGATCGAATTCCATAGAGTAACTTGCACGCCCTTGAGTTGCTGAACGAAGGTCAGTTGAATAACCGAACATTTCAGACAACGGCACGAACGCATCAACAATTTTGTTACCAGAACGGTCACCCATGTTGTTAACTTGTCCGCGACGGCGGTTAAGGTCACCGATAACGTCACCCATGAAGTTCTCAGGAACTTCAACTTCAACTTTCATCATAGGCTCAAGGATAGCTGGGTTTGCTTTACGTGCACCCTCTTTGAATCCCATAGATGCAGCGAGTTTAAACGCCATCTCATTGGAGTCAACCTCATGGTATGAACCATCATACAATGCAACTTCAACGTCCTCAATCGGATAACCCGCAAGAACACCTTTTTGCATCGCTTCTTTACACCCTTTTTCAACGGCAGGAACATACTCTTTTGGAATAACCCCACCTTTGATTTCGTTGTGGAAGATATAACCGGTACCCGGTACACCCGGCTTGATACGGAGATATACATGACCGAATTGTCCACGTCCACCCGATTGTTTTGCGTATTTGTACTCTTGGTTAACTTCGTTACGAATTGACTCACGGTACGCAACTTGCGGTGCACCGACTTCCGCTTCAACTTTGAACTCACGGAACATACGGTCAACAAGGATTTCAAGATGAAGTTCACCCATACCGCTAATGATCGTTTGTCCTGTCTCCTCATCTGTATGAACACGGAAAGATGGATCTTCCGCAGCCAATTTTGCCAAAGCGATACCCATTTTTTCTTGGTCCGCTTTGGTTTTAGGCTCAACCGCAACCGAGATAACCGGCTCAGGGAAGTGCATACGCTCTAGTACTAGACGTTCGCGCTCATCACATAGTGTATCACCGGTTGTTGTGTCTTTGAGACCGACAACCGCACCGATTTCACCTGCGTAGAGAGATTTGATCTCTTCACGTTTGTTTGCATGCATTTTAACGATACGTCCGATACGCTCTTTTTTACCTTTGATGGTGTTATATGCGTAAGTACCTGATTCAAGAACACCACGGTAAACACGTACGAAAGTGAGCTGTCCTACGAATGGGTCGGTCATGATTTTAAACGCAAGACCGGCGAATGGAGCATCATCAGTTGATTCAACATCAACTTCAACCTCTTCATCGTCTTCCATAGTCCCTTTGATCGCCGCAACTTCCAAAGGTGACGGTAGGTAATCAACAACTGCGTCAAGAAGAGTTTGAACCCCTTTGTTTTTGAACGCTGTTCCGCATGTCATAGGAATAATATCCATTTTAAGACATCCGGCTTTAATCCCGCGCATAATCTCTTCGTTAGTGAGTTCACCCTCTTCGAAGAATTTCTCCATCAAAGTATCGTCGCCCTCAGCCGCCGCTTCCATGAGTTGTGCACGGTATTGATTCGCTTTTTCTACCATATCCGCAGGAATTTCCGCTTCATGATAGTTTGAACCCATCGCCGCATCTTCATCCCAAAGGATTGCTTTCATTTTAACGAGATCGATGATCCCTTTAAATTGATCTTCCGCACCGATTGGAAGTTGAATCGCGATTGGATTCGCTTTAAGACGTGCACGAATTTGCTCTTCTACGTTGTAGAAATCCGCCCCTGTACGGTCCATTTTGTTGACGAAAACCATACGAGGAACCCCGTAACGGTTTGCTTGACGCCATACTGTTTCCGATTGTGGTTGAACCCCACCAACGGCACAAAATACCGCTACGGCACCGTCAAGTACACGCATAGAACGCTCAACTTCAATAGTGAAGTCAACGTGGCCCGGAGTGTCAATAATGTTAATTTGTTTGCCGTTCCATTCACATGTTGTCGCCGCAGAGGTAATGGTAATACCACGCTCTTGCTCTTGCTCCATCCAGTCCATAGTTGCAGCACCTTCGTGAACTTCACCGATTTTGTGTGATACACCGGTGTAGAACAAGATACGCTCAGTTGTTGTCGTTTTTCCCGCGTCGATGTGAGCGGCGATACCGATGTTTCTTACGTCTTCAAGTTTATGGGATCTTGCCATGATAATAGCCCTTAATAGAGTTTATAGTGGATAGGGGAATGATAACCCGAGAGGGTCATCAAAAGGTTACGTATATCTTACCAGCGATAGTGAGCGAACGCTTTATTCGCTTCAGCCATTTTGTAAGTATCTTCTTTACGTTTGAATGCTGTACCTTTATCGTTTGCAGCATCTGATAATTCATTTGCCAAACGCTCTGCCATAGTGCGCTCGTTACGTTTGCGTGCCGCATCGGTTAACCAGCGGATTGCAAGAGATAGTTGACGTACAGGACGAACTTCTACTGGAACTTGGTAGGTCGCTCCACCCACACGGCGGCTTTTTACTTCGATAACCGGTTTGATGTTATCAATCGCAGCGTTAAACACTTCGATACCTGTTTTTTCACCACGTGAACCCATGATATCCAAAGCACCGTACATAATTTTTTCAGCGGTACTTTTTTTACCGTCCCACATAATTTTGTTGATGAACTTTGTCAAAATTTTTGAACCATGAACCGGGTCAGGCATAATTTCGCGAACGGGCGCTTTTCTTCTTCTCATAATGTTTCCTTCAATGTTTTTTTCATTTACTCAAAATAGGGTCATCAAAAACCGAATCTTGTCAGACTAATTGATTATTTTTTAGCCTTAGCTTTTTTCGTTCCGTATTTAGAACGAGATACTTTACGGTCTTTAACACCCGCAGTATCGAGAGCACCACGTACGATATGGTATTTAACCCCCGGTAAGTCTTTTACACGACCGCCACGAACAAGAACGATAGAATGCTCTTGCAAGTTGTGACCCTCACCACCGATATAACTAATAACTTCAAACCCAGAAGTCAAACGAACTTTAGCAACTTTACGAAGCGCCGAGTTCGGTTTTTTAGGGGTTGTAGTATATACACGAGTACATACACCACGACGTTGTGGGCATGACACCAAAGCGGGTGATTTTGATTTTTTCACTACCGCTTGTCGCTCTTTACGAATAAGTTGGTTGATTGTTGGCACACAATCTCCTTTGTTGAAATGTTCCAGTAGAATTTTAATCCGCTACTTAAAGGGGACTAATAAACGCGCAATAATAGCTAATTTTTGATTAATTTGAGCTTATTTTAAGGAATTTGTAAGAGAGGAGAAGCATAAAGCGCACAAGTGCGCATGAGCTTACTGCTGAAGTAAACTCAGCGTTAGCGCAGCCAATCGGGACTTTGTTCCGATTGCGTTTCCAGAAACTATAGCTTAGTCTCCGAAAACCATTTTTTGGTCTTTATAGATACCGGTACCGACCGGGATGGTACGACCGATGATGACGTTCTCTTTAAGATCGGTCAAGTCATCGATTTTCGCAGAAACTGCTGCTTCGGTCAAGACTTTTGTAGTGTCTTGGAACGATGCCGCTGAGATGATCGAGTCAGCACTAACCGCTGCACGGGTAATACCGACAAGGTACGGCTCAGCAATCGCAGGCTCTCCGCCGAGACGAAGAATTTTTTCGTTCTCAACTTTGAATTGTGCTTTAGAAACCACATCGCCCTCGATGAACTTAGTGTCACCCGAGCGGAGGATTTTGATCTGACGCAACATCTGAGTAAAGATAACTTCGATGTGTTTGTCGGCGATGTTAACCCCTTGACGACGGTAAACTTGTTGTACTTCACTTACCAAATAGTTATACAACGCTTTAACACCCAAGATTCTCAAAATCTCGTGTGAGCTGATAATACCGTCAGTCAAACGCTCACCGGCGTGAACAAACTCACCCGGATGAACCAATGCAACAAGGTTTTTATCAACAAAATACTCTTTAACCATTCCGTTCTCAGACGTAATCAAGATACGTTCTTTACCACGAAGCGGTTTACCGAAACTGACAACCCCGTCAAGTTCTGCGATAAGAGCGATCTCTTTAGGTTTACGTGCTTCGAAAAGTTCAGAAACCCGTGGAAGACCCCCGGTGATATCGCGTGATTTTTGTAACGCTTTCGGCGTTCTTGCCAAGATATCGGCCACTTTTACATCGGCTCTGTCTTGTGCGAAAATCGCTGTTTTCGGCTCAACCGCATAGCGGATAACCGAACCGTCATTCGCCGCAAGGACGATCGCCGGTTTAAATTCAGGTGCAACATACTCATTAATCATCAAACGGGTTTTACCGGTCAATTCATCAAATTGCTCAGATGCTGTAACCCCTGGAATAATATCTTCAAATGTGATAACACCATCGGTTTCAGAGATAATCGGATTCGAATACGGATCCCACTCTGCGATAATAATTGACTCTTCTTTTACAGGTTTTGCGATAATCGTATCCGCTTTAACCGCTTCATTATCGTTAATTTCAATTACAGAACCGCGTGCAATATAGTGACGGATTGCTTCACGATCTTCATTATCGGCAACAACGGCAAAAAGACCTTTCTCTTCAACGCTGTACCCTTTTGTAATCTCATGATGACGCTCAAGATAATCGCCTTTGAGGAGGTAGTATTTAATAACTCCTTTCTCTTTAGCAAGGATTTTTTGAGTGATCGGTGCACCGTCTTTAACTTGGATCTCAGAGGCGTAAGGGATACGGTTAGGTACATTCCATCCGTCTTTAATCGTTTCAACGATCGATTCGTCCGCTTTTACCGCTGTACCGTTTTCATACGGAAGATAGAATTTACCTTCGATTTTACCGCTAACACCTGCAAGCTCATTCGGTTTAGCCACTTCATTTTTACGAAGGGTGTAGCGAACGGTTTGGCTCTCACCTTTAACACTAACGATAATTTCATCGTGAATCGTTTGAATCTCAACGGTTCCGTTAAACGGAGCTTTGATTTTCGGCTCAACCAAAAGGATTGCGGCATTACGACGATTCGCAACGATTTGTTTTCCCTCTTTTGAAAGGTAGGTTTTCATGTTGTAATAACGGATGAAACCTTCTTTAGTCGCAACAACTTGACGCTCTTCACGGGTACTTGACGCCGTTCCCCCAACGTGGAAGGTACGAAGTGTCAACTGTGTACCCGGTTCCCCGATGGATTGTGCCGCAATAATACCGACCGCTTCTCCGCGTTTAACGATACCGCCGCTTCCGAGGTTGAGTCCGTAACAAAGGGCACATACGCCACCCTCTGATTTACACGTTGTCGGAGTACGGATTTGAACTGAACGGATACCCGCTTCGATCACTTTTGAGGCTTTGATCTCATCGATCAGCGTTCCCTCAGAGTAAAGGATCTCATTCGTGATCGGATCGATTGCATCTTCTGCCAATACACGACCGTAAATACGATCTTCTAACGGCTCGATCAATTCATTACCGACAGAGATATCGGTAAGTTCAATCCCTTCGTGAGTTCCACAATCGTGCTCAACGATTTTCACGTTTTGCGCAACGTCAACGAGTTTACGAGTCAAATAACCCGCATTCGCTGTTTTGAGTGCAGTATCCGCAAGACCTTTACGAGCACCGTGGGTAGAAATAAAGTACTCAAGAACGTTTAGACCCTCTTTAAAGTTCGAAATAATCGGAGTTTCAATAATCGAACCGTCCGGTTTCGCCATCAAACCACGCATACCGGCAAGCTGACGAATTTGAGCCGCAGAACCACGCGCTCCAGAGTCCGCCATCATAAAGATCGAGTTGAATCCCTCTTTATCGTTTTGGATCAATTCCATCATTCCGCCCGCAACGGTATTGTTCGTATCGGTCCAGACGTCAATGATTTTATTATAACGCTCTTGCTCGGTCAAAAGACCCGCTTCAAACTGTTTTTGGATCTCTTTAACACGATTTTTAGACGAAACAATCAATCCCGCTTTCATTTCAGGGATAATGATATCCGTGATAGAGATAGAAACACCCGATTTAGTCGCATATTTGAAACCAAGGTTTTTCAAATCATCCAAGAAACCGGCAGTTACCGCGATTCCTCCGTGTTTATTGACATAGTCAACAAGGATTGAAATGTTTTTCTTTTTCATCACAACGTTCCAAAGCTCAGCTGGTACGAATTCAGGAAGAATATCTTGAAGAATCATACGTCCTGCAGTCGTATGGATAACACGACCGTCAACACGGGTACGAACTTTTGCATGTAAATCGAGTGCATTATGCTCAAGTGCGATCATAATCTCATCAACATTGCTGAAAAGTTTATTCGATCCTTTCACATCATTTTTGCCAAGAGTCAGATAATAAAGACCCAAGACCATATCTTGTGAAGGGGTTGCAATCGCTTTACCCGATGCAGGAAGCAAGATATTCATACTTGAGAGCATCAATACTTTACACTCCGCAATCGCTTCAGCTGAAAGTGGAACGTGAACCGCCATTTGGTCACCGTCGAAGTCCGCATTGAAGGCGGCACAAACGAGAGGATGCAATTGGATCGCTTTACCGTCAATCAGTTTCGGGTGAAACGCTTGGATCGAGAGTTTGTGCAACGTCGGTGCACGGTTAAGCATAATCGGATAACCCTCAACGATTTCCGCAAGACACTCCCAAACTTCATTGGTTTTCTCTTCGATCATTTTTTTCGCCGCTTTAACGGTGGTCGCATACCCTTTATCTTCGAGTTTTGCGATCAAATGAGGCTTGAAAAGCTCCAATGCCATTTGTTTTGGCAATCCGCATTGATCCATTTGAAGGTTTGGCCCGACAACGATAACGGAACGGCCCGAGAAGTCAACACGTTTACCGAGTAGATTCTGACGGAAACGTCCTTGTTTCCCTTTGATGATCTCAGAGAGAGATTTCAACGGACGTTTGTTTGCACCTTTAACGGCATTTGCACGACGACCGTTGTCGAACAACGCATCGACTGCTTCTTGAAGCATACGTTTTTCGTTACGTACGATAATTTCCGGTGCTTCAAGCTCGATAAGACGTTTAAGACGTTGGTTACGGTTGATAACACGGCGATAGAGGTCATTGACATCCGATACCGCGAATTTTCCACCGTCCAAACTTACCAAAGGACGAAGTTCAGGAGGTAAAACCGGTAATGCGGTGAGCATCATCCACGCCGGATTATTACCTGAATTCAAGAACGACTCGATAACTTTCAAACGTTTAACGATGGTTTTACGTTTTGCCTCTGAGTTGGTTCCTGCTACTTCTTCTTTTAATGACGAGAAAAGATCAACGAGATCGAGTTCATCAAGCAATTCACGAACCGCTGATCCACCCATCTCTGCAGAAAAACCGCTGTCTCCGTAACGTTGTACCAATGTGCGATATTGCTCTTCATTCAATACATCATATTTAAGGACTGCAGAGGTTTGCTCGCCGTCGTAATACGCTTCCCCACCGCTTTTAACGATGTACGCTTCATAATACAATACGCGCTCAAGGTCTTTCATCTTCACGCCGAGGAGTGTTCCGATACGGCTTGGAAGTGAGCTGACATACCAAATGTGCGCTACCGGAGTAACAAGGTCAATGTGTCCCATACGGGTACGGCGAACTTTTGCCGAAGTGACTTCAACGCCACATTTTTCACAAATAACACCTTTGTAACGCATTTTTTTGTATTTTCCGCACAAACATTCGTAATCACGAACCGGTCCGAAAATTTTGGCACAAAACAATCCGTCACGTTCCGGTTTAAGGGTACGATAGTTGATAGTTTCAGGTTTTTTTACTTCACCGTGACTCCATGAGAGAACTCTCTCAGGAGACGCAAGGCGAAATTGGATTTGTTTAATATCGACTGGGCGATTCTCTTCCGTTACGGCAACCGGTACTAATTTACTCATTGTCATCCACCTCGTCAAAAATCTCAATATCAAGCGCCAATGATTGGAGCTCTTTGGTTAATACGAAAAGAGTCTCAGGGATACCGGATGCCGGTACACTTTCACCTTTCGTAATTGCTTTGTACGCACGTACACGTCCGTCAACGTCATCCGATTTAATCGTCAACATCTCTTTAAGTACGGCAGAAGCACCATAGGCTTCTAGAGCCCATACTTCCATCTCCCCGAAACGCTGTCCGCCGAAGAGGGCTTTACCACCGACCGGTTGTTGGGTAACGAGAGAGTATGGTCCGGTTGAACGGGCATGCACTTTCTCATCAACTAAGTGATGGAGTTTAAGCATATACATGTAACCGACGTTAACGCGTTCTTTCATTTTATCGCCGGTTTTACCGTCGTAAAGCTCCATTTTTCCATCATTATCAAGTTTTGCCAATTCAAAGAGTTTCGCAAACTCCGCTTCGGTAACCCCTTCGAAAATCGGAGTTGCGAATTTAACACCGCGAGACCAGTCTTGTGCATAACCAAGAAGGGTAGCATCATCCATATCGCCAAGTACTTTAGCCGCGTTCATAAGACCTGCAACATCGGCGAAAGAGATCATTTTTGCACGTAAGTCGCCGATGAACTCTTTTTGTTTTGCTTCGAAGATATCTTGAATTTGGAACCCGAGTTCTTTCCCGACCATACCGAGGTGCATCTCAAGGATTTGCCCGATATTCATACGAGACGGAACCCCGAGCGGATTCAAACAAACGTCGACTGAGCGTCCGTTTGCCATGTACGGCATGTCAACTTGAGGAACGATCGTAGAGACGATACCTTTATTCCCGTGACGTCCCGCCATTTTATCCCCGACTTTGAGTTTACGTTTTGTCGCGATATAGACTTTTACGAATTTAACAACACCGTTTGGAAGGATGTCGTCTTTTTCCAAGATAGAGAGTTTTTCTTCGTGTTCATCACGGAATTTTTTCTTCTCTTTTTGGAAATGGTTTTTCGTTTGGTTGTATTTCTCTTGAATATCGTCGCTGAATGCCTTAACAACGTTATTCATCGCAAAACGGTTAACCTCTTTAAGATCGTCCGCTTTGACATTTTCACCCGCTTTATACTCGTTGCCGTTGATGCTTACATCGCTTAGCAATGGGTGTTTCGTAAGCAAAGAAACGATGCGGAGCATCTCTTCTTTGTCGATCATCAACAAACGATCGTAGTGTTCGCGCTCGAGTTCATCACGCTCTTGTTTTTCAAGTTCAAGCGTGCGTGGATCTTTGTCGTACCCTTTTTTCGTGAACACTTTAACGTCAACAACAACCCCTTCCATACTCGGTGTACAGTAGAGTGATTTGTTGACCACGTGACCCGCTTTTTCACCGAAGATAGCGCGGAGTAAACGCTCTTCAGGAGTCGGTTTTACTTCACCTTTCGGAGAAACTTTACCGACGAGGATCATCCCCCCTTTAACATAGGTACCGATTTTTACGATACCGCTGTCATCAAGATGTGAAAGTTCGTCATCACGAACGTTCGGAATATCACGAGTGATCTCTTCGACACCGTGTTTGAGTTCGCGTGCTTCCGCCTCTTTTTCATAGATATGAACAGAGGTAAATGCATCTTCGCGAATCATGCGCTCAGACATAACGATCGCATCCTCGAAGTTATATCCGTTCCACGGCATAAAGGCAACAAGTGCATTGATACCAAGTGCCAATTCACCTTGATCCATATTCGGACCATCTGCGATGATTTGACCTTTCGTTACCATTTGCCCTTGTTTAACGATCGGTTTTTGCAAGAACGTCGTATTTTGGTTGGTACGAAGATTTTTTTGCAACGGATAATAATCAATAAACGTTCCGTCTTCGTCTTCACCCATCACGTAAATGTGTTTAGAATCGACTTTTTCAACGATCCCGCTGCGTTCAGCTTTCACACACTCCCATGAATCGCGAGCAACGAGTTTTTCAACCCCTGTTCCGACCATAGGTGCTTCAGGACGCAACAACGGCACGGCTTGACGTTGCATGTTCGATCCCATCAATGCGCGGTTCGCGTCATCGTGTTCCAAGAACGGAATCAAGCTTGCCGCAACACCGACAACCATATGCGGAGTCAAGTCGCGGAGTTCACACTCTTTTGGAGAAACAAGAGGGTATTCACCGTCTTGGCGTGTCTCAACCAAATCATCCAGGAAGTTACCTTTCTCATCCACACGGCTTGACGCCGCAGCAATAACTTTCCCCTCTTCTTGAGTTGCGGTCAAATAAACGACTTCATTCGTTACCACACCGTCTTTGACCACATTATACGGAGCTTCGATAAATCCGTGCTCATTTACTTTTGAGTAGGTTGCCAACGTATTGATCAAACCGATGTTTTGACCCTCAGGGGTTTCAATCGGACAAATACGACCGTAATGAGTCGGGTGAACGTCACGCACTTCAAATCCGGCACGCTCTTTAACAAGACCGCCTTCTCCGAGTGCAGATAAACGACGTTTATGGGTAACTTCTGACAACGGATTCGTTTGGTCCATGAATTGTGACAATTGTCCGCCGCTGAAAAACTCCATGATGGTAGAGGTGATCATTTTTGAGTTGATCAAATCGTGCGGCATCAACTCGGTGGTCGGTCCGCTCATCGTTGAGAGTTTGTCTTTGATCGCTTTTTGCATTTTGATCAAACCGTTATGTAACTCGTTACCGAGCAACTCACCGATTGAACGGATACGTCGATTACCGAGGTGGTCACGGTCATCAATATGACCTTGTCCATTTTTAACTTTAACAACGTATTTAACGGTATTGATAATATCTTCGTTGGTTAAAACGGTCACGTACTCAGGGATATTCAACCCAAGTTTATGATTCATTTTCATACGGCCGACACGGGTCAAATCATAACGCTCCGGATCAAAGAAAAGCTGATTCACGAAAATTTTCGCTGCCTCTTTGGTTACCGGTTCACCGGGGCGCATTACTTTATAAATACGGATCGCCGCAAGATCATTTTCATCTTCGATAATTTCCGTTTGACGAAGCAATTTTAGTGAATCGGCATCGGCGATAAATGCATTAATAATAGCACTGTCATACCCTTCTGCAAGGTCATTTGCGATTACGAACTCTTTAACGCCCGCTTCGATCATCTTTTTGAGTTTAGTCTCATCAAGCTGTGCCATAGTGTCGAACATGACTTCACCGGTTACCGCATCGATAATCGGCTCAGCCAAATGACGCTCGATCAAGGTTTCGATCGGATACTGGATTGCAGTGACACCCTCAGAAATCAATTTTTCCGCTTTTTTCGCTGAAAGACGTTTACCGGCAGCAACAAGGAGTTTCCCCTCGCTGTCAATAAGATCATACCCAAGACGTCCGGCAAATTGTTCCGGATCAAAATCCATAAGATATTTGTTCTCTTCAACACGGATTTTTTGCAATGGATAGAACATTTTTAAAATGTCTTGTTTACTGTATCCAAGGGCACGGAACATGATAGTTACCGGTACTTTACGACGTTTATTGATACGCATGTAAAGGATATCTTTCGGATCATACTCAAAATAGAGCCATGAACCGCGGTCAGGGATAATTTGACCGGTAAAAATCATTTTGCTTCCGGCAGTGGTCGATTCTTCTTCTTTGAAGATAACCCCAGGAGAGCGGTGAAGTTGATTAACAACAACACGTTCAACCCCATTAATGACGAACGATGTGCGTTCGGTCATCAAAGGAATGTCACGGATAAAAATCGTTTGTTCTTTAATATCTTTAACACCGGTTTTCTCTTTGGTGTTTTCGTCACGATCCCAAATCATAAGACGTGTTTTCATACGAAGCGATACCGAGTAGGTCAATCCGCGTTCCATACATTCACGTACAGTATATTTAGGACGTCCTACCTCAGAACCGAGATATTCAAGAGAGAGACGGTTTTGTGAATCATGAATCGGGAATACCGACTGAAATACGCGTTCAATACCGCTTTTTGTACGATCTTTTTGATCTAACATCAAAAATGATTCATACGAACTTTGTTGAAGTTGTAACAAATTCGGTACTTCAATTTGCTGGGGAGTTTTCGCGAAATCAACGCGTAAGCGGTTTCCGGAGTGAAGAGTGTTTAACATAGGCTACCTCAATCGAAGTTTTTGATCCCATAGGGATAAGTGCAAAGTCTATGACTCAAGCGTCCTTGAGTCCATAACGACGTATGGGCACTTTACGAAGAAGGTAAAATCCGCTTCGTAAAGTGCCCTGTGGGAGGTGGAGGCACGGGTGCCTCCGATCAAATTTATTTGATTTCGACGGCAGCGCCAGCTTCTTCAAGCTCTTTTTTCGCTGCTTCAGCATCTTGTTTAGAGATACCTTCTTTGATAGTTGTAGGAGCGCCTTCAACTGCATCTTTAGCCTCTTTAAGACCAAGACCTGTCATCGCACGTACTACTTTAATAACGTTGATTTTTTTATCACCACCGTCTTTCAAGATAACGTCGAATTCAGTTTTTTCTTCTTCAGCAGCAACTGCAGCAACTGCACCACCTGCAACCGCTACCGGTTGAGCAGATACTCCGAATTTTTCTTCGAATTCTTTTACAAGCTCTGAAAGCTCGAGGACAGAAAGGTTTGAGATAAACTCAAGAACGTCTTGTTTTGTAACAGCCATAATATTCTCCTATTAGAATTTTGTTTTTAATTTTATGCCGACATTACTATCAGCGGTTTTCCAAAGCAGCAATTACGCCGCTTCTTCTTTTTTACGTTTAAGCGCATCGAGTCCGATTGTGAAGTTGCGAACTGGCCCCATCCAAACAGATGCGAGCATTCCAAGCAACTCTTCGCGTCCCGGTAGGGTAGCGAATGCACGTACTTTTTTCTCATCTGCAGCTTGCCCGTCAATGTAAGCTTGACGAATGACAAATTTATCATTTGCTTTAGCGAAATCAACAACGGTTTTTGAAGCAGCGATTGCATCAGCGCCCCATACGAAAATGTTGGTATCAACGATATCAATACCTGACATTTCAGCGTTATTAAGAGCGATCGTTGCTAGTGTATTTTTTACAACTTGAACTTTCGTCTCTTTTTCACGTGCGATTTTACGAAGTGCCTCGAGTTCAGACACTGCCAAACCGCGATAGTCACACATAATAACTGCAGCAGAAGATTTGAACTCGTTTGTTAGAGTACTAACAATCTCAGATTTCTGTGATTTATTCATAGTTTCTCCTTTCCAGACATACAACTTCAAGCGGGGCAGAGTTTTCTGATTAAGGCCTAAGCCCCCTACTGTCTTCAGTCCATAAGATAAAGACGAAGCAATGCTTCATCATTCAAGAGTGATTAACGGATATCCAACAACTCTTGAGTTTCGAATTTAATTGCAGGGCTCATTGTAAGAGACAATGCTGCATTTTTGATGTAACGACCTTTTGCAGTAGAAGGTTTCGCACGGTTAATAGCACCGACAAACGCTTTGATATTTTCAGCGATTTTATCGGTATCGAAACTCACTTTACCGATACCGGCATGGATGTTCCCTTTTTTATCAACACGGAAGTTTACTTGTCCGCCTTTAACATTGCTAACCGCTTTTGCGATATCTGCTGTTACGGTTCCTGTTTTAGGATTCGGCATCATCCCTTTTGGCCCGAGAATACGCCCTACTTGACCAACAAGACCCATACAATCCGGTGCAGCAACAACGATATCGAAGTTGATGTTACCTGCTTTGATTTGCTCAACCAAATCATCGCTTCCGACGATATCAGCACCGGCAGCTTTAGCTTCATCCGCTTTTGCACCTTTTGCGAAAACCGCAACACGAACCACTTTCCCCGTACCGTGTGGAAGCACAACCGCGCCACGGATCATTTGGTCAGCGTGACGTGGGTCAACACCAAGGTTTAATGCAATCTCAACGGTTTCGTCAAATTTTGCAGATTTAAGCTCTTTAACAAATGCAGCAGCATCTGCTACAGAGTAGCTTTTTGTCATATCAATTTTTTCACTCAGTTGTTTATAGCGTTTTCCAGCCATTTGAATTCTCCAATATTAGAATCTGCCGCAAGATTTAGCCTCTTTGCGGTCGAAGAGTAGTGTAGAACTTAGTCTACGATATCAACACCCATTGAACGTGCAGAACCAGCAATTGTAGCTGCCGCAGCATCAACGTCATCGGTATTCATATCTTGAATTTTTTGCTTAACGATTTCCATCAATTGAGCTTTAGTGATTTTACCCACTTTGTTTTTCATCGGATTATCTGTCCCTTTTTTAAGACCAGCCGCTTTCATAATGAGAGCAGATGCAGGGGGTTGTTTTGTGATGAATGAGAACGTTTTATCCGCATATACCGTAATAACAACAGGGAGTTTAAAACCTGCCTTATCTTTTGTACGCTCGTTGAACGCCTTACAAAATTCCATGATGTTAACACCACGTTGACCGAGTGCTGGTCCAACCGGAGGGGCTGGATTAGCAGCGCCGGCTTGTACTTGCAACTTGATGTAGCCCGTAATTTTCTTTGCCATTTGTGCTTCCTTTTTTTGAGATTAAATTATTTTTTCGACTTGAGTGTACGAGATATCTACCGGAGTACTACGTCCGAAGATAGAAACATTAAGTTTCAATGTACCGTGTTCAAGATCGTATTCGTCAACCGTACCGGTGAAATTCGCGAACGGACCGTCCACAATACGAACCATCTCCCCGTTATCGAAGAATACTTTCGGTTTCGGAGCCGAACGGTTCGTTACACGATCCAAGATAACTGCGATATCGTTATCACTTAATGGTGTCGGTTTATTAGATTCACCGATAAATCCTGCCACACGAGGTAGAGATTGGATACGGTGTTGAAGATCGATCGATAGATCCATATTCGCGAACACATACCCTGAGTACAATGAACGTTCCGTGATTTTCTTTTTACCGTTTTTGACTTCAATAACATCTTCGGTCGGAACAATTACTTCCGTAATAACATCTTCAAGATGATTTTCAGCAATAATATTTTCAATAGCGGCTTTAACACTGCGCTCGCTACCTGCATACGTTTGAATCGAATACCAACGATGTGCCATGTTTTTTCCTTAACTTAAAATTGCCGAAACGGTTGAAGACATAATAAAATCGACCAACGCCAAAAACAATACCACAAACGTAACCACTGCGAGAACCGCAATAAACGCTTGCTTTACTTGTGGCTTTGTCGGAAAAATAACTTTTGCAAGTTCCATTTTCGCATTATGAATGGTTTGACTGAATTTGTTTTTCATATTATTGTATCCTCAGGACATTTCCAACGAATAAAGCTCTAAAGCATCATTAGTCAAAAATGGGTGGCAGGCCAGGAGGGATTCGAACCCCCAACAATCGGATTTGGAATCCGGCGCTCTACCATTGGAACTACTGACCTATTATAAAACCCCCAAGGGGGAACCAAAATTAAAGTTTTGCTTCTTTATGAACCGTGTGTTCACGGCAAAATTTACAAAACTTACGAACTGAGAATTTCTCAGTATGAGTTTTTTTATTTTTACTTGTGTGATAGTTACGTCGAGTACATTTCTCACAAGCTAAATGGATATTTTCGCGCATGTTTTACCTTAATAGTCCAACCCTAAGGTTGGGGAAAATTATGCAAGGATTTTAGAAACAACCCCAGCACCTACAGTACGTCCACCTTCGCGGATAGCGAAACGAGTACCTTCTTCCATCGCGATCGGATGGATCAATTCAGCAACAATTTTAACGTTGTCGCCTGGCATAACCATTTCAGTACCTTCTTGCAAAGTGATCGCACCAGTTACGTCTGTTGTACGAACGTAGAATTGTGGGCGGTAACCGTTGAAGAATGGAGTATGACGTCCACCCTCTTCTTTGCTCAATACGTAAATCTCAGCCTCAAATTTTGTGTGAGGAGTGATTGATTTAGGTTTACAAAGAACTTGTCCACGCTCAACATCTTCTTTTTTCGTACCACGGAGAAGAAGACCACAGTTGTCACCCGCTTCACCCATTTCCATCTCTTTACGGAACATTTCAACACCGGTTACGGTAGTTGTTTGTGTATCACGAATACCAACGATTTCGATAGTTTCACCAATTTTGATTGTACCACGCTCGATACGACCAGTAACAACGGTTCCACGACCAGAGATAGAGAAAACGTCCTCTACCGGCATCAAGAAATCTTTATCTGTTTCACGAACTGGTTGAGGGATATAACGATCCACTTCCGCCATCAATTTTTGAATTTTTGCTGACCACTCACCAAGAGTACCAGTTTTTGCTTCTTCAAGTGCACGAAGAGCAGAACCTGCTACGATTGGAGTATCGTCACCCGGGAAATCATAGGTATCAAGAAGTTCACGAATTTCCATCTCTACAAGCTCAAGAAGTTCTTCATCATCAACCATATCTTCTTTGTTCATGAAAACAACGATGTACGGAACACCGACTTGTTTAGAAAGAAGGATGTGCTCACGTGTTTGTGGCATTGGGCCGTCCGCTGCAGAAACAACAAGAATAGCACCGTCCATTTGAGCAGCACCGGTAATCATGTTTTTAACATAGTCGGCATGTCCAGGACAGTCAACGTGTGCATAGTGACGATTGTTTGTTTCGTACTCAACGTGTGAAGTTGCGATCGTAATACCGCGCTCACGCTCTTCTGGTGCATTATCGATTGCATCGTAATCCATCATTTTTGCGCCGTTTGTTACCGCAAGTACAGCTGTAATTGCTGCAGTCAACGTAGTTTTACCGTGGTCGACGTGACCGATTGTACCGATGTTACAATGTGGTTTTGTACGTTCAAATTTCTCTTTTGCCATAGTGTCCTCCGACTGAATGTGTAAATGAATTTGGAATTATACCAAAAAACAGCTGAAATAGCTTTCAAGCTTTCAAAAATATTACAATATTATTACTGGAGCTCACGAGCGGATTTGAACCGCCGACCTCTTCCTTACCAAGGAAGTGCTCTACCCCTGAGCCACGTGAGCATAAAACAATGATAAATGTGTATTTTGGAAGCTTAAAAACTATTTTACGTTTTAAGGTAATGATGAAGTAGTAATTATGAAATGTATACTTCAGCTCCCAGTGGAGCGGGAAACGAGACTCGAACTCGCGACATTCAGCTTGGAAGGCTGACGCTCTAGCCAACTGAGCTATTCCCGCAGATGGTGGTGAGAGAAGGATTCGAACCTTCGAAGATAAAAATCAGCAGATTTACAGTCTGCCCTCGTTGGCCACTTGAGTATCTCACCACGGCCATAATCTGGTCTAACACTGATAAATGTAATGCGTTTCCGATTTCATTCAATGGTGCCGGCACGAGGATTTGAACCCCGGGCCTATTGATTACAAATCAATTGCTCTAGCCAACTGAGCTATGCCGGCATTGGTGAAATGGAGCCGAAATTATATACACTCTTTCCTAAAATGTCAAGCGTATTTTAAAGAAACTCATACGATTGTATAAATAACCTCTTTTTTCTTTTTCGTCTCAACAATTTCACTTAAAAACAGCCCTTCGATATTCAAGGCCAAGAGTTCTTGAATTGATCGAACTTGATGGATAGCAGCTTCACGCAAAAGGGTTCCGCGATACGCTTTTGCCCAGTGGCTAACCACTTTTCCCTCTTTTAAAAACTTCAAGGTTGTCGTTTGTTTGGACGGAATATAAAACTTATCGTAAAATCCGGCACGAATATCTAAAATTTCTTCTTCACCAATCATTTCATCCAAATGGGCTGAGAAATGTTCTTTATAATATTTTTCAGGTGCAAAGCTGCCGATTTGTGAGCCTTGCTTAAGTTTGTAATCGGGAATAGAATCACCCGCACAAATCGGACCGAATAGGTTAGAAAAAAGTATAACGCTATGATCAATATAGTGTTGCGCTTCAAATGAAAGATTCTGATAATCTAGATAATCGTACGCTACTCCGTCATAACGTTCAATCGCTTTCATGGTCGGAGCATATGCAAAAGTGTTTCGGTAACGTTCGTACGCTTTGGTATCTTTGATTCCGAAAAGTTCGTACAGTTGCTCGTCACTACCGCTTTGGGCCAACTTTTCGTATTGCTCAATCACTTCGAAGCGTTTGGAATACAGATGGGGGAAAAGAAGACTCTCGGGGTTCAGTGGAGCCAGAGTTCCCCCCTCCCGTTTCCCTTCACTTGGAGCAAAAAGAATAATCATCGTTTAATAATACGCAGCGATAATGGCATAACTGAGAAAAAACATCATATGTGAAGCACCTTCAAAGTAGTTGGTCTCTCCCTCATCGGTCGTTTTCCATACCAAGAGGATCGTCAACAATAAGGCACCGATTTGAAGCGGATTAAAATCAAGGGTAAGATTGATCCCTGAGAAGTAGGCTAACATCATCAAAATAGGAACCGTCAAGATGATCGATACCGTAGAAGCACCCATCGCGATATTGACAACCCGCTGAATCTGATCATTACGAGCAGCACGGACTGCAGTAAATATTTCAGGAGAGACGCTGATAATCGCGATAACCAATCCGGCTAATCCGGCAGAAATACCATACTCCTTTGCAAGTCCTACACCTTCGCCTGCAAAAATCTCCGCCCCAAAAGCGATAATGGCAATGAAGCCGAATATTGCCATAAAGTTGATAGGGGTACTGAGATGCTCAAAAATATAATCACTTGATTCATTTTCATCGATCTCCGCGTCTTCCTCTTCTTGAAGCTTTCGTTTGAGACGAAAAAAACGGCTGCGGGCCGTTGCTTTAAAAAAGTGGGTATGGGTACGTGTCTGAAAAATAAAAATAATGATGTAAAAAAGGAGCAATACCCCTGCGATCAAATGGCTCACATGGGTAAGTGCTGCACTTCCATGTTCGGTATGGCTCAATAGCCCCGGTACCAATAACGCACTTGAAGCAACAAACAAGACGGTACTATAGGCACTGGAGGTCTCTTTGTTGTGTTGCTGTTGCGTATAAGCAAGCCCCCCTAAAAATACCGCTAGTCCAAGGAGAACATTCAAATCAACGATGACTGCGGAAATAATTCCCCCTTTGACCGTTTCTAGTACTTCGGGAGAATGTTTCACCTCGAGTAAAATAACATAAAGAAGGATGATTTCAACCGCTACGGCACTAAAAGTAAGGACAAAACTGCCATACGGTTCTTGGAGGCGTTCTGAGAGGATATCGGCCACTTCGGCAACGGTAAGAGAGAGGGCTGCGATCCCAATAGCGGCAAAGAGGGTCGCCATCAAAGAATCATGCTGAGCATGGAAAATAAAAGCGAGAGTAATAGACGTGATACCGATAAAGATATCCCAGTAGTCTTCAATAAAATAGCGTATCCGCCTGTCCAAGAGAGTATCCTTTTAAAGTAATATGATCGTAGCGAGCCCTAAAAAGCTCAAAAATCCGACGACATCCGTTACGGTTGTCAATATAACGGTTGAACCGATTGCCGGATCAATTCCGGCACGGCGAAGTCCCAGTGGAATAATAGTACCAAAAAATCCCGCAAAGAAAAGATTAATAATCATCGATAATGCGATTACTAAGCCCAACAATGGGATTTTAAACCATAAATAAGCTACGGCTCCAATCAAAATAGCAAAAACAAATCCGTTAAAAAGAGCCAAAAGAACCTCTCTTTTCACTGTGGCGTACGCCTCTTTTCCCTCAATTTCCCCCAGAGCAATTTTACGTACGGTAACAGTAAGGGTCTGCGTCCCCGCATTTCCCCCCATCGAAGCGACAATCGGCATTAAAATGGCCAATGCCACAATTGCTTCGAGTGTTGCATCAAACATTCCGATAACCACAGATGCGGCGATAGCCGTTAAGAGATTAATCCCCAGCCAGATTGCACGGGTTTTCCCGATGCTCCAAAACTCTTCGTCTTGTTCCGCTTCGTCATTAACCCCTGCCATGTGGTAGATCTGCTCCGTAGCCCGCTCTTCCATAACGTCATGAATATCATCGGCGGTAATACGACCCAAAAGAATTTGATTTTCGTCAACAACCGCAAGGGTATTGAGATTATAATTCGCAAATACTTCGACAACATCATAAATATCATCATGGGCATGGACATGGATCGTATTATGCCCGTCATGTAAAATATCTCCGTAGAGTTCATGCGATTCATGGAGAATCAAATCCTCCAACAAAATTGCGCCGATTAAACGACGATGCTTATCCACGACAAATGCCTGATGAACGTTATCGATCAATTCATCCGCTTTCATTGCCCGTAGACGTTTGATCGACTCTCCGACACTCTCTTCGGCACGTGCTTCAAAAAGCTCGGTCTGCATATATGCACCCGCTTCGTTATCTTCATACGAGATCAGGGTTTCGATGGTAGCACGGTCATCATCTGAGAGTTTGGAGAGAACCTCTTCCGCAAGCTCTTCATTCACCTCTTCAATGTTTTGAATAAAGTCGGCAGCATCATCGGTATCAAGTTCCGAAGCCAAACTCGCAAGGTGTTCCGCCCCTAGCTGCTCATACGCCTCTTCCATATGCTGCTGAGGCATCTCAAGTAGAACCTCTGCCAAAATTTCATGGGGAAGAGTCTCTAAGGTTTGAGCATACAGCTCTTCATCGTCATCATGGAGGGTTTTGAGCAAACTTGCAATCTCATAAATGTGAACGCTTTCGTCAATACCTTCATTAAAAAGGGCAACACGATTATTAATCGATTCCAGTATGTTTTCTGACATCATTGCTCCTTTGTAGTAAATCGCTCTTTGTAGGAGCACTTTTGGCACAACTCTTCACTGCAGATTCCCTTGGAAAAACCGTCGGTTATCGCGGAAGAGCGTTTTGATGTCAGAATTTTACCCAAATTTGTCTCTCTAAGGTTACCCAGTTCCATAATCCCCTCTGAGTCCAAGCAACACGGTACTACACGTCCATCCGATAAAATCCCGATTTGCTTGCTCAACCCTTGGCAATAGCCATCTCCAACAAACGCATTCTCCAGATTCGGCCATTCAAAATAGTGATCAAAATGGAGCAGTATTTTGGAGGCCAACCGTATCGATTGGCGCTCCCCGCTGATCTGTGAGGCAATCATCCCCTCTGCCAAATCAAAATGGCTCTCCAAAAGTTCAAATAATCGCTCATTAAAAGCGCTCTCACTTCTCTCATCATCCAAATTCCACAATCGCAAGTTAATAAAAAAATCTTTCTCCCGCAATAATTTCTCATTGCATAGCTGCAATATAGGTTCCATATAGGTTTCAAAAGAGCGAGCCACACTATTTTTATTAAAGCTGTTCAGTGAAATATTGAGCTGACGAAGCGCCGGATGAAATACGGCTTCACGCCGTATAGGGTCAAGATAAAATCCGCTGGTGGTAATCATTACTTTTAATCCGGACGCATACGCAATATCGAGATATTCTTTCAGATTGCTCAATACCATAGGATCTCCCATAACATGCAACGCAATCTCATCCGTATAAGGGGTTAACTCTTCAACTATTTTTTTGAAAAATGGGAGTTCCATCGTAATGTTTGAATCTGTTTTAGGGGGACAGAAACTGCACGAAAGTCCGCAAATATTAGTTATTTCAACGTAGGTACGGCTGAATTTCATTATAATTCCTTTATGCAAACATTAGATTCACTCACCCAAACACTCCACACCAATGATGCGGTTATGCTCTATTTCAGCGCACCCACCTGTAACGTCTGCCATGCCCTAAAACCAAAATTGGTTGAGGCGATTAGGACAGAATTTCCGACTTTTGTTATTGAAAGTATCGACATCTCTGAAACCCCTGAAATCGCATCCCATTTTAGCGTCTTTGCCATTCCGACGGTACTTATCTTTTTTCAGGGGCGGGAATTTTTACGGAAAAGCCGCCACATGAGCGTTAGTGAAGTGACTGACGCCATAGCGCGTCCTTATAACCTTATGGTAGAAAGCTGACGATCCCTGCCGTTACGGCAACATTGAGCGATTCCACTCCGCGATACATTGGGATACTCACGCTGTGGGTAGAAGCTCTCATCACCGCATCACTAACCCCTTCGGTTTCATTCCCCAATACAAAAATAGCCCGATGTGGAATTTTCAATGTATGAATATCTTGTGCGGCATGGGAAGAGAGGGTAATAATTGCCGCATCTCTCAATCCCAATATTTCAGACAAATCTTCACAATAATAAATCGGGATTTTAAACAGTGTCCCGGCGGACGCTTTCATCACTAACGGAGAGAGCTTCGTGCTATTACGACGCGGTAATATTATCCCGTCGATTTTACTCGCTGCGGCGGATCGGACAATCATCCCCAAATTTTGAGGGTTATTGATCCCATCGAGAGCTAAAAGACGAAATGAATCCGGTAAATCGGTTGCAATATTGGAGGCACCTCGGTAATTTTGACTTACGACATCAATCGCAACCCCTTGGTCCTGAGCGCTATTTTTCGAGATACGGGACAATGACTCTTTGGTATGGTATTTGATCTCCACTCCCCGCATTTCGGCTAACATCATAATCTCTTCGATCGTCTCGTCGGTACGGTTGCTTTTGGAGAGATGCAGTTTATGAATCTGCACGGCATCATCGCGCAACACTTCAACCGCTACATTACGACCGTAAAGGGTAATCAGCGAATCAAAGAAACGCTTTTTTTCTAGGTATTCAGGCGAATCGTTCATCAAAGTATTGATGCAATGGCATCGGCACTAAAGCCGAATTTTTCAAACAATTTCTCCGCCGGAGCACTTGCGCCAAATCCCTCCATTGCGACTACCGTATCGGCAAAACGGTACCATTCCAGTCCGCGCGCTGCTTCAATCGCAATTTTTTTCGTGTGGGGTTTAATAATAGCGTCAATATAACTTAGAGGCTGTTCTAATAATAAATCGAAACATGGGACACTCACCACGTTCACTGCAATCCCGCGTGTTTGAAGAAGTTCGGCACTCTCGATGGCTAAACCAACCTCAGAGCCCGAAGCCATAAGGGTCACGGTTGCATTAGGACGCTCTACCAATAAATATCCGCCGTTTTCAACATCCCCTTTGAGCGCATCGGGGAGAATCGGAAGATTTTGACGTGAACAGACAAACGCTGAGGGTGAATGTTTCATGGATAGAGCTTTTTGCCAGCATTTGACATTTTCCGCACCGTCTGCCGGACGATAGACATAGAAGTTCGGCAATGCTCTAAATTGACTCAAATGCTCAATCGGTTGATGGGTAGGACCATCCTCACCGACACCGATACTATCGTGCGTCCAAATAAAGAAGTGTTGGATACCGCTTAACGCCGCAATACGAGCCGATGGTTTAAGGTAATCACTGAAGACAAAAAAGGTAGCACTAAAGGGGATAATCGGTCCATACAAGGCCATCGCATTGGTAATCGAGGCCATCGCATGTTCACGGATACCGAAATGGATATTTTTGCCCTTAGGGAAATCGCCCATATTGGTGAGTTCCGTTTTATTAGAAGGGCCGAGGTCAGCCGATCCACCCAAAAAGCCCGGAATCGCTTTCGCAATCGCATTCAAAATTTTACCGTTCGTATTACGCGTTGCATCGGCTTTTTCAAATGTCGGCCATTCAATACGTCCGAAATCCGGATTCAAAAGTTGTTCATATGCTTCATTTTGTTCAGAAAGAGGGAGCTCTTTCTGACGGTGATTCCATTCACGCTCGGCTAAATCTCCTTTTTCGATTGCGCATCGGAAACGCTCCATTACGTCCGCATCAACGGCAAATGTCGCTTCAGGATCAAACCCTGCGGCAGCTTTAGCGGTTTTGATGACATCGTGACCCAACGGCGCACCGTGAGCATGGTGAGACCCTTCCATTTTACCGCCCCCTTTGGCGATAACGGTGTTGGCGATGATAAGTACCGGACGGCTAATCGTTTTGGCTTGCGTCAATGCGCTATCAATTTCATCGAAATTATGCCCGTCAATCTCTAATACCGCCCAATTCTGAGACTCGAAACGATCCCGTATATTTTCACTGAGACTAAGCTCCGTAGAACCCTCAATCGTAATACGGTTTGAATCGTAAATCAATACCAAGTTATCCAATCCCATATGTCCGGCAATCGAACACGCTTCGTAACTGATCCCCTCTTCTAAGTCACCGTCACCGCATAAGCAGTAGACGTTATGGTCAATCATCCGTGCAGTTTCCGAGTTGACTTTGTTTCCGACATACGCGGAGGCCATAGCAAAACCGACGGCATTCGCGATCCCCTGCCCTAAAGGTCCCGTTGTAATCTCTACACCCGCCGTGTGTCCGTACTCAGGATGTCCCGGAGTTTTAGAATCGAGCTGACGAAAATTTTTAAGATCATTGATCTCCAATCCGTATCCCCAAAGATAATAGAGAGAATAGATGAGCCCCGTTCCGTGTCCGCCGGAAAAGACTAAACGGTCACGGTTCAGCCATTTAGGATTTTTCGGATTATGATTGAGATGCTCTGAAAGGACTACTGCAATGTCCGCCAATCCCATCGGTGCACCCGGATGCCCCGAATTTGCTTGTTGAACCATATCTGCCGCTAAAAAGCGGATTGTATCTGCCATCTTTTGGCGCATTGCATTACTCATCGTTTAGTCCTTATGTCGGTTAATGTAGTGGTTAAGTGTTGGTGACAATTCACGTTGCAAATTCTCATCAAAACTCATCATTTGTTGAATAATTTTATCGGCTAAAACATTTGCTTCTTCCATAGCTTGATCAAATCCGAGTAAGGTAACAAAGCTATTTTTTGATTGGTCATTATTGGTTGTTTTACCCGCTTGTTCATCATTTTGGGTCACATCTAAAATATCATCTTGTATTTGAAAGAGCAATCCTAAGTCAATACCGAAATCATATAGCGCATTCGCGATTTCATCACGTCCAACAATAAATGCTCCCATTTGGAGCGATGCGGCTATAAGTTTTCCTGTTTTATGGATGTGAAGCATTTTCACCTGATCGAGTTCTAAACGTTGATTTTCAAAATGGCAATCAATTGCTTGCCCCAAAACCATCCCTTTCATTCCGCCGTTATGTGCTAAAGCGCGAACCAGTTTCACAATTACCCGATCCGATAGCGGTGCATTGGAGAGTACTTCAAACGCGTACGTATTAAGTGCATCTCCCGCTAAAATCGCACTCACTTCATCATATGTTTTATGGAGAGTCGGAATTCCGCGACGCAAATCGGCATTATCCATTGCGGGGAGATCATCATGGATCAATGAATAGGTATGAAGTAATTCAATCGCCAATGCGGCATGAAATGCACTTTGAGTTAAGAGGGGGTTGTAGGCCCGAACTACTCCTAAAAGAAGTGCAGGACGGAACCGTTTTCCGCCGCCGATTAGCATCTGATGCATAGAATTTTCATAATGAGGATGAAAAGATGGGACAGAAGGAAGGTGTGCTGCTAAAAAGGCTTCAAACTGCTCCATAATTATCCCACTATTTTTTAGCGAAATAGTACCATGAGGGAGCTTATATCTTCTCGATTATATCGGTGATACTATTCTCATCATCGAGCAATACAACCGTAGGTTTGTACTTTTCAAGTTCTTGATCATTGTAGGTTGCATAGGCGACAATAATAATCTTATCGCCTTTGTGTACTTTACGTGCTGCCGCACCGTTGAGACAAATATCGCGTTTCCCGCGCTCTCCGAGGATAATGTAGGTCGAAAAACGCTCCCCGTTATTGATATTGAGGATTTCCACTTTTTGACCTACACGCATTTTGGAAGCTTCTAAAAGTTCCTCATCTATCGTGATCGAGCCGACGTAATTAAGATTAGCGTCGGTGACCGTAGCGCGGTGTATTTTACTGTAGAGCATTTCGATCAACATCGATTAGCGTCCCATCTGCTTCATCATGTCGGCAGGGCTGATCGGTGCATCCCAAAGTTCTGAGGGGATAACATACTCTTGAACCACTTCACCGCCAATAATATGGCGATCAATAATTTCATTGATACGCTCTTTTGTAAGACCCGCATACATTACGTGACCCGGTTCTACTAACATAATCGGTCCTACATTACAACGATTCATACATGACGTACGGATCGGCTGTACCGTCGCGATTAACCCTTTTTGCATCAATGTCTGCGCTAAGTGTTGAAACAAATCCTGAGTCTGTGGGTTAACACAGCTTGGTTTTGGCATCCCCGGAGGAGAGCTTTGCTCACACTTGAAAATATAAAACGCCGGTTGTGGAAGACCCATCAACTACTCCTTATGGCTTCGGTGAGTTTGTTCACCGGAAAATAATTACGGCATTATAGCCAAATACTACCAGTGCATATTAAGCTCCAGTAAGCAATTTATCTCTTTAAATCTCTTTTAACAACTCACGAGCCACAACACGATCATCGAACGGCAAGTGCTGATCATAAATAATCTGTGATGTCTCATCCCCTTTGCCCAAAATCAAAATTACTTCATCTCCGCTACGTTCGCGAAGTGCTTGTGCAATCGCATTTCGACGATTAACATCGACATACACATTGCTTTTATCTTCAATGCCGGCCAAAATATCTTCTATAATCGCATCAGGATCTTCAAAGCGAGGATTATCACTCGTCACATAAAGTCGTTTAGCATAAGCCGATGCGACTCTTCCCATTATCGGACGTTTGGTACGATCTCGATCCCCACCCGCCCCGAAAACAACAAGCACTTCTTTTTCTTTGAGAGCATTAAGGACTTGCTCCATTCCATCCGGCGTATGGGCAAAATCAACAATAACAAGCGGATCTTCACTCACCACTTCCATACGACCGCTGACTCCGCCGAAATTTTCAACGGCATCAGCGATTTTCTCAAGAGTTTCCGTACTCACCAAATGGACCGCAGCCATAGCGGCGGTAATATTGTATAAGTTAAAAAAGCCGTGCAATGAGGTGACAAACGGAACATGATCCTCGAAATGTTTCATGACGCCGCTCACCCCGTTATTGAGAGAATAAGCAATGATTTTATACGTTGCAGGATTTTCAACTCCGTAAGTGAAAGCGTTTTTGAAATTAAACTCTGCACGCAGCTCATCTTTATTGATCAGTTTTTTCGTCTCATCTTGGAAAAAAAGATTTTTGATCCGAATATACTCTTCGATACTTGTATGATAATCAAGGTGATCTTGGGTGATATTGGTCAGAATTTTAAGACCAAACGTAATCCCAGCGATCCGTTCTTGCTCAATGGCGTGAGAACTCACTTCCATCACGAAATACTCGCATCCCGCTTCTATCGCTTGTGCCATATGGCGATAGGTATTGAGTACGGTAGGTGTCGTTAGTGTTTTTCCCTCTACCGGCGCATCGTTCATAAAAAATCCGCGCGTACCCTGCATCGCCACTTTATGATCCAAATCGAGAAGTAATGAATAAATAGCGCTCGCCGTTGTCGTTTTTCCGTTGGTTCCGGTTATACCGATAACACATATTCGATTTAATCCAAAAAGACTCCAACACTCATCGGGTGTTATAATGGAATGTGCCCCGCGCGCTATCGCATCCTCTTTGTACTTTTCATTTTGTTTAGTGAGTAAAAAGGCACAATCTTGACCACAATCACCGGAATTCTCACTGATATAGCGATACGGCTGACCTACAATCTCAACTTTCAAGGCTTTTCCCTTTGGCTAAACGTCGTAATAAATTGCGAAGCTGTCTATCATTTGGGTAGACGCCAAGTGCACTCTCTAAATAGCTGAGTGCCATCTCTTGATATCCGTGATCAATCAAATTATCCAGAAAGTCGACAAAGTCCTCTTTTTCGGTAATAATAACGCGTGTCGAGAACATGATGTTCTCAAAAATACGGTTAAAATCATTATCATTTTGGACAAGCTCTTTAAATTCGGTATACATGATGCCGTCTTCATAAGCCAAACGCTGCTTAATCGTCTCATCAAACAAACCGGATAATTGATCGAGAGTGCCGTCCATTGTCTGTAAAATCTCTGAAATTACCGTATCTGCCGTCTCAATATCTTCACTTCGCAAAATCGTATAATAATCAAATAACGCCTCGCCGGCGCTCTCACCGCTCATTGCCATATCAGAGAGTATCGCTCCGTTATAAGCCTCTTTTGAATCAGGGAAATCTTTGAGTGCTAATGAATAATCACGCAAAGCTTCACTGTACTGTCCCGCCAAAAAAAGTTCATTTGCTTGTTTGAGGGTTTTGGTTAAATTGATAGTTTTCATAGTAATCCCTCCTATGTTATTCTAATATCGGCTCAATTTTATTAAATTATAGCGCGTCGATTTGATGTTCCATACCGTGCGGTACGTTAATAACGACCAATTCAGGGTGAATATCCATCCGCAATTGACGCTCAACTCCGTATTTCAATGTATTTCCGCTACTTGAACATCCAATACACGCGCCTTGAAGCTGTACGTATATCGTACCGTTTTTTACTCGTAAAAATGCTATATCACCGCCGTCTAATGCCAAACTTGGTCGTATTTTATCTATGACGTTGCGAACGGGTTGCATCAATTCTTCATCACTAAATGGAATCATGGCTATTGTACCTTTAAAAGCTCAAGTATGACGCTATATTATAAGAAGTGGGCTAAACATGTACTAATATGAAAAGGATAGTTTTCGAGTGAAGCTCGATTTAAGGGGGTGATGGTTTATTGAACTCGTTAGACGAGTTCAATGTATGCCATTGGTGTAGCATCACCACGGCGAATACGCGTTTTAACGATACGGGTATACCCACCGTTACGCTCTGTATATTTTGGAGCAACTTCATTAAGAAGCAATTTAGTCGCCTCTTTGTTTTGCAAAACAGCGAACACAGCACGGTGAGCATTTGCATCACCTGCACGTGCAGTTGTAATCAATTTTTCTGCAAATGAACGAAGTTCTTTTGCTTTGATCAACGTAGTTTCAATTTTACCGTGTTCAATCAACGCAATGCTAAGGTTGGTCAACAAAGCTTCACGATGTGCGCTCGTTCGACCTAGCTTGCGGTATCCGTGACGATGTCTCATGATACTTCCTCTTTATTATTTTAGACGATAAAGGAACATATCCCTTTATCTACGTTAACACTGGGTTTACTTCGGCAGTAAGCCCAAAAGCTAAATAATTGGATTATTCAGCTTCGATTTTCTTTTTGATAGCGCTGATGAGATCATCCGCGAGATCTTGTCCGACAGCATAACCGTATTCCGTGATTTTTTCTAAAATCTCTTCAAACGATTTTTTGCCGAGGTTTTTAACCTCTTTCAAATCATTTTGGCTCATCATTACGATTTCACCGATGTATTTGATGTTTGAGCGATCCAAACAGTTGAAACTGCGAGCACTTAGCCCAAGATCTTCAATACGGGCACCCAAACGTTTAAGTTCAGGATGTTCGTCACCGCGCTCAGTTGCAGCAGGAGCTTTGATACTCACTTCGCTGTTAAATACAGCCATTTGTGCGTACATTACTTCAAGCGCGTTTTTAAATGCGTCAACCGGAGAAATTTGTCCGTCGGTAACGATATTTATAACGACTTTTTCAAAATTCGGGTTATCTTCAACAAGAACGTTTTCAATAGCGTATGTTGCACGGCGAACCGGTGTAAAATAAGCATCCAACGCGATGTATCCATCACCCAAACTGTCCCGTACATCTTCACTCGGAGCGTATCCGATACCCTGATGAATTTTAACGCTGAATGTCAACGTCGCATCTTCATTCAAAGTTGCCAAAAATGCATTTGGGGTTACCACTTCAACATCATCATTATCCAAATCACTTCCATTAATTTCACAAGGGCCTGCAAAACTGTAAGTGATCTCTTTCTCTTTAAGGCCGTTTTTCAATTTGAAGCGGACACCTTTAAGGTTAATAATGAAATCCGAAATGTCTTCGAGCATACCGCGCACAGAGTCGAACTCATGCTTAGCACCCTCAATTTTAATACCGATCGGTGCGAATCCGACCGAGCTGCTTAGCAAAAAGCGGCGGATCGGATGGGCGAGTGAAACCGCAAATCCGGTTTCAAACGGATAAGCAATGATATTCGCTTCGTTCGCGCTGATTTGCTCGACGACAAACTCTTTCGGAAGAAGCGGTGATGTCTTAATTTTTTTCATGCTGAACGCCCTTTCTTTAATGATTATTTCGAGTAAAGCTCGACGATTAGACGTTCTTCAACAGGGATAACAACCTCTTCACGCTCTGGAAGACGTGTGAAAATACCGAACGCTTTATCTTGATCGATGTCAACCCATGCCGCAAGACCGGTTTGGTTGGTCAACTCAATCGCACGAACGATTTGGTTGTTTTTTTTACTTTTCTCGTGAATTTCCACTTTTTGACCCGGTTTTACACGGTAAGATGGAATATCAACACGTTTCCCGTCAACCAATACGTGACCGTGGTTTACCAATTGGCGTGCAAAACGACGAGTCGTTGCAAATCCCATACGGTAAACAACATTGTCAAGACGTTGCTCAAGAAGCATTACTAAGTTCGTACCGGTGTTACCTGTACGACGTTTTGCTTCACCGAACAATGAACGCATTTGTTTTTCGCTCAAACCGTACATAAATTTCGCTTTTTGTTTTTCACGAAGTTGTGTACCGTATTCAGAAATTTTTGTACGGCGTTGACCGTGTTGTCCTGGTCCGTAAGGACGTTTGTCAAGGGCACTTTTACCTGCAAGACGACGTTCACCTTTTAGTCCAAGGCTTACACCGAATCTTCTTTCGATTTTTTCTACGGGTCCTCTATATCTTGCCATTGCTAAACTCCTTAGACTCGTCGGCGCTTAGGCGCACGACATCCATTGTGTGGTAGTGGAGTAACGTCTTTCATGAAAGAAACACGGAGACCTTCGATCGCACCAACACTTTTAACTGCTGTTTCACGGCCAGAACCTGGACCTTGAACTTTAATTCCCACTTCTTTAATTCCGTGGACCATTGCTTTTTCCATCGCAGATTCTACTGCTTGTTGCGCAGCAAACGGAGTTGACTTTTTAGAACCTTTGAAACCAAGGGCACCAGCCGAACTCCATGCGATCATATTACCCATTTCATCTGTTACCGTTACAAGGGTATTGTTGAATGAAGCCAAGATATGTACGATACCTCGAGCAATATTCTTCTTTACGATTTTTTTACGGGTTGCTTTTCTTTTTGCCATACTCTAATCCCTTACTTTGTGGCTGAGCCGACGGTTTTCTTTTTACCTTTGCGTGTACGAGCATTGGTTTTGGTTTTTTGACCACGGCATGGGAGACCTTTACGATGACGAAGACCACGGTAAGAACCAAGATCCATCAACGCTTTAATATCCATAGCAACTTGTTTACGAAGGTCACCCTCTACAGCGATACCGCTGCTTCGGATCTCTTTAGCAAGCGTTGCCGCTTCATCTTCGCTGAGTTCGAATACACGTTTATTGTAATCGAGCCCTGTAGCATCCAAAATTTTGCGTGAAGTATGTAAACCGATACCGTAGATATAAGTTAATGCATACTCCAAACGTTTTTTCTTAGGTAAGTCCACACCAGCAATACGTGCCATGCTTATCCTTGTCTCTGTTTATGTTTTGGGGTTTTGCAGATTACGCGAACGACCCCTTTGCGCTTAATGATTTTGCAATCATCGCACATTTTCTTCACTGAAGAACGTACTTTCATCGGTAGGCTCCGTTGATTTAAATCACTTGCTTTTCGTAGGTGCGATTGATCACACCAATACTTGTAACTACGATTGAACGCAGTTAGAAACATTCAATTCTATTTGTCCGAAAGGGCAAAGTGGACGCGTATATTACAGTAAATAATGTTAAATTTTTATTAAGGTATAAAACAGGAGGATGATTCGGAGTGCGCTTACACAATTCGAATCATAAAAGGGGATTCCAAAACAGCATCTAATGACTTAAGCTCACGCATAAGTGCATGGATGGATCGTTCCGTCGCTTCATGAGTAGCAAAGAGCAGATGGGCACATTCGGTTTCGGAGGGACGCTGAATCACCGCTTCGATCGAAATCGCATGTTCAGCAAAAAGACTCGTAATCTGTGCCAAAATCCCCGGTTTATCCAAAACTCTCAAACGAAGATAATATTTTGATCGGATATCGTTTTGATCTTTTAGTCGAAGTCCCTCTTCGAGCGGATGGTTAAACCCGAGCATCGGAGAGCGTTTTCCCGAGCGAACGATGTCGATAATATTAGCAACTACAGCGCTCGCGGTCGCATTCCCGCCCGCACCCGGCCCGTAGTAGAGGGTTTCGCCGACACGATCACCGACGACACTGATACCGTTCATAACACCGTCGATTTTAGCAATCATCGCATCTTCTTTAACCAATGCCGCATGGACGCGAAGCTCCACTTCGGCATTATCACGCGCTGCGATTCCCAAAAGCTTGATTGTATAGCCGAACTCTTTGGCAAAAGCAATATCTGCCGCACTGATCCCTTCAATCCCCTCAATCAAAATCTCTTCGGGTTTCGCATCGATACCGTAGGCAATCGAAGCTAAGATAAGAAGTTTATGTGCCGCATCAAAACCGCCGATGTCGAAGGTTGGATCGGCTTCTGCATACCCTAATGCCTGCGCTTCGGCTAAAACACTCTCAAACGAAGCACCCTCATTCATCATTTTGGTCAGCATGAAGTTACAGGTACCGTTCATAATCCCCATAATGGAGAGAATATGGTTCGCAGAGAGTCCGTCACGCAACGCATTGATAATCGGAATTCCCCCTGCAACGCTCGCTTCAAACTCAAATGGGATATCTCCCGCAATCTCTTGAAGCTCATAGCGATGATAGGCTAAAAGGGCTTTATTTGCCGTTACTACCGCTTTACCGTTTTGGAGCGCTTTTTTAACGATCTCCAGCGGAAGTTCTATTCCCCCCATTAACTCTACAACAATGTCGATTTCCGGATCATCCACAACATCATAGGGGTTTTGGGAAACAGCGATAGAAAGATCACTCACTTTTGAGAGATCACGTACGACACCGCTTTTAACCACGATTTCATCACCCGAACGTGCCGTAATAATGGTTTTGTTCTCTTCTAATATTTGAACGACGGCACGTCCTACCGTACCGACACCGATAACACCGATACGGGTCACTCAGGAGCCTTACAATTCAAGGTACTCAAAAACTGTTTGATATTTTTAGCCGCTTGTCGAATACGCTGATCATTTTCGATCAAGGCGATGCGGACATATTGGTCACCGTAGTCACCGAATCCGATCCCCGGAGCTACCGCAACGTTTGCTTCCACCAAAAGACGTTTTGAAAATTCCAAACTTCCCATGTGAAGTGCGCACTCAGGGATTTTTGCCCAGACGAACATCGATGCCTGATTACGGCGTACCGGCCATCCGGCACGGTTAAACGCTTCGATCAAAACATTTTGGCGGTGATCATATTTGTCCGTAATCTCTTGAACACACGCTTGATCACCGGTAAGAGCTACCGTTGCGGCAACCTGAATCGGAGTAAACATCCCATAATCGAGCCAGCTTTTGATCTTTTGGAGCGCTCCGATGAGTTTTGCGTTTCCGACGAAGAAACCGACACGCCATCCCGCCATATTGTAGCTTTTTGAGAGGGTGAATGCTTCAACCGCAACATCTTTTGCCCCCGGTACAGAGAGAATAGAGGGGGTTTTATAGCCATCAAACGTCAAATCACCGTACGCAATGTCGCTGATAACATAAAAACGTTCCCGTTTTGCCATCGCAACGACACGAGTATAGAACTCCGGTGTTACCGTAGCGGTCGTCGGATTATGCGGAAAGTTGACGACAAGGTATTTCGGCTTTGGGAATGAGACATGAAATGCGTGTTCAAGTCGCTCGAAAAAGAGGTCTTCATCAACTTTATAATCTTCATCAAACGGCAATTCCATTTTTTGAACATTTCCCCCTGCCAAAATAAACCCGTATGAGTGAATCGGATAGGTCGGGTCAGGAACGACGACAACATCACCCGGATTCGTGATAGCGTACGCCAAATGGGCATATCCCTCTTTGGAACCCATAGTTGCAACCGCTTCGGTATCAGGATCGAGATCGACATCATAACGGCGTTTGTACCAGTCACAAATTGCTTGACGGAGTTTCGGAATCCCTTTGGAGACCGAATAGCCGTGTGTTTTAGTCTTTTCTGCCGATTCAACCAATTTTTTACGGATATGCTCAGGAGTATCTCCATCAGGATTTCCCATACTGAAATCGATAACGTCGGCACCTGAGCGTCTACGTGCCATTTTAAGCTCGTTTACTTCAGCGAATACATATTTTGGAAGGCGTTTAATCCGGTCAAATTGGATTTCATCAAACATGGCTACAACCTGTGATTAAAAAATTGCGCCATTTTAACATAAGAGGCTTAGTTTTTATATAATACGAGTGACTTATCGTCCCGAAGTAATTGACTCTATCCACATCCCCTCTTTCAGTACTTTCATCCCCTGCGCGTTTGAGATTTTAAGATAATAAGCCCCTTTGGGGAGTTCAAACCTAAACTCCTCCTTCGTATCCAAAGAACGAAAGGAGGATAATAGATTCATTGCTCCATCGAAAACCGCAATTTCCGGATACCATTTGCCGACATAAGGGGGTTCTATTCTAATATGCTGAGCCTCTTCTACACGAAACCATTGCGCAGTGCTCGCCCTTTTGAGTTCAGTCCCCTCATCACGTCCCAGTAAAACAGTATTCCAGATAGCATTTCGTGTATCAAGTACCAATGAAAGGCCTTTTTTAGGGTCAAAATGGGCCTTTTCGATACGTATATTCTGTTCTTGTAAATTTTCTGCTAAAAGTGAGGGAGTTAAAACTTTATTCGAAATTACCGTAGCGTTCAATATCCCTTTATCCTCTTGCATACGTAAGGAATCGATATCAACCCTGTACCCGAGGGTAGAAAATGCTTGGGTGATCGTACGTATACTCACTCTAAGATCACCTGTAAAAGTAATATTTGTGTTGATGGAGTCTCCAAAAAGGAGAAGCGGGGCGGAGAAAAGTATGAGTAAGCGTTTCATCACCGGTTATTTACCAGTTTTTTCCGCCGTTACGTTGGATAAATTCTTTTTCATTAATTTGTTTTAAAATACCTTTTTCACATATAAAGTGAACAGAATTTTTTTCATTGAATACCTTTTTATCTTCGGGAGATCCGATTTCAACTCTTCCGTGTCCGAGAACGATTAGCCAATCTTTCGTTGAATCGATAGCAATGGGGTCGCTTGTAATACTTTGCGTTTTTTCTCCGCTCGCTATATTGATCATCCCATACCACACTTTGAAGGTCGGGTAGATAGCAATTTCTTTCCCCGAAATCAGCGATTTTGACACCGTCGGTACACTTTTATTGAGCTCATTATTGACGGCTGGGCTTACAATCGGCACGGTTGTAATGTTTGTCTCATTGTTTTCACTGATATTGATATCTTCGGCACTGTTAGCATCTTCCATCACTTCTACCGCTAAAGTTGTAAGCTTCATTACCTCTTCACGCGGTTCAGTAGACATATTTCCCTGTAAAAAATATCCTCCTACCATCAAAATGATAATTAACGCTATTCCTGCCGCGACCCATTTGGGCTTTGAGTTAGAGGTAGATTGTAAAATAACCGATTGTTTTGGAGTAAGAATGTTTGCGTTATTCTGGCAAAATGCAGTATATTCTTCTTTGATTTCGCTTAGATCAATACCGTACTCACGTTCGAAGATTGATATGTATCCCATGAACTGAACTCGCCCAATTTCACCGTACGATTTAGTAAGAACCAAATCTACCTTATCACGAGAAATATGAGTTCTCTCATGAATTTTCTCTGTTCCCAGAGCCTGTAAATCTTCGAACGTGTTACATTGTTTCATCTCATTCTCTCCATCAAAATTGCGCCGGCAACACCGACATTTAAAGAATCAAAATCATGTGCCATCGGAATAGAAATACCGACGTCAAGGCTTTTTTGGACTCTGCCGCTTAAGCCCTCACCCTCATTACCCAATACCAAAACCCGCTTCGTTGCAAAAGTAGCTTCACGTACATCCACACCATCCATAACCGCTCCATATATCTGAAACCCTGATTGTTTCATCTCATGCAGCACATCATGGATATTGTGAACCACCACTAACGGCATATCGAGTGCGGCACCGCTGCTGGTACGGATCATTGCCTCTAAATTCGGCTCTTTAATCCCGCTAATGACTAATGCTTGAACCCCTAGTGCGTACGCACTTCGAATCAGAGAGCCGATATTACCCATATCGGTAATAGAACTCAGTACCACAACAAAATCACATTTTTTGAGAAAGGGAGAAGCGTACGGGACTACCTGTGAAATCTCGGCGATAAAACCTTGATGATTTCCCCCTTTTACCATCGATTGTGCCGCTTTTTCAGGGATTCGCTTAATCTCAAACCCCATTTTCATTAGGGCAGAGTACTCTTTTTTGTCGACCTCTTTTGCCAGGTAAAGAACCTTAATACGGTCTTTGTGACGTTCGATTGCATAATAAACCGGTTGTTTTCCATAAATAAGCATGAAGTATTATATCCTAAGATTTCATGAGGCGTGTATAGCACTCTTTGGGATTTTCACCCGTAATTTTTGCGATCAGTTTTGAAGCCGCTTTTTTAGGGATATCAAGGGCGAGGATATCCTGTTCATTCAACGACGAACCTTGAGTCTCTGAGGCTTCGATCACCACAACCCACTCTCCTCTGATCTCTTTTTCCATCTGAGGAATCAATTCCGAGGCCACTCCTCGATAAAACCGCTGATACCGTTTTGTCAACTCTTTGGCCAAAAAGATCTTACGATCAGGAACGGCTACGGAGAGCTCGATAAGCAATTTATCAAGGCGTTTCGGTGATTCATAAAGTATCGTAGTGTATCCGTTAAAGAGTGCTTCTTGAAGTGCTGTGCTACGATCATTCCCTTTATGGGGCAAAAAGCCGAAGAAAAGCATTTTTGTTTCCACAAATCCGCTCGCGACAAAAGCGGTCAATGCCGCATTCGCCCCCGGTAAAATATCATACGCAATTCCCTTATCCAGACAATAACGAACCAACATCTGTCCCGGATCACTTATTCCCGGCATCCCAGCATCACTCACATAGACTACATTTTGATCAAAAAAATCGGGGGTGAGTTTGGAAATAAACTCCGCTTCATTATGGGAATGAAGACTTAGAAAATGGGGTTCGCTCGTCGTAAGATTATGACGCTCTTTGAGCAAATGAATCAGTTTTTTGGTGACACGGGTATCTTCACAAAGAATAGTATTGGCAGTAGATAAAACATCAAGAGAACGAAGTGAGATATCAGAAATATTTCCGATAGGAGTGGGGACGAGGCTTAGCATAAGAGTGCTCAGTTTCTGCCCCCAAAGAGGCAAAGGTTTAAATTACGAATTTAATGCGTAACGTTTTTTGAATTTATCGATACGACCTGCAGTATCTACTTGACGTTCAGAACCGGTATAAAACGGATGACATGCGCTGCAGATATCGACACGGATGGTATCTTTTGTGCTGGTTGTTGTGAATGAGTTACCGCATGCGCAGCTTGCTGTACATTCAACAACGTTCGGGTGAAGATCTTTTTTCATAGGTTTGCCTTGTGATCGACGGCGTTGTACGTCGGTCTGTATAGTTTTATATCCGTACGGGGGCGGATAATTGGAGGCGAATTATAACGAAAAATTTCTTTTTTTACAATAAACGTGATGCTACCGCTACCGCAGCCGTTTCAGAACGGAGAATCATCGGCAAAGGAAAGAGGCGAATACGATGATCACTAAACAATTTCCGTTCACTCTCATCAAATCCCCCCTCACACCCGATCACAACCGTATCGATCGCTTCATTGCCCGAAAGAGGCTCTCCTCCGAAATCAAAAATAACCGCCTGAGGATTACTTTTTAGAAAAGTGCTCAAATTCGGAGATTCGCTCATCTCAATCAATGACGTTCGTCCGCACTGCATAATCGAACTCTCCATAATCCGTTTATATCGTTCAAAATCGAGACGAAAATTTTGTTGTGAGCGGCGGCAATGGATAAAGGTGATTTTAGCAACTCCGAGTTCAGTGAGCATCGGTAATGTTTTTTCAACGGTTTTTGGATCAATCAGACACCATCCGATATGAAGAGATTTCTCACTCTCACACGGTGCATTATGATGACTTTGTAACGAGAAATAAGCATTGCGTCCATCGGTTCGTTCCATACGATAGCGATACTCTTCACGTAAACGCTCGCCGGAACGAAACGCGATTAAGTCTCCCGTTTTATGGCGTCGTACTTTGATGAGATATTTATAATCATCCCCTGAAACACTCAGTTCCTCTGCCCCGACCTCATTATGAAGAAGAAATTTCATTGCAGCATCATCCAAATAGTCATTGTCCCCAACAATCCCATCTCAATACCTAAAAAACGAAATGCTTTTTTCTTATAAAGCTCAAATGCGCCCTCTTGGCTAATATCGGTTTTACGTTTGAGCGTTTTATACCGTTTAGCTTCAAGGATGATCATAATAATGGCGATGGCAATCATGGCAAGATTGGCAAAGGTAAATTCAAGATGTTTTGCGGCCATCATCACGGCACCGGTAAAAAGGATCAACGCGATCAATGAGCCTGAAATCGGCATTACAATCCGCATCCGTTTGGCATAGCGGATAAGATGATGAGAGAGTGTCAACATAACGATGTTAAACACTACGACCCCCATCAACACAATCACCCCGAAATAGTGGATATTAAGTCCGGTTGTATACATAGCTTCCATAAAGTGGATTTTACCTTAAATTGCCTATAATGACTCACAAAATCACTCCCCGATCATTGAATATTTTATGCATTGAGGAAGAGAGATACTCCAAGGAGATGAAATGGCGATCAGTGTAGAAGAGGCACTCAATTTGGTTTACTCGTTTGTGTCGCCGACACAAACTGAAATCGTACCGATTGAAAACGCTGTTCATCGAATCTTATCAGAACCGATTATTGCGCAACACTCTCTCCCCTCTTTTGATAATTCGGCAATGGACGGCTATGCCGTACGCACCGAAGATGCGGGTAAAACGCTGAAACAATCCTGTGTTATTTTTGCCGGAGACGGAAATGAAATACGGATGATAGAAGATCAATGTATTCGGATTATGACCGGAGCTAAAATACCGCAAGGGTGTGCAGCCATTGTCCCTATTGAAGAGGTACATATCACAGAAGATCAAATCACTTTGCCTGCCGCTATTAAACCTTCTCAACATATTCGTCTTAAAGGGGAAGATATTCAGGCGGGAATGAGCTTGCTTGAGAGCGGAACAATGCTTCATGCCCACCATATTTCTCTTTTGGCATCACAGGGGATTACCCACGTTAAGCTCTATCGACGTCCGCGTGTCGCCCTTTTCTCTTCCGGAAATGAGCTCAAAATGCATTATGAACCTCTGGGAGCCAATCAGCTTTACAATACTAATACCCCTACGTTTGCCGCACGTGCCGAAGAGCTGGGGTGTGATGTGATCTTTACCGGAACCGCAGAAGATACCCTTGCCTCTATCCAAGAGCATATTCAACGTGCACTCAATGCTGACTTGATCATCACTTCAGGAGGAGTCAGTGTCGGGGATGCCGATTTTACCAAAGAAGCTTTTCAAACCCTTGGCTTCGAGAGTGCTTTTGAATCGGTAGACATTAAACCCGGTAAACCGACGACATTCGGGCGAATCGGCACGACGCTCATCCTTAATCTTCCGGGAAATCCCCTCGCAGCAGCTCTATGTTTCGAGGTGTTCGGTCAAAGTGGTATTTTAGCACTGAGCGGCCGTTCGGATAAATATCTCTCCACCATTACAACAAAAATGGCTGAACCGTTTAAAATGAAAAAGGGGAGACGTTCTCTGATCCCGGGATGGTTTGATGGCTCTTCCTTTACCCCGAGTGAAAAATTCGGTCCGGGAATGGTGTTGCCGCTTTCACGTGCCAATGCATACATGATGGTGGATGCTTCGGTGGAGGGATTTGAAAAAGATGCTGTTGTGAAAATTATTCCGACTCGCTGGTGCATGAGTTCAGAGAAACAAACTTCTCTGATAACACTTTAAACACTCATGGGGTTAACGAACGTCTCTCCCGCTAAAACTTTCTCCCACAGCTGCGGGTCACTCCACCCTTGACGTACTTCATCACTAAAATGGATATCTTCCAGTTTAATTAATCCCATCAGTTCGGAATAGGCGTCTTCACGAAAGCACTGCGCGTATCCTGTCTCGGTTTCATGAACGATGATACTGCTAAGGCGTACCATCTTTTCGCCGTTAACCATTTTAGTAAACCATATGAGTTTGTCGATCATAACAAACATGATACGGCTAAATTGCTCGCAAGAGGGGGAAACAGGAAGCATCGCCCAACGATTCGAGTGAGACTTCATCGCTTCAATGTACTCTGTCTCATCCCCATCCCAAATGGCTACGGCATGATCGAAACTGTCTATCAGTTCTTTGATCCCCTGCTTCATTAATCCAAAATCATAAATCATCTGTCCATTGTCCAGATATGCTGATTCAAACAGCACTTCGACTTTATACGAATGTCCGTGAATGGAGGCACGGCACCGCTGAGTGGAACACCCTCGCACAACATGAGCATTTTCAAATTTAAATAATTTACGAATTATCATAATCTACCTTACCATTTTGAGGTCAAACAATGCGACCTCAAGTGTTATACGTATTATACACCGTGGTTTTGATCCCAGATACGGATATGAAGACGATCGGAATAGATAAACCCGCGTCGTTTACATAGCTCGATCACCGCTTCGCAGTTCGCTTCGATATGGGCTTTATCACCCCCTAACGGCATACAATAAACAGGGGTAAAAGGGTGGGAAGCAATGATCGCATCAATCTCCTCTTCCATGTGTGATCCCAGCGAAGGCTCATCCACACTGAATTTAAAAAAACTCTCTTTGGTGTTAGCGATAATAGCACCGTACACCTCCGGTTTGACCCGACGCTCACAGGGCTCGCCGCTGTTGGAGAGTTTCACCGAGAGGGCATAGGTCGCCTCACGATAAAACGGATATCGAACAAAATCGGGAGCAATCGTCGCATTGGTCTCAAACGTCACACGATGCCCCTGAGAGATCAGATGCTCGATAAATTCGACAAAAATCGGCTCATTGGCATAGATAAGAGGCTCACCGCCCGTCAATACGACATCCACATGAGGCGGTAAGCGATAGCCGTTCATGATCCAAATGAGGCTTTGCAGCTCTTCGATCTCCATCCACAAATCGCCGAATCCTTTGCGATCGACTGCATAGACCGTATCGCATCCGAGCACTTCGCGCCCATCAGGGGTGATTTCAGTGCACCCGAATCCCTCACATTTGAGATTGCACCCTCCGAAACGGAAAAAGAGCGACGGGGTTCCGACGTATTTCCCCTCACCTTGTACCGAATAAAAATGCTCAACCAGATATAGCATCTTTATCCCCCCGTCTCATAAAATGCACGGCTTGAGAGCTCAGTATCCCCATCGCTCCAGCGGTTTTTTTCCGGCTTGGTTCGGATCACCTCTTTGAGGACTAAAGCTGCCTCTTTAATGTCACCTCGGCGAATCGCATCGCGGATAGACATCGCTTCATCAAAATACAAACACGGAATCAGATTCCCCTCTGCGGTAAGACGGATACGATTGCATTTGGTACAAAAGTCGTCTTTGTGCGGTTCGATAATCCCAAACTCATATCCATCCTCAAGCTTATAATAATGAGACGGCGAATGACCGTCAAAGCCCTCGTCACTGAAGTGATAGCGATTTCCGATGATACTAAGCAGTTCAGGGCTTTGCATCCCTTTGATATCCACTTCGGCATGGACGTTTTCCATGTATTCGATAAACCGAACCGTCATTCCACGCTCTTTACAGTATTCCAAAACATCCAAGACTTCGATATCATTTAGCCCCTTCATCGGAACCATATTGACTTTGACCTTTAGCCCCACTTTTAGAGCTTCTTCTATCCCCTCAAGCACTTGACGCAAAACATCTTTTTTAGCAATCTTTTCTGCAACCTCCGGTTTGAGCGAATCAATGGAGACATTAAGACGGCGAAGACCTGCATTATAGAGCTTTTGAGCGTGACCTTTGAGTAAAAAAGCATTGGTCGTCATCGCAAGATCAATATCGTTTTTATAGTCATAAATCATTTTAATAAACTTATCGAGGTCCTCACGAAGCAGCGGCTCCCCGCCGGTTATCCGAATTTTTTTCACCCCTTCGTCTATGGCTACTTTAATAAATTCAAATAATTCTTCAAAACTGAGTAAATTTTCTTTCGGTACCCATGAAAAGGGTTTTTCGGGCATACAATACTGACATCTAAAATTACACCGTTCCGTTACCGAAACACGTAAATAATCGACTGTTCTGCCATAGCTATCTATTAACACAATTGTCCTTGCAAGAGGAAAGTGTTCGGATGGTATCTAAAAGTTGTTTTGAGTTTTATTTATTGTGAGAGTTAAGAGGAAGAATCCCCGAAAGGGGAAACTTTTACCAGCCGCGAACGACTGCGTGACATGCCGTACAGGCATTCACGATTTCAGAATACGATTGACTTGCTTTTGAATACTCTTTTTTGTTAAGCGCTTTGAGCAAATCAGCCGAAGCTGAATCGATACGTTTTGCCGCATTAAAAGCAATATTACTCATATGCTGTTTATCTTTTGGGAGATATTTTTTGCTTGCATCGACATTATGAAAAAGGGCATTAGCTTTTTGAATTTCACTGACGCCCCCCTTGATCAATGCGGGTGCATTGTAAAGGAACCCTTTTTGAACATTGCTCAAACCGTTTTCCATTTGGCTCATATTAAGTGCCAATGTCTCATCTGCCATTGCACCGACACTAAGGAGTGCCGATAATGCTAAAATTTTAACCATTTTCATCCATTACTCCTTAGTGAACTTCTGACCAGATTTTGCGTTTCCACAACCATGCCAAGATAGCAAAAATCAACGTATAAAGCATTACCCATAGACCGGTAGTCTCACGTTCCGCTTTTTTAGAATCGCCGATCTCTTCCATGTACGCGATAACTTCTTCCTGCGATTTTTCAGTCAAACCGACACGTGGCATAGAAGTACCGTGTAGCAATACTTGCGGATCATTGATAAAGCTGTGCAGATAGTGCTCCCCGCGACTTTTAATGTATTGAGATAAATCCGGAGGAGTCGCACCCATATACGCTTTTAAATTATCTTTAGGGGTTGTTGCTTGGATTCCGGCATATTTCATATCATGACAACGTCCGCACGCCGCTTCAAATGTCGCTTTGTTCGCTTCTTTACCCTCTGCTACTTTTGGAGTAACCGATTGCAAATAGGCCACGATATCCATAATCTCTTGAGGTGACATCCAGTTATACGAAGGCATCGGGAACGCTTTGCCGCTTTCAGGAGTATATTTTCCTTCTAAATGCATCGCCGTGACCGGATCAAATATAAAGTTAGCCAAATAATTTTTATCATAAATTCGGCCCGCACTGCTTAAATCCGGCGGAACAACACCGTACGATGCCGCTGCGTCCGCATTAGGCATCATTTGTGGATATCCTGCCGCATCAATAGCATGACATGCAATACAGTTTGCTTCGACAAGTACTTTACCGTTCTCAACATTACCCGCCAAAGAAGTATCAACATTTTTCAGTGTCTTAAAACTGAAGTCTGCCGGAGAAACTTCAGGGTGCATAATATGGTGAGCGTATGGCTCAATACCGTAATAGGTAATGCCGACAAGTGCGGCAATAACTGCTAAAATCTTAAACTCTTTCATTATTTGCCTCCCACTTTTTTGGCTTCTGCTTTGGTAATAAACGGCAATGCAGCAAACAATACCAAGAATGTCATTGATGAAGCAAAACCTACCCATGCATTTGCACCGGTCGGAGGTAATTTACCGTACACGGTAAGGACGATCAAATCCACCATCAAAAACCAGAACCAGTATTTAAAATACGGACGTTGATTTGCCGGTTTTACCATCGGTGAGCGATCCAACCATGGCATGACAAAGAAAATAGCATTTGCAATTGCAAACGCGATCAAACCTAACGATTTACCTGAAATACCGGCAATTTCAAAGAAGAATCCGCGTAATACTTCATAGCTCCACAAGAAATACCATTCAGGGTAGATGTGTGCCGGAGTTTTAAGACCGTCTGCTTTATCAAAGTTTACCGGATCCATCGCAAAGTTGTAATGGAAGAAAACCAAATAGAAAAAGAACAACATAAAGAAACCGAGAACAAAGAAATCTTTTGACAAGAATACAGGCCAAAAAGGGACAACTTTAGACTCTTTTTTGTTTCCTGCAAGGTATTTTTCCGCTTCTTCGTCAAAATCGAAAAACTCACCCTCTTCATTATTAACGTGTGGAAATCGAAGTGCGTAAAAGTGAAATACAATCGCACCGATAATAGCTAACGGCAATAACAACACGTGAAGCATAAAGAAACGGGTTAAAGTAGAATCGGAAACATAGAAGTTACCGCGAATCCAAACAACCAATTCATCCCCGATAAACGGGATACCGCCGAAAATTTCGGTAATAACGTACGCCGCCCAGTATGACATTTGTCCCCATGGAAGCATATATCCGCTGAATCCTTCTGCAGAGAAAAGGACGAATAAGAGCATACCTGATACCCAAATCATCTCACGCCCTTTTTTATAAGAGCCGTAATAGATACCGGTAAACATATGGACATAAATCACCAAGAAAACAACCGAAGCACCTACTGCGTGAATATGTCGGAACAACCAACCGTACGCAACTTCTTGCATAATCGTGTAGTTAACACTGTCAAACGCCATATTAACGTCCGGTTTGTAATACATCAAAAGAAAAATTCCGGATACTACGAGAAAAGTGAACAATACGGTCAGCAAAACACCCATCGCCCACAAAAAGTTAATATTTTTCGGAATCCAATACTCGGTCATCATTACTTTTACAAAATTAACAACACCTAAACGCTGATCAAACCACTCGAGCATCGAGTCTGCTTTTTTAAATTCTGCCATCTTATGCTCCCCCTGCTTTTGCCATCATAGCTTTGTATTCAGGTCCTTCTTCACCTAATACAAGCGTTACACCGTCTAATTTAAACGGCGGTATATCAAGAGGTCGTGGAGGAGGTCCGAATTTATGAACACCCGCATCGGTGAATTCACCGCCGTGACACGCACATTTAAAATCATGCTGATCTGCACGATAGGCCGGAATACAGCCAAGATGGGTACAAAGACCAATCATAACTGAAAAATAGTGATCGCCGATTTTGACGTTACGTCCATCGGTCGGTTTCATATCTTCGGTGTATTTTAGGATAAACACCGGTTTACCGCGCCATACAGCGATTTCTAATTTATTGGCTTCTAAGCCTGACACGTCTACCATCGTAAAACCGGCTGACATGACACTCGGGAGCGGATCCCATGTCTTCTTCATCGCAATGAGCGAGGCAATCCCTCCCACAGCGGCGACGGCACCAAAGGCTTTACCGATAAACCCTCTTCTGCTTTCATCCATCATTTTCATCTCACTTAAGTTAGAAATTTAACCCTGCATCATAAGTTAAAAAGGTTTAAGTTTCTATAAATTGAAACTTTTTCTTATGAATTCAATTACTTTGCTGTTACTTTTCTCGATGTTGTGATAGTTATTTGATGAAGCTGTACTTATGGCTTGCATAAGCTGTTCTTGAGTAAATTGCTCAACAATCGGAATATTCAGAGATTGAAATAGCGGGATAAAATCTCTGACATAGTCGGCGCGTTGGAGAAAAACAGGCCTTCCTCCTCCAACAAGACTTTGTAAAACGGCCTGAGGCGATGCACTCACTAAAATATCCGTATGTCGAATTACCTCATCGTATGCTTCACACTCATGGATCACGCTAAAGCTCTCTTTTAAAGCCTTTTCATACCCCATAAAATGGTAAAAGCCCATTACAAGTTCCATCTTAAAAGGTTTAAAAAGTGCTTGATATTTTTCCAAATCCTTTTCATAATCGTCATCACCAAAGAATAAAGCAAGGGGAATCGTTTTAGAGAGAGATTCAAAATAGCGATCATTCACAACCGTCGTATTACAGATCCCCTCACCCTGCAAATACGGTGATATCAAAAATTCTTTAGGATGTTTAATATCGCTAGGGTCATCACTAATGCGGATGAATGGGGAAAAAAATTGGGTCATATCCTCCAATAACGTCGGATTGATCTCAGCCGAATCAAAAATAATCTTATCCCCGTGATGGGCTATTTGAGGAATGTTACGAACGAGATCGACTCCGACGGAGCGTTTAATCCCGTATTCTTTTGCTTCTGCTGCAATCCGAAAATCGGAACAAAGAAGTGTAATATCGATCTCTTTTTGGAGTTCATTGACGATGGCGACGGCTCGGTGAAACCGATCCAATCCAATACGGTGTCCCGTATGGACGTAATAAAAGTATCTCATTTTTTTCCTGCCTGTTATTTACAATAAAGTTTGATAATAGAAACTTGCATATATATCCTTACTTTCAATAGGAGATAGTATTATATATTGTTGTTGTAGCCATTATCTAATTCCGTTGTTTGATTTTACTTGAATTTCTTTTGCTGTTTTTGGGAGAACTATTTCACTCCATACCCCTGTATTAGTGTCGAGGAGCATCAGTTGACTGATACTAGAGGTAAAACAATAAGTAACATATTTACCGTCTTTAGAGACTGACATTCCCATTGGAGTACCTCCCTGCTTTATTGGGAAATCCCACTTTGAAAACTGACCATTTGTTCCAAGTTTTCGCAGTTTAAGCCCCTCTTTTTTTTCATCTGCATAAAAATAGATATTTTCATTTTTATCCATAGTCGCATTATTTGAACTTAGGAATTTCATCAGTATCGGCATATTTAATTCTGCTTGAGCACGCTTAATTTGATAAACATTGCTATTATTTGTTTCATCACTAAAACTACGAAAGTTAACACCATTAGGCAAATTGTCCATAGGTCCATCACCCGCCATCAACACCGTCTCATCATCGTTAAAATAGGTCGAGTAGCCCATTTGGTAGAAGCTGAACCTTTTTCCCATAAACATTGTCCCTTTACCTTTTTTAAGGTCAAGTTCCCAAAGGTTATAAAATGACGCAGGGGTTGCCCCTTTGTCTCGTATTTTTTCAGCCATCGCAAAGATGACCTTGTCACCCTTATGGGAAAAGGCCGGAAATATTTTCAGGTGTTTGTCGGAGGTAAGTACTTGCATATCCGTCCCGTCTACATTCATGGTGGCTATTTGATAATCGAGTAATATTTCGTTACGTTGTTTGTAAACACTACTGTTTCTATCACCTATCGGCGACGTGATAAATACCAGTTTTTTACCGTCATCGGAAAATGAAGCCATCTCGAAGCTTTGTCCATCAGGTGCTTTGTAGGTACTAAGTTCTTTTGTCTCTAAATTATAGAGATAGATTCGGATTCTCTCATAAAAGCTTGCATTAGCAATATCAAATACTATTTGCTTGCCGTCAGGGGAAAATCTAGGGTTTCGGATATCGTCGAACGGGAGATTTGCTTTCATAGTGCAACCTCCTAAAAATAGTAATAAAAGAGATGGAATAAGGTATGTCATGATTGATTCTTTATATTTTAGAACCGACTTATTATTTAATACGTCCATTTCGCTACTCTCCTTACATTCTTAAAATTTTGATTATTTATTTTATCCACGCTATTTCCTCATCTTTATTGAGTGCATTGATTTGCCTTTGTGTGTTGTAGTTGTAGCGCTTTTGCTTCATACGCTTGCTGTATCGATTCGATAGAAAGCGTCGGCTCACGTTCCAACCCTTCTAGCTTAACACTCAGGGCATCTACCTCACCATGATCACACAGATGTTTGGTCATCATAATTTTGGTGTTGTATTGGCATCTGCCATTTTATTCTCCAGCTTTTAATTTATTTTTGAATGCTATGAGTTTTTGTAGTGTTGCTTCGTCGTAGCAATAACCTCTAATATCCCCATACTTATCAGCTGTGTGAGCAATCAAGAACTTATAAGATATACTCTTTAAATCACTTCTACCTCTTAACTTCATTAGAAAAAAAGTTAGCATTTCCAATAATGTGAACGGAATCCCCATAAACCCACCGATACCAAAAACAAAGATATATTTAAAGATTCCTCCATTCAGAGGACAACATCCAGTTTTAATTTCTTTAATTTTCTCAATCGGAATAAAAAGATCCTTTTTCATAATCCCATCATCGTAAAAGTAAATCACATTATCTCTTTTGCGGATTTTTCTTATTTCTAATATCATAAATATTGGGATAAATATAAGAAAAGCTATAAGTATAGATAAAAATCTACCATTGGTTAACTGACTGACAAAAAATTCCCAATAACTGTATGCTTTTCCTTCCTCTATATAAGAGTTTCCAGTCATAAAAAAAAGAATTAACATAAATATATATGCCCAAATGATAAAAAGCAATTGAACTGAAATTTCATACTGTGTATTATCTATAACAAATTCAACATCGTGGTCTTGATTACTACTTACTACTTGTTCCATTTATGCTACGCTCCTTAGTACATCAGCGGATAAAAATATTATTAGAACGCAGTGCATTGATCTACCTTTGTATGTTGTAGTTGCAGCGCTTTTGCTTCATACGCTTGCTGTATCGATTCGATAGAAAGCGTCGGCTCACGTTCCAACCCCTCAAGCTTCACACTCACTTCACTGAGAGCATCCGTTTCCCTATGATCACGAAGCCGTTTAGTCATTATGATTTTTGTGTTGGTTTCATTAAGGGCTTGGGTCTCGTTTTTGGTTAGATTTTTGATGATTACATTTAAAGAGCTATTCCCTATGTCTTCAACCAAATCAGGCTTAAATCCTGTCGGTATCAAAAACATAAAAGAATCATCAGGGCTGTCCATCATAAAATCTGGAATCAGATCTTTTGATTTGCTCATTTAAAAAAGCCAATTCTCAAACTTTACTGAATTCATTATCAATCTTTAGTGGGCATTATCAAACTTTTTTGCTTTTGACATGCCATTTTAATGTAGATATGGAGTATATCGAGCGCGGCGGGGGTCATTCCCGAAATCTGCGATGCCGCCTGCAAGGTTGGTGGATTAAAGGTGTTGAGTTTGCTCACGATCTCGTTGGAGAGCCCTGAGACGGATGAAAAATCAAACCCCTCCGGGATAGCGATATGGAGCATTTTAGACATCCGCTCGATGTCGTCGCTTTGTTTCTCGACGTAACGGGCGTATTTCGCCTCGATCAAAATCTGCTCTTGGATATAGGGGTCAAGCTCCGCGAAACTCGGAATCAGTTTTACCAATTTATCAAGTTCAAAACTTTTACGTGAAACGAGCTGGGTTGCGGTAAGTTTATCGGTGATATGTTCTTCGTCGATGGAGGCCAAAAATGCCAAAAACTCTTTATTCGGCGTATAAACCGTCTCTTCGAGAAGCTTCAGCCCTTCTGCGATTTGAGTCCGTTTCGTCTCGATCCGCTCCATCTGAGCATCATCGATCAATCCCAACGCGTGACCGTAGCGTCCCAAACGTAAATCCGCCGTCTCTTCACGGAGAAGTAGACGGTATTCGGCGCGGGAGGTGAACATACGGTACGGCTCTTTCGTCCCTTTGGTCACCAAATCGTCGATTAATACCCCGATGTAGGCTTCATCACGGCGTAAGATGAGGGGTTCTTTCCCCTGCAAAGACAATGCGGCATTGATCCCCGCCATCATCCCCTGTGCCGCCGCCTCTTCGTATCCGGTCGTCCCGTTAAGCTGTCCGGCGCAATAGAGGTTTTTGACTTTTTTCGTCTCAAGCGTGTGTTTCAGCTCGGTCGGATCAACGTAATCGTACTCGATAGCGTAGCCGTAACGGACGATTTTTGCATTCTCCATCCCCTGAACGGAGTGGATCATAGAGCGTTGAACATCAGGGGGAAGTGATGTTGACATCCCGTTGATATAACACTCGGTATTTTCTGCCGTCTGAGGTTCGATAAAGAGGTGATGACGTTCTTTATCGCGGAAACGGTTGATCTTATCCTCGATACTCGGGCAATAACGCGGCCCTACCCCCTCGATCTGCCCCGTAAAAAGGGGAGCACGGTGAAAGTTCCCCTCGATGAGAGTGTGGGTCTCTTCGTTGGTATAGGCGATGTAGCAGGGAAGCTGTTTTTTCGTCCGTGCGAATTCACCTCGATCAGTGCGGAAGCTAAATGGATTCGGCAATTCATCGCCGTCTTGAATCTCCATTACTGAAAAATCGATGGATGAGCTGTCCACGCGTGGACAGGTTCCTGTTTTGAGCCGTCCGACATTGAGTCCCGCTTCGCGGAGTGAATCGGTAAGCCCTTTGGCAGGGAATTCACCGAAACGTCCCGATTCTTGGGTAATCTCACCGATATGGACGACGCCGTTTAAGAATGTCCCCGTCGTTAAAATCACCTTTTTAGCTCGGTATTCGTTGAGAAGATGGGTACGTACTCCAACGACAGTGCCCTCTTCGATGATAAGGGCATTGACCGTCTCTTGGATCAATGACATATTGGGAGTGGTCAAGATGGTGTTGCGGGCGATGATGCGATAGCGATCCATATCGATTTGTGCACGGCTTCCGCGAACGGCTGGGCCTTTGGTGATGTTAAGAATACGGAATTGAATTCCCGCCTCATCGGTCAATAGTCCCATTTCACCGCCAAGAGCATCAAGTTCACGAACTAAATGCCCTTTTGCGAGTCCGCCGACGGCAGGGTTACAGCTGGTCGCCCCTACCTGCTCGGCTAAAATAGATATCATAAGGGTATTTTGCCCCATACGTGCCGAGGCGAGTGCGGCTTCGATTCCGGCGTGTCCTCCGCCGACGACGATAACGTCATAATTCATTATTACTTCTTTTTACGTAAATTATTAATGCAATTATAGCTTCCCTTGTTGAAACCTATAAAAATACAAAGGAAAAATGCTCTACAATTAAGCAAAACTTTTGATGACGAGTGATTGCCATGAACAACGACAAAACCCTAATATTAGAAGAGATGTTGAAAAACTACACTCCTGAACCTCTCGAATATGACCCAGAAATCGACGGTGGTGATGAGTACCTCATCCGAGAACAGCTCCTCCAAAAAAAAGAGGAACTTAAAGACGTTGTGAGCAAACTTAAAGAAAAACAGCGAGAGAGTAGAAAAGTGCGTCGTTAAGACCGCCTTGCTATAATCTCCCGAAAATTAATCGAGGTTACCGTATATGTTAGAAAGTGCATTTGATGCTTTTAATACCGGAGATTATGAAAAGGCATTAAAACTTTTTGAAACCCTTGCGCTTCAAAAAAATCCTACGGCGCTCTCATCGTTAGGGTATATGCACCAAAAAGGTCTTGGCGTTGAGAGTTCGTTGGAACGTTCCTATCATCTCTATCTCCAAGCCGCCGAACTGAATGAACCCGCCGCCATTTACAATCTCGCTCTTATGTATGCGGATGGTGTCGTGGTCGCGCACGATCAATTTAAAGCGTATGAATACCTCCTCCGCGCCGCGGTATTAGAATTTCCACAGGCACAGTTTGAAACGGCACTCTCACTGGAACGGGGGTTAGGATGTGCACAAAATTTCTCCGAAGCGGCATTTTGGTACGAGGAAGCAGCCAAACGTGGCAATGCCAATGCGTTTAATAACCTAGGTGTCCTCTACAAGGAGGGACATGGAGTGGTACAAGACTACCCCAGAGCCTTTATTTGCTTCTCTCGCGCCGCTACAATGAATCTCGCTGAGGCTCAGTACAATCTGGGTCTTATGTACGATCAGGGACTCGGATGCGAAATGAATAATGATACGGCACTCGAATGGTGTCGTAAAGCAGCCTACAACGGCCACGAAAAAGCAAAAAGTATTATCCGTTCTTTGCAAGAAGAGGGTAAAATAGTCTTTTAATAAAGGGGTGAGATGTTTACAGGTTTGATTCGAGAAATGGCACAGGTGAAGAGCTTCGGCGGAAACCGTTTATCCCTCAAAGCCGTGCACAAACCTAAACTCGGTGACTCCATCGCTATCAACGGCACCTGCCTCTCGGTCGTGAGTATCGAGAGTGATGGATTCAGCGTCGAACTCTCTCCCGAAACGCTCGAACATATTGCTACCGAAAAACTAAGCGGCTCGGTGCACATCGAACCCGCTATGATGATGGGGGATCGCTTCGAGGGGCACATCGTCCAAGGGCATATCGACACGATCGGCACCATCCGTTCCATCACCGACAACGGTAACAGCTATGATGTGATCGTCGATGTGGATAGTGCATTTATCCCCCTCATCCCCCCGAAAGGCTCCATCACCATCGATGGGATCAGCCTGACGGTCAATGAGGTGATGGGAGATGCATTTCGCCTCACGATCATCCCGATCACCATGCGCGAAACGCTATTTGGCACCTACAAAAAAGGGACACGGGTCAATATCGAAACCGACGTATTCGCCCGTTATATGCGCCATATTCTCACCGCATCCAAATCTCAAGGAATGAGCTGGAACGATATCGACCATATCAGCTCACTCTACTAACCATGAAGACCGTTGAATGGGTTATGATGGTCTCCTTTATCGGAGCATTGGTACTCTCATTCTATAAACTTTACCTCTTTTTTCCGAAAACCGCTCTAGCCGATGATGATACAACTCCCGAATCGATTGCTTTATTAGAACAGATTTTGGTCGAAACTGACCAAAGTAATCCCTCTCTCAACGAAGAAGAGTTGTATCAAAAAATGACGGAGCACCCCCTCTTTGATTCCAAACACTTTTGGCGATTTAATGAAAACCGCTTGCGCCATTTGATTCAGAACTATCGTCTTAAAGTGCCGAATTTTCGTCTCTAAGACTTTGGATAGACGGGTTACACCCGATTTTATGCTCCATATCGACTTTCTCATATTCCCCTAGCTCACGTCGTGAGGCAATCGTCGCGTTCCGATACCCCTCACCCGTATTGAGATAAACGTGAAAGCCATTTTCATACAGAGCCAGCCGTGTGGCGAGTGCGGTCGAATACGTCGTAACGATCCCCTCCTCTCCCATCAGCCGTGCCACATCGGCAAAATATTCTTTTGTCCAAAGTGCGGGATTAGTAGATGGGCTAAAGGCATCCTGATAGCACACATCCCACTCACCCTCCAGTTCTCTCATTGCAACCCGCGCATCCATAATATCGACCGTAATCACCGTTCGCTCATCCTCGTACCCACCGAGTGTTGCGATATCGGTAATGATATTTCGATAGGGTTCAAAGATTTCGGGATAGGGGAAATCGACGAGCGAAGCAATGAGTTCGCCGTCGAGTTCGGGGGAGTAGATTTCGAGAGTCGTATCGGGGAAATAGGTATCACGATAATAGAGGCTCAGGAGGGTATTAAACCCCAGACCAAAACAGATGTCGATGAGACGGAGATGATCTTTCTCGCAGTGCAGGGCAAAAGCGGGTTCGATGTGTTTTTTGAGCGATTCGTTGAGGGCGCCGTCTTTGGTCGAATGGTAGTGTTCATCGTATTCACTGCTGTACGCTGTATAACTGCCGTCTTCGCTTTTAACCCACTGGTTCATATTTTACTCCCATAAATTATCATCTACTTTTGCTACATTTTTAAGTAAATATTTTTTGATGTATCCACATCTTTTATCATAGAATTTAGTAAATACGATTTCAAGCGTATCAAATTGTTTATATCTACCTTTATAGATGGGCAAAACTCTAATTTCTTGAGGTAAAAGTGTGATATAGTTTTTAAATTCACTTATAAATTTTGAAGCGATTCTGTCGATTTCATCCATTGCCATATCACTACCAATACCCATACTCTCTGATAGCCATAACAAATCATCTATAGTGATATTTTTCTTTTTATTCTTCACCATCATACCAATATCATTATCGTCTATATCTTTATATATTCCAATCGTTGATATATCATAATGAGGAGCCAAAGTCATACTTTTTTCATCTATAGAGTTGCTTAGACGGATCAATGAAATGTTTTTAGCATGTAAATCCCCATGCGAGATTACGATTGAAAAAACTATAAATCTGAAAAGCTGTAGCATTTCCTCTTCATTCAAGTATTCCGAGACAGCACTTACAGCTTCTTTACAAGAAACCTTATATTTTTCTGATGATGGCTTGTTTATTAGGGTCAGTATTTCATGATGATCAATCTTTAATCCATTGAATCTATCATATCGTTTGATGATATAGTGGTAGTCATCATTATGTTTTATAATCGCATTATAGGGGACATCAAACCCAAAATCCCTCGCTAACGTCATAAAGATATGTTCATTGATTAAAAGGTACGGAATATAAGCGCTTTCTTTAATGTTTGGAGTGTGTTTTGAATAATGTATATTATAAGGCTTCATAATGTATTCACTATTTACTTCACTATTTACTTCACTATCAAATGTAATCTCGTTTAATGTATCATTTTTATGGATACTGAATTTATATTGGAATCCACTCAGTCCTATTAATTTACTGCCACTCAACCCCGCAGGATAGAGCTTGTCATTTGGAATATTCAAGTGATAATCATTGAGTATATTGGGGAAAACATAATCACTTTGAAGTATCTCCGATTTTACCTCTGTGAAGACAAATGTTTCAGTCGTTTTATGCTGGATATTTTTAAAATCATTTTCACTATAAAATTCAAGGCTTCCATGAATATTGTCAAGATATAACAACAAATCTATCGTTCGTTTTATATTATGCTTATATCGTATATTATTAAGTTGTTCATTCTCAGGCAATAAATTTTCAAATACTGGAAAAAGTGTTTGGCTTTTGTTTGTTTTATCTTTTAGCCCAATTAGGTATTGGCTAGAAGTTATGCTTTCTGCGTAATCAAATGTAATATTGCCTTTTTTGTCTTCTGCTAGTGTTCCGATAGAAATATTATTTTTAATTACAAATATTTTCACCATGCAATCCTATATTAATTAAGTATATATACTTAATTATATACAAATAAAGACAAAAAGTCAAGGAACCTTTTCGCAAAACAGACTTGACAAAAACTATTTATTACATTATACTTAAGTATGTATACTTAAGTATTAATAGGACTAACATTGAAAAAAGATAAGTTCACTAAAAACATTGCTCAAATTGAGGCTATCGCTAAAAGCAATCATTTTTACAGTTCTATAGGGCTTAGAACATTATTTAAAACCATTAAAGAAGATAAAAGACTCATCCCTCTTTCATACTCTTTTGATTCATTCTATAAGAGATTAATCGATATGGGGCTAAAAGAATTTACAATATCTCTAGGTTCTGAATATTTAACAAAATACTCATTTGAAAAAGAGATAAATATTTATGCCCTTGCAAGCTCATTTAAAAAAAATAGTTTTTTTTCTATGAGCACTTCATTAAATCTTCAAGGGTATAGCAACTACCGAAATAATTTTATATTTGTTTCCAGTGAACTCAGCGAAAAAAACAAACAAGACGATATTGAACTCACTCAAGAAGCTATCGATAAAGCTTTCGCAAAGCCTTACAGAAGAACTCATTCAGTTGGTAAATATGAAGATAAAAATATTGTCTTTTTAAGCCCAAAATATACAAAAAATTATGCTGTAATTGAAAAACAATGGTCAATCTCTTCAATCAATAGAGCTTTTGTGGAAATGATAATAAATGTCCAATATTTTAGAAACTCATTAGAAATCATAGATACTTTTATCCCTTTGAAGGAAAAATTAGACATAACAGAAATATTCGATATCGTTGATCAGTTTGATCTAATCTATCCGTATTTTCAATGCGTTGGATATTATCTTGAAAAAATCGGGTTTAAGAAAGAGGAGTTATCAAAATTTAAAGATGAAGTATCAGAATTGAAATTTTATACTGATAAGAGTCAAGATGCATACAAATTTAATGATTATTGGAATATGTATTATATCTGATAGAATTTGTCAAGAAAAAGAATCGTGACATACATTCTAATGCTATAATCCATTACCCCACATATGCATCTTTTTTGCCACAATGACATCATATCCCTCTATCAAATCAGTAATTGCGTTGATCGCTCGAAATTCGACCTGATCGAGGAGCGATTCGACCTCAGCAATCGGCATAGAACCGTTTTTTTGGAGAATAATAATCTCGGAAGCATTCAAAAGTGTGCGGTAAAGGAATTCTAAAAATTTGTGCGGAGATTCGTGCAGATGCAACACATCCTGCACGATCACCGCGGCATAATCGCGGGGGATTCCCCCTGCGGGAGATTTATAATCTTTGATCGTAAAAGTTTTATGAAAAATGTTTAAACTCTGATGATCCCCGGGGAAAAGTGAAACATCGATCAATCCCTCATAGGGAGCGAGGAAATCACCCATCTCCTCCGTCATAGAATCCAAATGGCTTGTCACCACCATAATTTTTGTATGGGGTGTCGGATGGAGAAGTGAGGTGATCATGCTAAAACCTTAATGCGGTGATCTAAAAAGCACGCAAGCGTGCGTGGGCACTCTGCCGAAGAGAACTCAGCGTTAACGTAGCCAATCGGGATGTATTCCGATGGCGTATAAACTATAACGCGAGGTCGTGCAACTCGCGGAAAAGATATGCTTCGACGATATCATCGATGGTGCGCTGTGTATGGGCAACGAGAACCATCATCTGGTTATCGATGAACTCCATAACGGGTTCATAATTGTTGGTGACGATTACCGCATCCAACCAACCCTCGATTTCGGAACGATCCGTATAGAAATTAATCTCTACGACACGCCCCTCTTCCACCTCTACCGTTGCCCAAAACGATGCGCTTAAAATACCCGTGAGTTCAGACTCCTGTGTATCATCGCCATCCATCGGCAACAGAAGTAGCATTATTGTTCTACCTTTGCAAGGTCAAGCGCTAATGCTTCGTTATCCATAATATCGATATCTTTACGGAGTACTTCGGTCGCAATCGCTTTCGCGTCTTCTAGGGAGTGCATTTTGTACGTTCCGCATTGGTAGATGTTGAGTTCAGGGATATCATTTTGGTTTTTTACTTCGAGGATATCTTTCATCGACGCTTCCCATGCCTCGGCAACGACCTCTTCACTAGGCGTCCCGATCACGCTCATGTAAAATCCGGTGCGACATCCCATCGGAGAGATGTCGATGATCTCGGTACTTCCTGAGTTGAGATGATCACGCATAAATCCGGCAAACAGATGCTCTAGTGTATGGATACCTTCAGGTGAGAGTGTTTTTTCATTCGGTTTGACGAAACGTAAATCGAAAACGGTAATATCATCTCCTTTAGGTGTTTTCATCCCTTTGGCTTTACGAACGGCGGGAGCAGGCATAATGGTGTGGTCTACGCAAAAACTATCGAGTAACGGCATGAAAATCCTTCAATTTTTAACTTTAATGGGAGCAATATTAGCATATTTCATCCTTGCATCGCTATAATTTCATCACTAATAGAAGGATCTAACATTATGACAAGCCTCTTTGACGATACACTCGCCGCCCAATACCGAAACGACCCGTTGGGGATGAGGGTCTATACCTCTCAACTCTTGGGTCAAAGTAAGGAGTTGGTACTCCACGGCGGCGGAAATACCTCGGTAAAAATCGATAACACCCTCTACGTCAAGGGATCAGGCTGGAATCTTGATACCATCGAGAAAGCAGGATTCTCCCCCGTCGATCTGGGTGTACTGCTGGAAATGGCTACGAGAGAGAGCCTAAGCGATACCCAAATGGTTGCGGAGCAACGTGCCGCCATGTCAGATCAGAGTTTCCCGAATCCCTCCATCGAAGCGATCCTCCATGCCATTATCCCCTATGATTACGTCGATCACACCCATGCCGATGCTGTCGTTACCCTCACCAATACCCCGAATGGAAAAGCGTTGGTACAAGGTCTATACGGGGAAAATATGCTCATCATCGATTATGTAATGCCCGGATTTGAGCTGGCAAAATATATCTATGAAATCACCCGTACCATCGATTGGAACACCCTTACGGGGATGGTTCTGATGCACCACGGCGTTTTCACATTTGATAACGATGCACAGCGCGCCTATGAGAAAATGATCGACATCGTCACCGTTGCCGAAGCGTATCTCTCAGAACACGTTACACTCGCGTGCGGAGACTGTGAGGGAAAAGGGGACAAATCTATCGCCGAAGCGGTCGGAATCGAAGCGGCAAAACTTCGAGGATGTGATCTCTTTCCTTTGTTGATCGACTCGCCACGCGCTCAGCTTTTTAGCATCCTCCCCAATCTCGAAACACTGGTAAAATGTGGGGGATTGACTCCCGAACACGTTATCCGTATCAAACCGTTCCCCGCGATCCTCGACGGTGATATCGCTAAGGGGATTGAGCACTTTGCGCAGGAGTACAAAAGCTATTTCGACGCTAATGCCTCCTCGGAACACATCTGTCTCGATCTCGCCCCTCGCTACGCGGTGATCAAAGGGGTGGGTATCGTGGTACTAGGTAAAGATGAAAAAGAGTCCCGTATCATTGGCGATATCGTCAAACACACCATCACCGCTATCCTCTCTGCTGAACAGCTCGGCGGATGGGGTTCACTCACACTTGCTCAGATGTTCGAAATGGAATACTGGGAACTCGAACAAGCCAAACTCAAAAAATAAGGAAAAACATGAAAATTACGAAAAAAGTGACCTTTATCGCTAAAGAGGGATGTATTGAAGAGGTTAAACAACTGCTTACCGATATGGTTGCCCCTTCGATTAAAGAGGCAGGCTGCCTTTTTTACTATATTGTCCAGTCAAAACAGAATCCACGCAAATTTTTTGCGGTCGAATCATGGGAAAATGCAGATGCCCTTGCAGGACATACTAAAACGGCTCATTATGCCCACTACAAAGCCAATTATGAGCCGTTTGTGGAACACAAATATTCTGAAGATCTTGATATCCTCGATGCTGAGGCATATGGGTTTTAAAAAGGCTATATCCCGGGAGCCTTCCACATCGGCTCCAAAATACCCTCTTTAACCAACTCCATCTGTTTGGAGTAAATTTTGAGCCATCTCTCTTTCATTTCACCATAGTGTGCGTGATTGGTCATGTTCGGCTCATAGGTACGTTCGATTTTAACAATCTCTTTCCCCGCTTCCTCAAAACTTTTATAGACCCCTGCACCGATCCCGCACGCCATTGCGACACCCAATGCCGTCGCCTCTTTCACCACAGGAACTTTTACCGCTAGGCCCGTTACATCGGCCAATATCTGAGACCATAATGCCCCGTTGGATGCTCCGCTCGCAAAAGTGATCGAGGCAGGAGAAATCCCACTAAAGGCTTTGATGTTTTCCAGATTGATCGCACTGACGATAGCGGCGTTCTCTTCCAATGCGCGAAACATCGAGGCTACATTGTATTTGGATTCATCCAACCCCAAACCGATGAAGGAGGGGGATGCATGTATCCACTCGCCGTAATTCATCCGATCACTAAATATCGGGGTAATTCCATACGAGCCGAGAGGTACATTTTGAGCCATTGCTTCAAGTTCCGCGTAACTTTTACCGCATCCAAGCGTGTTACGAAACCACCGCATCACCAGTCCCGTAAAAAAGGTGATCCCCTCCGCCTGAGACATCCCTCGAACGACATGGGGATTGACCCGTAACAGCATCTCATTTGATAGCGTCGCATCGGATGGGATATTGACCACCTGCTGCCAAAAACTCCCTCCGAGCACTACTGCATCACCGAGCTTGGATGCTCCCAACCCCGCCGTCCCGATTTGAACGTCACCGCCCCCCATCACCACAAGGGTTTTTACGCTTAATCCCGTCTCTTCGGCAGCTTTTAAACTGATATGTCCTAAAACCTCTCCGCTCTCTTTGATCGGGACAAATAGATCTTTCAACCCGCATTGCTCGAACTCAGCTTTATCCCACGTACGATTTTTCAGACTAAAAGCTCCCGCCGTTCCGCCGTTGGAAGGATCAGAGGCTAACTCTCCGCTGAGTTTGAAGAGTATCCAATCGCTAATCATCGTAAAATAGTGAGCTTTTTCATACAGAGAAGGGCGATTGTTTTTGAGCCACAACAGACGCGGTGCGGCAGAAAGGGCAAAGGTTTGTCCGCTTACACGGTAACTCTGCGCTTCCAGAGAGGGGAATGTTTTTTTGAGATAAGATACTTCTGCACCAGAGCGACCGTCTACATTCGCGACTCCCCAAAGCTCACGTTTTTCGCCGTCATATACGACAATCCCCTCACGCATACTCGATGCCGATACCGCCGCAATCTCAGAAGGATTGACCCCTGAGGTAGCAATCGATTCTCGGATGCATCGCTTGGCAAGTTCCCAACCGCGTACAAAATCAAATCCCATCGACCCTGCAACGCCTGCTTCGGCGATATGTTCCCACTCATATTGGGCAATAGCTACTTGATTTCCGAGGGTATCAAAAATAATGGAACGGATACTCCCCGTTCCCGCATCAAGTACGAGAAAGTAACGGTTCACCGAAGCTCTTTCATGTTGACGAAAAGTTCCATAGGGATCCGCTTCTCAATCGTCCCTTCGATAGGATGAATCTCTACATTGCATATTGATCCCTTGAGCTCTTCAGCAAGCTTAAGAAGTTCTTCTTTGCTTTCTCGTTTAGCGATGCCGCGAGCGGAACATCCGGTATTGTTTAAATGATTATAGGTCATACGGTACATTGTGATATCCAAAATTGTTATTTTGGCATAAGAAGCAAAGAGAGTTCCAAAATGTATAAAGAGAGGAAAGAAGAAAGGGGGAGAGGAAGTGTTTTTTAAACACTTGCCTCTTCGCGACGTTGGAGATAATCCCATTTCGCATCGACGCGAGTTTGCCACTCATCGATAAGGTACTCATATTGTTTGGTGAAAAGGTGTTTAAAACGCCCTTGTGCACCAAGATAATCACGAACCGGAATAATATTTTTCGGACGATACGTAATGTTAAGCTGTGTACCGTCGATAATCTCATACAACGGAAATACCAATGAATCGGTTGCCAAATCAGAGATAGAGATGGTATCTTCCGGAGCAAATTTCCACTCGGTGGTACATGCCGACATCGCATTGATATAAACAGGACCTTCAGCCGCAAACCCTTTTTGAATTTTAGCCACCATATCTTTCCATTTGTTTGGAGCAACTTGCGCAACGTACGGAGCACCGTGTGCCGCCATAATAGCCATCATATCTTTTTTGTTTTTCTTCTCACCGTAGCTTACACGTCCCGCAGGAGTAGTAGTCGCCGATGCACCGATCGGAGTCGAAGAAGAACGTTGACCGCCCGTGTTGGCATAGACTTCGTTATCCAAACAAACGTACATCATGTTGTGTCCGCGTTCAAAACAACCTGAAATCCATTGGAACCCGATATCGTATGTTGCACCGTCGCCGCCGAATGCGACGAATTTAGGTACACGGTCAGGTTGTTTCAACCGCCCTTTTGTTTTAAGCGCTTTATACATCGCTTCCGCACCCGCTACCGCAGATGAGCCGTTTTCGAATCCGATATGGATCCATGACGCATCCCATGAAGTATACGGATAAACTGCCGTACACACTTCCAAACATCCTGTCGATGCCGCAAGAATCAAATCATCATTCGTGGCATTGAGCACTTCACGAACAATAATCGAATGGGCACAGCCCGGGCAAAGAAGGTTAGCCCCCTCAAAGCGATCCGCTGAAGTGGAAAAATCTTTGAGGTTTTTAATTTTTTTCATTTCTGACATACGGGCTCCTTAGAAAAAAGAGAGTTTCGGTCCGCGAAGACCGATATATTGTTGCAATGGAGTTGTCGGTTTACCCGCATCCGCATTTGCTTTGAGATCACTAAAGATACTCACTAAGTGTGCTTTGGTCAAATCACGTCCACCCAATCCATAAATATAGTTGGTAAGAACCGCTTTAGTATCGGTATTGAAAAGTGAGCCTGAAATTTCATTGAACAATGCACCGACGGTACCGTGTGGGCTTGAACGATCCAATGCACCGATTGCTTTAACATCTTTCAATGCGGCTGCAATTTGCTCTAATGGCCAAGGGCGGAAAACACGAATACCGACGACACCCGCTTTTATACCGTGTTGTGAACGCATCTCCTCAGCTACTTCACGCGCCGTTTCAACCGAAGTTCCCATACAAACAACCGCGACTTCCGCATCTTCCATATCGTACGATTCTACGATGTTATAACGGCGACCTGTTAATTTTTCAAACTCATCAAATGCCGCTTCAATCTTCGGGATAACTGCTGTCATAAGGGCATGTTGTTGACGTGCTTTATGCTCAAAATGCCAATCTTCTTCCGTTTGCACCCCATGGGTAACCGGATGATCCAAATCAAGCATATCGTTCATCGGTTTGTATTCGCCGACGAATTTGAATGCAATATCATCAGGAAGAGTATGAACCCCTTGTGCCGTATGCGACGTCATAAACCCGTCTTGGTGAACCATTGCCGGTAATCGTACATCATGATCTTCGGAAACTTTAAAGGCAATGAAGTTCAAATCATACGCATTTTGAGGACAATACGAATCGAGCTGAATCCAACCGCTATCGCGTCCCATATACATATCCGAATGATCCCCGTTAACGTTAAGCGGTGCACCGATAGCACGATTAACCACGTTTAGGACGATCGGTAAACGCATGCCTGATGCGGAATAGAGTGTCTCTACCATCAGCGCAAACCCTTGTGAACTCGTAGCCGTAGCGACACGTCCGCCTGCGGCAGCCGCACCGATACAACATGACATGGCACCGTGTTCAGATTCGGTCATAACAAATTCGCCGTCAACATAGCCGTTTGCCGTAAAGTTTGCATAATTTTCTACGATAGGGGTCGATGGGGTAATCGGGTAAGCGGCAACGACGTCAACTTGTACTTGACGAAGTGCATGGCTTGCCGCCATATTACCATCCCAAACTTCAATATCGCGTAGTTCCATTGTATCAGCCATTAGTCTTCCTTTGGTTCTTCTGCTTGGTCTTTTTTCTCTTTTTTAGGCCATTCGGCTAGAGCACTCTCTTCATCTTTTTGTTCAGGAAACATTAATAATGATTTTGGGTTTGTAGGACAAACTTCGACACAAATCCCACACCCTTTACAGTGGTCAAAATCAATTCCGATCATTTTTTTATCACGGGCGATAATCGACATATCCGGACAATATACCCAGCAAAACTGACAATCGATACAGTAGTCTTTGTTGAACAAAGGCTTTTCAATACGCCAATCCGCTACACTCGCGGTAAATGAGCTTGATTGTGAGTAGGGGCGATTTTCGGGAAGTGTTGTTGCGATATCGCGTACAGCACCGTCAAACGTTCGGAGCATGGCACCTATTTCGAACTCATCCCATCCTTTTTTTTCCATCATGTGCTCCTTATTTCACTTCATCATACGCGCGTTGAATCGCGATCATGTTGGCATCGATAATTTTTTGGGGAAGTTTTTTAAGAACTTTAATCATACTCTCTTTAAAAAACTCAATGTCATACATCTGCGATACTTTCATCAAAGCACCCAACATAGGCGTATTAGGAATCGCTTTACCGATGGTTTCTTGCGCAATCTTAATACAATCGACCGTATAAACTTTTTTCCCTTCCAATTTCGGTTGAGAGGCAATCAGTTCTTCAGTGCTCATATGGGTTGTAACGATATAAATAGTATTATCTTTTTCGTTTGCCGTGATATCTGCTACGTATACTAATGCAGGGTCAATAACCAAAACATAGTCAGGTCTCATAAATTTTTCATGGTTCATAACCACTTTATCGTCGACGCGATTGTACGCCGTCATCGCCGCTCCACGTTTGGCTGAACCGTAAAACGCAAACGCCTGTACATGCTTACCGGTGGTAGATACAACGTCAGCTAGACCTTTTGCACCGGTTACGGCACCTTGTCCGGCTCGACTATGCCATCGAATCTCTAGCATGAATTCTCCCTCTGACTTAAGTTTAAGTTGAATTTTATCAATACGTGTATTCTATGAAAGTTGCTCTTAAATGTAGCTTTTCAGCCATTATGAGGTTTAAAACCAAAGAGAAAGTGTTACTTTCAAACCCTCTTAGCGATGTATTTAACCGCTTCAAAAGCATTAGGTTTTATAATATCTGTTAATGTTTGTAATTGTTCAATATTATCATATCCGCTCGTCACGGCAACACACTCTATCCCGGCACGGTTAGATGCTTCAATATCCAGCCGTGTATCTCCGATCATCCAAGTGTTTAATTTTGGGTTTCCCATTTCTCCCAAGGCTTTAAAAATAGGCTCAGGATGGGGTTTTGGATTCTCAACATGCTCACGCCCTATCAGTACTTCAAAATAGTGCATCAATCCGAAGTGCTCCATCAATTCACGTGAATAGAGTCCTGTTTTTGTCGTCACAATTCCTAACCGTGCAAAAGAGGCGGCTTCTTGAATCGCTTCTTTTGCCTCAGGGAGCAAAATAGTCTTTTCTCTGGATATCTCGCGATAATAAAGTTTATACGTTGCGATATGAGCTTGAATTTGTGCATCATCCACCCCGACACCGCTAAACATCGTCTCTAACGTATGTCCGATTTGTGAGGTAATCATCGTATCACTAAGAGATGATTGCGCTCCATGCACTTTCATAGTATGGTGAAAACTCTCTAATATCGCTTCTGTCGAATCAATAAGTGTCCCGTCTAAATCGAATAAAATGATCTTCTTCAATGTTTTTCCCAGTCAATATAATCTTCCCAAATGCCGTTTAGTGTCGGTTTTATCCCTTTAATGGATCGGTTATAGACATTGATCTGATTTGGGATAACCAAAAAGAGATAGGGGTTATCTGCCGTAATCCGTGCAAAAATTTGACGTTGCAAAGAGGCAACGCTCTCCGTATCGGTTGAGTTTTCCATTTGCTCAATTAACTTATCGGTAACATCGGAGCGATACCCCACAAGATTAAAGCCTCCGGGAACATCACTTTCACTGTGCCACAATGCATAAGGATCAGGACTCAATGAGAGAGACCACCCTAATAGTACCGCATCAAATTTTCGAGGGGCAACGACCGTGTTTAAAAATGCCTGCCATTCCATCACCCGTAATGTCACTTTTACCCCGATATCAAGGAGCTGACGTTGTAGTATCTCGGCCGCATACGGGCGGATTGCGTTAGAGTTAGAAGTGGCAATTTCAAATTCAAGCGGATGAGTTTTATCATATCCCGCCGCTTTTAACAGTGCTTTTGCACGAACTAAATCCCGTTTTGGAGCTTTGACTTCCCCATTAAACCCTTTGCTTCCCGGCAAAAACGGACCTGTACAAACGTTGCCGTGTTTTAAGAACAACACATCAATGAGGGCCTCCCGATCAATCGCCAACGAGAGAGCTTCACGTATTTTCGGATCTTGAAATTTTTTCAGTCTGAGATTAAATCCAAGATAGGTATAACTGTGGGAGGGGAGTTCGAGCGTAACAAAACGTTTGTGAAAAGAGTTATCCAATTGCCGTTCAAATTGCATCGGCTCTAGAGTATCCACATCGATTTGACCCGATTTAAGCATCAAGAAGCGGGTCATCGGATCAGCAATGACATGAAAGACGATTTTCTGGATTTTCGGACGATGCTCGAAGTAGTGTGAATTGGACTCTAACACAATCTGTTTCGAAAATTCTAATTTTTTCAGAATATAAGGGCCCGTTCCAACCGGTGCCGTATTAAAAGATGAGCCCATAATATCTTTTTCATTTTTCAAAATATGGTACGGGACAATCCCCATCATCCATATCTCTAACGCTTTAAAATAGGGTTTTTCATAAGTAACACGAAGGGTATAATCATCAATGATTTTAACGTATTTAATAACCCTAAAATCCGATGCATAGGGGGTAATGGTTGTGGGGGATTTAATCAGATTATAGGTAAACAGAACATCTTGAGCCGTGAAAGGTTTCCCATCATGCCACTTCACGCCGCGATGTAGTTTAAACTCAATAACGGTTGGCGTAATAAAGCGATACGATTCGGCCAAATCCCCGATGATTTTTTGACCGCTCTCATCGTATTTCACTAGAGAATTAAATAAAAATCCGGCAATACTTGAACTTGCCGAATCAGTAGCGATAAGGGGATTAAGGCGCGCGGGGTTGGAAGAAGCACTGAGATGAAGCGTCGAAGCAATCAGCCAAACACTCTGTAAAAGAAGCACTAAAAATTTCAATCTCTACCCGTTTTTTAGGTGAGATTATAGCATCTAATTTCATGCTACTGCTTTACTCAGTTCTCTTGTTTCTATGAATTTATCAACACCCCGTACAATGAGTAAAATAATGAGCCAACCCATTACCATAGCAATGATTGTGTGGCTTAAAAAATGATCTCCTTTAAAAATTTTATACAACCCCATACTCCACGCCACCCCAAGAGCACAAACAAGTGCTGTATATTGAACTTTTTTTGTTCTGAACACAAAATAAAGTGCCAATAACGAAAACCCGAAACTTGCATGTCCTGCAGGCCAACAGCGAATTTTACTTTTTTGGCAAAAATCACTTGGATAGCGATCTAAAACTCCGACATGCGGATACTCTCCCCCATACATTTGCCAATCTCTTGGGCAGGGAACATTGGTTACAGTTTTAAGCCCTACGATTGTCATAGGAACAAAAATCCCCGACAGTATCAAAATGATTATTTCTCGACGATACTGTTTGATCCATTTGTTCTTATAAGCAATAATCAAAAAGATCAGTAGAAGAGAATATATTATAATTAGTAGTTTTTTAATGCCGTCATACAGAATAAAATCAAGCCAAGGCCGCTCTCCTTTTACAATTAGCCATGTATGGGTTTGCACATTATAAAAATGGTTTTGTATCCAAACATCAATATCACTATTTAACCCAAATAATAAAATCAATCCTCCCAAGAGAATGAATGTTAGTATAATTGCTTTATTCGTGGATGTCATGTAATATGTCCAATTCAGGTTTATAGATTTTACTGGTTATTTCTGAAAAATTTAATACGGTATGAAAATAAGAATCATGCGACCAAGGCTTTTTTGCTATTTGATTCAACTTCTTTCGATCCACTTCAAAATGTTTCCCGAACCACATCATCGCAGGGACATGTTTTTGTGCTTCAGGTGCAATAGCATAAGGAAATCCGTGAAGATAAAGCCCTTTTTCACCAAGTGATTCTCCATGATCACTCACATAAAACATGGCCGTTTCAAACTTCTCATCGTTTTGTTTCAAAAAAGCTATGGTTTTAGAGAGAAAGTAATCGGTGTAAAGTATTGCATTGTCATACGCATTTTTAATCTCCTGCTCACTGCATTGTTCAAGCTGATTACTTTTACATACAGGGGTAAATTTTTCAAATTGCTTCGGATAACGTTTATAATATGCTGGTCCATGGTTACCCATCTGATGAAGAACAATGACAATATCCCCTTTCGGATGAGCATCAATATACTCTTGCAGTCCAATCAACATCCCTTCGTCACGGCATTCCTCCTCCTCACATATTGTATTTTTTTGAGGAGACTTAAAATCTTCATAGGTAGCCCGAAGGGCTACACCTTTGGAATCCGAGTTATTGTCACGCCACAATACATGAACTCCCGCATGACCTATAACATCCAAAACATTCTCAATATGCTGTGCTTTTTCTCCATCATAATTATCACGTGTAAGAGAAGAAAACATACATGGCACCGATACTGCTGTTTCCGTTCCGCATGAACTAAACTGGTCAAAGTTAATAATATTCTCTTTTTTCAATAATGGATTAGTTTCACGCGAATACCCATTGAGAGAAAAATGATCCCATCGTGCCGCTTCTCCAACTACCAAAATCACCAATTCCCGATCTACATCGGTAACAGGTATTTTGGCATCTTCACCGATTTGCTGTAACCCTGTATAGTGATGAGTAAGATTTTTTTGAATAAAATGACCTATTGAATAAAAATAATAGGCAGGATTGGCGTAATAACGCAATGGCTTATGTTCTCTAAAAAAGGAGGTATAATTTTTATTAAATGCCATTAAAACAACCAGTGCTATTCCCAGAGCTATTCCAAGCATTTTCCCTTTTTCAATCAATATCGCTTTAAGACTTTCGTACTGAATCTTTACTCGATAAATTAGGTAGGAAGGTATTAGCCCCATAAAAAGTACATAGAAAATCAATGTAACACTAAATAAATCTGCCGATTCATTAAAGTTTGTTTGAAGCACATTATCAATCATATGAGTATCAATAACTATATCGTAAGTATCCATGAAATAAGCGACAAAAGCTGAAAGCATTACGACCGTTATCAATAAAGGTTTCGTGGCACGCTGCCATGAAAAAAGTGTCAATAGAATTGTGCTGACACTTGCCAACAAAATCCCAAGTGATATTATAAAAGGCAAAGTACTCCACGAAAGAGGATACACCTCTATGACATGTTTAAAGAATGTCATATTGGTAACAAGTGTTAAAAAAAGCGATATGAAAACAATTAGTTTCCATTGACGCATTTGAATCGATTTTAAAGATAAGAACACGGTAACTCCAATAAAAAAGTACCGCATCATAATCGAATCAGAACAATAGTTCGTAAACGATTTCTGTTATCCGTTTATATTCTATAATTCTTGATCATATTATTAGGATACTTAATACATGTTCCGTGAACTCTTCAAAATATACCTACTCTTTATCACACTCTTTTTTCTTGGTCGGCTAGGACTTTACGGCCTCTATTTCGATCGTTTGGACGATATCAGCTTTACTGAGTCCCTTTTCTCTTTTGTATACGGTTTAAAATTCGACACAATGACCGCCTCCATCATTCTCATTATTCCGACACTTTTACTCGCCATCACCCCTCAGGTTCTCGCGAAATATGTGGGGCGTTTTCTTAGCGGATATGTCCTCTTATTTCTTTTAATTACCCTTTACATAGAACATGCTTCTTTTCCTTTTATGGCACAGTTTGATGCCCGACCTAATTATCTTTTCATCGAATATCTCAAATATCCTAAAGAAGTATCCTCAATGATTTTCAAAGAGTATCCGATACAACTGATACTTACGCTGAGCACTCTTTTGATTACCGCATGGGGATATCTCCGTTTTTCACCCCTGCGGCTATCAGAAGCGATTCAAACACCCCTATGGAAACGACTGTTACTCTTTCCTATCATTGCTGTAGTTCTTTTCATAGGGATTCGCTCTTCATTCGGTCATCGTCCCGCCAATATTTCTGACGCCCTTTACAGCACCAACCGTATCGCAAATGAAATCGCCAAGAATTCCCTTTATTCTATCGGTTATGCTTACTACAGTTTTTCAAAAGAATCAGAAAAACTTGTGCTATCCTACGGTAATATCTCCCTAAATGAAGCTTACTCGCGCGTTTCACAGAAGCTTAATATCTCCTATATTTCAGAAATACCCTTTATACGATCCGAACCAACCCATTTTCCCTCTTCAAACCCTAAAAATCTCGTTATTTTTATCCAAGAGTCAATGGGGAGCCAATTCGTCGGCTTTAGCGGAGGGGATGCAACCATTACTCCAAATATGGAAAAGCTCTCTCGAGAAGGAATAGCCTTTAGTAATCTTTACAGTAACGGAACCCGTTCCATCCGAGGACTCTCGGCCATGACGTCAGGATGGCTTCCACTTGCAGGTGAAGAAGTTGTAAAGCGAAATAAATCTCAAAGTGATTTTTTCACCGTTGCTTCTCTTCTCAAACCACTTGGCTATAAATCAAGCTTTATCTACGGCGGAGAGGGACGTTTCGACAATATGCGCAGCTGGTATATGGGAAACGGCTTTGATGAAGTGATCGAACAAAAAGATTATGAAAACCCTAATTTCGTCAGTACATGGGGGGTTAGTGATGAAGATTTAGTCCTAAAAGCACACGAAAAATTTAAAGCGCACGCCCTCAAAGAGGAAAAATTTGTCAGTGTAATATTCTCATCCTCAAATCATTCACCGTTTGAACTACCGGAGGGGAAAATAGACTTTATTTCGGGAAAAACCAAATACGGAACTGAAAATGCAGTTAAATACGCGGACTTTGCTATCGGACGCTTTTTTGAGTTAGCCAAAAAAGAGACCTACTATAAAGATACCGTTTTTGTTATCGTAGCGGATCACAATGTCCGTGTTTTTGGAGATGATCTGGTTCCGGTCACTATGTTCCACATTCCCGCACTCATTATTGCGGATGGGGTAAAACCGCAAAAATGCAATTCTCTCGCTACCCAACCCGATGTCTTAGCAACAGCACTCGATCTCATCGGCGTAAATCTCACCTATCCGATTTTAGGTCACTCTATTTTCAGTGATGAAAAACGAGAGGTGGCGCTTATGATGTTCAATGATTCCTTTGCACTACGAGATCACAATAAAATCGCAATTATTCAACCCAATAAAGAGGCCATGACGTTTAACTATGAAAATGAGCACCTTGTATCGGCTCTTCATAACACAGAGCTCGAACGTGATGCGTTAGCATTTGTAACCGTCATGGATGATATGTACAATAAAAAACTCTATCGTACTCAATACTGAATCGATTAATGGCGTGTTCGGTTCTGACGCTCTTCAATTAACATTGCACCAAGAGTTTGAATTACATCTTGGCTTGCCGCTTCGGCGTTCGCAAAATACTTTTGAATATTTGCAGACTCTTGAATGCAGGTATTTGTTGTAACACAGTTTATAGCTGCCAAAATATTATCATGAACAAGTTTATGCGGTGTTTCCAATTTTTTAAAACTTGATGTCGCACCGAAGATTTCAGCACCTTTGCCACCATCAGCCCATTTGCCGAGTCGGCAATGGTGATGATCGACAAATTCCCCTTCTAGTTTTAGGTTAAAGACACTTTTGTACCCTTTGGATTTGAAGAGGAGATGATCTAGTTTTACAAGTACCATAAAGACGGAATACAAAATATTAGTTGAATCGTTGTGTATGGTATCCGTCCGACTTCCAAGATCTTGCAATGTAATGCGGAATCGTTCCAACTTTTCGCTGGATACCGTTGAAATCGTTTCCATTGTGCTCGAACGTTCATATATTTCTACCGCATTTTGTTTAAGACTTTGGACACTCATCGCCACTTCTTGAGTTGCTTTTTGTGTACGTTCCGCAAGCTTTCGCACCTCATCGGCAACAACCGCAAATCCGCGTCCGTGTTCACCTGCACGTGCCGCTTCAATCGCCGCATTGAGCGCCAGAAGATTAGTTTGATCCGAAATATCTTTAATAAGATTAATAACTTGGCTGATTGAACCGACACTTTCATTCAATTGCGAAACAGAACCGTAGTTTTCGGTAATGTTGCCTACAAGCTCCTCTTGTGTCTGAAAGAGGGCACTGATCTCATCGTTAATGTCTTGAGCATTGTTTCGATTGTCTTTGTTCAATACTTCAATCTCTTCAAGTTCTTGCACATTATCTGCAAGATCTTTTTGCAAGATTGATAGATCACGCTGGCATGCATTCGTTAATTCATCTGTTAGATGACGAATCAGGTCCGACATTGTTGCACTATCACGGTAACGGCTATTTTCTTCTTTTAGCCGCTCTATTTCATCTTTAAGGCGCTCATTCTCTCGTTCATATTCCGCAATCTTGGCATTAAGCGGCTCTACGTCAACACGATGTTGACCGTTTCCAAAAAACATAGGCATATTCCTTATAGTAAAAACTGTAATGATTTTATAAGCTAATAGATAAGCGACAGCTTAAAATATAAGAAAAATTAATTTTTAAGTTTTTTATTGTTAAATTAAAAAGGACGGTTTGAAGATGAAGAAAGAGAAGGCTCCCCAGGAATCTGAGGAGAAAACGATTAACGTTTTGAGAATTGAGGTGAACGACGCGCTTTGCGTTTACCCGGTTTTTTACGCTCAACGATACGTGAATCGCGAGTAAGCATACCAAACGGTTTCAATACAGCACGGAAAGCTGGATCAAATGTGCAAAGAGCACGAGAAATACCGTGACGAAGTGCATCTGATTGACCAGAAAAACCGCCGCCGGTAGTAGATGCAACAATATCAACTGATGTATCTTGCTTTGTCAAAGAAAGCGGTTGAGTAACACGCAATTTTTTTGCTTCAAGACCACCAAGCCATGCATCGAGTGAAAGACCGTTTACAGTGATTTTACCTGTACCCGGAGCAAGCCATACTTTAGCGATCGAAGATTTTCTTCTGCCGGTTGCATACGTTTTTGCCATCGTTTATCCTTACTTAGCGATCTGTGCAGAGTGAGGATGCTCAGCACCTGCATAGATTTTTAGTTTTTTCAACATCGCACGACCTAATTTTGTTTTAGGAAGCATACCGCGTGCTGCAAGTTTAAAGAGTTTTTCTGGGTTAGTCGCCAAAAGCTCTGTCATTTTTACACTTTTAACGCTACCGAAGTAACCGCTGTGCGTGTGATATTCTTTCGTAGCCAATTTTCCGCCGCCGTTGATGACGATTTTAGATGCATTGATAATAATAACAAAGTCACCACAGTCAACATTTGGGGTAAAATAAGGTTTGTCTTTTCCGCGAAGACGGGCAGCAACATCAGTCATCAGACGACCGAATGTTTTCCCTTCTGCATCGATCAAAACCCATTTACGGTCGATTTGCTCAGGTGAAGCAATTTTAGTAAATTTCATCTTGAGTCTCCTTCTAAAGTCTCTATAAATAGTGGCGCAATTGTACCAGTATAAACTTATAATTTACTTAAATTAAGTTTTTTATAAGCACTCTACCCATTCGATTCGATCTTCTAAGAGATAGCACAAATATCCCCGTACGTTAGCTCCCGTAAATACACGGACCGCTTCTACATACCGTGCAATCTGATCTCGATGCTTTTGCTCCTCTTCACGTCCGCTTTTATAATCGATAATTTTCCAGCCGTTTTCACCCTTCACTAACAAATCAATCACCCCGATGTTTCCTTTGTGGCGTATCATCTGCTCTTTGTAACAATCACCTTGGATTAGCGTACCAAAGTACTCATTGTCTATTAAACGACCGATCCGCTTTTCGATCTCCTCCATTGCACTGGGTTGAAGAAACGCACCGTAACGGTTGCGGGTCGATTCGAGAGAAACCTTCAGCGATTCGTGACTAAACTCTCCCATCATCTCCAGCGTATAGTGCAGTGCCAACCCAAACTGCACCGCCGCATAATCATACGTTTCCTCTTTAAGAGAACTCGGTTTCTCTTCTTGTCGCCCGAATGAGAGGGCTTTAAAATTCAAAGACTTTTGCACGAGCGGCACATCAGTGCGATGCGTTTTTATCTCCAACGCACCCCAATGTGACGGGGTAAGGCAGAGAGGATCAAACCATGAATTTTTGGTTTTCGCTAGTACACTAAGCGATTCCGCCGCGCGGGTCAGGGCGACATAGAGAGCATTGAGCTGATCCTCTCCTGCAGCTTCTTTTTCGGCTTCGAGAGCACGAGAGTAGAGGGGATCGAGTAGTTCACGCCCTTTGATCCGATAATGCATTCCGCGAAGCACCGCCCCCTCATACTCATAGACTATCGCATCGTTACGGCTCCGAGAAGTCCCTAGACGATCGAGAACAATAACGTGCTCAAACTCCAACCCTTTGGATTTATGAACCGTCATGATCCGAATCCCCCGCATATCGCTCTGTGGCGAAGTGCTCTCCAACCGATCAATCTCGAACACCACCTCTTCGATGTCGCGGTAGCTTCGCAACGCTTCGATAAACATCAATGCGCTCTTATCGGCAATGCGAAAACGTTTGATAAACGTAATCACGGCACTCTCCACCTCATCAACAGCCACCCGTTCTATCTTTTGGCTCTCTACCCCCAGCAGTGCGGCGCAGTTGAAGCGATACATTTCCTCTCCGAAATAGCAATAGCGCAGATACTCGATGATAGCGCGGACACTTCGCTGTGCGATAAGACGTGCGGTCGTCTCGGTCACGACGTCATACCCCCGTTCACTGAGTACCTCTTCCACCGCGCTCCCGTCTTTGTTGGTCGCGGTCAAAATAGCGATCTCTTCGGGTGCGGCACCTTGAGTGATCAACAGTGCGACCCTCTCGCTCAGCGATTCGAGCAGATCATCGCTAGACAGAACCTCGACATACCCTCCGCTGTAGCTTTGCGGGCTTTGCTGAGGAACATACCCTTTGATTTTCCCCTCGAAGGCACGATTCACAAAATGGACAATCTCACTGCGGGAGCGGTAGTTCACCTTGAGCGGTTCGAGCTTCACATCAAACAATTGTGCCACTTGATGAAAGAGGGCACTCACCCCACCGCGAAAACGGTAGATCGACTGTTTCACGTCCCCGACAAAAAAGAAGCTCCCCCCCTCGTTCACCCCCACGCCGGAGCGGATCTCTTCAATCAACGGACGGAGGATGTCAAACTGGATGACACTCGTGTCTTGAAACTCATCGAGGAGGAGATGCTTGAGGCGAGAATCGAGGCGAAAATAGAGAAATTCGCTCTCCAATTTTTCCCTCAGAAGCGTGTGGACGTTGAGGGTTATATCATCGAAACTGAGCTCATTACTCTGCGTTGCCATACTTTGTCGGCTTTTGATATAGAGTTTGAGGATTGTAAACAGTTCTTTGAAATAGAGCACCTCGCGACGGTGCATTTGTGAAGCAACGGCACGCTGCAATTCATTGAGCAGTTCATCCATTCGAGGCTCATACGTTTTTTTAAAATCCCAGTACTCCATACTTGGTTTAAAAAGCCACGTTTTCTCCAACAGCTCCTCATAACTCTCAAACTCCATCGTTTTTCGGGCGCGATCACTGAGCGGTTTTGAGAGAGTCAGCTTTGAAAGTTCACGAGCACACTCTAACGCATACCCTATAGACTCCTCCGGAGCATCTACCCCATCGTAACGCTGAATATCGAGCTCTTTGTATTTGGAATAGAGGGCGCAGAGGAGTGTAAAGAGATCCCCGAGCCGTTTATCGCTCAAAAGTGAGAGATGAACCAGCGCCCCAGTTGCTTGTGACACCTCCACTTCATTCAAAAATCGCTCCAACAAAGCGCTCTCATGATGGTTCTGCACCGTTTTAAACGTCGGCATCAACCCCGCATTGAGGGCAAATTTGCGCAAGATTCGACCGAAAAACTTATCCAATGTCGAAATTTGAATATCGGAGCGGAGAAACCTCGATAGAACTTTAGGGCGCTCTTGTAAAATTTCCTCTTCGCTCATTCCACAAAGACGGGCGATTTGGGGCAGTTCACTCCGCGAGGGCAACTCTTCGAGGGTGAGGATGATCCGCTCCAACATCTCGTTTGCCGCTTTATTGGTAAAGGTCAATGCCACGATCGACGAGGGAGCCTCCCCCATAAAGAGCAAACTCAGATAACGGACAACGAGGTTAAACGTCTTTCCGCTCCCCGCGCTCGCCTCATAAGCCAAAAACGGTTCAAACTCCACGCATCACCTCCCGATGACAGAGGTAGGTGTAGGGGCAGTGGCGACATCGGCTCAAATCCTCGCACATCTCCCAGCTCCATTGTTTTTGAGATGCCATCACGGCCAATATTTCGCGTAATTTGGCAATTTTAGCCTCTAAAAACCGCTCGAACTTCACCTCACCGCTCCCCAAATCGTAATAGCCGCAAGCTCTCACCTCTCCTAACTCCCCTGCGAGTAATGCGTAGACACTGAGCTGATAATCGACATCGCTCTCTTTGGGTTCTTTATCGGTTTCGGGATACTTGCCGCTTTTATAATCGATCACTTCGAGAGTCCCCTCGTTCTCATCGATACGGTCGATCCGACCTGTGAGTCGTATCCCCTCAACTTCGCAACTCACCTCTTTTTCACGGTGAAGTACCCTTACCCCTGATGCAAATCGAGAGACCTCGCATGTATAAAATTCTTCCAGCTTATCGATCCACAACCGTTTCATGTACCGCTCCAGCGGGTCATCGCTGTGTTTCTCTTCCCATAATCTGCTAATAGAGTCTTTGATCGCAGAGGGTTCCAAGTAGCGATCATTCTCGGCATAGAGCTTATCCAAAACACTGTGAAGCTCATTACCGATATCGCGCTCCTGCGACAAATCACGCGGCAACTCATGCTCTCGGATATGCTCTATGTAGCGATAATAAAAGGAGCGTTTACAGCTCAAAAAGGTTTTGATCCCGCTCGCAGAGAGGAGATGAGCAGTAAAATCATATTCTCCCTCTATTACTCCAACATGCCGCTCATTAAAATGGGGAGTCGGAAAAAGAACCTCTTCATAGCGGTATACGGCAGGGATACTTTTGATCCCCAATTGGAGTAAAAAACGAGACGGCACCGACTCGGCGTTTTGGACACACCCGATTACCACTTTTTGTGCGCGGTTACATAGCATTGCGTAGTAATGTTTTTGGAGCGATTCGCGATCATGGGCGCTCGGCAATCCGGCGTACTCGCGGGTTTTGGTGTTTAAAAAGAGATCTTTTTCGCTCTTGTGCGGAACATACCCCTCATTAAAATCGACGATCACCACCCCATCAAATGCGACCCCACGTGTCTCCAACAGCCCCATCACCGTTACCTTCCCCCCTCGTACATCGTCGATGCTCCGCTGACGCAAGCGATTCATAAAGATTCGCAATACCGATCTAAACTCCATCTGCTCCAGCGCATGGGAGAGATGGCTAATGTGTTGGATCTCATCGCGGATGATCTCGAGTGAGCCTTCATCGGCATCATCGAACATCACGATCAGCTCTTCGAGATCGCCTAAGCGAAACTTTTGGGGATAATGGGTTTTGAACCACTCTATCGTAGTACTTTTGACATTGCGTACCCGCTCACGATTCAACACGCTCATCTCATCCAAAAAGAGGGTAATACTCTCGATCTCTCGATAGAGGGCGCTATTGGAAAACGGCTCCCCCATCGCAAAGTTAAAATTCCCCTCCGTGTCGAACTCTTTTATCATCTGCGCCGCATCTTCATCGGGCAGTATGATGGCAATCTTCTCCGGTGCGATCCCCTCCTCCACAAACGCCTCAACCGATGCTTTGATAAATCCGATTTGCGCCAGTCGGGTGTGAAATACTTCGCACGTAATAGCACGATTCATATAAAGAGGCTTATCCGAAATGATCTGTATCGAACTTAGCGACAAGTGATACTCTCTACCCTCGATGAGTTCAAACCCCATCTCCGCTAAACGAGCCGTCATTTTACGATTATACGCCGTCGTGTTGTACAGAAGTATTACTTCCAAATGCGTAGCACACTCTCGCAAGAGTGCGCTCTCATAGCGGCTCAGATACCCCTCGACAACAATCGTTATACGATCAAAGTTACGCAAAAAATCGTGCTGGATGGTCGTATGACTAGAGTTAAATATTCTATCCGCCCACCCCTCGCGAGCGCATATTTCGCCGTATCGTTCACGCAGTCTTGTAAGAATCGCGATATGTTCCTCATACTCGCCGTACACATCGACCGCTTGGAGAGTTTCGACACTGACCTGCTCACTGGAAAGCTCTTCGAAAAATCGGAATAGATATTCGGAGTTTTGGATAAAACTGAAAAAGTTTCGCTCGATATTGAGTGCCATAAACCCTGAGAAATCACACGCTTCATGCATCGCCAAAAGGCGTAAATCTTCATCGGGTACAACTTTTCCCACCGCAACGTAGGCACGGGATAGAAATTCTCCCATACTCATCATGTGGGGAATAAAACTCTCAGAAGAGCTTGCTACAGCTTCACGAATACACCGTGCAGTTGGATAAACGATACATTCTCTATTCATACAGAGTTTTCCCCAATTTTTCTACATACTACCCCATAAGGATATTATGATTTTTACTATTAAAGCTATTGTAGTGAATTTCCCCTAAAGGGGAGAAGATATATGAATAGAGATTAAAATTCGGAAGTGATAGGGTTACGAGTATCCGCTTTGAGGTTGTAGTAACGTTGTAAAGTCCCCACAGAGACTTTTGCCATGATGTCCCATCGACCCGCTTTTGGTAGATCAACGGGAGTAAAGGTGTATTTCCCCTCTGTAACGCTCGGATTACTGAGATTCATATCAAACTCTTTAAGATCCGGACGAGTGAGGATGATTTCGACTTTTGCATCATTAACGGCATTACCCGATTTATCACTCACTTTATACTCAAGGATTGAACCTTTTTCAGTGATTTGTGGGGTTAAAAATTCAATCGTGTAATTTTGGTCAAACGCAATCTTAGCATTAATGATTTCATTCGCATTGGCATCATAGTCATGATACCCCTGCATCCCGTAATTGGACAATTCAACCGGATTATTGAGTGCAACTTTTATCGTCCATACACATGCGCCGATAACACCGACGATAGAGAGCCCGATAATAATCGGCCACTTCGTTCCGGGGTTTTTAAACATTCTCTTTTTCCTCTTTTTTGCGAAAAAATTTCCCGCGTAGATATTTCAAAATTGCAAAAAGAATGATACCGTAAAAGATTACTCGTAAAATATCAATGAAGTTTTTACTTCCGCTACCCGCTGATGAGCTTAAGGTAACATTGTGATGTTCCGCAATTTGCTCAGCGACATCGCTGTAGCCGTTAAACATGGCCACCGAATATTTTGAGACAATTTCTGCCCCCTTGGCACGTTCTGCCAAAATCGGCAAGATAGTCCCGCCACGGTTGCTAATTAATTCTGAAGCTTCATCAAAACTGCGTGCAAACATTACGGCACTCACTACTGAGCCCATGAAGGTTGCATTCGGACTTAAGACCTGAGATTTGTTAAAATATTCGTATAAAGAGACGGGACGCGCCAAAATATCAACTTTTTGTTTAAGTTCGATAAACGTCATAATGACTGCAGGCTCTTTAAGCTCAGTTGAGAGCTGTTTTTCGAAATCGGCAATACTCTGATTTTCATCTGTATCACGTACCATTACCAAATAGAGCGACACGCCCGTTTTAGCTTTGAGTTCCGCACCGATAGCATTGATCTGCTCAGAAAATTGAGGATTTTTGACAACATCATCTTTATATAAATATTCAGCATGAAGAGAGAGTGAGAATAAAATGGTGAGGGTGAGGGCCGCTAGCCCTCGTGAGAGTAACAAAAGCTACCCTTAACCGACGTAAAGGTGATTTGGTGTTATCACCGCCCACAACGTTACCGCTGCAGAAACCACTAATGCGATTGTGATGAGTTTATCCATGATACTTGCCATACTAAACCCCTTATTTTACATCAACACGATGTGTAGCATTTTCTGTGCTGAACATCTTGATGTCTTTTTCATTTTCAACTTGGTAATAGTTAGCCGCAGACCCTTGTTGTACACCCAATCCCCACACGGTCAAACCGGCAAGGATAGAGAGAAGCAACACGGTCGCAATTAACATACCGGTGATACCGTCTAATGCAAAAATACTACGATTTTCCATTCTGGCTCTCCTTATTTACTAAGATCGGTGACATAAGCACCAAGCGCTTTAACTTGAACATCTGTCAAGTTGTTAAATGCTGGCATTGCACCGATTGAACCTTTTTTACCATGCTTGAGAACATTAGCAACCAAAGTCGGATTGAACTCAGCAATGCTAGGTCCTACCATATCGATACCTTTACCGTCAGGCCCATGACATGCAGCACATGTTCCGGCAAATACATCTGCACCAACAGTGCCTTTCATTCCGCCTGAAACATATTTTGCTACCGCATCGATCTCTGCATCGGTAACCAATGCACCGGTATTAGCGTTCAACAATCCATTACGATCCGGCATAGGCATTTCCATACCAAGAAGTTGATTGTTTGACCCGTTATTGATAACGTGTTTAACCGTTGCTTCTTCCAAACGTACGTTCAAGTTTGCTGCTTTACCATCAATACCGTCAGCTTGTAAACCGTGACACGGAGCACATTGTACAATAAATACAGATCCGCCCATCTCTTTAAGAGTAGCTTCATCCATATTAGCATGTTCAGCTTCAAATTTCGCGTCATGTGCCGCAACTTCTTCATTATATTCACCGATTTGTGAATACGAATTGACCGGATATCCCGCAAGGAAATACCAAATCGCCCAAATAGTGAGACCCAAGAAGATAATCGCCCATCCAAAAGGAAGTTCGTTTTTATATTCTCCGATACCGTCCCAATTCTCATCCGCAAGTTTACCGCTCGCTTTGTCGAATTGCATTTGTCGAACATATTTGGTAACTACGAATGCTGTTACGATGACGAGAACAACTGCGCCCAATACGGCGAGTTTATTAACCCAGTCACCTTCACCACCCATACCGCCGGCTGCACCGACAGCAACGTAGGTGAAGCCAAGCATTGCAATTACAACTATGATAGCAGCAAGTACTGTCTTATTCATTTATGCCTCCTACTTTTTTATCATCGTTTTTCGAGATTGTTTCGATCGGTTGATCGGTAACATCGTCGTGGAGCGCGATATTTCCGTACTTTTCATAATCGCGCTTCCCTTTCCATTGCGAGCTGTAGAGGTGATAAATGTACGAATACAACACCACCACTAAAAACGCAACGAAGAAAAAGTAAGCATACGCTTGAAGTGTACCGAGATCCACGCTTTCTCCCTTATTTCAGACTGTTAAGATATGCGATCATCGCTACGATTTCAGGGACTTGACCCGCTGCAACCGCATCTTTAACGTCTTGGTCTTTCATATCTGCTGCAATCACTTTTGCTTCTTCCAAAGCTGCTGCTTTTGCTTCATCTAATGTCGCTGCCAACGGTACAGTCACTTTTGTGCCGTCTGCCATTGGGATTTCAGTGTTATACGGTGTTGCAAACACTTTATTTACGGTTATTTGTTCTGCATAAGCAGTGTCGATATCCGCAGCATTTTTAAACATCCAGCGATATGCCGGCATGATTGAACCCGGAACAACCGCTGCAGGATCTTTCATGTGATTTTCGTGCCAGTCTGTTGTACGGTAGTTACCTACACGCATCAAGTCAGGACCGGTACGTTTTGAGCCCCAAAGGAATGGACGGTCATACGCATATTCACCGCTCAAGCTGTAGTGACCGTAACGATCCGTTTCAGATTTGAACGGACGAATGAGCTGAGAGTGACATCCCATACAGTTGTTTTTAATATAAACATGACGACCAGCAAGTTCCAACGTGGTGTAAGGTTTAGTCCCTACTACCGGTTGAGACGCTTGCGCAAAGTTTGGCAAAATCTCAATGAGACCAGCAAACGCGATTGTTAAGAATACTGCTACCGCGAAAAAGAACGGGTGTTTTTCTAACCAGTGAAACATTTTTCCCCTCCTTATTAAGCGCCCATAGGCGATGCGTTTTGAAGTTCACTCTCTTCAACACGGCGAGAGCTTGTCATTGTTTTGTACATATTGTACGCAAACAAGAACATACCTACGAGGTACAAAGTACCACCAACAGCACGAATAGTGTAATACGGATGCAATACAGTAACTGTATCGATGAATGAGTAAGCTAAGTTACCGAATTCATCATGCGCACGCCACATCATACCTTGTGTAATACCTGCAATCCACATAGAGGTGAAATACAAAACAACACCAAGAGTTTGGATCCAGAATTGTGTGTTCATCAAAGATTTAGAATAAATCTCACGTTTGAATACACGTGGAGCCATGTGGAACAATGCAGCCATAATCATGAATGCAACCCAACCAAGAACACCATCATGTACGTGACCAACGATCCAGTCTGTAAAGTGAGCCAAAGCATTAACTGATTTGATCGCTTGAATTGGACCTTCAAGAGTAGAGAACATATAGAATGTAGAAGCCAAGATCATGAATTTGATCAATGGACTGCTAGCAACTTGTTGCCATTCACCCTTCATCGTAAGAAGCATATTGATCGCTGAACCCCATGAAGGAAGAATCAATACAACCGAGAATACAGAACCCATAGTTTGCATCCAATCCGGTACGGTAGAATAGATCAAGTGGTGTCCGCCTGCCCAAAGGTAAACAAACATCAATCCCCAGAACGCAAGAAGAGACAATTTATATGAATAAACCGCTTGACCTGATTCTTTTGGAAGGAAGTAATAGATCATCGCAACGATAGGTACGGTAAATCCAAATGCAACCGCATTGTGACCATACCACCATTGTACCAACGCATCATTTGTACCTGAGTACATTGAAACAGAGTGATACCATGCACCGATTCCGCCTGAAGCAAAATACGTTGGAATTTCCATATTGTTGAAAAGATACAACATAGCAATACCCAAGAAAGTAGCAATGTAATACCAAATAGAGATGTACAATGATTTTTCACGGCGAATACCGATCAAACCGAAAATTGACATACCCCAAATAACCCATACCACGACTACCGCGATATCAATCGGCCATTCGAAATCTGCATATTCTTTACCGGTAGAGATACCGAGTAACAATGAACCGACTACTGCAACTACTACCAATAGATAGATAAAAAAGTGCAATTTAGCAAGGACCATCAAGAATTTTGATTCCGCCATTGATACTTTCAATACGCGTTGACCTACATAATACCAAGTAGCCCAGATACCGCTAAGGGTAAAACCAAAGATAACTGAGTCAGTATGCAACGGACGAAGACGACTAAAGTTGGTGTACTCTGCCAATCCCTCTCCCGCCATCAAATTCACAGCTGGAAACGCCATTTGCCACGCCAAAATAACGCCGACAAGCATCCCGACAATACCGAGAACAACAGTTGTAAGCATAAACCACTTCGCAACCGTGTAATCATACTCCAATGGACGATTCTCCATTTACGACCTCCTTAAAGATTCAAAGCATAAGAGCCTATTAGGGCACCTCTAATCTCACACCTGAAATATCCGGTGAAATTAGAAGTGCCCTTAACACTTTTGTAACAAAAGTAGGCTATTAGACACTCTAATAATAGCAATCACAGTATTTGAGGAATCTTAAATTATTAAATGTTTTTCACACTATTGAAACTTAACGATAAATTTAAGTTTATTTACAGTTTTTGGGGAAGAAAAGTAACACTTGAGAAGAAAAAAAGATTGCTTGGGGAAAAGAATTTCCCCTTACTTATGGTTATCGTTGGAGAAGTTGAAGAAATTCACTGAAAATGTAGCGGCTCTCTTTTGGCCCCGGACTTGATTCCGGATGATGTTGTACGGAAAATACATGTCCGCTGTTATAGCGTAATCCTTCAATCGTATTATCGAAAAGATTGATATGGGTCACTTCCGCAATCTCTCGAACCGATTCTGGAACATTATAATTATGGTTTTGAGCCGTAATCTCGACCATCCCTGTTTTAACGTTTTTAACTGGATGGTTTCCGCCGTGATGCCCGAATTTGAGTTTATGGGTATCGTATCCGTGCGCAATACTAAGAAGCTGATGCCCTAAGCAGATCCCGAACAACGGAATTTTACGCGCTATCAATTTTTTGATCTCTTCTTGCTCACGTTTCAACACCAAAGGATCTCCCGGCCCGTTAGAGAGGAAAACACCGTCAATCTCTTTAGCGTCATAGCGCGCGATCAATTCATCGGCACTAAAGCTATTTGGAAGGACTTCCACTTCCAATCCCGCTTCAGTGAGTTCATTCAAAATATTGCGTTTAACCCCAAAATCGATTGCCGCAATCTTCGCTTTCGGTGTAGGGGCATCGTTATAACGGAAATGAAAAGGATCATAAATCCCGTTACGATGAGTATATGCCGTTTTTGTGCTCACCTCTTTAATGTAATTAACCTCTTCAATACGAGGAGAGCTCTCTAACATTTTTTTAAGTTCTTCTTTATCCGAAACCTTTGTTGAAGCGATCATCATCATCGCTCCCTGTGTTCGAAGCATTTTAGTGATGTAGCGGGTATCAATGTCGCAAATTCCGATAATCCCGTGTTTTTCTAAAAAGGTATGTAACGCTTCTTCGGCACGGAAACTCGAATATTCACTTTGATACTGACGAACAATGATCCCTTTACAGTGAGCTTTTGTGCTCTCCATATCTTCATCATTCACTCCGACATTCCCGATTTCCGGCATAGTAAAAGTGACAAATTGCCCGGCATACGAAGGGTCAGTGATAATCTCCTGATAGCCGCTCATTGAGGTATTGAAAACGATCTCGCCTACCGCTGTCGTATCGGCACCAAAACTTTTGGCACTCAGATAGGTGCCGTTTTCAAGATAAATCCACGCGTCACGCAACATTATGCCATCCCCCTTCGAACCAATTCATCTTTATAAAGTTTCTCATATACAATTTCGTATTCATCGGTACCCGGAATCAAATTACGTTTGTAGCTTTTCAATTTTTGGTATACGGCAGATTCGATTTCACTCGAATCTGCGATAGAACCGGTAATCGCATCGTAAATAATATTTTTGATACGGTTTTCACTCACATCATAATTAATCATATCTTCTTCATACAATACATCTAAAATCTGATGGGCAATATCAGAATAGCGGTCTTCATACGATAATACGACCCCATATTCAGGTGCCAATTTCTTTTTGATCATGAAAAAGAGTTGTCGCTCATCGGCAAGATAGAAATCGATCTGCTCTTCATTCGCATTAACGATCTCTTTGACCTTCTCTTCGAGTGCCATCTCTTTTTTAATATTGGCGGTTAGAACGCCCTCAGCCTCTTTGGCGGTACTCTCAAGCCCTTTGGTCATCGTGACCAATCCGCTACGGCTAAGATCGACAGCAATTCGTGTCGCGATATGGGGTACGTGTGTCAGTGAAACCTTCATTGCCAGCCCTGAGTGAAATTTTCTGCATTTTAGCCTAAAATACCTCTTAAATCGCTTAGAGGAAATGAAGCGTTATTTTGGCGGTTCAGGAAGTTTGCGTAATTTATCGGTAATTTCAGACCCTTTTTTCGGATCCATTTTGGCCAATATTTGCCCTACTACCTTGCTGTTGAGGGTACTCATGATATCCGCGGCATCTGAGGAGGGCATCTGAGAGAGAATTTGTGCCGATGCGGAAGGCTTCATTTTCGCAAACGTCTGAGAAACTTTATCCGATTTAAGCTGTTTGATTTGATCCAGTATTTTTTTGTTCTCTTCTAACATTTTTTTAATCGATGCTTCTTTCGCCTTGATCTCGTTTAGCTTTTGATCGACTTTGGTATCTTTTCCTTGTAACAACGCCTCTTTTTTACGTAATAGATCTTCCGTTGCCCTTTTTAGTGAATCAAGGGATTGCTTTTGCTCGTCAATCCGCTCCAATTCTACCAACAGCTCATTTTTGCGATCTTCAAAAATTTTAGTACACTCATACGATTTGGTAGCGGGTGCTCCGTGCAGTAAACTCATTATCACTAACGCTAATAATCCAAATATTTTCATAAAATCTCTCTTTTATAACTCATAGTCCCGATCTCATCAAGCATTTTAGCCTCTTGTGCTTTAAGATTTTTAAGGTGTAGCTTCATCTCTTGAACTTCTAAATATTTAAATTTCTCATAATCCATCATCGCCGCTTTGAAGCGTTCTCGCATCTGGTATTGGCGTTGTTGTGCGGATTGCAATGCATTTTGACACTCTTCTATCGTAAGATGCTGTGCATGTATCATAGCAGCAGCTTGAGTAAATTCTCCGATAGCGCCGTGCGTCGGTAAACCCATTCGGGAAAGTTCTTCGTAAGCTTGAGAAAGTTTATCGGTCGCGGAGGAAAGAGCGTTATTAGCAGCTATAAGCGCACGTTCAGCAGTGTCTAAACTCTTTTTTTTGAGTTTAACCAGCGGGGCGTAACGCGATTTGCTCATAAGCGCTCCTTGAGGGTAAGATTACAATGTTATTGTGTCGTTTCGATCCGGTGATGTAGAAATCATACCGATTTTAGTCTGTGTCAACTCTTCAATCGCACGGAGATATTCTTGTGCCGTAGCTGGAAGATCTTCAAAGCGGCGAACACCCTCGGTTTTGTCCCATCCGGCAAACGTTTTATAGACCGGTTTCACGTTCTCAAGATCAAGCGGCATATAATCGATCACTTCACCGTTCACTTCATAGGCAACACACACTTCGATCGTCTCGAAACCATCAAGGACATCAAGTTTCATAATGGAGAGATCATCACACCCGTTCAAACGGCTTGCATAGCGACATGCTACCGCGTCAAACCATCCACAACGACGAGGACGGCCCGTAGTGGTTCCAAACTCATGCCCTTGCTTTCGCAAACGCTCCCCAATCTCACCATGATCTTCACTCGGGAAAGGGCCGTTTCCAACGCGGGTACAGTACGCTTTGACGATCCCCGTTACTTTGCCGATATCTTTAGGATTGACCCCAAGACCCGTACACGCACCCGCTGAAATCGTCGATGAACTAGTAACGTACGGATAGGTTCCGTGATCGATATCGAGCATCGTCCCCTGAGCACCCTCTAGGAGAATTTTTTTATCCTCATCCATCAGTTTCCACGCCATCTGCGTCGTGTTCGCCAAAAACGGTACCAACGCGTCTGAAAAGGTTGTTAATTCAACGGTTAATTCTTCTTTGGTTGGTAAAGCAATTTCCAACGCTTGAAAGATTGCACTGTTTTGCTCAAAATACTCCATAACACGGTTGGTGAGGGCTGCAACGTCTCGAAGCTCTCCGAGGCGGAATCCCGCACGGGCGATTTTTTCACTGTACGCAGGTCCGATACCGCGACCTGTCGTACCGATCGCTTTCTCACCGCGAAGTTTCTCTTTGGCTTGATCGATCAACGTGTGAAACGTCAAGATCATGTGTGCCGATTCAGAGACGAACAAACGTCCGAGAAGATTATCAAACTGCTTCATCTCTTTGATCAAGGCTTCGGGAGAGACAACGACACCGTTACCGATTATATTGATCGCTTTTGGGTTCAAAATCCCCGATGGAATTAGGTGTAGGGCATGCGTTTTTCCATCCACAACAATCGTATGTCCGGCATTGTGCCCCCCCTGATAACGGGCAACACAATCGTACTTTTGCGCGAGTAAATCGACGATTTTCCCTTTTCCTTCGTCACCCCACTGGATACCGACAATCAAATCTGCTTTCATAAATAATCCTACTTTAGTTATTGGTGTAATGCGTCAATCAACGCATCGGTGTAAATGGCGAATCCGACCGAAACGGTTTCATCGCTTTTATAACGTCCGCCCATGGCATAAACTTCATTGCCTTCAATAACACGGAAAAAAAGCTCATCATAATAGAGCATTTTAGCGTAATAAAGGGGTGCTATGACGGTATTCGGATATTCTAATCCCTCGCAAAGCTCTTTTATTTTAACAAGCTCGGGTTTAATAACCTCAGGAACAATTGCGGCAACTTCATCAATCTCATGTGCGTGCTGCATATAAACCAATCGTGTCAGCCAATCGATTTTAAGCGATAAAAATTTCTCGATATTCACGTGGCGGAAATCATCTAAATGAAGTCCTAACATCTCCGAAAGGAGACGGGGAATATTAATATTTGAGATCTGTAATAACGGCGCAATTTTCAACTCTTTTAAAATTCGTGTTGCTTGAATAAGAGCCACCGATAAATTCGGCTCATCGATAATCTCTACTCCGATTTGATACTGTTCATGCGCAGGATAACGGTAGACCGGTTGGATATAAAACCATTTCTTATGTTCAGTGTTTCCGCCAAGACGTTTATTAATGATACGAACCACGTCAATCGTCGAATCGGCACGGAGGCTGATCGGATGATTTTCGCTGTCATTCACACGAATCAGTTCACGCTGATCGCAAACACTCATATGCTGGTGATACGAAAAAAGCGGGGTTAAAATTTCTTCAAATCCGGCATCGCTCAGCAATGTGCTCGCTTTGGTTTCGATTTCACGCTTTGTCTTTGCCGCTCCCGCGAAGTAAAGCTTTGAGCCTTCGGGAATTTCGTGTTCAAAAACCATTGTTTTAGAGTCCAAAATAGACGGTATTAAACACGCGGTTAGCGGTTCCGTCATAGGCACGGCGTCCCATTTTATCGAGAGCCAATTCCACCGCGTTAGCCGCCCAACACGCTTCATACGGAGCGATGAGCCCCATATGGTTGATACGGAAAATCGAATCTTTGATGTGATCTTGTCCACCGGCAACGTTTATATCGAACGCTTTGAGGGTTGAGCGGATTTTTTTCGCTTCGACGTCCCCTACCGTCGTCATCGAATCGGCTGGGCTTGTCGGATAGATGGAAAGACCGATTGCCATCATCGCTTCTCGAGTTGCTTTCGCACGGCGCGCCGTATCGACGTAGAGTTTATCCAAACCGCCTTCGGCTTTGATACGGTTGAGTACCGACTCCAACCCGATAGTAATCGTCGTTGCCGCCGTCCATGCGGTCGTGTTTTTACGCTGATTTTTGATCTCGGTAGCGAGGTTGAAATAATACCCTTTGCCGCTTCCGATTTTCTCAATCGCTGCGTTGCTTAGACCCATAATCGCGAGTCCCGGAGGGAGCATTAACGCTTTTTGGCTCCCTGAGATCAGACAATCGATATTGGTGACGTCGATTTTCTCAACGCCCACCGCCGTGATACCGTCCGCAATCACCATAATGGCTGGATTATGCGCTTTAACCGCGCTCGCAATTGCTTCGACACTGTGGCGCAATCCCCCTGCACTTTCACAGATTTGGATCGCGATCGCATCGACATCAGGGTTTGCATCGAGTGCCGCTTGGACTTCCTCTACGGTTGCCGGAGTGTCCCATTCGTGTTTGATCTCTACATTGGCAATAGAGTGAGCTACGGCGATTTTACCGAAACGCTCACCGAATTTTCCCGAATTGATCGAGAGGAGTTTGGAGTGAGCAAGGTTGATCACTGCCCCCTCCATCGCTCCGGTACCCGATGAAGCGAGCATCAACACCTCATCCATTCCAAGAAGTTCGAATAACAATGTGCGGGTTCGCTCAAAAATCGCTTCAAATTCCGGTGTACGGTGGTGCAGCGTCTCACCTGCCATAGCGATACGTACCGACTCAGGTACCGGGGTTGGTCCGGGGGTAAAAAGTAACATTCAAAAATTCCTTGAGGGAAAGTGTCATAAATCCGCGCATTTTATCCTATGTGAGGTTAGCGGAGGTTTAAGGGGTGAGGCTATGGTACAATTGCACCAAAAAAAGAGCTCAATTATGACCTTATTTGACGCACTCATCCTCGGAGCACTCGAGGGAATAACCGAATTTTTACCGATTTCTTCAACAGGGCACCTGATTCTTGCTTCGCACATGCTTGGCTTAGAACAAACCAATGCCCACAAAGCATTCGAGGTCTCCATCCAACTCGGAAGTATCCTCGCCGTCTTATTCCTATATGCCAAACGGCTAATGCAGGACAAAATGTTGTGGCTCAAAATCGGTGTCGCTTTTTTACCGGCAGGTGTTTTGGGATTTTTGTTCTATAAACAGATCAAAGCCCTTTTCGGTGTCGAAACGGTAAGCATTATGCTCATCGCGGGGGGAATAGTATTCTTACTTTTTGAGTATCTCCGTCGCGACAAACCCATCGATGCAGGAAAAGATATTTCAGAACTCAATTTTAAGCAGGCCTTTACCATCGGGGTATTTCAAAGCCTCTCGATGATACCGGGTACCAGCCGATCCGGTGCGACCCTCATCGGCGGATTAGTAATGGGGCTTAGTCGTAAAAGTGCGGCGGAGTTTTCGTTTCTCCTCGCCATCCCTACGATGATTATTGCTACCGCATACGATCTTCTCAAACATCGTAACGAAATGGTGGTGGATGACTATTTCATGCTCTCGGTAGCATTTATAACGGCATTTGTATTTGCCCTCGCAACGGTCAAACTCTTCGTCTCCTTTGTCAGCCGTCATACCTTTACCCCGTTTGCGATCTATCGAATCGCTGTAGGGGTCATTTTCTTTTATCTGATAACCGCACTTCCGGCATGAGAGCGTAAAAACTTAATCTGATCAATCAAAATTTTTGCCAGTTCCAATGCTTTGGAGCGGTGCGAAAGCCCTTTTTTCACATCATTCGGCAGTTCTCCGAGCGTTTGTTTATATCCATCAGGAATAAAGATCGGATCGTATCCGAATCCATTTTCCCCTCGTAACTCACTAATCACATCCCCGTGCATCCATCCGTGAACACAGTTCTCCCCTTCCCGTGAAACAATCGCTATTGCCGCCGTATAGTGAGCCGGAGAAGTATTTAACCTTTTTTCTTTTAGCGCCTCTACCAGTTTCAGAAGATTGTCTCGATCACTCGCACCCTCTCCGCCGTAACGGGCGCTGTAAATCCCAGGAGCCCCTTCAAGTGCATCGACGCTGATACCGCTATCATCGGCAATGACGATCACATCGGAATCACCCAATGCCGCATAAACGACACGGGCTTTAATAAGTGCATTTTCTTTAAACGTATCGCCGTCTTCGATAATCTCAAATCCCTCTATCACCTCGGTGTAGGGAAAAACCTCCCGATCATGGAGAAGATCGATAATCTCACGTACTTTTCCTTTGTTGGAAGTGGCCAGTACAACTTTCATTTCATTCCTTAGATTAGTCTTAGCAATATTTTCTCAGCCATCCGCCTCAAAAGTGAATGTACTATAATGACGAAAATTTTAGCTTATCTAAGGTGACAACGTGTTTAAAACAGTTCTCCCACTCTCCGCGATTCTATCGCTCCGATTCTTCGGTCTCTTTCTTGTTCTTCCGGTACTTTCAGCTTATGCTCTTGGACTTGAGAGTTCAACTCCATTTTTAGTGGGTGTTATCGTCGGCGGATATGCCCTCACTCAAGCGATCTTCCAAGTTCCGTTCGGGGTTATGAGCGATCGTATCGGCCGTAAACCGACACTCCTCGTCGGACTCGTTATTTTCTTGGTCGGTTCCATCATCTGTGCAGTAAGTACCGATATTTATACCCTTATGGCGGGACGTTTTTTACAAGGTGCGGGAGCCATCGGTGCGGTTATCCCCGCTATGATCAGCGATCTCGTGAGCGAAGAGTCACGCGGTAAAGCGATGGCGCTGATGGGGGGAACCATTGCAATCAGTTTTGCCCTTGCCATGGCAGCGGGTCCCGTCATCAGTGCATACGCAGGTGTTGCATCCCTCTTTTGGATCACTGCGGTACTCTCAATTTTAGCGATGTTGGTACTCTTTACCAAAGTCCCTACCCCTCCGCGCATTCGTCATATTTACCACTCGACCACTACGACGGCTGATATTCTAAAAGATCCGAATCTCCTCAGTATGATCATCACCAACGGAATGCAAAAAGGGTTGATGACGGTCGCGTTTGTCCTCATCCCGATCTTGCTCTTAGACAGTGCGGGTGTTTTCAAATGGGAAGCCAAAGAGCTGTGGCAGGTGTATGTTCCGGCAATGTTTATGGGGCTTATCGCCATGGGACCAGCGGCAGTGTTCGGTGAAAAATATAACAAACCGCGCGAAATATTTTTGCTCTCTATCGTCTTGTTTATTGTCTCATTCACCCTCATGGGATTTGCGACAAAAAGCTGGGAGTTTGTCCTCGGTGTCATCGCCTTTTTTATGGCATTTAACATGATGGAGCCGCTCGTTCAATCAATGATCAGTAAATACGCTCGTGTTCATCAAAAAGGGGCGGCTCTGGGGATCGCCAACGGGGTCGCCTATTTTATGACTTTTATCGGCGGGGCTGTTGCCGGTATCGCATTGCAATATTCTAACCGCGAGACACTTGCTATTGGACTTATCATCATAACAACGTTATGGCTTTTGTGGACATTTAAAATGTCGAATCCGCATCGCTATTCGCATCTGTATATCTCGCTAGATCATGTCGATATGGAAAAATTAAATAACTTGGAACATGAACATATTGCGGAGTGGTATATCAACGAAACTGAAAATATTGTTGCGGTAAAATATCGTAAAGATATGGTTGAAGAAGAAGCGATTAAAGCAAAAATTGTGAAATAATGACGTTAGAGTTTAATAACTCTAACGAGCGTTCCTGCTTCCAAATCCCCATCCTCTTCACCGCAAATCATCAATCCCGTATTTCCGAGCAAATTGGTCAATATTGCTGAACTCCCTGTCTTTTTCCCATCGAAATCGACCCAATAACGCCCCTCTTCAAATGTCAGATTACACGCCGTGAATTCACTTTTGTTCGAGCGTTTGGCGAACGGTACTTTGAGGGTCGCTTCGATCACGTCGTAAGGATTTTCAACCCCCAACATCCGAGCGATCAGAGGTGCGGCATAGAGGATAAAGGTGACCGTTGATGAGTAAGCAAATCCCGGAAGTGAGACGATAAATTTCGCTCCCTGCTGAGCCACCATGACGTGCTGACCGGGTTTGATGTTCACCCCTTTAAAGATCACTTCGGCACCGAGATGAGGGACGATATGTTTGACGAAATCGTAATCTCCGACACTCACCCCTCCCGTACTCACCACGATATCACACGATCTAATCGCCTCTTCGAACCGCTCCATAATCGCCACTTTATCGTCTCCGACAATTCCCATTTGAACACTCTCACCTCCAAGAGCATCGACGAGGGCTTGGAGGGTGTAGCTGTTAGAACTTCGGATCTGTCCCGCATGGCGCGCAACTTCTCCGATGTCGAGAATCTCGCTTCCCGTTGCAATGATCGCCACACGGGGACGCTGTGCCACACGGATCATCACCCGATTAATTCCTGCCAACACACCGATCTCTGCAAATCCTATTTTGGTTCCACCCGTAATTAAAACCTCACCCTCACGGTAACTCTCACCGACCGGACGGACGGCAAAACCGAGCGGAACCGGCTTTTCGATGATAATGCGTGATCCCTCAACACGAACATTTTCAATCGGGATAAGGGTATCGGAGCCTTGCGGCATCAATGAACCGGTAAAGGTCTTGATACAGGCTCCGCTTATTACACTGCCGATCTCCCCCGCTCCCGCAGGATTATCTCCTAAAATTTCGAGTGATTTATACTCTTCTAAATCGCGCTGAAGTATCGCATACCCGTCCATTGCCGAGGTGGGATGGAGAGGATAATCGCTATCCGCAACAATATCTTCGGCTAAAATTCGCCCTAACGCTGAAGAGAGAAAAATCCGTTCGCTTCGAACAGTGCCTATACTGAGGAGGCTGATCATATTTTGAGAGGTCTCGTAAGATATCATTACTTCTCTCCCAAAATGCCCGCCCCCGCAATCGCGGTAGAGCGATCACGTGCATAAAGACGCTGGCCGTTTTTGAGATCGTATTTCCAGATGGGAGCTGAAGCTTTGAAATCCTCAACAAATGTCTCGATCATCTCCAATGCAACACGCCGTTTCGGAGAAAATACCGCTGCGATATACGAGCTTTCATGTACCAGCACATCCCCTCGACTATGCGCCATTTTGAGCTTTGCCCCAAGAGCTTTCGCTTTTGCTTGCCATACGTCAAACCATCCGTTTAAAATTGGCTCATACACATCGAAACTCAACCCCTCGATTCCGTCTTCCTCGCGTACCGTACCGATAAAGGGAATATAAGCACCGTAGTTATACTCTGCTTCTTCAGAATACCATCGGGTAATAATTTCTGGGACATTCAAAGCACCGTTATAAAGCTCTACCATCCTCATCCACCGCAGACTGGAGGGAGTAAAGATACTTTGTCACCATCATTGAGAAGGGTATCAAGAGATGCTACAAGTCGATCATTGACCGCTACGGCGCAAGTTTCAAGCCACTGCGCCATTTCAGCATCTTGCTTTAATGCATTAGCAACATCACGCAATGATCCTGCTTCCAATGTCAACGGAGCCTTTTGAATTGGCCCTAAAAATTCTACTGTTATCATAAAATTGCCTCTGAATCAACTTCTTATTTAGTATAATAGCACCTCTTATATGAAAAGGTCTTTAGCGTGATTTTTGGAAAAATTGATTTTATAAACCTCTTACCTTTTCACGTTTTCATGAAACGTTACGCCAGAAGTACCCAATCTAAACAAAGCCTCCATTATCACAAGGGTGTTCCCTCTGAGCTCAACCGTGAATTTGCCACTCGCCGAATCGATGCGGCGTTTATATCTAGCATCACCGCCAAAAATTGCCACCATTTCGGAGTCGGAATTGTCGCTCAGCGCGAAGTACTCAGCGTCCTCTCACTCCCCAATGCCAACAAAGCGGATGCCGATTCCGCGACCTCCAACCTCCTCGCACAGATTTTAAACGTCCACGGAGAGGTACTGATCGGAGACAAGGCACTACGGTACTATTACAGCGGAGGGGAACATACCGATTTAGGTGCTCTTTGGTATGAACAAACAGGGTTACCGTTCGTCTTTGCCCTTCTCTGTACCCATCATCACACTGACGAGCTTCGTCGTCTCAGCCGCGCGTTTGTGTCCAAAAAAGTGAAAATTCCTTACTATATACTGATGGAAGCCTCTCGACGGAGCAATTTAAGCCCTGCGCAAATCACCCATTATTTAAAATTTATCAGTTATAAGGTGGGGGTCAAAGAAGAGAGAGGATATAAACGGTTTGTGAGTGAAGCGAAAAAGAGGGGGTTAAATCCCTCTCTCGGAAAGATTAGATATTAGTGATTTAAAAGTGCATCGATTCGCGCCAACGTCTCATCAACACCGATGATCGCCATAACGGTATCCAATCCCGGTCCTGAGAGTTTCCCCATCAAGGCAACACGAAGTGGTTGACCGATTTTTCCGAAACCGATTTCCAATTGTGCAACAACTGATTCCATAACATGGTGATAGTCACTCGGCAAGTGGAGTTCACCTCCGTTTTTGAGTGCTTCAGCAAAGGCTTGGAGGATCGCTTTGGACTCCTCTTTGTACCCTTTTTTGAGTGCCGCTTCATCGAATCCTGCTGGACGCACCAAAATCTCATTGATCTGAGCGGCCATCTCGACCAATGTTTTCGAACGTTCTTTGAGGGCATCGAGCAAAATCTCGCGCTTATCGTGACTCACCAACATCACCCCGTGAAACTCCAACAGTTCACACAGTTTGTCGTTCGGGGTATTTTTGATATAGTGGGCATTGAGCCAGTCAAGTTTCTCCACGTTGTACACCGACGCGGAGCGATTAATATCGCTCGGATCGAACAGCTCCAACATCTCTGCCATCGAAAAAATCTCTTGATCGCCGTGACTCCATCCCAAACGAACGAGGAAATTGAGAAGCGCTTCAGGGGCATATCCCATCTCTTTGTACATCATGACATCGGTTGCACCGTCACGCTTGGAGAGCTTTTTCCCCTCATGATTATGGATCATCGGAACATGGAAAAAATGCGGTATTGCAAAGCCGAGCGCCTCATAAACCACAATCTGTTTTGGGGTATTGGAGAGGTGATCATCTCCTCGGATAACGTCGGTCACTCCCATCAGTGCATCATCAACAGCAACGACGAAGTTATACGTCGGGGTTCCGTCGGCACGGGCGATAATGAAATCATCCAAAATATCCTCGACATTGAAAACAACATCCCCTTTAACGCCGTCATGTACCGTGATCGATCCCTCTAATGGGGCTTTGATACGGATAACCGCTTCACGATTCTCAGGAGGTGTCCCTGTAAAATCACGGTAGCGGTTGTCATATTTAGGGCGTTCTTTGCGGGCGGTTTGCTCTTCTCGCAAGGCATCTAGTTCTTCGCGGCTCATATAACATTTGTACGCTTTACCGCTATCGAGGAGCTTTTGAGCATACTCTTGGTAGATTGCTAAACGGCTCGATTGGTACTCGATTGTCCCATCATGCTCCAATCCGACCCATTTAAACGCTTCAACAATCGCCAATGCGGCGGCTTCATCGTTACGGCTGAAATCGGTATCTTCGATGCGGAGCAAAAACTTTCCGTTGTTGCGGCGCGCCCAGAGATAGCTAAGGAGTGCCGTGCGTAATCCGCCGATATGAAGATATCCCGTAGGGCTTGGGGCAAATCTGGTTACTACCATGTCTAAAATCCTTTATTGGATGCAATTGCGCAATTTTAGTTAAGGCTATGTTAAAAGCGGGTAAAATAGAAAACTTTGACTCAGGAGCATGAATGCGTTCTCTCACACTTTCGGTCGTTTTATCTACTTTTTTATGGAGCGCCCCCATCGGTGGCGTGAGTGTTTTAGTTAAAAATACCCCTATTACCCTCTATGAGGTACAACAAGAGATGAAACAAAGCGGTACCAATGCTACCCAGAGTGCCGATACCCTCATTCGAAAAAAGCTTGAACAGCTTGAAGCAACCGAAAAAAAGATCACGGTTACCTCCACGGAAATCAATGAAGAACTCGCACGTATGGCGGCTCAAAACAATCTCTCTTTGGAGCAATTTTTAAATGCGATGCAGACAGTACGCGGTCTCAGCGAAAAAGATCTTAGAGCGAAAGTAGAAGAGACGATCAAAGGGCAAAAACTCTATTCGGCTATCGCATTTTCAAAAATGGCTCAACCGAGTGCGGAAGAAGAGAATGAATACTATCAACTCCATCTGGATGAATTCTCACGCCCTGAGAGTTTTGCCGTCACTACGTACACGTCCAAATCTAAAGAAGCGCTTGCAATGCAGATTTCCGATCCGATGCGCCATGTTGAAAATATCCAAATGAAAGAGGAAAATATCCCTTTTGGAAAAATCAACCCTCAACTGGCACAAATCCTCAACAAAATTCCGGAAGGAAGTTTCAGTGCTATCCTCCCTAACGGACAAAACGGTTTTATGTCTTTTTACATGCGGGATAAAGTAAATGTCGTCACTGAGAATATTGAAACCCTTCGCCCTCAGATTGCAAATGCCATTTTAGGTGAAAAACGAAATCAAGTATTGAATGATTACTTTACGCGACTGCGCCTCAGTGCGGATATAAAAGTTTTACGACTACCGTAAAAGTTGAATGGCGGCTTATGAAGCCACCATCTCGTTGAGGATATCAAAGAGTTCAATACTCGCTTTCTCAGCGGCCTCGAAACACCCTGCAATTGCTTTTGCATGCCCTAACGGGTCATCATTCAACAAATGAATCGCTTTTTTCACCTCGTCATGCACTTTTTTATGCGGCTCTAATAATTTCCCATATGCAGGACTGGAAGAGAACACCGATTTCCCATCACCTTTTTCATACCATTGGCCGAGTGCACATGCATGATGATCACTAAATTCATGCTCTACTTTTCCTTCGAATCCAGCAGCATAGGCATTATTTTTAAATATCATATGGTCAATTTTTGCCATATTGGTAAATATCTCATAGCTGATTGACTGAGAATCCTCTTTAATCTGCTCAACATTTTGGATCAGTTTTTCCATCACCATTTTAAATTGATCCAACTTTTCTACCGAGTCAAGCGCATATTCTTCAACCCGTTCGCTGTTTTCTAACATCCCTACCGAATTTTGTTTGAGTACACTAATATTTGCTTCCACTTCACTCGTCGCCTTTTGCGTTCGTTCAGCCAGCTTCCGAACTTCATCGGCAACGACCGCAAAGCCTCTACCGTGTTCACCGGCACGTGCCGCTTCAATAGCTGCATTAAGAGCTAAGAGATTCGTTTGATCCGAAATATCTTTAATTAATGTAATGACGTTTGAAATCTCACTCACGTTATGATTAAGCTGTTCCGAATTGGCACGTGAATCATTAATCATCTCCGTAATCTTCGTCATACTGCTCATAATTTCTTCCGTTTGACTGCTTACACTGTCAACTACTTGACCTGTCTCATGATTAAGCGTATTGACATCTCTCAAATTTGTCATATTGTTCTGAAGGGAACTTCTAAGACTTCCGGCATTATGTATAGAGCCTTGAATCATTTGGCGGGCAAGGGTCAATGACATTTCATTTTTTTCCATCTGTTCTTCAGATTTTGCCTTGGCAGTCATTGCCTCTTGTGCCCGATCTTCAGCCATTCTGGCAATATTTTGAACTTTTTCTATAAATATATTGAAGCTCATTGCCGCTTTACCGATTTCATCATTGGATGAGACATGGAGCCGTTTGCTCATATCGGCATCACCACTTGCTAACTCTTTAGCGATAGTATCAAGATTTTCAATCGGTTCAGTCACCGCTCGACGTACAATCACAATCAGTAAAATGAGAATAATAGCATCCATGACCGTCATAATTACCACTTGACGCAGCAATGAATCTTCAGACTGATTAATCAGATTTTCGACGGTTTCAAGTTTTTTGGCTGAAAAGGCATATCCAACTACTTCCCCCGAAAAATCCTTAATGGCAATCGGTTTAACGTAATAATTTTCTGTTGTAAATGGACCCGCTTTCGGATCAAAGTGGGCCAAATTTAATTCAGACACATACCCTTTATCAACCACATCTTCTTTTACGGCAAGGGTAAAATTTTTGCCGATTTTAGGTGCATCAATCAGTTCTTTGGCATTCTCTAAAAAGCGATTATCCAAAGCAATAACCAACTCTGTACCAAAATTCTTTCTCATATCTTTAACAACAGAATTAAGTCCTTGCATGAACTCAACCGACCCTACATATTCTCCCCCTGAAATAATAGGAGCAATCCCCCGTAATTCCAATCCTGCAACACCGATTTCGATAGCTACTAAAGGTTTTTTAGTCTCCTTCACAGCAAGAATAGTTTTACGAAAACTGCTAAGATCATCTCCGAATTTCTCCGGCTTCCATACACGAATAAAGCTATGAACCTCTTTATCATGAACATGAATTTTGATATTGCCAAATTTGGTATGTTCTTTATACTCTTTAGAGAGTGATTTCAGGCTTTTTAATGTCCCCTCACGATCTCCGCTTATAAGCCCGTTTACTACGGCACTGTTTTTTGAAATACCGATTGCATTGGTAATACCTACGCTGTTTTTAGCTTCAATTGCTTCATCAAAAACCGTTGCCATCTCTTTGGATTGGCTGGCATAAATATCTTCACGAATTTGATCCACTGACATCCAATAATTAATCAAAACAACGATAAATCCGATTACAATCGATGCAATAAGCGGAACATGCACTTTTTGCGCAATAGTCATATTTTTCAACTCAACCCCTTGATGTGCTATGTATAGCATAAAGTTATAACTTCGTTATACCATCAAGTATATTGCTATTTCACTAAGAAAAAATTTAAAGAGAGTAGAAAAAGTGTAGAGTACAACGGCAATTAGCCGTTGTACTTTTCGAGGTATTTAGTATCGAAGTGGTTGTTGATGAAATCAGGGTTCTTCATCATTTTCAAATGGAAAGGGATCGTTGTTTTTATCCCTGTAATTGTAAATTCACTCAGTGCTCGGTGCATACGTGCAATCGCTTCATCACGATCTTTACCGTATACAATCAGTTTTCCGATCATCGAATCATAGGTCGGCGGTACAATATACCCTGCATGCGCATGAGTATCGATACGGATATTACGTCCGCCCGGTGCAATCCATTGTGTTATTTTTCCGGGACTCGGTAAAAACTTGATCGGATCTTCCGCCGTAATACGACATTCAATCGAGTGCCCGGTAAGGACGACGCTATCTTGTGCAGGTAACGCTTCCCCCTCCGCAACACGTATCATCATCTCAATCAAATCCAAACCGCTTACCATCTCGGAGACACAGTGTTCTACCTGAAGACGGGTATTCATCTCCATAAAATAGAATTTTTTATCCGCGTCGAGAAGATATTCGAAGGTACCCGCCCCTTCGTATTTGATGTATTTGGTCGCACGAACCGCCGAAGCGTGTAATTCAGCGCGGATTTCAGGAGTCAACGCCACAGCAGGAGACTCTTCGATCAATTTTTGGTGACGGCGTTGCATTGAACAGTCACGCTCACCGATATGTAATACATTTCCATGAGAATCGGCGATTACTTGTACTTCGATATGGCGAGGATTTTTAATGAATTTTTCCATATAAATCGTGCCGTCACCAAACGCACCGATCGCTTCAGCTTCTGCCGCTAAAAAGGCATTTTCAATGTAACTTTCGTCTTCGACAACGCGCATCCCGCGTCCACCGCCGCCGGCTGCCGCTTTAAGAATAACCGGATAACCGACCTCTTTAGCGCGAACTTTGGCTTCCGCGATATCTTTGATCGCACCATCAGAGCCGGGAACTACCGGAACACCTGCCGCGATCATGACATCTTTCGCTTTCGATTTATCCGACATCATCACCATTACTTCAGGAGTAGGACCTATAAACTTAATCCCATGATGCGTACAAATCTCTACAAAATGTTGATTTTCAGATAAAAATCCATATCCAGGAAAAACGGCATCGCATCCGCTGATTTCACATGCAGCGATAATAGCAGGAATATTAAGGTAACTTTGAGAACTCGGAGCCGCACCGATACAAATCGCCGCATCCGCAAGTTTAAGATACGAAGCCTCTTTATCCGCAGTCGAATAAACGGCTACCGCCTCTTTACCCATCTCTTTAATCGTTCGGATAGCGCGCAGAGCGATTTCACCCCGATTCGCGACTAAAATACGTTTGATTTCCGCCATGATTAGAGCTTCTCAACCGCAAAAAGAGGCATATCATATTCGACAGCCTGAGAGTCAGAGACAAGAATACTTACAATTTTGCAATCAAATTCCGCTTCAAGTTCATTCATAATTTTCATCGCTTCAAGGATACCGATAACTTGACCTTTTTTCACACGATCACCCACTTTTACAAACGGTGCTGAATCCGGTGACGGAGAACCATAAAATGTCCCTACCATAGGGGAAACAATCATGTCACCTGTATGAACAGCCGCGGCAGGTGCCGGAGCTTCAGATACTGCCATTGGGGTAGCTGTAACCGCTACGGGTGCCGCCATAACCGGTGCGGCAACCACACCGATATTTTTTTCAAGCTCAATTGAAAAAGCGTCTTGAGTAATTTTTAATTTTGAAAGAGTACTCGCATCAAACTCTTGCAAAAGGGCTTTAATTTGTTTCATATCCATCGGAAAATGCTCCTAAAAGTAGGTTAATAGATGTGTTATACTACCATAAATAAAATTAACAATGGATTGACTATGGGTCTCAAAAGTGACGGATGGATTCGAGAAAAAGCATTAAATGAGGGGATGATATCCCCATTTTGCGAAGATCAGGTGGGAGTCGGAGTCGTAAGCTACGGCCTTAGTTCGTACGGGTACGATATCCGTGTGACCAATGAATTTAAAATTTTTACTAATCTCAATTCTACCGTGGTGGACCCGAAACATTTCGATGATATGAATGTTGTTGATTTCGTCGGAGATGTTTGTATTGTCCCTCCCAACTCGTTTGCGTTGGCGCGTACCGTAGAATTTTTTAAGATTCCTCGTGACGTTTTGGCAATTTGTTTGGGAAAATCAACCTATGCACGTTGCGGCATCATCGTTAATGTTACCCCTTTCGAGCCTGAATTCGAAGGACATATTACGATTGAGATTTCCAATACGACCCCTCTTCCCGCAAAAATTTATGCTAACGAAGGGATTGCGCAAGTGCTCTTTTTACAAGGAGATGAAATGTGTGAAACCTCTTATAAGGATAAAAGCGGCAAGTATCAAGGACAAGAAGGGATCACTCTTCCACGGATTTTAAAATAACTAGTGGTACAATTGCGATAAATTTCCACGCAAGGACTCTCTATGTTGCACGAATACCGCGATGTTATCACCCATATGAAACAAAATGATGCGGCTAATGCCCACTTTTTGAAAATTTTTGATCGTCATAACGATCTTGACAACCAAATCACAAAAGCTGAAAACGGTGAAGTGCCGATGTCTGATCTCGAACTTGAAAAACTTAAAAAAGAGAAATTGTTACTCAAAGACGAAGCATATGCAATGATCGTCGAATACAAAAAAACACACAGCCTCTAATCTTCCCCCTCTAACGGAGGGGATATTCTTTTCTCACACTCATTTTTCTTAACGCTTAATATTGCTTTGCATAAACATTACAATAACTCTCTATTGATCCAGTGGCTGAGGACATAAAGTCCCCATACGTGTTGTTTAAATTTTCCTCGACGCGCTAATTCTAAATACTCTTCGATCACTTCGGGATAAAAAAGCCCCGTCTTATCATTCACTTCCCGTATTAGCTCTAAGCGCCCCGATGTAATCAACCACTCCATATAGGGGTTGGCAAACCCTTTTTTCTTTCGATCGATTATCTCGTCACTCAAATAGTTTCGGGCGATCTGTTTAAGAAGTGTTTTACTCTCGCCACCGCCGATACGCAGACGCGGGTCAACAGAGAGTACCGTTTCAGCTAGAGTATGATCCAAAAACGGGGTACGCGCTTCGAGAGTATGCGCCATAGAAACCCGATCGAGCTTGGTGAGAAAATGCTCCCCGACGAAGAGTTTCAGATCAATCATGCTGTACCATAGGCTCGGGTCAGTATGTCCACTTTGCTCAAACTCGTCTCGATATTTTTGTAAAAATCGGAGCGATTCGTTATCTCGAACATTACGACGAAAAAGTTTATTTTGCTGTAAATCGGTAAATTTTTCCCCCGATGTTCGAAAAAGCAACGACTCGTCAAACACCCGTTTGTACCATTCCCATTCGCGGTTCATCGAAAAATGGCTGTGAAAATATTTTTTAAGCCAGTTTTTGTGGTGCAAGGAGGCTGCTTTTTCAATGTCGAGGTATTCAAAATACTGCCGATATCCTAAAAAAAGTTCATCCGAACCTTCACCGCTAAGGACGACTTTATACCCTTCCGAAGCGATTTTTTTCATCAGCAGATACAGCGGCAGTGCGGCAGGATCGTTAAGCGGTTCATCCATATGAATTAGCAAATCATCTAAGTACTCATCAAAATTGTTTTGTGAAATAATGACTTCAGTATGATCTAATCCCAAATACTTTGCGGTTATTGCGGCATTCGCCCTCTCGTCATAGGCACCGTATTCATCGTATCCGAGGGTAAAAACGGGGAGTTTTTTCCCCCGAGCTGAGGCTATCGCACAAATCATAGCACTATCCAAACCGCCTGAGAGAAGTGCGGCTATCGGCGCTTCGGTATCGAGCCGCATTGCGATGGAACGATGCAGCTCTTTTTCGATCCGTTCAAGTGCATCATCGCGGTCGGTAATCACCGAAGAGGGAGTATTGAGCAAATCATAATAGCGGTGCTTGGTGATAGTGCCGTGTTCTACACAGAGCCACTCGCCGCTTTCCACTTTCTCAATCCCTTGATAAAACGTATGAGGTGGAGCCGGTGCTAAAAACGAGAGATACGAATGCAGTGCTTCATTATTCATTTGGACTGAAGCTAAATAGGGTTTGATCGCTTTGATCTCTGAGGCAAAAATAAACGCCTCTTTAGCCTGATGATAAAAAAGGGGCTTTTTTCCAAAACGATCTCGAACCAAATAGCATTTATTCCCATCAATCAGGGCAAAAGAAAACATCCCCTCAAAACGCTCAACACACCCGATTCCCCATGTTTCATAGGCTCTCAAGATCACTTCAGTATCACTCTCCGTCTCCCATTTTTGAGCCCCTAGCTCTTTTCGAAGCACATGATGATTGTAAATCTCTCCGTTAAAACTGATAATAACCTCTCCCCTTCTCATCGGCTGATGAGAACGCGAGGGTGTATCGGTGATCGAAAGTCGCTGATGAGCTAAAAACAGATTTTTTTGCTCAACAATACCGCAATGATCATCCCCTCTGTGGGAAAGTTGCTGGAGTGCTTCACGCGCTTTTTGTGGATTATAATCACCGATAATTCCAAATACTCCGCACACAAGAACCCTTTTTAAGCGTAATTATACGTTATGACACCCTAACAAAAAAGTACCCTATTTTTATCCCTACTCATTCTCCTAAAATCTAAAACAACTAAGTTAAGCTATAATACTTAGATTTTTAACAAGATTAGGATTAAGATGACAAACATCATTTTATGCGGCGGGAGCGGTACTCGTCTATGGCCGATCAGTCGTACTTTGATGCCAAAACAATTTGTCAAACTTTTTGACGACAAATCCCTTTTTCAGCTCACGGTAGAACGAAACAATACTATTTGCGACAAACAACTTATTGTTTCCAATGCCGAACAATACTTTTTAGCTTTAGATCAATTAGACGAACTGTGTAAAACGAATAGTAACTATCTTCTAGAGCCTATCGGTCGCAATACTGCCCCTGCAATAGCCCTTGCATGTTTAGCACTCAACCATGATGAAATCGTATTGGTTACTCCTAGTGATCATCTGATTAAAGATCAAAATGCTTATTATAAGGTTGTAAAACGGGCTGAAGAACTTGCGAAAAATGGCTCGTTGGTTACCTTTGGTATTACCCCCACCTTTGCAGAGACAGGATTCGGATATATTGAAGCCACAGATGAAAATGTGCTTAGCTTTCAAGAAAAACCTGATTTAAAGACAGCCACGGCCTACCTGGAAGCGGGAAACTATTATTGGAATTCAGGGATGTTTTGCTTTCAGGCAGGTTCTTTTTTAGAAGAGCTGCATACATACTCGCCTGAAATATACGCTGCATGTAAAACTGCCTATGACCATGCTGACATTGGCAAGATGATCAGAATAAAACATGATGATATGATGGCAATACCCGAAAAAAGCATCGATTACGCTGTACTGGAAAAAAGTACCTCTGTCAAAGTTGTCGCTAGCACAATTGGATGGAGTGATGTAGGGAGTTTTGATGCACTTTCTGAAGAACTCCCCAACGATGAATACAATAACTTAATCATTTCTAACAAACCTGTCAGTCTTATTGATGTTGAGGATCTCATTATTATTGATACCGATGACGCATTACTGATCTCTAAAAAAGGTTCTAGCCAAAAAGTCAAAGAAATTGTGAGCAGTTATCGAGAAAGTAATCCTGAACTCACCCATATCCATCGAACAGCCCATCGTCCATGGGGAACATACACTGTACTTGAAGATACTGAAGGGTATAAAATCAAGCGGATTATGGTAAAACCGGGAAAACGTCTTAGCCTACAAAAACACTTTCATCGCAACGAGCACTGGATTGTTTTAAGCGGAATCGCAACCGTTACCGTCGGAGATAAGAACTATACAGTACAGCCCAATGAGTCCACATATATCAAAGCGGGACAAATCCATCGTCTTGCAAATTTGGGTAAAATACCACTAACAATAATCGAAGCGCAGGTTGGGGAATATACCGGTGAAGATGACATCGTTAGAATTGAAGATGATTTTAACCGCGAAGGAAATAAATGACGACTCCAAAAATTGCTCTTATTACCGGAATTACCGGCCAAGATGGAAGCTACTTAGCTGAGTTTCTTCTCAAAAAAGGGTACATTGTTCATGGCATAAAACGCCGGACGTCTCTTTTTAATACTGATCGTATTGATCATCTTTATCAAGATCCTCATGTCGATAACCAAAATCTCTTTTTACATTACGGAGATATGACCGACAGTATGAATCTAACTCGTATTATCCAAGAAGTCCAGCCGGATGAAATTTACAACCTTGCTGCAATGAGCCACGTCCACGTATCTTTTGAAACACCCGAATACGTCGCCAATGCTGATGGTACGGGAACTCTTCGTATCTTAGAAGCGGTTAAGCTTTTAGGACTTACCAAAAAAACAAAAATCTATCAGGCCTCTACCTCAGAGCTTTACGGAAAAGTACAAGAAACTCCACAATCAGAGACAACTCCATTTTATCCCCGTTCACCCTATGCCGTAGCTAAAATGTATGCGTATTGGATCACCGTCAACTACCGTGAAGCGTATGGTATGTTTGCATGTAATGGTATTCTTTTTAATCATGAAAGTCCCGTACGCGGAGAAACATTCGTCACGCGCAAAATTACCCGCGCAGCGTCAAAAATCGCACTAGGACTTCAGGAAAAACTCTACCTTGGTAACCTCGATGCTGCACGCGACTGGGGACATGCAAAAGATTACGTGCGAATGATGTGGATGATCCTACAAACAAATGAACCTGAAGACTGGGTTATCGCTACCGGAACCACAACAACGGTACGCGATTTTGTCCGCATGGCTTTTGCTTATGCCGGAATCACCCTTGAATTTCGTGGCATTGGGATTAATGAAAAAGGAATTGTCACGGCGTGTGCAAACCCTGAATACCAAATAGAAATCGGACGCGAAGTTGTTGCCGTCGACCCTCGCTATTTTCGTCCTACCGAAGTTGATTTACTTTTAGGCGATCCAACAAAAGCCAATACAAAGCTGGGGTGGATTCCTGAATATGATCTGCAAATGCTTGTAGATGATATGATGAAATCCGATCTTAAACTTATGACTAAAGATGTCTATCTTCAAGAAGGCGGTTATAAAGTTATGAGCTATTTTGAGTAAATAATGGAAAAAAATAGCAAAATATATATTGCGGGGCACCAAGGTCTGGTTGGCAGTGCTATCGTTAAAAATTTGGAATCCAAAGGCTACGCCAATATCATTACGCGTACCCACAGTGAACTCGATCTAATTGATCAACAGGCAGTATCCGCTTTTTTTGCAACTGAAAAACCAGAATACGTTTTTTTAGCTGCAGCCAAAGTAGGCGGCATCGTTGCCAATAACACTTATCGCGGAGAATTCATTTATGATAATCTGATGATCCAAAATAATGTTATACATCAAAGCTATTTAAACGGTGTAACCAAATTGATGTTTCTAGGAAGTACCTGTATCTACCCTAAAAATGCACCTCAGCCTATGCCAGAAAATTGTCTTCTCGAAGGTTCTCTCGAATATACAAATGAACCTTACGCTATTGCTAAAATAGCCGGAATTAAAATGTGTGAGAGTTATAATCTCCAATACGGTACCAACTTTATCTCTGTAATGCCTACAAATCTTTATGGACCGAATGATAATTTCGATCTTGAGACATCTCATGTTCTCCCTGCGTTAATTCGTAAAATACATGAAGCCAAAGTTGCTAATGCACCTCACGTAGAAATTTGGGGAAGTGGAAAACCGTTACGAGAGTTTTTATGGTCTGAAGATATGGCTGATGCATGCGTTTTTTTGATGGAAAAATGTGACTTTAAAGATACTTTTAGCACAACCCAAGAAATTCGTAATACACATATTAATATTGGAAGCGGCGTTGAAATCAGCATCGGTGAATTAGCCTCCGCTGTTTGTAAGATCGTAGGATATAGCGGAGAATTATATTATAATACGAATCGACCAGATGGAACACTCCGTAAACTAACGGATGTGAATAAACTCCATACTCTTGGATGGAAACATACTGTTGAATTGGACGAGGGTATTGCTCGAATGTATCAATGGTATAAATCTCAAAAAGGAATTCTTTAAATGTACTTATTTACCAGTGAAGTTGTCAGTCCGGGACATCCGGACAAATGTGCCGATATTATCGCAGATAGTATCGTTGATCGTCTTATTATTGGTGACCCTAAAAGCCGTGTCGCCAGTGAAGTATTCGTTGCGGGAAAACATGTTGTCATTGGAGGTGAAGTTACCTCTAATGTACAGCTTAGTACTAAAGAATACAAACATATCGCTCTTGATGCACTTAAAAAGATCGGCTATAACGGGCATCCTCACTTTACTCGAGAAGAGTGTCTTCATCCTGACGATGTAGAAGTACAAGTTCTTCTCAATCGTCAAAGTCCTGATATTAATCAAGGTGTTGACCAAGAGGACGGCGAGACCGGTGCCGGAGATCAGGGGATTATGTTCGGTTATGCCGACTGCGAAACCGCTAATTACATGCCAAGTGCAATCACTTATGCTCGAATGCTGATGGAAAAAGTCTATCATTATGCTCTTGCCCACCCTCATAAACTGGGCGTTGATATTAAAACTCAAGTCACTATGGATTATGGGAAAAAAGAGAATTTTGAAAATTGTACCCCTCAACACATTCACACTATTGTTGTCTCTGCACCGTGTGTTAGTACAATGGATATCGAGCAAGTACGTGAGCTTATCATGGAACTTATTCTTGATACAGGTCTTCCACCGGAATTATTTGATCCGAAAACATGTATTATCCATATCAATCCTACTGGAAAATATGTTTCTCATTCAAGTCTCCATGACAGTGGTTTAACAGGGCGAAAACTCATCGTAGACAGTTTCGGCGGGTACGCTCCTATCGGTGGCGGTGCTCAGAGTTCAAAAGACTATACTAAAGTGGATCGCTCCGGTCTTTATGCCGGACGCTGGATCGCCAAACACATCGTTGCTGCGGGATTGGCTAAAAAAGCAGTTGTACAGATAAGCTATGCTATCGGCGTTGCAAAACCAACCTCTGTTGCCGTTGATACCTGTGGTACATGTATAGAAGGTTTAAACGATGATATCCTCTCTACTTTTGTTCATGACAACTTTTCACTAACTCCAAATTGGATCACTCGGAAATTTGATCTTGATCACCCGAGCGAAGAGAGTTTTCTTTATGCTGATGTTGCTAGCCGAGGGCAAGTCGGGCAAAGTGATTACCCATGGGAAAAACTTGACGAACTACCTAAGTTTGAAGCTTTACGTTAAATGAAAATCGCCATCGCCGGAACCGGATATGTCGGACTCTCCAACGGTATATTGTTAGCACAATATAACGAAGTAGTAGCACTTGATATCCTTCCGGAAAAAGTGGCGATGCTTAATGCCAAACGATCTCCTATCGAAGATCGTGAAATCGAAGAATATTTAACGACCAAAGAACTCAATTTTAAAGCCACATTGGACAAAGTCGAAGCGTATAGCGGTGCTGATTTTGTCATTATTGCTACACCAACAGATTACGATCCTGAGACAAACTATTTTAATACCCGCTCTATTGAAGCAATTATCACCGATGTTCTAACCATCAATCCGTCCTCCGTTATGGTTATCAAATCAACTATCCCTGTCGGCTATATTCAAAAACTAAAAACGCAGTTTAATATTGACAATATTTTCTTTTCTCCTGAATTTTTACGAGAAGGAAAAGCACTCTATGACAACCTCTACCCCTCTCGTATTATTGTCGGAGAACGGAGTGATCGAGCCCAAGTATTTGCAAGTCTTTTGGCTCAGGGGGCGATTAAAACCGATATACCCATTCTATGTACCGATTCAACCGAAGCTGAAGCGATTAAACTCTTTGCAAATACCTATTTGGCAATGCGTGTAGCCTTTTTTAATGAATTAGACAGCTACGCTGAAAGTCATGCACTAGATAGCCGCCAAATTATTGAGGGTATCGGACTGGACCCTCGGATCGGAAACCATTATAATAATCCCTCTTTCGGGTATGGCGGTTACTGTTTGCCTAAAGATACCAAACAGCTTCTTGCAAATTACCAAGATATTCCTAATACACTTATTCGTGCAATTGTAGATGCAAATACAACCCGCAAAGATTTTATTGCTGATACTATCATTCGCAAAAATCCTAAAATAGTCGGCATCTATCGTCTTGTTATGAAAACAGGATCTGATAATTTTAGATCTTCTGCAATTCAAGGTATTATGAAGCGAATCAAAGCGAAAGGGATTGAGGTAGTGATATATGAGCCTGCGTTACACGATGAAATTTTTTTTAATTCCCGTGTTCTTCGTGATATCAATGAGTTTAAATCTCTTTCAGACGTTATTATTGCTAATCGCCATGCCGATATACTTGATGATGTCTCAGATAAAGTATATACTCGTGATTTGTTTGGAAATGATTAATTTTCCTAAAATCTTTACCCTGTGAAAACAGCTCTCCTTGTGTCCCATCATACTCTCGATTAAAAATATCACAAAAACGAAGTCTCACTTAAGTGGAAAAAAGATATTATGTATAGACATAATGAACTCCTAAAATAAGGTCTAAATTCTATATGAATGTTATCCAAAAGCTCCGTGCAATTACGTCTCGCCAAGAAAAAAAATATCTTTTATTATTGCTCTTTTTATCAATCATTTTTTCCATCATTGAAACAATAGGTATCTCGGCAATTATGCCCTTTATTTCTATGGCCTCCAATCCTGATCTAATCACCCAAAATGAAACGTATCGAGCTATATATACTTTTTTTGGATTTGAAAATTCCAATTTTTTCATTATGGCATTCGGTTTTGTTTTAATTGGATTTTATGTCTTTCGTGCTGTTTATGCCATAACCTATATTTACTTACTTAATCGTTTTGCCTTTGGGCGATATCACCAATTTGCCTATAGACTTTTTCAAAACTATGTCACGCTCCCTTATCAGGAGTTCGCTAATCGTAACAGTGCAATATTGACCAAAACGATTATAACTGAAGCGTCTAACACAAGTGCATTAATACAGCAAACCATGATGGCGCTTAGTGAAATTTTTACGATTATTCTGTTGTATCTCCTTTTAGTCATTATTAACTGGAAAATGACACTGGTACTCACATTGATTCTAGGTATAAAATCTTTATTCTTGATCAAAGCTATTGGAAAGGTAATCAAACGTCAAGGGATTCGCCGAAATGATCTTCAAAATCGTTTTTTTAGAATCATTAATGAATCTTTTGGGAATTTCAAAATTATTAAATTGATAGGAAATGAAAAGAAAATTTTTAATGATTTTGAAGTGGCAAGTAGAGGCTTTACAAGAACAAATATCATCAATAGCACCCTTTCCCAACTACCGCGTGGTATCTTAGAAACTTTCGGGTTTTCGATGCTGATTGCAGTAGTTATTTATGTCCTCTACCGCTATAACGACGCCTCTTTTGTATTACCGATCATCTCAATGTATGCTCTAGCACTTTATCGTATGTTGCCCGCTATTAACCGATTAATGACCAGCTATACCAATATTATTTTTTACTCTAAATCTCTTGATATTCTTCACGAAGATCTAACCTATTCTACCGTTCAAGAAGGGGATGAAGAAATAAGCTTTAAACACGCAATTACCCTCAATAATGTCTCTTTTAACTATGCAGAAAACAAACCGGTTATCAATGATATATCGCTCTCCTTATCCAAAGGAGAGCGTGTTGCTTTCATAGGAGAGAGCGGAAGTGGAAAATCAACATTAATTGATCTCATAATCGGGATTTATAAAGCTGAAAAAGGAGAGATTTTCGTTGATAATGTAAAATTATCCGATAAAAATGTAAAAAGTTGGCGACGGAAAATCGGGTATATTCCTCAGGCCATTTACCTCTTTGATGGCACTATTGCAGAAAATGTCGCTTATGGACATCCTTTAGATGAATCTCGTATTATTGAGGTTTTAAAACAAGCCAATATATACTCATTTTTACAACATCACGAAGGATTGAACACCCATGTAGGTGAAGGAGGAATAAAATTAAGCGGAGGGCAAAAACAGCGTATTGGTATTGCTAGAGCGCTCTATTCCAACCCTGAAATTTTAGTTCTGGACGAAGCAACATCAGCACTGGATACTGAGACTGAAGCAAAAATCATGGATGAGTTGTACGATATCGCCGAAGGTAAAACACTGATTGTCATCGCACATAGATTAAGTACAATTTCAAGATGTGAAAAAATTTATCGACTGAGCAACGGGAAACTCTCATATGAATAAGATATTAGAATTAATCGGACGGGATAAAGCCCTTTTTTCCCAAGATATCGCATTTCATGAAGTAGACCTCTACAAAATTATTTCTAATTCTACTTTCCTTGTAATCGGCGGGGCCGGTTCAATAGGACAAGCTGTTACCAAAGAGATTTTCAAACGCGATCCTCGCAAACTCCATGTTGTAGATATCAGTGAAAACAATATGGTTGAATTGGTACGTGATATTCGAAGTTTGTTTGGCTATATCGATGGAGATTTTCAAACATTTGCCCTCGATGTAGGTTCAATAGAATATGATGCATTTATCCAGTCAGATGGAAAATACGACTACGTCCTTAATCTCTCCGCATTAAAACACGTACGAAGTGAAAAAGATCCGTATACGCTTATGCGAATGTGTGATGTAAATATTTTCAATACCGATAAAACATTACAGCAATCCATTGAAAACGGAACCAAAAAATATTTTTGTGTCTCTACCGATAAAGCGGCTAATCCAGTCAATATGATGGGTGCGAGTAAGCGGATTATGGAGATGTTCTTAATGCGCCGATCACATCAAATCAGTATCTCAACTGCGCGATTTGCCAATGTGGCTTTCAGTGACGGATCACTGTTGCACGGGTTCAATCAACGAATACAAAAACGGCAACCTATCGTCGCTCCAAACGATATCAAACGTTATTTTGTCACCCCGCAAGAATCAGGTGAGTTGTGTCTTATGTCTTGTATCTTCGGTGAAAATCGTGATATCTTTTTCCCTAAACTGAGTGAAGAACTTCATTTAATTACTTTTGCCGATATAGCTATTAAATATCTCAAAAATTTAGGATTTGAGCCTCATCTTTGTACCAATGAAGATGAAGCGCGAGAATTAGCAAATAGTCTTCCAGACCAAGGGAAGTGGCCATGCCTTTTTACCGCTAGCGATACAACGGGTGAAAAAGATTTTGAAGAATTTTTTACCGACACTGAACTATTAGATATGGAACGATTTCATAATCTTGGGGTGATAAAAAATGAACCTGTTTATGATGAAGCGTTACTAAAGTACTTTACCAAAACGATACAACTCTTTAAAGAACAAAAAAAATGGACAAAAGAGCAGCTTGTCGAGCTCTTTCATAAAATGATTCCTTCCTTTGGGCACAAAGAAACAGGAAAATATCTTGATGGAAAGATGTAGTATGCAAAAGATTGTAGATTTCATCCGAGAAACTTTTAATACAAAAGAGTTTATTCCTCTTCATGAACCACGATTCATAGGCAATGAAAAACAATACCTTAATGAGTGTATAGACTCTACTTTTGTTTCAAGTGTCGGAAAATATGTAGATATTTTTGAAAAAGAATTCGCAGCATATGTTGGAAGTAAATATGCCATTGCAACAGTGAACGGAACATCTGCACTTCATATCTCTTTACTTCTAGCAGGTGTAAAACAAGAGGATGAAGTCATCACTCAGCCTCTAACTTTTATTGCTACGTGCAACGCCATAAATTACTGTGGTGCCACCCCTATTTTTGTAGATGTTGATTTGAATACTATGGGACTAAGTCCAGAATCATTGCAAACATTTTTAGAAAACACATGCAAAGTTCAAGAAAACAGATGCATCAACAAAACAACAGGTAAAACTATAAAAGCATGTGTACCAATGCATACCTTTGGACACCCTTGCCGAATTGATGAAATACAAATCATTTGTGACCAATGGCATATCGTATTAGTCGAAGATGCGGCTGAATCTCTCGGAAGTTATTACCGAGAAAAACATACTGGAACCTTTGGCAAACTCGGCGCTTTCAGCTTTAACGGCAATAAAATTATTACCAGTGGAGGGGGAGGGGTCATAGTTACGGATGATGCTGACTTGGCTGCTCAGGCTAAGCACATCACCACAACGGCTAAAATACCTCATAAATGGGAATATGTTCACGATGAAATCGGCTACAATTATCGTCTTCCAAATCTCAATGCTGCCTTATTGGTTGCACAACTTGAAAAGTTAGAAACTTTTTTAGAGAATAAAAGAGAATTAGCCCGTATTTATGAAAATTTCTTTTCTGATAAGCCTATCTCTTTTGTGAAAGAAGTAAAAAACTCCCATTCAAATTACTGGCTTCAAAGCATCTTGCTTCCCGACAGAGATCAAAGAGACAAATTTCTAGCCTTTTCAAATGAAAACGGTGTAATGACAAGACCGATTTGGACACTGATGACTCGGCTGGAAATGTTTAAACAATGCCAAACAACTAATCTATCTAATGCAATCTGGCTAGAAGACAGAATTGTCAATATACCAAGTAGTGTAAGAATATGAAAAAGCCTATTTTAATCATCGGTGGGGGCGGTCATTGCAAAGCACTCATTGATGTCATTGAACAAGAAAATAAATATATAATTGCCGGAATTATTGATAAAAGAGAGTTAGTAGGACAAAAAATTTTCGGTTACAAAATTATCGGATGTGATGATGATTTACCGCTCTTCTATGAGCAATACAAAAAAGCGGCGATTGCGGTAGGACAAATACGCTCCAATACGATTAGAATTAAACTTTTTAATCTTCTAAAGCAAATCGGATATTCTATGCCAGTTATCATCTCCCCAACTGCTTACGTCTCTCCATATGCTTCCATCGAAGAGGGAACCGCCATAATGCATCATGCACTTGTAAATGCCGATGCAAAAATAGGAAAAAATTGTATTATTAATTCCAAAGCGCTTATAGAACATGATGCCATTATAGAAGATCATTGCCATATCTCGACAGGAGCTATCATTAACGGTGGGGCAACGGTACGTGAAAACTCTTTTGTCGGAAGCAACAGTGTCTGTAAAGAATATGTGGAATTAAATGGATTTATCAAAGCGGGGAGTGTCATAAAATGAGTATTTTTGTCATTGCCGAAGCCGGAGTTAACCATAATGGTAGTATCACTTTAGCCAAGCAGCTCATCGATGTTGCCTCTGATGCCGGTGCAGATGCAGTCAAATTTCAAACCTTTAAAGCAGACAATCTGGTATCCAAAACTGCACAAAAAGCCGACTACCAAAAACAAACAACCGATACTTCAGAATCTCAATATGAAATGCTCAAAAAATTAGAACTGAATACGACTGCGCATCATGAATTAATCGCCTATTGTAACACTAAAGATATTCTTTTTCTCTCCACTGCTTTTGACCATGAGAGTATCACTCTCTTAAATAATTTAGGGGTGAATATTTTTAAAATTCCCAGCGGTGAAATTACGAATCTCCCCTATCTTCGCCATATTGGATCTCTCGGGAAAAAGATAATTCTCTCTTCAGGAATGGCTAATTTAGGTGAAATTGAAGCTGCCCTTGAGGTGTTGACAAAGGCAGGAACGCCGAAAGAGCTTATCACGGTTTTACACGCTACAACAGAATATCCCTGCCCTATCGAAGAGGTAAACCTACGAGCCATGAATACTATAGCTACCGCTTTCGGAGTCAAAAGTGGTTATTCTGATCATACCAACGGTATTGAAATCCCCATTGCAGCCGCAGCAATGGGCGCATCAGTTATCGAAAAACATTTTACCCTCGATAGAGAGATGGAAGGACCGGATCATAAAGCAAGTTTGGAACCTTATGAATTAAAAATGATGATTCAAGCTATCCGAAACATCGAAAATGCACTCGGGGATGGCATTAAAAAAGCCACTAAAAGTGAACTCAAAAATATGCTGATAGCTCGTAAAAGTATCGTAGCATCACGCACTATTACTAAAGGTGAACTTTTAAGTAGTGAAAACATAACTATCAAGCGACCCGGTAATGGTATCAATCCTATGCGTTTCGATGAAATGATCGGCACAACTGCACTCAAAGATTATGACGAAGATGAGTTAATATGAGAAAAATTTGCATTGTCACCGGAACACGTGCAGAATATGGATTACTCTACTGGTTGATGAAAGAGACTCAAAATGATCCCGAATTAAAACTTCAAATTATTGTGACCGGCATGCACCTTTCACCCGAGTTTGGGATGACCTATAAAGAGATTGAAAAAGAATTTTTCATTAATAAAAAAATTGAAATGCTTTTATCCAGTGACACATCAATTGGAATTTCAAAATCAATGGGATTGGCTCAGATCTCTTTTGCGGAAGCGTATGATGACCTCAAACCTGATATTGTTGTTGTTCTTGGGGATCGCTATGAAATATTCAGTGCCGTAAGTGCGGCAATGATCGCTCGTATTCCAATTGCCCATTTACACGGTGGAGAAACTACTGAAGGGGCATTTGATGAAGCGATACGCCATAGTATCACCAAAATGAGTCATCTTCATTTTACAGCCGCTGAAATATATGCTAACCGTGTGATCCAACTCGGTGAATACCCTAATCGCGTCTTTAATGTGGGAGGCATGGGAATAGACAATATTAAAAAGCTCCCTCTTCTTACTCAAGAAGCGTTTGAAACAAGTATCGATTTTAAATTAAATACAAAAAATATCTTGGTCACATTCCATCCTGCTACCCTTGAAAACAGCACAGCAGAAGAACAATTTCAAGCCCTCTTAGACGCTATTGATACCTTAGAAAATACCCATATTATTCTAACTAAAGCCAATAGTGATACCGATGGAAGAATCATTAACCGTATGATCGATGAGTACGTAAGAAAGAACACCCATAAAGCAATTGGATTTACGTCACTTGGGCAACTGCGCTATCTAAGTGCTTTGCAGTATATTGACGCAGTAGTCGGAAACAGCTCAAGCGGTCTTATTGAAGCTCCCAGCTTTAAAATAGGAACAATCAACATTGGTGATCGGCAACGAGGAAGGCTAAAAGCATCGAGTGTTATCGATTGTAATCCGACAAAAGAAAATATTTTAAAAGGGTTTGAAATACTTTATTCCGATCCTTTCCAAAAAATGCTTAAAACGATTATGAACCCCTACGGAGAAGGAGGAGCAAGCAAAAAGATTGTCGATGTTCTCAAAACTGTCCCCTTATCGAATATCCTAAAAAAATCGTTTTATGATATGGAGATTAAATGAAAACGATAGAACATATCAAATTAACGCCTACTTCAACTATTCGTGAAGCATTAAAAGTTATTGACAGCGGCGCTATGCAAATTGCAGTAGTTGTGGATAACAAAAATCAGCTTTTAGGGACACTTACCGATGGAGATATTCGCAGGGGATTACTAAACGGTCTCTCCATTGAAAGCAGTATTGAAGATATTTTTTTTAAAAAACCTACTGTAGCAAAAGTATCCGACACAAAAGAAGAGATTCTCCAGAAAGCACTTACGAAGAAACTGCATCAAATACCGATTCTTGATGAAGCCAATCGTGTGTTGGGCATTGTAGAGATTGATGAACTTATAAAACCAAAAGCAAAAAACAATAAAGTCGTATTGATGGCGGGAGGTCTAGGGACACGATTGGGAGAGCTAACCAAAACTACACCCAAACCAATGCTTCATGTCGGTAATAAACCAATTCTTCAAACAATTATCGAAAATTTTGCAAAATACGGCTATACCAATATTGTTATAAGTGTAAATTACCTCTCACATGTGATCGAAAACCACTTTGGAGACGGCAGTACCTTTGGTGTTTCTATCGAATATATTCATGAAAAAGAGCGGATGGGGACTGCGGGTGCACTTAGTCTTATGCAAGATCTTTTAAAAGAACCGTTTTTCGTAATGAACGGCGATTTACTTACCAATGTCAATTTCGAGCATCTCCACGATTTTCACCTTTCTCAACAAGCTACCGGAACCATGGGCGTACGCGAATATGACTTTCAAGTTCCCTATGGCGTTGTAAATATCGAAGAAGGGAGAGTCAAAAGTATCATAGAGAAACCGGTACACAAATTTTTTGTCAGTGCAGGAATATATATGCTCTCACCTGAAGCATTATCCCTTATCCCCTCAGGGGAATTTTTTGATATGCCTTCCCTTTTTGAAAAAATTATTGCTAAAAATGATAAAGCTTCCTCATTTCCAATCCATGAGTATTGGCTTGATATCGGACGAATGAATGACTATGAAAGAGCCAACAGTGAATATCATGAGGTATTTTGATTGAAAGTTTTAGTGGTAGGATACGGTTCAATCGGTAAAAGGCATGAAGATGTTTTATCCTCTTTTGATTCCATCCAAGAAATCCATATCGTAACCAAACAAATCGTGCCAAACAAAGTGACTTATCAAACACTCCAAGACGTTAACAATTTGGATCAGTATGACTACATTGTAATCGCCAGTGAAACCTATAAACATTTTGAGCAATTACACTATTTGGAAACACATGTTTCAGGTAAATTATTTTTTTGTGAAAAACCCCTGTTTGAATCAAATAAAGAATTAATTATTTGCAAAAACACTCTTTTTGTAGGGTATGTATTAAGATTTCATCCTTTGTTGCAAAAACTTAGAGATTTGCTACAAAAGGAACATATTCTGAACGCTATAATTCATTGCGGACAATATCTACCGACATGGCGAAAAGAAGTTGACTACCGAACATCTTACAGTGCGGTTAAAGCTCAAGGTGGTGGTGTTCTTTTGGATTTAAGCCATGAAATCGATTACACGCAATGGTTGTTTGGGGAGATGGAACATATCCAAAGTTATCAGACAAAAATTTCTGATTTAGAGATAGACTCCGACGATCTCGTGACACTAATTTCGAAAACAAAAAAAGAGGTTATTATAACACTCTGTATCGATTACATCAGTAAAATTACCTATCGAAAAATGGTTGTAAACACAATCAACAATACCTATGAGCTTGACTTTATCAATAATACCTTGTTTCAAAAAGATAAAAATGGAGTAGTATTTACCTACCAATCTGAAAATTTAGAAAGAAATTCCATGTTTGAAAAAATGCATACTTCAATCCTATCTGATCAACACGATGCCTGCACCTTTCACGAAGGACAAAGAACTATGAGAACAATCTCAATTATTCAGGAACAAAACCGATGAGCAATGTTTTATGTACAATCTGTGCCAGAGGCGGCTCTAAGGGAGTTAAAAATAAAAATATCAAACACTTAAATGGAAAACCTTTAATAGCTTATACGATTGAACAAGCGAAAGATTCAGGGTTATTTGATCACATTGTAATTAGTACGGATTCCGACGATATCGCTTCGATAGCCATAAAATACGGAGCGGAAGTTTTTTTTAAAAGAAGCCCTGGGATGGCAAGTGATACTGCAGGAAAGCTTGATGTAATACGAGATGCTTTTATCCGAAGTGAAACACATTACCAAAAACGATATGACTATTTAATTGATTTGGATGCTACTGCTCCACTAAGAAGTGTAGATGATATTAAACACGCTTATGCCCAACTACTACGTGATAAAAATGATAATCTTATTACCGCCATGCCTTCACGACGAAGCCCTTACTTTAACTTGGTCGAGATTGATCCAACCGGAAAAGTTACTTTGTCTAAAAAATTAGACAGCCATGTTATGCGTAGACAAGATGCTCCATGCAGTTACGATATGAATGCTTCAATCTATATTTGGAATAGAGAGACTATTCTAAATTGCAACACTCTCTTTTTAGAAAAAACAGGCTTATACGTTATGCCCGAAGAGCGATCGATCGACATTGATACGGAAATCGACTTTAGCTTTGTAGAATTTTTAATGAGGAAAAAGCATGCTGAAAAATAAAATAGTCGTTATTACTGGTGGGGCAGGTCTCATTGGAAAAGAGTTTGTCACCTCGGTAATCGAACAAAACGGTATAGCTATCATCGCCGATATTAACGAGGAAATCGGTCATAAAGTTAAAAGCGAATTATCCGCAGCATTAAATACAGACAAGATTGATTTCGTCCTTTTGGATATTACATCGAAAGTCTCTTTACAAAATTTGATAGAGTACTTGGACAAAAAATACGGCCATATCGATGCATTAGTCAATAATGCTTACCCGCGTAATAAAAACTATGGAAAACATTTTTTTGATGTGGAATATTCCGACTTTTGTGAAAATCTAAACCTTAATTTGGGAGGCTACTTTCTCACTGCTCAGCAATTTGCACACTATTTCAAAAAACAAGGGGATGGAAATATCATTAATATCTCGTCAATTTATGGAGTTATCGCTCCGAAATTCGAAGTTTATGACAATACACCTATGACCATGCCAATAGAGTACGCCGCTATAAAATCAGCCCTTATCCATCTAACACAGTATATGGCAAAATATTTTAAAGGGATGAATATTCGGGTCAATACTATCAGCCCGGGTGGAATTTTCGATTATCAACCCGAACCATTTTTGGATGCCTACAAAAAATACTCCCTTAATAAAGGGATGCTGGATAAAAGTGATTTAAAAGGAACATTGACCTATTTACTCTCGGATATGAGCCGATATGTAAACGGACAAAACATCATTGTCGATGACGGATTCACTTTATAATCTTAACCAAACTGTAAATTACAATAAATCTTTGAAGACTTCTTCGATTTTTGACAACTTGGGGTCAATAATTCCTCTTTCGGTAATTAACCCTGTAATATAACGGTTTGGTGTGACATCAAAGCCGTAATTTAGTGCATGTGAATCTTTTGGTGTTATCAATACTTTTTCAACATGTCCATTTTCATGTAACCCATACATGTAACGGACCTCATCTTCACTTCGAGTTTCAATAGGGATATCTTTTACCCCATCTACCACTTCAAAGTCAAATGTTGATGTAGGAAACGCAACATAAAATGGAACATTGTTGGCATGTGCCGCTAATGCTTTCAAATAGGTTCCTATTTTATTAGCAACATCTCCTTGTCGGCTCACCCTGTCGGCTCCGACAATTATCATGTCAACCATACCGTGCTGCATTAAATGCCCTCCGGTGTTATCCGCAATAATCGTATGCTCTACACCATCTTGCCCCAGTTCCCACGCCGTAAGATTTGCCCCCTGATTTCGAGGACGCGTCTCATCTACCCATACATGAATATCTATGCCTCGTCTCTTTGCTTCATAAATCGGTGCAAGTGCAGTCCCCATATCAATAACGGCTAACCATCCGGCATTACAATGGGTCAATATGTTCACTTTTCGCTTTTCCCGTTTGGCAATTTCTTCAATGATATCAGCTCCGAATCGCCCTATTTCATAACTCTTTTCCGCTTCATCATTATTAATATTTATTGCCTCTTCTTTAGCTTTTAGCACCAAATCACCGGAGCTGATTCGTAGTCGTTCTAGCATCAAATCGACTGCCCATTGAAGATTAACAGCCGTAGGTCTTGCATCTTTTAACGCTTTTACTTTAGCTTCAAATTCACCGTTAAACACTTTAGTTTGTCGCATCGCCAAATAAACGCCGAATGCCGCAACAGAACCGATCACCCCTGCTCCCCTAACAGTCATATCAGCAATAGCCAAGGTTGCATCCTCACATGTTTTCAGTACCTTCGTTGTCTCGACATGAGGAAGTTTCGTCTGATCAATTACTTCAAGGTCACCCGAATCATTTAACCATAAAGATTTATATTTCCCATTCATCTGTTTTCCTCTTTAATTATGCTAATAAGTTCTTTAACGTTTTCAATCCGTTCATACTCTTTGACAAAACGTTTTGCAATTGCTAAAGAGTGCTTTTTAACCCTTGTACGGGCTTCCATATCTTCTATCCCTTCAATATCTTCCACTCCGGCAATACCAAAAAGACGACGAGCCATTTTCGCACCGGCGAATCCTACTGATTGACGAAATATCATCTGCATAAACTGCTTTTGAAATGCTGTAATAACTTTTTTATTCCCATATCCGTCCACGAGCAATCCGCTCTCATCTGTATGGTCCCAATGACTAATAAATTTTATTTCAAACTTCTCAAAAATTTCTTCGATAGTATCAAGCAACCATTTTTGGTACTCTTTATTTTTGCTACGTTCAAAATGGGAAACATACGATTGCAATAAATTTGCAATTAATGCCCCAATATCAAAACCGAATGGTCCAAAAAATGCGAATTCAGGATCAATAATATAAGTCTCTTTCGCATTAAGCATAATAGACCCGGTATGAAGATCTCCGTGAAGCAAAGCATCACTTTGTGTCATAAAGAGATATTTGAGTTTTAACATTTGAGTTTTAAACTCGGTATCCTCTTGCAATTGTTGGTGTTCAGCTTCCATCATCGGATTTATAGCATTAGAATGATGCGGCATAAACGGAAAAGTAAAGACAAAATCTTCAGTTATTTTGCATAATTCGACATTAGTATTAAATCGGTCCATCAAACGGCGTTTTGCTTCACCACTCAGATAAAGAGAAGAACTCTTAAATAAAGTAGTTGCCATAAAATCGGTAATATGTTCGGCAAATTTAGGATATATTACCCCGTTGATTAACCCTTTACGCATAATTAAATGCTCATCTAAAAAATACATCACCATCAAACTCATTGCTTCGTTTGCGTGATAGACCTGTGGTATCGCAGAAGGAACCGTCTCCCCATAATAATGCATTGCACGTATCTCATAATTCATCCGTTCACGAGAAAGAGGCCACCCCTCTCCCGCAATTCGTAAAAAAGGAACCGCTTGTTTAAGAATGAGCTTATTTTTAGAAGATTTAATGATATATACATAATTGAGGTTTCCATCACCTACCTCTTCTACACATAACGTTTCATCTCCTAAAATAGCTTTAAGCTCAGGAGTATTTTCTATATAGTCTCTTACTTTTTCATTGTCTAAAACATAATACTCCATATTTTCCCCTAAATAATACGGTCACTGCCGCCGTCTATAGCAATTTGAGCACCGGTTACCGCCCCAAATAAATTACTTGCCATGGCTACGGCAAGATCAGCAACATCACGTGATGTAATTTCAGCTTTGAGCAAATTACGTGTTTTGTACTCTTGAACACTCATTCCGTAATGATGTGCACGTTTTTCCAGCAGTTCTTCCGTCCAAAGTCCAGTATCAAATACAGCATCAGGATGGAGCATATTGACACGAATTTTAGGTGCGAGCTCCAATGCAGCGATACGTGCCAACTGAGTCACTCCACTTTTTGCTACCGAATAAGCACCAGCTCCTTTGCCGGGTGCTGGAACATTTTTGGAGACAATAAAAACAATTGCGGGATCGATTCCCTCTTTTAGAAATGGAATGACTTTTGTTGTCATCACCTGCTGTGCGGTAAGATTAATATCCATACTTCTTTGCCATACTTTAGAATCAATATCTTCTATATTAGCATTCTCAGGAAAGAACCCTGCATTGTTCACCAATACATCGATTCCACCGAAATAAAATACTGCTTCTGCAATCGCTCGATCTATCTGATCTGCATCAGTCAAATCACATTCAATCCCTAAGATGGAATCACTTTTAAACATTTTCGTAATTTCCGGATTAATATCCAATGCAATGACCGCAGCACCTGCTTCGGCAAAAGCCAAAGCACACGCTTTACCTATACCGCTAGCGGCTCCGGTTACCAGCGCGATTTTCCCCTGAAATTTAGGTTTAGAACTTGATTTTTTTAATTTAGCCTGTTCAAGTTCCCAATATTCCATTTTAAATATTTCCGCTTCCGGTAGCGCAATATATTGTCGAATTGATTCAGCTGTCAGAATTGATTCCAAGGTATGCTCTTTAATATCAGAGATAATACCTACTTCTTTTGCATTCGCTCCGAATGAAAGGGTGCCAACCTCCTTCCAAACTCCCCACATCGGAGATGGATTTAGCATAGTCAATTTCCCATCATTGTGTCGATCAAAATAGCTACGATACTCTGCGGCATACGTTTCAATATCTTTGGGTTCAGTGATGATCACACCATTTTTTTTCGTACGGATAACATGATCGGGAGTTAATGGACCCGTCGTAGCTATACGTTCGACATCTTTGTGTGCAATAAAAGCTCGACTAAGTTCCCCTTTATCCAATCGTGCGATCATCGGACATCCGGCTACTTCAGAAACTTTTGCCCGTATTTTTGCCATTTCAATCGGTATTATCGCCTTACTTTGAAAAGGCATATAGGACTGTTTTTTAGTAGCATTAAACTCTTCGGCAATCGTAACCAATTTAATCATTTTTTCGTAGCTTACTTTTGCGTCGTCATCAAAACTAAATACACCATGATGCATCAAAATAAGTCCGTCGATTTTAGAGAGATCTTTTCCTTCTATTGCTTTGGCGATCTCTTGAGAAAGGATAAAACCTGGCATTACGTAAGGAACAATGATGATACTATCGCCATACAATTCATGAATTATTTTTTCACTCTCAGGAGTATTTGTTAAAGCAACCACAGCATCTGCATGGGTATGATCAACATATTTGAAAGGTAAAATCGCATGTAAAATCGCTTCGATCGAAGGAGTCGGTGCTCCGGGGTCAATCATAGCACTGCGCTGATACATAACCATATCGGTATCGCTTAGCGTTTTCAAGGCTGCAAGTTTCAAAAGCATATCCATTTTTACAGGGGCGAAACCTGCCGCTTCAATTGTCGCCAAATCCCAGCCGCTCCCTTTGACATAAAGAATATCTTCCGTCTCGCCGAACAAATTAGTTTGTGTTGATTTTACCGATGTATTTCCACCGCCATGCAACACCAGTTCACTGCTTTTTCCTAACAAACGTGATGAGTAAACCCGCAGTTCAAGATCACTCGCAAAAGCTTTCGCTTCCGTATCATTCCATAAGCTTTTCATAATACCAAACCCCAATCTCTAAATCATTACTAATTCAAATACTAAAATACAACATTTACGCTGTTTAACTAAATCGCCGATTGTATCAAAAAATACCTCAAAACCCTCAATTGCAGTTCGACCATTCCATTCGACAGTAATGTAGTTTTTGTTGGGGAATTGATGATAATTTCTTCTCTATTCGTTTGTGTAAGCTAAATACGATATTATATCGAATAGCAATAATGAGAAGAGGATTTAAATGAATAATTTTTTAAAATCTTATGTTACTAGGCTCAAGCTTTTGTTGGATCAAGTTGACCACAACACAGTTAATTCTATTGTCGAATGTTTAGAAAAAACCATCGTAAACAAATCAAGAATTTACATTATGGGGAATGGAGGAAGTGCTGCTACCGCTTCTCATATGGTAAATGATTTAGGGGCAGGTTTACGACGAAGAAGTATCAAAAACTTCGATGTCATCAGCTTAGCTGACAATGTTGCAGTTACGACTGCTATCGCAAATGATATTGGATATGAGAATATTTTTTATATGCAATTGGAAGGACTTTTGAAACCTGAAGATCTTATCATAGCGATCTCATGCAGCGGTAATTCTCCCAATATCGTTAAAGCAGTTGAATACGCCCAAGAGATCGGTTCAACAATCATCGGTATTACCGGTTTTGACGGTGGAGATTTAAAAAAATTAAGCGACATCAATTTCCACATAGAAGCCCCAAGCGGTGAATACGGTTTAGTTGAAGATATGCATATGATTCTAGACCATATTATCTATTCTTATTATATTCATGAAAGTAGTAAAAATGTCTGATAAATATAAAATTGATAGTCATAAACTAATCTTCCACCCTGAACGAGTCTCTCAATGGCTCGAGGCAAAAGATGATTGGGAAAAAGAGAAAAAAGTTTATCCGATCTATGTTGAAGTGTCCCCTTATGGCGGGTGTAATCACCGATGTACTTTCTGCGGTGTTGACTACATGGGATATCAAAATATTAAATTAGATACCGCTATTTTTAAAGAACGTCTTACCGAGATGGGTCAATTAGGGGTAAAAAGTATCATGTATGCTGGAGAAGGTGAACCTCTATTACATAAAGATCTCCCCGAAATTGTTGAGCATACCAAAAAATCAGGTATCGATGTTTCGATTACAACCAATTTCATTCCTGTCAATCCGAAAGGGATCGAGACCTATTTGACCTATTCAAGTTGGATTAAAGTGAGCGTTAACGCAGGAACAGCTTCAACGTATGCGGCAATCCATCAAACAAAAGAAGCCGACTTTGATTTGCTTCTAAAAAACCTCGCACTTGCGGTTGAAGTCCGAAAATTAAAACAATTAACCTGCACACTCGGCGCACAAGCACTCCTTCTTCCTGAAAACCACCATGAAATGTTTTTATTGGCAAAAACAATGAAAGAGATCGGTATGGACTATATTGTTATCAAACCTTATTCTCAACATCTCTTTAGTGTCACCAAACAATACGAGGGATTAACCTATTCTGGAATGTTAGAGCTTGAAAAAGAGCTTCAAACTCTTAATGATGAAAATTTTAACGTTGTCTTCCGATCTGAGACCATGAAAAAAGTAGAAGAAGCCGCCCCAAGCTATAGTAAATGTTACTCAACGCCATTTTTCTGGGGCTATGTTTCAACAGACGGTAATTTTTATGGATGCAGCTGTTATTTAGCTCAAGATAAATTTTGCTATGGTAATATCAATGACTCTACATTCAAAGATATTTGGGAAAGCGATAAACGAAAAGCCAACTTAAACTTTATTAAGAATGAGCTAGATATTTCACAATGCCGAACCAATTGTCGGATGGATTCAATTAACCGTTATTTATGGGATTTGAAACATCCAAACGCACACGTTAATTTCATTTAAAGGATTTTTTTGAAAGCTATTGTAACCGGTGGTGCTGGATTTATAGGCTCACATATGGTAGATCTTTTAGTGAATAACGGTTATGAAGTAACTGTTTTAGATAATTTAGCCAACGGTCGATTGGAAAATATTGCACATCACAAAGGGAAAGTTAAATTTGTCAATGTTGATATCGGAGATTACACTCAAAATATTGACCACTATTTCACCAATGTTGAATATGTTTTTCATTATGCCGCACTAGCCGATATTGTCCCTTCTATCAATAATCCCTTAAAATACCACAAAGCAAATGTGGATGGAACCATTAATGTTTTAGAGGCAGCACGAAAATCTCAAAACTTAAAAAAATTTGTATATGCAGCATCCTCATCATGCTATGGCATTCCTGATACCTACCCTACACCGGAAACATCTCCTATACAGCCTGAATACCCTTATGCACATACAAAAACAGTGAGTGAGCAATATGTCCTTCACTGGGGACATGTCTATAATATGCCGGTCGTATCTATGCGCTTTTTTAATGTGTACGGAATAAGACACAGAACCAGTGGAACATACGGAGCAGTTTTTGGAGTTTTCCTAGCTCAATTATTAAACAATAAACCCTTGACCGTCGTTGGTGACGGTGAGCAAACCAGAGATTTCACCTACGTTACCGATATCGTTGACGCTTGCTACAGTGCAGCTATTTCAAATATTGTTCAAGAAATCTTAAATGTCGGAAGTGGAAATACCTACAGTATTAACTATCTTGTTTCATTATTAGGTGGAAAAAAAGTTCATATACCGAAGCGGCCGGGTGAACCGGACAGCACTTTTGCAGACATTACAAAAATTAAAAAAATGTTGGGGTGGACACCGAAAGTCACTATTGAAGAAGGTGTCAAAATTATGCTTGATAATATTGAGCAATGGCGAGATGCTCCTGTTTGGGATGAAAGCTCAATTGAAGAAGCAACGAAAGATTGGTTTGAGTGTTTGGGAAATTAATATGTTAGATTCATCTGCTATACGGAAAAAAACGATTAAATTATCGTGTACCAGCGGTGCAGGACATTTAGCACCGGCACTATCTACAGTGGAAATGCTAACCGTTTTATTTAGAGACTATTTAAAATACGATGTCAAAAACCCAAAAAATGAAAGTCGTGATCGTTTGGTTTTTAGCAAAGGTCACGGAGCCTATGCTTATTACGTTATTTTGAATGAATTAGGCTTTATCCCCGATTTTGAACTTGAGAATTTTTATACTGATAAATCCACTCTCAAAGGGTGTTTGAGTGAAAATAAAGAGTATATGATTGAGGCATCTACCGGTTCGTTAGGGCACGGGCTTCCTCTCTCTGTCGGGATGGCTCAAGCTTTTAAAATGCAAAATAAAGGTAATAAAGTTGTGTGTATTGTCGGTGACGGTGAGATGCAAGAAGGAAGTAACTTTGAGGCGTTAGCCTTAGCCTATCGGTTTAAGTTGGATAATCTACTCTTAATTATTGATGCCAATGAGCTTCAAGCCATGGATAGAGTATGTGATGTTGGATTGGATAATGAGCGATTATCAAAAGTCTTGGCTGCATACACCGACAACTTTTCAAAAATAGACGGACATGATGAAAATGCGCTAAAAGAGGCATTTGACCTCTTCTTTAAACAAACAAATCCCTCTTTTTCAGTTGTTGTTTGTAATACCGTCAAAGGAAAAGGAATTGATATTCTTGAAAATTCTGTAGCACATCACTTTAGATGTCCTACCCAAGACGGTTATGTCATTGAGGTGAGTGATGTCTAATATTGTCTCTAAACAAGAAGTAATGAAAGAGATCTATTCCTACTTCAAAGAAGATGAAAGTATGTGTTTACTGGTAGGAGACATGGGGTTTGCCGTATTGGATGATTTTTTTAATAATCATTCCGACAGAGTGTTCAATACTGGAATAAATGAACAAGCAACCATGAGTATGGCAGCTGGTATGTATTTGGCAGGGATGAAACCTTTATACTATTCTCAGGTCCCTTTTTTGGTTATGAGAGCTTATGAGCAAATTCGCTATGATATAAACGAACACAAAATGAATGTAAAATTGATCGGTGTTGGAGCCGATAATTATTTTTCAATGCTGGGCAGAAGTCATTGTATTGATGACGATGATATAGCGATGATGAAAATTTTTAAAAATTTTTTAATTCTTTCTCCGACAGCCCAAACGTTAAAAGAAGATATTCGACGGATGTTCGAAACAAATGGACCCGTCTATTTGAGATGCAGATAAAATAAGGTGGATACTTTGAAAAATATTGAAATATATGAAAAAAATCTTTTATTACACAAAGATATAAATACAGCCGCGCAGTATGTCAAGTGTACAAATTGTTTAGAATATTTTAAGGTATTCAACGGATGCGAACTAAAAATAAGTGTCAATCCCAATACCCATATAATTGACAATGCTACGGTCAATGAGTGCGAAAATGACCCCTATAAACAAGGTATGATGAAAGCATTTTGCGGTCTCATTATTGGATTACCGATTTTAGAAGCTCATGATCACAGTGTTTTACGATTAGAGAATCTACTAAGAGACAATGTTGTCCATCCTGTCAAAGGGATTATCATGCCGGAAAACAGCTGTGAACTTTTTACAATCCCATTACATTTAATTCGCGCACTCTACGATCAATACGCTAAAGAACAAAACTATCACCCACTGGTTAATACTTACACACCTAAAGAGGTAAATGAATGGAAAAAATTAGATATCAAAGAGCGTGAAAAGATTGTTTTTGAAAAAATCAAAAACTTTTGTTCAACACATGATATCGAAGAATATGACGCAAAATTAATCGGAGATATGCGGGTTGAGTTTGTTGCGGATAAAGAGATCTACAGTTCATTGTCCAAACTACTTTTTGACATGGAAAAAAATATCGATAAAGAATTAGGGTTTTCATTAGAAATTATGTTTACAGAGAAACTAGACGCAAACAAAAAAAGACAAAATTAGAAAGTGAGTGCCAATAATGAAAAATAAAGAATTAATTTTAGATGGTACAAAATTAGCTTGGCATGCAGAGAGGGTACAGCAATGGTTAAATGGAGAAAGAATTGCTCCTATTACCATCGATATGTCTTTAACAAGAGCGTGCAACTACGGATGCGGTTTTTGCTATGCAAGATTGCAAGAAAATGATAGATTTGAAATTACAAGAGAAACGATTGATAATTTTCTTGAAGACTGTGCCCAAATGGGAGTTAAAGCCATCAGTTTAGTCTCAGATGGAGAAAGTTCCATCCATCCCGATTATGTACATACTATTGTTAAAGGCTCTCAACTTGGAATTTCTATGGCTGTGGCAACTCACGGCTATAACACAAGAAAAGAAGATCTTGAAAAGATATTGCCTCATTTAACGTATCTACGCGTTAACTTTTCTGCCGGTGAGCCTAAACGTTACTCTGAGATCATGGGTGTTAAGGAAGAGTGGTTCTATCAGGTATGTGACAATATAGAAACTATGATGGAAATAAAAAAACGCCTTAATTTGGATGTCACTATCGGTATGCAAATGGTCTTGATGCCTGAAGATGGAGATCAAGTAATCCCATTAGCAAAACTAGGGAAAAAATTAAGACCGGATTATGTTGTCATCAAACATACCAGCGATAGTGAAGAAGGGGCATTGGGGGTTGATTACTCCGGTTATGCCGCGTTACAAGATGTCTTAAAAGAAGCGGAAACGTATTCGGATGATGAATATCAAGTCGTAGTGAAATGGTCAAAAATAAATGCTGAGGGAAAACGAACCTATCAACGATGTTATGGACCTCCTTTTCAAATCCAGATGTCAGGATCAGGCTTGGTGGCACCTTGTGGAATGCTATTCAACGAAAAATATAAAAAATTTCATATCGGTAACATTACACAAACACGATTTAAAGACATTGTGAACAGTGACAGATACTGGGAAGTAATGAATTATTTAGCATCACCAAGTTTTGATGCTCAGAAGATGTGCGGTTCTTTATGTTTACAGCATAAGCCTAATGAATATTTGGATGCTTTACAAAAAGGGCTTATCAGCTTAGAAAAACCTAGTGGCCCTATGCCACAACACATTAACTTCATATAAGGCAAAAGTAAAAGTGACGAATAAAAAGAAAAAAACGATATTTGTTCACGGTAAATTTGAGGTTCTACACCCAGGTCATCTACGACTTCTCAAATTTGCAAAAGAGAGCGGTGCTTTTTTAGAAGTTGGTGTTTACGCAGACAGCATGGGTAAGTATTTTGTTCCTGAAGATCTAAGACTAGAAGCTCTAGGATCATCAATTTTTGTAGACAGAGCCTTCATACTTGATATTCTGCCCGAAGAGTACATTAGAAACAACCAGCCGGATATTGTTATCAAAGGTAGCGAACATGAGAATATGTACAATCCTGAAGCAGAAGTTCTCAAAGAATATGGCGGAAAACTCATTTTTAGTTCCGGAGACAGCAGATTCTCATCTATTGAATTACTAAGGGCGGAACTCAACACTATAGATCTCTCCTCTATAAAAAAACCACAAGAATTTTGTGAAAGACATAAATTTGATTATCAAGCACTAAAATCAACGCTAGATCGTTTTGAAGGGATAAAAACTATTGTCATCGGTGACACAATCGTGGATGAGTATATTGCCTGTGAAGCGCTCGGTATGAGCCAGGAAGACCCTACGATCGTTGTAACACCGTTATTGAGTGAAAAATTTTTAGGGGGGGCGGGGATCGTTGCCGCTCACACGAAAGGGCTTGGTGCAAAAGTTAGTTTTTTTACCGTTTTAGGGTGTGATGAAACGGCTATATACGCAAAGAAAAAACTCTCTGAATACGGTATAGATTCTTTTTGCTACTCTGATGATACACGCCCTTCAAATTTAAAACAGCGTTTTCGTGCGGGTAATAAAACGATGCTAAGAGTGAATCATCTCAAACAGCATCACATCTCTTTAGAACTTCAAAAAGCCATCTTAAAAGATATAAAAAAAGAGATAAAGAGTGCACAAGTTCTTATTTTCTCCGATTTCAGCTACGGATGTTTACCTCAAAAAATGATTGATGAAATTATCACCTATGGTAAAAAATACAATCTAATTATGAGTGCTGATAGCCAGTCTTCATCTCAAACCGGAGATATTTCACGCTTTAATGAAATGACACTTGTAACTCCAACCGAGAGGGAGATCAGACTTGCTGTTGATGATTTCGAATCCGGGCTTATCGTCATCTCTGATAAACTAAAAGATAAGTCTAACCCTAAAAATATATTTATCACATTGGCATCTGAAGGGGTAATTGTCAATAAATACAACGGTGAAAACAAATTATTTACCGATAGACTGCCGGCTATGAATACTAACCCAAAAGATGTTGCCGGTGCAGGAGACTCGATGCTCTCAACAGCATCCCTCGCATTAGCTGCAGGGGCTGACATTTGGCAAGCGGCATATTTAGGCTCAATAGCTGCAGCTTGTCAGGTTAGTCGAGTAGGCAATCTCCCTCTTCAAAAAGTGGACATTTTAAAAGAGCTTGAAATATGAAAAAAGCTCTTTTACTGGCAGCAGGGCTAGGAACAAGACTACGACCGATCACAGATAGTATCCAAAAATGTCTTGTCCCCATAGATGGAAAACCACTGATAGAATATTGGTTGGATGCACTCTCTAAAGCCGGTGTCGAAGAGTTTTTAATCAATACCCATTATTTTGCCGATCAGATGAAAGAATATGTTGAAAATTCAAAATTCAAAAATGCCATTACACTCGTCTATGAAGAGGAATTATTATTAACCGGTGGCACAATTTTAGCTAATAAAGAGTTTTTTAAAAACGATCCTTTTTTGGTTGCACATGCCGACAATCTCTGCTTGTGTGATTTCAATGCATTTTTCGAAGCACATGAGCGAAGACCGAAAAGGTGCGAAATTACAATGATGACATTTGAAACCGATACTCCAAAAAATTGTGGAATTGTTGATTTAAATGAAGAGGGAGTTGTCATCGGGTTCTACGAGAAAGTCCAAAATCCCCCTTCTACTCTCGCTAACGGAGCTGTTTATATTTTTGAACCTAACGTGATAGAGTATATGGCCTCTTTTCATAAAAAAGCTGTCGATATCAGCACTGAAGTACTCCCCCATTATCTCGACAAAATATACACTTTTCAAAATAGTGTTTATCATAGGGATATCGGGACGGTTGAAAGTTATGCCCTAGCTCAAATCTATAAATATGCCCTCGCCTCAGAAAGAAAGAATTAGGAATTTTATGAAAAAAAAACACTTTTATTTAATGTCGGATGTAGATTCTGCTATCGGAAATTTTTCTGAAATTATTTTTTACGCCCTTCTAAAAGCAAAAAGAACAAAGAGCGATTTTGTGCTTGTTCGCAAATACATTTTTTTTCGCTCTATCCTTAGCAAAAAGCTTGGATTCAGACAACCGCGTGCGCTGTACGGAATCCAAACCGAATACAGCCGAAATAACTCATTTATTGGAAATATACTGGCTTTATACGGTGGTACATATGTTTTCTTATCTTACCTCTATGAATCAATCAAGTACAAGTCGATAAAACTCCTCAACCGTATAGCTGGAAAAAATCTTTTTTCATCCAACTTTCATCCCGCGGTCCCCTCTTCCGGGTCCAAAGACTTATTCAATATACACTCTTTCAACACCTTTTCATTCTCTAAAGAAGATGAGTCGTATTGGCGCGAGGCTCTCTCAACAACCTTTAAAATTGAACTAAGCGATAGTGTACAACCTGTGGTCGAGAAATCATTTTCCGCACTCGGATTAAGACAATATCCCTGGTACGTATGTTTACATGTAAGAACACCGTTTTTTTACAATAGTACTCACGATGGATTTAGGAATTCCTCTATTGAAAATTACTACGATGCCATACGATACATTACAGCATTGGGCGGTGCAGTAGTACGGATGGGGGATCCGATGAGCAATTTGGAAAATATCCGTGGACTCATAAATTACCCTAATACTGCCGAAAAATCGGAAGAAATGGATTTACATCTGATAAAAAACTGTAAATTTTATATCGGAACGAACTCAGGAATTATTGATACAGCATTTTTGTTCGGTGTCCCAGTTTTGGGAGTTAATATAACAAGCTTTTTATTCATTTCTCCCTATAAAAAGTGTGATTCTTTCATCTATAAGCGTATCTTTTCCAAAGAATATAATAGATTTTTATCTTTTAAAGAATCGCTAAATGAGCCTTTTATCGTTAATTCAAATTTGTTACTAGAAAGTGATTTGAAAATATTTCATCAAAAATATGAGCTTATAGAAAATACCCCTGAAGAGATTCTGCAATCTGTCAAAAATATGTTTATTAATCTTGAAACTTCCGATTATCTAAAAAATGAAGCCCAAATTCAATTTGAACAGCACCTTCAAACTGCAGCAATGGAATGGATACACACAGAACCTTATTTCAAAAAATATTTAGACCAGCAATTCCGATGTGCTACTAAATTATTCTTTAATGGCGCTATCGATGCAGATTTTGCCAGCAAAAACTACTAATCTACAATGGAGTATTTTTATGATTGCCTGCCCAGTATGTGAGACAAATGCCGGTTCCTATATTTTAAACGTCGTGAATAACTATAACATACACAAATGCCATGGGTGCGGTCTTGAGTACACTTCCCCAAACCCTACCAACAAAGATTTAGAACTATTCTATAGTTCTTACTTGGATGTAAGAGCTTCTGAAGACATAGTTCGGCTTAATGCTGAAAAAAACATAGCTCTGCTAGAAAAATATGGGCTTAATAGAAAAAGTTCCTATGTTCTGGATTTTGGATGCGGCAACGGTGAATTTGTGGAAATATACGGATCGAATTGTTACGGTATCGAATTAAAACCAAATCCATTATGTGACAGAATTAAAAGTTCTCTAGAAGAGTTACCTTTAGAAAAATTTGACTGTATCACCCTATGGGGCGTTTTAGAACATCTAAATGATATCCAAGGGATAATGAGCAAGCTTTCAACAGTATTAAAAGAAAATGGCATATTAGTAATTACAACCGTAAATGCGGAAGGGCTTATCCCTTTCTATCACAAACCGCCCGAGCATTTAACCTACTGGACACGTAAAAGTTTTGACATTTTAGGAAATAACTACGGGTATGATATTATTGGTTATATGAATTACGAAATGTACCAATACTCGTCCATATATCTTGACCGATTGCTCAGTAGAACACCTAAAGAGTATAAAGCCGCTATTATGGAAGCAAACTTGCCGGAAATCATAACAATTCCTACGAATGAGATTTTCGTTGTATATCAAAAAAAATCATAAATTAAATCGGTCATATGATGATAAATAAAAAAAACATTCTTCTCATAGACAGAAGCGAAGACATGCTAGAGTCTGTCGCTGCATGTGAACACATCCATATTGCTATTTTAATCGTTGAAAGTGAAAAGCAAAAAAAACCTATCAGAGATAAATACCCACATATTGGTACTATCTATACAATGGATGAAGCACAAGCTCCAAATCCTGCCCCGCTTAATTATGAGAATATGGAGATATACCGAGCTACTCAACTCAAAGTAGAACATTGCCTTTGGCGTTTTACAAACAGCTATAGTCATATTCAGTATATCTATTACAATGCCCTCAGTTTTTGGCTTGATCTCTTCGGAAACACAACGATAGAGGCAGTACTCGTCAGTGAAATTGAACTGGGGACTCCCTATATCAGCATTCCGATTGATATTGCAAAAAAGAGAAAGATTCCTGCGTTTTTATTTGATCCTATTCTCAATAACGGTATTGATCTATTAGCAAAAGGGGTAAATTTCTATAATAAAAATGAGTACATAGATTTGTCCGTAGCCGACGGTTCCGCCCCAATAATCACTATTGATGACTTTTTATTTCGTTCAATCGCACACAAAATCGATCCAAAATACATTCTCAAAGATAAACTCAAAGCATTTGCATTTACCCCTTGGGGGATGTTACTCCTCACGGTTCTCTCTTTGCTCACCGACAAGTTTACCGTTTCCCTTAACGGATTTAAGGTCAAATGGATAGAACTTCTAAGCAATACGCTCTTTCTTAATAAAATGTCGAAATATTATAATCTCCTCTCAATTGCACCCACACAAAAAGAAAAATTTGTTTTTTATGCAATGCACTTCGAACCGGAAGCATCAATCATGGTTCGGACCCCGCTTGGAAATCAGATTTCAATTATTAAAATGATTTCGGATGCACTTCCGAAAGGGTGGAAACTTTATGTTAAAGAGCATCCTCATCAATTCGGGCTGGCAAATGAGACACGGTGGTATCAACTAAAAAATATCTTTTTTTTCAGAAATAAAGAATTTTATCAGGAGCTAAAAAAAATAAAGAATGTTGAGCTCATCCCTTTAAGCACCCCGAGCAAAGCTCTTATAGAAAATGCTGAATGCATCGCTTCCATTAATGGAACCGTAGCGATTGAGGGCATTAAATACAAAAAACCTGTTATGCTTTTCGGTCATTTATCCACTCCGATTGGCTATTGCGAAGATATTTTTAAAATAACAAATACATCCGATGTGCATAACTCAATAAAACGGATGATCGATGGTTTTAATCCGGAATATACCGATTTTACGACACTAACAGAACGTTTTTTATTTAAACAGACGCTCAATGGAAAAATAGAACTTTCTCCAGCATTTTGGAAATATCTCATTACTCAAGAAATAGATAAGTAGAGCAATATTAAGGTGTGTAAGTTTACAATATAAAAATTTTGATTTAGAGAGGTGTTTTCATGCTAAAAAGAATAATCTTGTCTCCGATAGATTTACTTCTCCTCTTTTGGGGTTGGGTGATTTACATGGTAACCGGTTCTACGACCAAACGTACCTACAACTCAATGGTAAGACTTTTTTGTATCACAAAAGGTTACTCGAGTGAAATTATCCATAGCATGGTCACCCTTTTTAGACGACCTTATCTTTTAAAACACGACCTTAGCGGTGCAATGGGGACATTTAACCAACAAGATATTCGTAAGATAACAGAACAACTTAATACGGACGGATACTATATTTTCGAAAATAGATTACAGAGTGAGACCGTGGACAGACTTGTCAAGTTTGCTCAAGAAACCGATGCTTTTGCCAGACCCTATCGTTCTGATGGTTCAGCCGTAGTTGAACGGACAAAAATGCGCTTTGATAGCGAACATCCCGAAACGATCCGATACGATTGGCATGCAACACAACTTTTACAGAATGAGGATGTCCAAAAGCTTATTTCTGATGAAGTTCTTTTAGCCATTTCACAAGAATACTTAGGGTGTGCACCCATCGTAGACGGAGTAAGAATGTGGTGGAATACAACCTTTTCAAAAGATCCGAATCCGGAAGCGGCAACAATGTATCATTTTGATATGGAACGATTGAAATGGTTTAAAGTATTCGTCTATTTAACAGATGTATCAGAAGAAAACGGCCCCCACGCTTTTATCAAAGGAACCCATAAAGTAGGAGCACTTCCTTATGATCTTTTGAAAAAAGGGTATGTAATGAGTAGTGATGAAGAGATTTACAACTATTTTGACAAAAATGAAGAGATTCTTTATACGGCTCCGAGAGGAACCATGATTATTGAAGATACCAAAGGTCTTCATAAAGGGACTCCTGTCAAAAGCGGTGACCGATTAATCCTGCAAATGCAATTTAGCGACTGCATGTTCGGCATGGATTCCGATGCATCCTTTCCTACCAATAAAACAAAAGAGTTAACCGATGCGATAAACAAATATCCAAAAGTTTACGAATATTACAACAGAGATTGATTTGAGATTATCGAGACAGGTTTCCCTGTTATTCAAAGCAATGCCATGGTGGATCAGAACAATTGTATACAAGTTTACATTTCCTCATCTCAAGATAAATCCTTCTGTTGAGATTGAAAACAGTGGCTGTTTTCACTATGGAATCCGTTGTATGATCTCTAAACACACCAATATTGTAATACATGACAAAGGTTTTTTATCTCTCAACGACAACGTCTATATCGGAAGGAACGTTGAAATCGGCTCTGATGATATAACTATCGGTTTTGATACATCTCTACAAGATCGATGTATTTTACTCGGCACAATTAAAATAGGAGCCGGCTGTATTTTAGCTCCCAATATTTTTATCTCTTCGGGCGGGCATCATTTTGAGATAAACCCTTATCTTCCGATACGAGAACAAGATGTAATCGGGGTTAAATCAGTCCCTCACAAACCTGTTATTATCGAAGATGATTGCTGGATTGGGATTAACAGTATCATAATGCCCGGTGTCGTCATCGGTAAAGGGAGTGTCATAGGTGCCGGAAGTATTGTTACAAAAAATATTCCCCCCTACAGTGTTTCTGTAGGGGCGCCGACCAAAGTAATCCGAAAACGGTTAGAATTTTCTCCACTAAAAGAACTTTTACCAGAAAATGAGAGTTCTTTACCTTATTTTTACTCCGGTTTTAGATATGCTTACGAAAATAATCAGCGCAAAATTTTTGTCCGTGAGTCTATATTCTCTTTTGCACTAAATTTTGACGGATCTGAAACCGTAGAAATTGTATTTAATAATCACAGTGATTTAGAAGTAGCTATTTCGGCTGATACGACCTCATTCATTTTACCAAAAGGTGAAAGCCGTATTGACATTGCCATCAATACCGAAATGTACACACACCGTAAATTGATATTAACCATTACAAATACGGTTCTACTCTCAAATACTCTTGAAATACTCAAGATAAAAACTAACTAATTGGAGGTTTAATATGAAAGTTTGCTTATGCAGTGTCCCGACCGAGGATCCGAATTCTTATACCAATCCTAAAATGAGAGCTCAAGGGAGTTTTCCTATTTTGCCAAAAATGGCAATTGTTTCTTTAATCAAAGCAATGGAAGCAAACGATTTAAATACTTGTTCTTTTTATGATATTGACATGATTTTGCCGAGTGATGATGAAATACGGGATTTTTTTCGTAGAGACAAACCCGATATAATCGGACTGAGTGCAGTTGTTTCCAGTTCTTATCCACAAATCAAAAGAATATCTGCATTAATCCGTGAAGTTTTACCTGATTCTATTATTGCTATGGGGGGCAATTTAGGAGCCATCTCGGATATCGTTATGAAAACAACCGATATTGATCTCTGCTTCGTCGGAGAAGGTGAACGATCATGGATCGCATTTTTGAAAAAAAATATAAAAAGAGGTGACTATACCGGTCTTGATCAAATTAGAGGCCTCGCATATTTTGAAAATGATACATTTGTATTTACAGGATACGGAGAAGGTTCAATTACTGAAGATCTCTTCATGTCTGATTATGAAATGCTTGAAAAAGGTTTTGACGGAAAATCTGAACTTATACAAAATTATTTTCGAAAAACGATACACTCCCCGTGGTTTGCACACGATAAGCGTGTACATGAAAAAACTCGTAGACCGAATATGGCCAATTTTATGACGTCAAAAGGATGTACGGCAAAATGTACTTTTTGCCAACGTTCTTTACGTGGCTATAAAACAATCGATATTGAAAGAATTGAAAGTCATCTTATTGAACTCAAAGAAAAATATGATGTTGGGTGTTTGCATATTGTCGATGAAAACTTCGGTTCTGATGTAAAATATACCCATAAACTTGCCGAAACATTCAAAAAGTATGATATGTTATGGGTAGCCAGCGGTGTCCGATGTACGAATGTAACTCCAGAGGATATTGCTTTTTATGCAGAGAATAATTGTTTAGGACTAAAATTCGGAGTAGAATCCGGAAGCCAAGTAATGCTCGATGTTATGGAGAAAAAATTTGATTTGGAAGATGTTCAGCAAGGGATTAACGCTTGCAGAGAACACAAAGTATACTCTCCTCTCGCACTCCTTATCGGAATGCCTGGCGAAACCAATGAAACGGTTATGGAAAGTGCCCGATTGATTGGTGAGTACTACTACAAACTCGGCGTCAAGCCCTCAGTATTTGGATGTGATCTTAACTATGCCATGGCTTTTCCGGGAAGCCCGATTTATACTTATGGACAGCAAGTCGGTGTAATCGGTACCTCACTAGAAGACGAGTGTGCCTATTTGTCAAACATTATGCTCCCTTTCGGCTCAAAATACAACCATGTCAATTTATCCGGTCAAAAACTCAAAGACCTCTTATTCTGGGACTATTTAATGGCACTGGAGTCAGAACGCGTCTATTACGAAAACGTTCTAAAATACGGCCCAAAAGAGATGGATCCTGTTATTTTTGGAGTCCTCAATACTCCAGGTGGATATTCAATTATTACCGATTCTTCGGATGAAAACAAATTTATCCGTAAACTGAAAAAAATAATTTTTTATGCAAAATCCGGAACTGTTTTCCAAAGAGCTTTACTAAGTTTTTATACCAAAGATATTCTTTTTAATTACCTGCTCAAGAAAAAAATCACTAGCACCCTTCCAAGAGGGTTAGTTTACGGGGTTCTAAGAGAAGTCAATTATATCAAATATCGTTTCTTTAAAGGAATCGGAGTCGTTAAAGATAACTTAAACAAAACAAATACTCAAACTCTCGATTTAGGAGAGGGGCCAAGAAGAAAAGAACGCTCACTTCGTAGTTTTATTCAAAAACTCGATACACCTATCTTTTCATTGCGTAACGGTATTTAATCAATGCTTCGTCCAAAAACAAAACATGGTAGTTTGAACGCTTCATGAAAAAAATACTCAAAAAATTATTGCCTCCCTTTGTATTGTATTATGCTAGAGCACTTTTCGGATATGGCTATAGCGGAAATTATTTGAAATGGGATGATGCCGCTACAGCTTGCGAAGGCTATGATTCAGAGATAATTTTTGAAAAGGTCAAAACAGCCGTCTTAGCGGTAAAAAATGGAGATGCGGCTTGCGAAAGAGATTCAGTTTTATTTGACAAAATCGTTTATTCATGGCCTATGCTTGCATCGTTAATGTATGCTGCAGCTTATTGCAAAGGGAATCTCCATGTTGTTGATTTTGGCGGAAGTTTGGGGAGTAGCTATTTTCAAAATAAAAAATTTTTAAAAAGCTTAAACCTGCACTGGAGTATTGTAGAACAGCCAAAATTTGTGGCATTTGGGCAACAGGTGCTTCAAAATGACCAGTTAAAATTTTACCCGACTCTCCATGAAGCTTCAGCAGCAATGGCTACTGACCTTGTCCTCCTATCAAGCGTATTGCAATATCTGGAAAATCCCTATGCAATATTGGATGAAATTGCAAATATATCTCCTAAATTTATACTAATAGATAGAACACCATTCAGTCTTGATGAAAAAGAAACTATCAAAATTCAAAATGTCCCCACCTCAATCTATAAAGCTAGCTATCCGATTCGATTCATTTCTCAATCGAAACTGCTTTCGTATCTGGAAAAAATAGGCTATAACGTATTAGAAAAATTTGATTCTGACATAGACGGGGACACAAATAATGTCCGTTTTGGCGGTATAATGGCACAAAAGGTGTCTAATGCTTAATTTTTGTACGCTGTTTGACTCTAACTATCTCCCAAGAGCATTGGCAATGTACGAATCCCTAAAAAGGCATAATCGTAATTTTCACCTTTATGTTTTTGCTTTTGATGACAAATGCTATGATGTACTTAACCAATTATCTTTAGAATTTGTCACAACTATATCTCTCAAAGAATTTGAAGATGAAGAACTTCTAAAAATTAAGAATACGAGAAGTGCTGGAGAGTATTGCTGGACATGTACTCCTTCCATTATCAAGTATATCATTGAAAAATACAATGCCGAATCTTGCACCTATCTCGATGCCGATCTCTATTTTTTCTCCGATCCTTCCGTTTTGATTGAAGAGATGGGGAGTAAATCAGTTCTCATTACAGAACATCGCTATACACCTAAATATGATCGATGCAGCACAAGCGGGATTTATTGTGTCCAATTCATGACCTTTAAAAACGATGCTAATGGAATGCGTGTCCTCAATTGGTGGAGAAATGCATGCAATGAATGGTGCTATGCCCGTTATGAAAACGGTAAATTCGGAGATCAGAAATATTTAGATCATTGGCCTACACAGTTCGAGGGGATTCATGTTCTTCAACACCTTGGCGGAGGACTCGCTCCATGGAATGTTCAACAATATGATTTCGAAAATATCTCAGAGAAAATGTATGGAACAGAACACTCAACTCAACAAAGATTCGAAGTTGTTTTCTATCACTTCCATGCACTAAAGTTTTCCGGTGAAACGACCTGTTTTCTTGGAGCATACGCTATTAACACTCAGGTCAAAAAATTGTTTTATCACACCTATGTCAAAAAAATGAAAGAAGTTTTTGATAAAATTATTCCTTATGGAATTACTATGAAAATAGAAAATATTTCGCCTGAAAAGAACTGGACATATCCATTAAAGATATTAAAAAGAATTTTATTCTATTCGAAAAATTTTTATCCGATGAAGGAGTTCACTTAACTCATGGCGAACATCATTCCTATTCCTATCATTGCTGATGAGCGAGGTTCCCTTGGTGTCATCGAGAAACTCTTGCCATTTGAGATTAAAAGGGTTTTTTATATCTACGGTGTTGAGTCCAAACGAGGCGGACATGCTCATAAAAAAACGCAACAAGCACTTATCTCTTTAAACGGAAAGTGCATTATTTATGTCAATAACGGAAAAGATAGACAATTTTTTGATCTTACCGATCCGAGTAAATGCCTATTATTAAATCCCGAAGATTGGCATACAATGGAATTTGAGAAAAATACGGTACTCCTTGTTTTATCATCAGAGTATTACGACAGTACAGACTATATTCATGAAGAGCCTAAATGATAGAATACGAAAATCTTGGTAAACTCAATGCCCCTTTTTTCAAGGAATACGAAAAAAGTTTTAAAGAAATTCTTGAAAGCGGTTGGTATATCCTTGGTCGAAGTGTTGAAACTTTTGAACAAGAGTTCGCTGAATACCTCGGCGCACACTATGCCGTAGGTGTGGCTAATGGTCTCGATGCATTAACAATAGCATTAAAAGCATGTGAATTTGAAGCCGGATCTGAAATTATTGTCCCCTCCAATACCTATATTGCAACAATATTAGCGATTGTTCATGCCGGGTTAAAGCCTGTATTGGTAGAACCGGATATCCAAACCTATAATATCGATCCGAATTTAATAAAAAATGCCATTACATCAAAAACAAAAGCTATTATGGTCGTTCATCTTTACGGCAAGTCATGTGACATGGATCCGATCACTGCACTATGCCAAGCCTATGATTTAAAATTGATTGAAGATTGTGCACAATCTCACGGGTCAACCTATAAAAATCAAAAAACCGGTACATTCGGTGATTATGGCTGTTTTAGCTTTTACCCTACTAAAAACTTAGGGGCATTAGGGGATGGAGGGGCAATCATCTGTAAGGATGAAGCAACATTTCAAAAAATAAAAGCCCTTAGAAATTACGGTTCCCGTATAAAATATTACAATGAACTTGTAGGTTATAACTCTCGACTGGATGAAATGCAAGCTGCTTTTTTAAGTATTAAACTCAAAAAACTCGACGCTATTACTCTCCATAAAAAAAAATTAGCTGACCTCTATTTTGAAAATATAGATGATCGATTTATTAAGCCATTACGTCAAAATGACTACTCTGATGTTTTTCATATCTTCAATATTCGACATGAGCAAAGAGACACTTTGAAAGACTACCTTTTGGAAAAAGGGATCAAAACCGAGATTCACTATCCCGTTCCACCTAATAAACAAAAAGCGATGAACGGTATTTTAGAGGGGACCTATCCGATATCGGAAAAAATTCATGAAACCACACTGAGTCTTCCTATCTCATATTTTCATACACACAATGATGTAGAGTACATATGCCAAGTACTAAATAATTTTTAATTCTATTACCTGCTCATAAAAGGGATCTTATGCTGGCTCCTATTGTTATTTTCATTTATGATCGACTTGACGTTTTGGTAAAAACAGTTGATGCCCTGAAAAAGAATACTCTTGCTTCAGAAAGTGATCTTTTTGTCTATTCTGACGGTGCAAAAAATCAAACCGATAATGAAAACATTAAAATAATAAGGGATTATATTCGAACGCTTGATGGATTTAAAACCATAACCTTAATTGAGCGAGAAAAAAATTTCGGCCTATCCGCGTCTATCATTGACGGTGTCACAGAGATCGTCAATAGGTACGGAAAAGTCATTGTACTGGAAGATGATTTATTAACCCATCCTCATTTTCTAACCTTTATGAACGACGGATTAAACGCCTATGAAAATGACCCATCCGTAGCCAGTATTCACGGGCATGTTTATCCGATGAAAGGTCTGCCGAAAACTTTTTTTCTCAAAGGTGCCGATTGTTGGGGATGGGCTACGTGGAAAAGGGGATGGGAAAACTTTGAATTGGATGGCAAAAAACTTTTGAATGCGCTCGAATCCAGGAATTTAACGTATCAATTTGATTTCAACCATTCTTACCCTTATACGAAAATGCTTCAAGATCAAATTGCCGGAAAAAATAATTCTTGGGCAATTCGCTGGTATGCTTCAGCCTTTTTGCATGATATGCTCACGCTCTATCCCGGAAAATCTTTTGTACGCCATATAGGGTATCAAGGGGGTACTCACTTTCAATGGCACGGTAAATTTGATCCTGCGAATGGCACCTTAAATAAAGAATCCTATTCATTTCAAAAAATAACCGTTGCCCCTTCCGCCGAAGCTTTTCGTCAATTCACCTTTTTCTTTAAAAAAAGGAAATTTATCAAATTGCTCAGAATAATGAATATTTTTTTATGGATGAAGCAATGAAGATTTCAATTATTACTGTCGTTTATAACAATAAATCTACGATCAAAGATGCAATAGAATCCGTCTTGTCCCAAACCTATCAGAATATTGAATACATCATCGTTGATGGCGCCAGTACGGATGGAACGGTAGAGATTATACAAAACTATGGGGATAAGATCACGACCTTTATCAGCGAAAAAGACAAAGGTATTTATGATGCTATGAATAAAGGGCTAAAATTAGCTACCGGAGATATCGTCGGAATTTTAAATAGTGATGATTTCTATATTGACAATCATGTCATCTCCAAAGTCATTCAAATATTTCAAGACAATCCGGTCGACAGTATGTTTGCCGACTTAGTGTATGTTCATCCTAATAATTTGGAAAAAATAGTTCGCTATTATGATAGTAGCCATTTCTCACCAAAAAAATTTGCCTACGGATGGATGCCTGCGCATCCGACTTTCTTTATCAAAAGGGAAATATATAAAAAATATGGCTATTTTAAAACGGATTATAAAATTGCAGCTGATTATGAGCTTTTAGCAAGATTCTTGGGCAAATTAAAAATTAGCTATTTTTATTACAAATCACCGATTGTTAAAATGAGAACAGGCGGTATTAGTACTAATAATTTCAAAAGTAACTACATACTTAATAAAGAAATTTTGAGAGCATGTAAAGAAAATAATATTTATACCAATTGGATCATGATCCTCTCAAAGTACCCTAAAAAAATCTTGGGATTGTTAAAAAAATGAAAATATTACTCACCGGTGCGAGTGGATTTATCGGTATGCATCTCATTCAAGATATCTCAGAACATCAAATCATCCCCATCTCACTCCGCGATACTTTACCAGAAAACTTAGATCTACACGAATATGACGCAGTTATCCACCTCGCGGCATTAGTTCATCAAATGTCAATAGTTCCGGAACATGATTATCTTCGTATCAATCGAGATTTAACCCTCTCTCTTGCGCAAAAAGCAAAAGAGTCCGGGGTGTCCCATTTTATTTTTATGAGTACCGTAAAAGTCTACGGGGAAGAAACTACTCTAATTCCCCTTAATGAAAATTCACCCGTACATCCGAGTAAACCTTACGGAAAAAGTAAACGTCAAGCGGAAGAGGGCCTATTGAGCATGTCTTCTGAGAACTTTACCGTTTCAATTATCCGAACTCCTCTGGTGTATGGAGAAGGAGTACGCGCCAATATGTTTAATCTCATTAAACTATGCGATACCTTGCCAATCCTCCCTTTTGGAGGAATCAATAACCGAAGAAGTATTGTATATGTTAAAAATCTTACAGCATTCATTCATACTCTTTTAAATGATCCTCAATCGGAAATTTTTCTCGTGACCGATCTTTTCCCTGTCTCTACAACACAACTGATTCAAAATATTCAAATCGCTTTAGGAAAAAAGGGGAGACTCCTACCGCTTCCAACTTGGCTAATTAATTTAATCCGTCAAATTAAACCCTCCATTCATCAACGACTCTTCGGCTCACTCGAGTTTGACCCTTCTATCAGTTTTAAAAAACTCAATTTTACCCCTTTATTCTCAACAAAAGAGGGAATCGAAAATACAGTTCGGTGGTACCAACATGATTAATATTTTTCTCCTTTGTTGTGGAGTCTTTTTACTCTCCGCACTTCTAACATGGGCTATTAAATATTATGCTATACGTCAAGCCATTCTCGATCACCCCAATGAGCGAAGTTCTCATACCCTACCAACCCCACGTGGCGGGGGATTGGCAATTGTTATTACTTTCTATATAGGTGCCGGACTTTTATACTCGAAAGGACTCCTTGACCCAAAATTGTTTTATGCTTTTTGCTCCGCATTTCCTCTTCTTGTTGTCAGTTTGTTGGATGATCTTTATACATTAGGAAGTAAAATTCGTCTCATAGCACAACTACTCTCTTCGATACTGGCTCTTTATGCTCTTGGAGGAATTTCAACAATTTCACTTTCTTTTATAGAGCTGAGCGGATGGTGGCTTGCCTTCCCGATTGTGCTAGCGATGATTTGGCTTATTAATCTCTATAATTTTTTGGATGGAATCGATGGATATGCAGGAAGTGAAGCCATTTTTCTAGGATTTGCCGTCGCCATTTTATTCGGATATGACATTGGCTATCTGATTGTCCTTTCTGTACTCGGTTTTTTACTCTTCAATTGGCAAAAAGCCAAAATATTTATGGGAGATATTGGGAGTACCTTTTTAGGATTTATTTTTGCCGTTTTATTGCTTGATTCTTTGAATCATCACATTCCTCTCTACAGTTGGTTAATATTACTGGGACTTTTTTGGGTCGATGCAACCCTTACTCTTATCCGAAGAGCTAAAAAGCATGAAAAACTCTCTCAAGCCCATCGCAAACATGCTTATCAGCGTATTACCCAAGCGGGATGGAGTCATCAAAAAACCGTATTAATAGGAATGGGAATCAATATAATCGGAACTATTCCGCTGTTTTGGCTGTTATCTTCTCCCTATGAATTGCCCTATAGCGTTATTTATATCTTGGGACTTTATCTTGTTATCAGACTCATTGATAAAAGGACACCGTTTAGCTAAAATACACCTACTAAAATATGGAGCAACATAATCCTATGCTAAAACTACATGAAGAACGAACTACTACAACCACACTGCTCATTTTAATGATTATTGCGTATCTTTTCTCGGTTTCATTACGATTCATATGGGTCAATGAATCTAGTGCCGCACCTCAGTTTCACTGGAATAATGAGCTTATGATTAATACGAATGACGGCTATTTATTTGCTGAAGGTGCACGAGATATCATTAGTGGCACTCATCAAGGCAATGACTATTCAGGAATAGACCAACCTCTAGCAAAATTAACTGCAATCCTCGCAACAATTTTACCAATCAGTTTTGAAACCCTTATTCTCTATATGCCTTCCTTTATAAGTTCACTAATCGTTATACCGCTCATCTTAATCGGTCGTGCGTTAAATCAGACTACAATGGGATTTATTGCGGCACTCATAGGTTCAATTGCTCACAGCTACTACAACCGTACGATGACAGGATATTACGATACAGATATGCTCAATATCGTTTTTCCGGTTTTAGAGATGTACACACTCATTCTTGCCTTAACACATCAGCGTAATCGCTATCTGATCCCGATCACCGTATCGATAGCATTATATCAATGGTGGTATCCACAAGCTTATGCACTCGATACTGCACTATTTTTAATGATTCTTGGATTCGCTGTTATTTTTGATCGTAAAAATACTTATTTATATAAAATTGCCCTTTTTATACTGATCGGAATTCTCTCAATTCCCTTAATCAGTAAAATCAGCTTGGCAATCATTTTATTCGCTATTTTTCATTTTCGTCAAGAGCTCTCATTAAAACTTTTTTGGTCTATCTTTGGTATGGTTGTCGGGATTTATATTTTTACTGGGGGAATAACACCCATATTAGGGCTGTTAAAGATGTACCTATACAGCGGAACATCTGAAAATACTGTCACCACTGCTCTTAATTACTATAATGTTATGTCAACAGTACGGGAAGCCGGTAGTATCCCCTTCACCCTCTTTGCTGAACGTATCAGTGGTCATAGTATCACTTTTATCCTAGCTTGTGTCGGATATATTATGGCGATTATTGCTTACCGTCCGCTACTAATAACGCTTCCACTTGTCGGATTAGGATTTATTGCCATGTTTGCTGGATTACGTTTTACAATTTACGCCGTTCCGATGATGGCGATCGGATTTGGATATTTGCTAGTTTGGACTACTCAGTACATCCAAAAAATGTGGCTACGATACCTTGCATTGGTTGTTTTCACAGCTACTGCCATTTATCCAAACTATACCCATATTCGTGAATATATGACTCCAACTGTTTTTCTTGATCAAGAAGTTGCGGCATTAGATGAACTCCGTAAAATTGCTTCACGAGAAGATTATGTCGTTTCATGGTGGGATTATGGTTATCCGATCCGTTACTATGCAGACGTTAAAACATGGGTTGATGGAGGTAAACATAGTGGTGATGTCAATTATCCAACCGCCTTTGTCTTAACAGCTCAAAATTCTCTATCAGCCGCTCATATGATGCGATTATATACCGAATATACAGAGCGTGGATTTAAAGATAGCGATAAAAAAGTAAATGATTTTGAATACATGCTAAGCAAAGAAGGTTTTAAAGATCCCAATGATTTCATAAATGCAATAGCACTTCCTGAATACAAAATACCTTCAAAAACACGAAATGTATATCTTTATTTGCCACTACGAATGATTGAAATTTTCCCAACGGTATCTCTTTTCAGTAATATTGACCTCACGAAACCTGACAAACGTTCAACTCCTTTTTTCTATTCAACTCGCATGGGTCAAGATACCGGAGCAACAATTGAATTAGGGCAAGGTCTCTCCATACAAAAAGCTACTAGTACTCTCAAGATGGGAAAACAAAATGTTCCAATTAAAGCACTATACCAAGTAGGGTATGATCCGAACCATCAACTGCAAATTAAGGCACAAACATTTGCATCTGAAGGTTTGAATGTAATTTTTCTAGCAAGTTACGGACAATTCCTCGTCCTTGATGATTATTATTTTAACTCTACTTACATACAAATGTTTATATTTGAACAGTATGATAAGAATCTATTTGAACCCGTTGTCCTTAGCCCATACACAAAAATTTATAAACTAAAGATTTAATAGAAAATGCCTAAAGAGAATAGAATGAGTCTATTAACCCCCAGTTATACAAAAAGGCTCTTCTTCTTTTTAGTTGCTGATTTTTTATTATTTTTCGTATCACTCCATTTTGCGTACGCATTACGATTCGATTTCAGTATCCCTCCGGAATATGTAAGCCATTTTTATGTTGTTTTCTTCACCTTAACCTTCCTAAAATGGAGCAGTTTATATCTTTTAAATGTTTACCGTATTACCTGGCGCTATTTCAGTCTCCATAATGCAATACAAATCCTTATTGGCCATATACTCGCTGTCTCTCTTTTTTATCTTATTTTTTCAATGGAACCAAGCTTATTTGCCCCTGTACCGAGAAGTGTTATTGCCATCGACTTTATACTCTCTTTGCTTCTTCTCGGCGGATTTCGTCTCTCCAAACGCATTATTCTAGAACAGCAAAACAAAAGTATCACCAAACCTATGCTAATTATCGGAAGCAACCACAAATCAGCCGCACTCATCAAAAGTTCTAAAAACGGCGATGTTCCTTATACCATACAAGCCATCATTGCATGGGAACCCTCTGATTTTCATTTGCACGGTTCAACCATTGATTCCATACAGGTTTATCGTAAAAGTCAATTGGAAAAAGTCTTTAAATTGTTTGATATCAGCAGTGTCGCTATCACAATCGATCTTCCGCAAACGGAACTTCGAAGCTTAATAGATCAACTTACGGCACATAATATCCATGATATTCACCACTTCGTTATTTTAGAAAACAATACCTCTTCCCTACGGGAATTTTCTATCGAAGACCTTCTTGCCAGACATCCGAAAGATCTTGATTCCAAAACTATCGAGGCCTTTATTCGTGATAAAAATGTCCTTATTACCGGTGCGGGGGGAAGTATCGGAAGTGAGATTTCACTGCAATGTCATCGCTTCGGAGCAAAAAACCTTATACTGATTGATCATAGCGAATTCAATCTCTATCAAATCGGTGAAAAGATCCCCGACGCGGAGCTCCATCTGTGCAATATTATCGAGTACGGATCATTGAATCAAATCATGGAAAACAGCTCCCCGGATATCGTCATTCATGCCGCAGCCTATAAACATGTTCCTCTTTGTGAAGCGAACATGCAAACCGCCATTAAGAACAATGTTATAGGAAGCCGCAATGTTATTGACAGTGCCATCGCCCATGATGTACAAAAAGTTGTGATTATCTCCACCGATAAAGCCGTCCGTCCGACCAACGTTATGGGCGCAACCAAACGGATAGTGGAACTCTATGCCCAAAATGTCAATCCCCGTAACAGTGAAATCGTAGCGGTTCGATTTGGAAATGTTCTCGGTTCAAGCGGAAGTGTCATCCCTAAGTTTAAAGCCCAGATTGAATCAGGGGGACCGGTAACCCTGACCCATCCCGATATCACCCGTTATTTTATGCTGATCAATGAAGCGTGTCAGTTGGTCTTACAAGCGGCAGCTATAGCACGCGGCGGTGAACTTTTTATCCTCGATATGGGAGAGAGTGTCAAAATCGCCGATTTGGCCGAGACTATGATTCGTCTTTACGCAACAGAACCCATCGAAATCGTCTATACGGGCTTACGTCCGGGTGAGAAACTCTATGAAGAACTACTTATCGACGAGAGCGAGCAAAAAACAGCCTTTGAATCGATTATGATCGCCCGTTCAACCCTCTACGATATTAATCGTTTAAATGAAGATATCGCTCTGTTAATCGACTCATCCGATCCACGATCAGCGCTACGCCGTATTGTCCCTGAGTATTCTGAACCCGTAGAATCTTAATCTCCTTAGCTCGCATGGGAGTGCGTAATACTTTGCATAAGGGTGTAAAGCTGATGCGGAGAGAAGTTTTGAGGGGTAATCTTTCCAAAAATATGCAATTCTTCCAAATACCCTTCATAACGTTTATCTTTGCTTCGCTGCATTAATCGGTAAGCATACGCCAAATCATCCGCATTACTTTTGGAACAAAACCATCTCTTCTTATCGTGCAATCCCAAACGAAATACTTGCGAGAATACAATTCCCATCCAATCGTATGCCGTACCGTTTTTTCGAAGCTGTCGCCTCTCTACCCGCTCAATAATCTCACTTGGCAGAGAAATTTCACAAACTTCCCAATCATTAGGATTAATCTCTAATCTCTCCGTCCGAGAAATAAAATTAAATCGGTCATTCGAGTGATAGAGTCCATCACTTCGACGAAATTCACAATGAGAGTAAGGGCTCTTCGTCCACAATCGTATAAGTTTCTCCGCTAAGGTCCCACGTCCTTTGTAAAAAACAATGCTCACACTTTTAGTCGTGTTCATAAATCTCAAACCTTCCGTCATAATGTTCAACAATGGCACTGCACGATTCAACCCAATCTCCGCAATTAAGATACTCGATACCGTTAATGACTCTTATCTCGGCGTGATGGATATGTCCGCATATAACCCCGTCATACCCTCCATCATCCGCATGGGAAGAGAGTACCTCTTCATAATCCGTAATAAAACTCACTGCCTGTTTTACACTCTGTTTTGCCATTTTAGAGAGCGACCAATAGTGATATTTACCAAACCAGCGACGCACCGTATTGATCGGACGGTTCAATCGAAGCAAAAAAAGATAGCAACGATCCCCAAGATGGGCAACCCATTTTTTCGTCATCGTTACCGCATCAAACATATCACCATGAACAACAAGATAGCGATTGCCGTTCAACCCGTAATGTACTTTTTCATGCGCAATCGTGATGTTATCCCCCATAACCATCGGTAAAAATGGGCGTAAAAATTCGTCATGATTTCCGATTATATAGTGGACTTTCGTCCCTTTTCGGGCTTTTCGAAGTATTTTTTGGAGGACATCGGATTGGGCTTGACTCCATCGCCAATTACGTCGGAGTTCCCATCCGTCTATAATATCACCGACCAGATAGAGATTTTCACATTCAACATTTCGGATGAATTCCAAAAGACGCTCGGATTGGGCATCGCGTGTTCCGAGATGGAGATCAGAAATAAAAACACTGCGAAAAAATAGTGACTCATTCATGAGGGAAAGTGTAATCCCGAAGGATTACGGTTTGGTGACAGAAGAGAGTTTTAAAGCTCTGTTTTTAAAGCAGCTCCGTTAGAAGCATTAGAGACAAGAAGGCTGTAGCGCTTAAGCCACTTAGACGGAATCTCTTTTTTGATCGGTTTCCAATGCAGTCGACGTTGTTCCAGCACTTCGTAACTCACATTGAGCTGTAAAAGATGGCTATCCACATCGAGTTCGATCTCATCACCGTCTTCGATAAGTGCGATCAAGCCTCCTTCCGCTGCTTCAGGACTAACATGCCCGATAGAAGCTCCGCGTGTTGCACCGCTGAACCGTCCATCAGTGATGAGAGCAACACTCTCACCCAATCCCATCCCCATGATAAGCGCCGTAGGGGCGAGCATCTCTTGCATCCCCGGACCGCCCTTAGGACCTTCATAGCGGATAACCACGACATCACCCGCTTTAACTTTATGAGACATTATTCCGGCAATGGCTTCGTTTTGAGAGTTAAAACAAACCGCAGAGCCTTTAAACTTGCGCATATTCGGAGTGATACCCGCTGTTTTAACAACTGCACCCTCTTCTGCGAGATTTCCGAAAAGAATCGACAAACCGCCAACCGGAGAGTAAGCATTTTCGTTAGTATGGATAATACTCGTATCTTTGATCACCGCATCTTTAATCCGCTCACCCAGTGTCTCACCCGTAACCATCATCGCATCCAGTTCTAATACACCACCGCGTCGGCTTACCTCTTTCATTACCGCATTAACCCCGCCGGCACGGTTGATATCATCCATATGTACCGTCGATAATGAGGGAGAGATTTTCGCGATATGGGCTACTTTTTCAGAGATTTCATTAATTTTCGTAATATCGAAATCAACCTCCGCCTCTTTTGCGATGCTCAAAAGATGAAGAACGGTATTCGAACTTCCCCCCATTGCCATATCGATAACAAAGGCATTGTGGATCGCTTTATCATTCAGAATATTACGCATATTCCATTTTTCGGAATTTTCGTCTTTGACCATCTCAACGATACGGCGTGCTGCCGCCTTAACCATCTCAATACGCTCAGGGGTCATTGCCAAAACCGTACCGTTGCCAGGGAGGGCAACCCCCATCGCTTCACAAAGAGTATTCATCGAGTTAGCGGTAAACATTCCCGAACAACTTCCCCCTGACGGACAGGCTTCGCACTCAATCTCATACAATTCTTCATCGCTCATTTTACCGTCGGCATGTTTTCCTACCGCTTCAAACGCGGTCGCCAAATCGATCGGCGTACCGTCTTTTTTATGCCCTGCCTTCATCGGACCGCCTGAGACGAAAATCGTCGGAACATTCACACGTAATGCCCCCATCAACATTCCCGGAACAATCTTGTCACAGTTAGGGATACAGATTAGTCCATCGAGCTTGTGCGCGTTCATAACCGTCTCTATGCAATCGGCGATCAACTCACGACTCGGAAGAGAATAAAGCATTCCGTCGTGTCCCATCGCAATACCGTCATCGACACCGATGGTATTAAATTCAAACGGAACCCCACCCGCTTCACGAATCGCTTCCTTGACGATGCGACCGTATTCTTGAAGGAAAAAATGGCCCGGAATAATATCGATATGGGAGTTGGCTACCCCGATAAAAGGTTTGTTAAAATCTTCGTCTTTAAGTCCGGTTGCACGGAGTAAACTGCGATGAGGGGTTTTGTCAAATCCCCGTTTAATGGTATCACTACGCATAGGATTCCTTTTTATAGTAATTATTTTAAGTAGCGCGATTATACCTAAGACGAACTCTAAAAAACGTATGGCGCCCTAAAAACGGCAAAAAATCCCGCAGACCTCTTTACACACTATTATTTTTTTGCTATACTTCCAGTCCACAAAAACAATGCGGGAATAGCTCAGTGGTAGAGCACAACCTTGCCAAGGTTGGGGTCGCGAGTTCGAACCTCGTTTCCCGCTCCAGAATCTCAGTTGAAACATTGCTTTTTGATGTTTGAACTGAGATATTTTTTTCTACGTGAAGCCCGGATGGCGAAATCGGTAGACGCAAGGGACTTAAAATCCCTCGGTGGTAACACTGTGCCGGTTCAAGTCCGGCTCCGGGCACCATCATGGTGGCGGCATAGCCAAGCGGTAAGGCATGAGCCTGCAAAGCTCTGATCCCCGGTTCGAATCCGGGTGCCGCCTCCAGCATAGAAAAAAATAGTTTCAATTTTACTACGGGTCACTGGCAGAGTGGTCGATTGCACCGGTCTTGAAAACCGGCGAGGGTTAAACCTCCCAAGGTTCAAATCCTTGGTGGCCCGCCATCATTACTTCACAACTCCCTTATTTACGATACTTTCAGAGATTTACAAATCAATAAAACTTATCCCATTGACAAGATTACTCTCCGGTCGCTTTTTTGAACAATGTACACTTTTGGTGGATATTTTTGAGAAAAAAGACACGAATTTGACGCAGATTTTTTTGTTTCTATAAATCATTAAAAAACCCTCTTCTACCTCTGCTCCATATCCTCTTTCAATGCCTAATTCAGTTACTTTATATCCCAAAACCTATAGAATGATTTAGATTTAACTATAGGATATAGCAAGATGCCAACATTAGACTTTTTACTACAAGGTATGCAGCCTCGGAATCATAGACAAGTAATACACGAACTACTAGAACTGAGTTCTCCAAACGAAGTGTTAATTAGTGTAGCCTTCCTTCGGGATAACGGCTTTCAACTTATTAAAGACAAATTATCTCTTATTTCTCCAGAAAAAGTTAAATTTTATGTGGGTGTTAGAAATGACATTACATCTATGCAAGGTGTGCTTAGTATTTTACAAGCGGGCTATTCAATTTACGTCGTCGATACTGGAGCTTCCGATTTTATATATCATCCAAAAGTTTATTTATCACAAAATGATGGGAGTGCTAAAGTAATAATAGGAAGCTCTAATTTAACGCAGAATGGACTAGTAAGGAATATTGAAGCCAGTGTCCTCGTTGAGCTAAATAAAACGCATATAGGTGATGTAGAGTTTTTAAATAAAATCACATCCATACTGCATAACCTTCCTTCCATGTTTCCTGATAATGTGACTCAAATTACCGGCGTTCGACAGATAATTGCCCTAAAAAATAATGGCATACTGATCGATGAAAGGATATCTCTGAGAAAACCATCCCTTGGGGTTAATACTAGGACCACAGGAGAGAGAGAAAGGACTCCTCGGATGGATACAAATATGGAAAATCTTCCACGTACAAGATTACATACAAGAAATAGAAGAAGACCTGCAATCACAACTACACCTATAATTACCACTACATCTATAATGCCCGCTGAATGGGTATTGGTTTGGACTAGCTCACCTTTAACCGAAAGATATCTCAGTATACCAACAGGAACAAATACCCACGCAACAGGCTCAATGGGTATGACAAAAGGGGAAACCGTGGGTATCGATCAGCGCCACTATTTCCGTGATGTTGTATTTCATGAACTTAATTGGATAGTAAACCCTAGCCCCACAAATCCTGATAAGGAAGTAGCTGTTGCAAATATGTACCTAACGATTAAAGGTATTGACTATCCTCAACAAAGTTTTAATCTCACACATGATCCAAGAACAAATACCCGTACATACCAACAAAATAATTTTGTTACAGGACTTCAATGGGGGAGTGCAAAACCTCTAATTGCACAAAGAGATTTGTTAGGTTCAAAAATCAGACTCTATAAGCGAACTATTGGCACTACTGTTGAATACCTAATGCAATTTGATTAGCATAATTGTCGTCGATTCTTTAATATAGTACATATATTTAACAACATCTTCATCCCAGACGATAATGAAATTAAACCCTTAAGACACATAATATTTTTATAATCACTATTGAATATATATATCGCCTATTGTGATTATATATATGTATTATGTGATATAATTACGATATTAATTTCGAAGAGGAAAAGATGCAAGTTAACTTCGATGAATTACCAAAAAATCTAATTAAATCTGAATTAAAAAGAAGAGGACTTAAGGTTAAAAATTTGGTAGATTTATTAAAACCTTTTGGGGAGGACTTAACTGAATTATCCTTCAATAACAAAATGAGCAGAGGGGGCTTTAGCGCCGTGTTTTTTCTAAAATGTATGCAAGCTTTAGAAGTTAAAGATCTGAAAGTAGGGGAATGACTATGACTAAAGCAACTAATAATACCTCAATATGTGCACAAGATGATATTGGGCTAAAAATGAATACTTTCTACAACGTTGACAGTATGTCACACGATGGTATGGAAAAAATTAAAACTAAGTCAATAGATCTAATATTAACCGATTTACCGTTTGGAACAACGAAAAACAAATGGGATATTATTATTCCACTTAACGACTATATAGAAATAGAAATAAATAATAAGCTTATACAGATGCAGTATGATGAATACCTTCTACATTGTTATAAAAACCATATCAAGCTTAATATTGCTGAAAATGATTGGAAGAAATTACACAAAAAAGGACTATGGCATTCTTATAATAGAATCTTAAAAGATGATGGTGTAATCTTATTATTTGCCCAAAAACCATTCGACGCTATGTTGCAAAATTCAAACAAACAAGATTTTAGATATGAATGGATTTGGGAAAAAACTCATCCAAGCGGACACATGAATGCAAAAAAAATGCCGATGAAAGCTCATGAAAATATTCTAGTTTTTTACAAATCATTACCAACTTATAATCCACAGAAAACGTCTGGGCATGAAAGGAAAACATCAACTGCCGATAGAGCCAAACTACCAAGTACTAATTATGGAAAACAGTTTTCTGTAACTTCTTATGACTCCACAGAAAGATATCCAAGAAGTGTCATCAAAATTGCTCACGATAAACAGTTTTTACAATTAGTACCAACTCAAAAACCAGTAGAACTTTATGAATATTTAATCAGAACATACTCAAATAAGCATTCAATAGTTCTTGATCATTGTTCAGGTTCGGGAACATTAGCGGTAGCGTGTGAGAATGTCGGTGATAGAAATTTCATTTGTATGGAGATGGACAAAGATCATGGGTACTTTGAAGATAGTGTTGATAGATTAAATATTCATAGGATACTAAGGACGGTAGTTAAAGAAGCGATCGTGACCTCTAGTACCCCAAAAATAAAAGATATTGTCAAAATTTCCTTAGCCGATGAAAGAATATTAAGCTTATCAAATTACAGAAGAGGTGATGAGATTATTAAAAGGATTAAGAAAAACATTGAAAATATTGTCGATGTTTATAAAAGAAGCGAACATATCGAAATTAAAGAGAATGGCTGTATTGCTTGGATGTCTGACAAAACAAATGCATGACTACTAAGACTGCATTCTGCAATCAATAAAACTCTCCCCCGGTTCTCTAAACCGGCGAGGATATTGTAGAAAATGCCTAAAACAAGGGATATGCAGGGGAATATATAAAAGTACTCTGTCTGATTCGAGCCTTTTTTAATGACTTTTTTGTAATTTTGCATCGATTTTGAAAAAAAAAGTTGATAGATTCTGCTAGGGTCATCGGCACAACACCGATGACTATTAAGAATTTAGTTTTTCCATTTGACGTCGTACTTCATCTTGATTTCTATTACCAGATAACAAATAATATTTACTTGTAACCTCAGTATCCCTGTGTCCTAAACATTGAGATATCGTAGCCACAGGTATGCCTTTATCATGAGAAATACTCGCAAAAGTATGTCGGCTAGAATATAACCTACGAAATCGAATGCCAAGGCGCTCCAACATAGGTTTATAATAGGTATCAGCAATTGATCTTGAGTTTTTGTAAGGAATCCGTAAACCCGGCTGAGGAAAGACATACTCACCCGCTTTTGTATCTTTCCACTTTAATAACACGTCCGATAACCGTTGTATCATCACGACAGTTCGAGGCTCTTTCGTTTTAGTGGTACCTTCAATACCCTTTCGCATGGAACTTCGGTAAGTTATCGCGTTATTATCAAAATCAACATCCGCCCATTTTAATGCTAACATCTCACCAGTCCTAGCTCCAGTAAATAAAGCAAGATGCATAAAGGTATTAATAAAACAATGCTTTATTAGTTCCGCATCACTACATCCTACGCACGTATCATTCAAAATCTTATCTCTATCCACTTCACTAAAATATTCATGATTATTCGATTTACTCTTAGGTAAATCCACTTCAGTTCTTTTTACTTTGTCCATAACATTTGAAACGGTATACTCATTTTTGTATGCATAATCCAAAACACACTTTACTACAAAAAAGTACTTGTAAAACCGACTCTGTGAGATCCCTAGATCGGCCATTTCAATCATCCATAGTTCGATATCTTTCGGCTTAATACTGTTCAAATTCATTCTACCAAAGTATGGAAAGACAAACTTTTCTAGAATACTCAGATAATCAACAGTCGCATCCTTTTTTCTATTTTTTTTCTTGGCTGCTAATTCATGCGCCGCATATGCAATATCTTCAAATAAAACCTCCTCTTTGTTTTCCAAATTATCAAATAGCGACTCGTAATGCTGTTTAGCAAGTTCGAATTTATGCTTCTCAACGTACTTGAGAGCGGCCTTACTATCTTCTTTGTTCGTAGAAAATCGAATCCGATTGCTCGTTCTGCCCTTAGGGAGCTTTGCACTGGAATGGGTGCGATAATCTAATGAAAGAGTGCCATTCCCTCTGACAACACGTACTATTTTTATGGGATCGTTGAACTCCACAATTTTTCTCCTATCACAAGTACTCTTGCATGTATGTATATGTAAACCTCATCAAGGGGCTTGAATGATTTCATGACCATTACTTAACCCCTTAAATACTAATATTTGTACTACTTCACCGTAAAGAACGCCTAAGCCAAAGGCTTCCAGCAAAAATTTGATCAATTTTCTATTGGCACTCGTATTATCAATCACATTAAAAACAAAAGGAGATCGATTAGCCTCCTTGACCTTGCTTACCGTCACGCCGCAGTGCTCTAGCGAATTTGCCACATCTCTGTAGCTCAAGCCAATCGTATCCGGAAAAGGCTTTATCCCTTGGATTAATCCTCTTAGAAAATGTCGAGTAGTAAACTCCGTACTGCTCCCACGTTTTTTAACTCTACTTTTTGCCAAATAAACGGCATACTCAACTCGAAAACAATGAGCTTTAAACCCATTAGCTCTGAGATTTTTTGAGCAACCTCGATAGAGGTTTGCTTCTTCAATATTGCTAAATGGTACTGTCTGAATTAACATTAGCAGGTCTCCTTTTAAAGTCATAATCTGTATTCACTTTCACACGTGTTGTCACAGATACAAGGTCATTTACTGCCTTCTTTGGGTCAAGTATGTCCCGCATAGAGGCTAAAGTGGTTACTTCGTTATACGCTATTTCATCGTCATAAAACATCTTCAATAGTTCCGTAGATTGCTCTAGTTTAGAACCATCTATTTTATTTCCAGCTTTGGCTAGTACAGTGGGATATTGCACCCCTTCATATTCATAAAATCCGACCTGTCCACGGGTTTTTAGATTCGTAACTTCGGTCGCAATATGTTTAATTTCAATAAACTCATCAAATCCCAATACCGCACGTGAGGCTTGTAGCAATCGTACAGATGGATACTTCAGCAACTCTTGATACAGTACACTATCCACAAATTCAAATGACTTGATATAATCATTTGAGCCCCCTTCCAATGCCTGAACCACGGAGCCGGTATATTTTTTCTCAAGCACATCTGCATCGAATAATAAATCGATTACAGATGTACACCCTCCTGACAAAGGAGCTTTGTATAGCACACCATCTGTAGTGGCACTAATAACCATATACCCCTCAAGCCTAGATAGAGCATGTACAATTGAACTCAGAGCCGCTCTTACTACACCCGTGACCGCACTTGCAATATAAGGATTGGTGACAGCAGATGGAGGCAAAGGACGTGATATGCCCTTCCCAACAACATAAGTTGATCGGCGATTAATTCCCTGCGCCACCTTCCCATACATACCGTTTACAAAGTCTTTCAAAATAAGCTGCAACATATTGTTGCCCTCTTTTTTCGCGTCATCACGAGCTTTAATTAGTTCAGATAGAAACTCCCTAAAGGTAAATCCTTCATCACATTTCATTACAACAGCATCATGCCACTTGGCAATCACGCACCCTTGCTTTAATGCAAAATGTATCTCTGGTAAAGTGCATGTGGTTCGACCTTTCAAGACATAAAATAATCCAGCATCTCCATTTTTAATAGGCAATGATGGATGCAAGCAATCAAAAGGAAATTCAAACTCTATATCAGCCATAGCAATAGGCAAATATGTCCCATCATACTTTTCAAGCTCAATCTTGAATTCTTCGATACCACCACTTACTTCATACGTCATGTTTTGTATCATGTTTAAGGCACTGGGATAACAGCTAGAGAAGTCGATATCGATAATATCACCTCTAACTTCCCCAATGACATACGAGGAGTTCAGTCCTCCCATATAACTTCGAGCACCAAGATCATAATGCCGCTCAAATTCAAGCTGTTCCAAGGATTTTTCATCCGATTCACGAGGTTTTTTACCACCCACCCAAGCATCACTTTTTTCGTCGAAATAAGAACTCAAAAGCTTCCCCTCCAAATTCTTCTACATACATCGATTTGAGTCGTGATAACGCTGCACTGCTGAGAGTTGAAAATATCTTATCTTGAGTACCATTTATCTTATTTAGCATACACTGTAGCGTTATCCAAAGTTTTAGAGTCACTTGCGTGTCTCTAATTGCGTATGCTTCAAACTTTGCAGGATCTTTCTGCAAAAGCTTGAGCATATTTGATAATTCTTCCTTGGTCAAATCCAATTTAGCAAAATCAGGATCAACCAATACGGAGGCTTTTTTTAATGATCTGTACGCTTCAGGCACCAAAAGCATGGTGTCCTTGAGCATAAACTTCACAATCTTTTTATTTCGATTTCCATCATAAATTTTCAATTCTATCGGTGAAACCCCTGGAGTAATCACCGTTTTTCTAATCATCTGTAAATATTTATTTAGCTTACTTCGATTTTTAATCGTGCTCCACTCCGCGATAGCGTTATGTGCCACAAGTACAATGGTGTAGCCATTAAGGTCACCTAATGACAAACCAACAATATTCCCAATCTGCTCAAGAATCTGAGTAATTGTCAGTCGCTCTTTCTCTACCCAATTGGTGTAATAGATATCATCACCCCTCAGGCCTGTTTTTAGGTCAATAGCGCTAAATTGATAACTCAAAATCAAATTCTCATTCTTAGTGTAATTACTCTGCCATTCACCATCCATAGAACCTACAATAACAGCAGTTTCACCTGGGATAACGGCACTATCATCCCCATTTGGGAATGAATTTGCAAAATTAATCATGTCAAATCAATCGTTTTTTTACCATGTTTTTTAGTAGCCATCGACTCAGCCACTTCTAGATCATTTTTGACGACATTCCCATAAAGAAAAAACATCGCCGAATCGATAGCGAGGGTATATCGTTTATGAATGTCATCTTTATTAAACTCTGTGCCAGGAAGACTTTCCATAATGTCTAAAGAAACCACTTGCGTGTCATGTTTAGTAAATTTGACTACTACGGCAGGAACCGCTGTAGTATTGTAAGCAGGATTACTTTGCTTATGATCCTGTATTCTATAGGCAATTTTGCTATCTTTTTCGACCTTAGTCACTATTTCGGCATAATCTGCTTGTTTGATCACAACACTATTGCTCTCATTAAATATAGATATTGTTTTATTGACGCTCCAATCACCTTTAGAGCTTGTAATTCGATTGTAAATTTGGGCATTAGGTGATTCAATACACTTTTTGCTTGCGCTTTTTTCGGTTGCTTTTTCTGCATCCATAATAAAATTCTCCTAAATTGTTGTATCGAATAAATATGTTGTAAGAGAAGTCCCATCTTGCAACTTTTTTTTGGTGCATTTAACCCTATAACAGGTCTATACACCTATAATGATTCGATCAATTAAATTATAAATCTATAGCTATAAACTGCTTATATAAAATATTCATTAGCAATTAATTATAATAATTACTAATAATAAAGCCATCAGAATGAGGGGTAAATTGTATTTATACTAATGACTTCAAATAATAAGGCGATAGCAGCGCAGAAGATACGATTTATACGCTTTAAAGGGGTAATTTTTTTCACCGTTATTTTTAACACTTTAAGAAAACTTTTTCATCTCATACACAATAGATTTCTGAAAAAATTGAATGAAATATGTCTGTGCTCCCCAACGCGGTACTTCCCACCACTGCTTAAAAGCCCTTGTGCAGGTGGCTACAGGCTCTATTTAATAACAAAGCTAACTCATTTTTCGTAAATAAAGCCCTCAATTCTCTCTATCAAATCCTCATCCAAAATCCCCTCTGTCAATATCAAACTAACCGTCACATCCATATCAACTCTCACCAATATCTCAACCACATCATCATTTTCCCCATTGTTCTGCATCTCAATAAGTTCAATCCTCTCCCAAAACGCTTCCTCTCCCATAGAAGGCAACGTCCAATGGGACAACACGATCTTCTCACCCATCAAATCCTCCTTCTCTGTCACAATACAGAAGTACCCATATTCGTGAGTATGGTGGTAATAATCAAACCCCTCAGGCAATCTGTGAAGTGAATATTCAAGATAGTCCCTTAATAGCGTGTCTACAATCCTATTCACATCTTCTGGCTTCAGTATCTCAATAATCATCACACACCTTACTTACGTGAAATAGTGCTAATTAAGCACTTTACTATCATCAATACGATAATTGGGTTCATACAAACCTCCTCCTTTTAGTTTGATTCATAGTAATAATATGTGTTTGAATATAGTGACGTTACGGGTATAAATGAGGGACTAAATAGCACTTTTGTAGCACCATTTTTTCGAACATTAGATTAAATCGAGTCTCAAAAACTCGATTTAATCTCAAAAATAGGAACAAAATATGAAGTATTTATACTTTAGTCTCAAAGGAGGAGTTGGTAAAAGCTCAATTGCTTTGAACCATGCTTTAGAAAATAATTATAGCTACGTCACCAATGACATTACCACCAATATGGATCGAACATTGATCAAGAGTTTCCATCAAATTCCACACAGCATGAAGAGAATACCAAAGGAGTTGCTTGAGCTTGAAGATGTAGTGTTTGACTTTGGGGCAATGAGTAGCGTGATCGATTCAAAAGTGACGCATGCAGTCAAACATTGCGATTGTGTGATTATTCCCACGCTAACTGATGCACGGAGTCTCAAGGCCACCATAGAGACCTATCTACTGATAAAAGACGAAGCCAAATCAGTCATCATCATTATCAATAACTATCAGCAAGCCAGTAAGTACGAATTCGCCTATAACACACTAACAACGGCGTTAGGTAAGCTGACTCTATTGGATGTACGAAGCAGTACCCTCTTCGAGCGTGTCGCAAGAGATGGGATTAAGTGGTTCAATAATATAGGGCATGCCAGAGGAGAACATCAGTTGAAAGTCACCAAAAGCATTCATAAAGAGATGTATGAAGCCATCAATAAAATTGCCAAAAAAGGAATTAAATGCAAGTAATGCCTACCTTCGATGAAATCGAAAATGCTATCGGCGGAAGACCGCCCAAAGAGAAAAAGATCAGAATGACTTTTTATGTAACCAAACAAGAAGCGCAGATACTCAAAGCCTTTTCAGAAATTAAGGACGTACCACTTAGTGCGATTGTGAGAGAATTTCTGCAAGATATGATGCATGAACGAAGAATATAAAAATAGCCTAAAATATATGTAGAATGCTATATCCTTCATTACATAATTAATCCAGACGCAAATGCCGTGAGATAGCTTATCACAAGAGATTTTGAAAAATGAGTAAGTCTAAATCAGGGCTAACCTCGACAGGCTATCACTCTTCATTATAAATATAATTTAAGATGATTGATAAAATATGAAGGCTAAGACAGTTCTCTATATTTCAAGGCATAACAGGGATAACCATAGGCATTTAAGAAGACGTACTGATCTTTATCTCCAATGGCACATAAAGAACTTATTTTATGATCGACTTCAATTCTTAATTTAAATTCTCTATCAAACTGTTTAAACGCATTTGATTCCTCTGATATCAAATGTATCTCTTGATAAATTATTTCTAAGATATCATGAACATTTTTTGATAATATAATAGAATTGTTAATCTGTTGATATTCTTCATCTGATACAAACTGTCCATTCATCTTTTTTGTTACAACACTAGCTAGATTTATATAATCCCTCTTATCTAAGACATTATCTACTTGTTGTTCCAACAACTTATAGTATCTATCTAACTTAGTATTCATATTGTTTATAAAAAACTCTTCAGTCTGTTTTGAACTCTCTTCTCGTGATTCTTTCAGCTCTTCTATTTGTGCTTCCAAGCTTTTAGATTGAACACCCAAAGCTATACTCTGTTGTTCTAATGATTCTTCTTGCTTATCTATACTCACTCTCATTTGTTGATTAGCTTCACTTTGATAAATGATACTTAAAGCAACTGCAAGGAAGGCTAGCGCTGAAAAGTGTCCTGACATAATATCGCCTATCTGCCCCCTAATAGCCCATTTGTCAATAATTGTAGTGGCTAAAGTGCTGTTGGTATCAGCATTCAGAATATTCCCTAACCAGTAAAAAGGAGCTGTTTCAATGGAAACTACAGTCCATATAAGATTCACAAATAGTATAATCATTAATGCTATAAGTAAATTTTTCATTTAGCGTACCCCTGCTTCAAGCTCAATATTTTGAATTGGCTGTCTTGATTCATCGACATAATAATCCTCTTTCGTCATAAAGTCGCTATTTAGCCAAAAATACCTAATATAGTCTTTTTTTTAATGAAATAGTATAGCAAATATTGACAAAGCTTGCAGACGTCTTTAATATCAATTTTGAAAAAGAGTGTGGTATACCCGAACCAATGTAAAGAATATTTAAAGGAATACTGCCTCGCTTGAGAAGGGAGTTTTTCCGCCTTACTTTCGTTGGATGAGGCATGAAAAAGACTCATTTTAGACTTTAGCAAATATCGCAATATAGCTCCTATATAGGAGTTCTATGCCCTTATAGACTTTCGTTATACGTTCTTGAAAACCGGCGAGGGTAACACCTCCCAAGGTTCAAATCCTTGGTGGCCCGCCATCACATTACAAAAAATTCCCCTACAATACTTTTAAAGTCCAGAAATATTAATCCAACTCTTTTTCAAGAAACACTTTCATCTGTTCTGAGGGCATCGGCTTAGCATACAAATAACCTTGAATATTCTCACATCCGCTTTTCACTAAAAACTCTTTTTGCTCAACAGTCTCAACTCCCTCGGCAATCAATTCCAAATTTAAACTATGCGCCAATGCAACAATCGCTTTTACAATAGCCACATCTTCATCATCATCCGGTAAATCTTTCACAAAAGATTGATCAATTTTGAGCTTATTAATAGGCAATTTTTTAAGATAGGAGAGGGAAGAATATCCTGTTCCGAAATCATCTACGGCAATTTTTATCCCCAATTGGCTAATTCTTTTTAAAATAGCTATTGCCCCTTCGGGATTGATCATAATTTGATCTTCCGTCACTTCCAACTCTATCCATTCAACCCTGCACCCGCTCTCTTTGATGAGAGTATCAAGAAAATCGATAAAGTCTTTTTGCTGTAGTTGTTTAATCGTAAGATTCATGGCTAAAACTCCGGGAGAGAGCCCCTCTTTGTACCATGTAGCGAGTTGTGTCATCGCATGCTTCATGACAAACCTATCGAGTTCAATCATAAGCCCCGTCGTTTCGGCAATCGGGATAAAGACTGCTGGAGAAACCAACCCCATGGAGGGGCTTTGCCATCGAACAAGTGCTTCCATCCCCAATAATTTATTATCCGTTCCTCTAACCTGCGGCTGATAATACACCACAAACTCTTCATTTTTTAGCCCGGCTCTCAAGCTTGTTTCCATAATAACCCGTTCAAATGCCCGTGCCGTCATTTCAGCACTGTAATATTGAAACGTATTTCTCCCTTCACTTTTGGCCGTATACATTGCCGCATCTGCGTATTTCAAGAGATCTTGTGGAGTATCCCCGTTATCAGGGTAAAGACTGATGCCAATACTGCATCCTATATAAAGCTCCGTATCTTCTATCCTAATCGCTTCTGAAAGAAGGTTTAAAATTTGATCGGCTAAAAATGAGGCATCCTCCGCACGTTGAATCCCTTCAATAATAACCGTAAATTCATCCCCTCCGAAACGGGCCAAAGCCTCTTCATTCGGTATTGTTTCCATTAGCTTTTGCGTCACAATATTCAAAACTTTATCGCCGGCTTCATGTCCGAGAGAATCGTTGATTTCTTTAAAATGGTCAAGATCAATAAAAAGCAATGCCATTTGGGAATCATGTTCTTTCGACTTTTGAATCGCCATCTCCAGTCTCTCATTAAAAAGAATACGATTTGCCAATCCAGTTAATGCATCATGCGTTGCTTGATATTCTATTTCATTTTTCTGTTCGAGCAACTCATTATGCTGTTTAAGTAACGCTATTTTTGAACCTCTTATTGAATTAATCATGGTGTTCATTGTGATGGAGAGCGCATCGATTTCTCTCGCATCATACTCGGGAATTAATTTAATAGGGATGCCGTCTTCATCACTATTACTGATAAGGGTGACGATATCGGAAAGCGGTTTAAAAATAAACAAACGTATCACTAAAAAAAGAGAGAGGATAAGGAGCAAGGAGATCGCTACGGTATTAATGAAGGCTTCGGTTACAATTTGATTCAATTGAGCATTCATAGCCTTATCCGAAATATAAATACTAATCGAACCGAGTTTATCTCCCGAAGACGACGTAATTGTGTATTTATTAGAGTAATAGCACTCTTTTAGCCGTTGATTGTGTTGCTTATTTTTAACGTCGTAATCAGCTATCTTCCCCGTTTTATCTCGAATTTTTCCACTAATATAAGACTCTCTTCCCAAAATCTTTCCCATATTATCATCTTCAACAATAATGGCAAAAATATCTCTCGGCTCCAGTTCATTAAAAAGGAGTAAATTATACTCATTAACCGAATAAGACTCAATCAAGGGGGTAAGATTTTTTTGCAAAGAGGAGACGGTGAGCATTGAGCTGTATTTCATCTCTTCTATTATTTTATTTTTCGTCACAATGTAGGTATACGCAGAGTGAACAGACATGATGATAGCAACGGTTAAGATTACTACGATCCCGACACTTAGATATAAAGAACGTTTTTGAGAAATCTTTTTCATTATTTTTCTCTCTCGATACCCAAAACATTTCGTTTAATAATCGGAAGTTTTTCAACAATATTTTCTGCAGAAACGGCAAGAATAGGTAATTGTAGATTTTTTTCAACCTTTTTTCCATGCAAATGGTTATCCATAGCACGAACCGCTTCCTGCCCCATTAAATAAGGTTGTTGCATTGCACTCCCGACAAGTACACCTTGAGGAATAAGCTTTATAAATTCCGGTTCCGCATCAAACGTAATCAATAATATTTCATCTTTTTTCCCTGTATCGGCAATCGCATCCAGTGCCCCTTTATATTTATCCGAACCTTGCAACCATATTGCACGAAGATCAGCGTATTTTTCGATCATCTCTTTTGTATAATCATACGTTTCATCATACGTAAAAGTAACTTGTTGCCTAATATCCGCACCTTTAATTCCCGCCTCGCTCATCGCTTGCATAAAACCGCTGGTTCTCGCTTGTGCATTCAACCTCTTTTGAGGTATCGCGATAATCCCGACTCTTCCGTTTTCCCATCCCCGTTTATGCAGCGCTTTAACAAGTACTTTTCCAATTCGATACGCCCCTTCCTTGTTATCGGAAGAGATATAGGAGACATACTCACCCCCATCAGTTCCGATATCCGCTATAACAACAGGGATCTCAGCACTTGAAGCTAATTTAAGAATAGTGGCACAGGCAGAGGAGGTTGTAGGGGATATTATGATTCCGGATACGTTTTCATTGATTGCTTTCGCCATAAACTCCAGTTCACGTTTTCGACTGTTTTCAGAACTGTAAATATCAATCGTATACCCTGATGAATCGGCACCGGTTTTTACCCCGCGACCCATAATTTCCCAAAACGGAATTCTCGTATCGGAAACAATATAGACCAACTTTTTTATCCTTGTTTTTTTAGATGGAACAAACGAATTTGTCGGAGTAGTTATTTCCGTACGGGAGAGCGGTTTATTTTTTGAAATGGTTGTTAAATTAAAAAAAACTACGGTAAAACCGAAAAACAAGAGTAGAATAAAAGTGATTAAAAGAGGTTTGTTAAAGCGTTTGTCCATTTTACACCTTTTGCTAAAAAGCCAAATCGATTTTATTAATAGTACCTAAACAGCTTCTTGATTTTACTGAACATTACACTTATTTTTTAATTTAATGCTACTAATCCTAAAACTTTATTTGGTTTGATTATAACGCATAGTATGATTTTTTTATTTTGTTTGAGGAGTGATTTATGGAAACTCATTTTATAAATGAACCGTTTAAAGCCTCATTGGATGCCGATAAAGAGTATTGGTACTGCACCTGCGGTCTCTCCAAAACCTTCCCCTTTTGTGATGGAAGCCATGAGGGAACGGAGAAAGCACCCATCAAATTTTCAGTCGATGTTGAAACCGATAAATGGCTCTGCCGCTGTGGAAGATCGGGACGAAAACCTTATTGTGACGGATCACATCAACAAGGCCTTTAAAGCACCCTCTCCATCAAATACGTTATCAACGGCAAGGTTATCAATGCTGCCAGAATTCCGTATCCTACCAGTGCGGCACTAAGTGCAGGAGCAAACCCCGCTGCAATTGCCAATGCTCCTGCGGTAATCATAGAAGGCATCCCCGATTCAAGTACGGCCGTTTTAAGTGCAAGCGGATCGGTTCCCATTGCTAATAAAATACCAAAGGCGATCAACGGCATGAGAATCAATTTTACAACCAATGCTTGAGTAAATAACCCATAATCAATTCCACCGCCGAATTTCATCGAATACCCGACTGAAATCAGCGCTAACGGGACAAGAGTAGCGGCAAGTATCTGAAGATAGGGGTGCGTAAGCGGAGGCATTTCTCCCCAAGTAAGGGCAAACAAAAGAAAGAGGAATGGGGGGAAGAGGAGCAGCTTTTTGACAATCAACCGTTTATGAAATGTCCCGCTCTCATATCGTGCAATCACTGCCGCACCGTAGAGGGAGAGGATTAAAAAGGTTCCAAACTGATCATACATCAAAACATACGCTATCGCCTCTTCTCCTAAAAGTGTATGGATGATCGGTATGCCGACAAACGACGTATTCCCAAGCGGTATCACAAGAAGTAGTGCCGCACGAACATGAGGAGGGTGGTTACGGGTCATCGCAATCACAATCGCAATCACGATCGGAAGTAGTAGCCAAGGGATAAGAATGACGCCAAGCGCGGAGAAATCAAAATGTATCTTAGGAACTTGAAGCAATACCGTTGCAGGTAAAGAGACATAAATAACAAAAAAATTAAGGCTTTTCGCAAAATCGACAGGAGCATCCGCTTTTTGAAGAAGTATTCCGATTAACAACAATGTTATGATAAAAACAAACTGCTCCATTTACGGCTCCGATTAAAATTGTCGAAATAGTAATCCTATACCCCTTTTAAACCTCTAAAAGGTACAATAGGGATAAAAAAGATGGGTAAAAATCCTAAATGAGTACGCACTATACCTCCCCCAGAATATCCTTTACGACTATACTCAAATGGCAATTGTCAAAATTCTGGCGTAAACGATCCACAGAAGATTCAACGCTCCCTGTCGTTACACAAGAGGGACTTCCCGATGGTGAATATGCTCTTTGGCTAGGACATGCAAGCCTCTGGTTAAAGATTGCGGGCACCACCGTTGCCATCGATCCGGTTTTGGGAGATATCCCGCTATACCGTCGAAAAAGCCCTCTTCCCCTCCCGAAAGATCAACTTAATGCTGATGTCATTCTCATCACTCATGCCCATTACGATCACTACGACAAATCCTCCATCGCCTATCTACTCAGACAAAATCCACAAATGATTATCGTCGCACCGGCAGGGTTTTGGCGTTATCTGAAAGGGAAAATTGATCGGGAACGATGTTTTGAACTGGAGTGGTGGGAATCGGTCATGGTGGGGGGACTTTTCATCACCCTGACACCGAGCAAGCATTGGAGCAAGCGAACTCCCTATGACACAAATAAAGCACTGTGGGGGGGATATGTGATCCAGAATGCCGAGCACACCCTCTATCATTCAGGTGACAGTGCCTACGGAGAACATTTTAAGGAGATCGGAGAGAAGTTTGAGATTGATGAAGCTTTTTTACCGATCGGAGCCTATCGTCCTGAAGCGATTATGAAACATAACCATCTCAATCCTCCCGAGGCGCTTGAAGCTGCCTGTGATTTGGGGGTTAAAACGATAATACCGATCCACTACGGCACGTTTATCCTCTCGGACGAGCCGATTGATGAGCCCATCGAATGGTTTGAAAAACTTATCCGATCGGTATCTTATCCGTTTCATCCACACATACTGCGTGTGGGAGAAATTTATCGCTTCAAAGAAATATCAACATTCAAATCAACTTGATCACGTACCGTTAAAAAAACCATTTTCGGAGGAGTGATCCCAAAATCGGACATTTTCATCGTACTTTTGGCTTTGATACGTACCTTAGAAGCTTCTTCGCTAAGTGTCCCCTCAAAACTCATCGGTTTCGTGACGCCATGAAGGGTCATTGAACCTTTGAGGATGACGTTATCCCCCCCTTTAGCCACAACCTCTTTGACTTCAAAGACCGCTTTAGGAAAAGTAGAAGATTCCAATGTCTCTTGCATATTAGTATCACGTTTTTTATTATCGCTTACCAAATCAGACATAGATACTTCAATCGTCCCTCTCAACGTTGCGGGAGCCGTATCCATTGACAAATGCGATGTTGCTTTTTTTGCAGTCGGATCAATCGTAGAATCGCCGAATACTTCGGTATGTGCTTTTATACTTCCCGATTCAAATGCCAAATTACCCGCAAATGCAGAGGCAGCCAATAAAATTGCTGCCAAACTCACTATTTTTTTCATGTTACTCTCCTAAAATAAAATGGATACATCACGGCAAACGCCCCCAATACCAAAACAACGATCCAAAGCTGATGATGCAATGCGATAGCATTAGCTGCAGATGCCGCGATCCAGCCGACTCCGATCATAGAGAGTCCGATTATACGGATATCCCCTGTCTGAATAAGCTTATGAAACAACAAAACATTATAATACGAAATGACAATCGGATAGACAACGGCAAGTAATATCGGCTCTTTTATCCAGTACAGCAGATAACTCACGGCAAAGAGCCCTAAAACAACACGAACTTGTCGCAATAACTCATCTCCGTAGCGGTAGGCTAAAAATACCCCAAACAAATGTGATGTAATGATAAGAAGGGTATATTCACTCCAAATGTCCATATCTCCTGATCGACTCAATGTTTCAAACAATGCCGAATCGGCAAAGATCCAGAGCATCATTACTCCGATTAGCTGCCACGGAAAATTGACATGTTCAACATGAACTACATGTTTTAGATGTGCAAATCGTAGAGCCGCAACAGAGATAAGAGGAAGTATTACCGCTATATCGTCACGTTCTACGTAAGGATATGTATAAAATGCCGTCCCTACCGCGTAAGAAATTGCCAATCCTAAGGAGAGCTGAAACTTGCCCTGTGATCCGAAAATATAAAGAAGTAATGGGGTCGTATAACCGACAACAAACCCAAGTGCTAACAACATTCCTAATGAGTAATTAGGATAGAACCACGAAATCATTATCTGGACACCAAATAAAAAGCAGAGTTCCTGCTTGAGTCCGTGATGACGCCAAAGTGCACTAAGTAAGCTCCCTATAACCCCTCCGATAGGAAGTGTGTAGAGGTCATGGATATGAGAGTCAAATGCTCCGACTACTCCGGTTTGGGCAATCAGAAGATAATACAGAAGCTGTGAACTAAGGACAATTACGAGCAAATTCACTCTCTACCCCGTAGCACCAGCCAATATACCAATGCAAAACCAGCATCATATAAAGCTACAAGAAGGGCGATTCCATCTAATATCCCCGCCAGATAAAGGGCAATAAATACCGAAGCACATACCGCACGTACCGAGGCGGTAAACTCCGCAAAATGATAAGGATCACGGTGGAGTCCATACCAGTGTGCTAACCCCGTCCCAATCATAAAAGCAAATACAATGTACTCATACGTCCCGCTAAAATGAAACCCGAGCAACGGAAACAATGCCGCACCTGCGAGGATGAGGATCACCCCGCCCCCCGCATCACTTAAAAATCCGCTCAGATGGTAGAGTTTTAGCGGTGAATCGAGTTTAAATTTAATTCTCTCATACGTAATCCAAAGCACCATTCCTACCAGCAATGCACCGATCAGCGCACGCGCTCCCAAAAACGGCTCAATCGCTCCGCCAAACCCTCCGGCTTCGATCACTCCGGCTATCGTTAGAACGAGTGCCATCAGTGCCATTAACACCGTCCATATGATTGCATACACACGGCGAAACAGATTCGGTAAAAGGTAATGAAGGATCGACAGCGCCATAAATGCCACCCCAAGCCCCATCGCGATATGCGCATGCCCTACTACCAAATCATTGCGGTGAATCAATGCCCGAAGTTCAGGGATAAAGAGAAAATTCCCTTGAAGATCAACAAAGACAAATGCCCAAATCGAGAGGATCAGATACGGATTCGTTTTAAAACTCACCCCAGCGTCACGGAGCCATACCCATAACAACGGTAAATAGAGCAGAGTAAGATATTGAAAAAACCACTCTTCGTTATAACTCAAACTATGAAAGAAATTGCGAATAATCAGTGACAACGCATAACCGGCTAAAGGGACGATCCAGAGCCAATGCCAGCGCGGCTTAAACTCTTGTGTTGCCACAAGTTTAATCAGAAGATAGTAGATCGGGATCAGAGTAAAACTCATCCCCAATGTATTATCCCCATGAGGCCCCACAAGGGTCTGCTCCACCTGACCGTAATCAGGATTCATAAGGACTACCAATGCAATCGGGGCGGCGATAACAGCTGCGAGCGAGACATTAACCCACAAAGGGCGTTTCTCGTAGCGGCGCAGTGCATCGACGAGGGCGAGGAGATAAAACAAACCGCTAAATGCCAGTAAAAAGTTCAGCTGATAGGGAAAATCGTAAAACGGCAATCCTCGAATGTTCCCAAATAGCAAAGCCATCGTCATTGTGAGTAAAAAGAGGTTCCAAACGACGAAATAACGGCGCAAATGAGCTATTGCGGTTTCGGACAAAACTCCCTCTTTCTGAAACAGGGCAAACGGTAACAGCGAGAGCATCAACGGGAAAAAACCGTACAACATCTGCGAAATATGGAGCGACCGTGCACGCTCAGGAGAGAGAAGTGTCATAGAACCGTCCAGTCCAAGCATCTCTAGGGCATAAACCAACCCCGCAAAAAGGCCTAAAATCAACCATACAAAAGCTAAAGGAAGCTCATCGTTTATGAATTTGCTTAACAATGCCATCCTCCATTTCAATAATGATATCTGCATAATCGGCTATTTTTTTATCATGCGACGCCACGACAAAACCTGTCCCCTCAGAAGCAAAGCGTTTAAATAACTCATACACCCCGAGTGCATTTTTCGTATCCAGATTCCCCGTCGGCTCATCGGCAAAAACGACTGAGGGACGGTTGATAAGGGCGCGGGCAATCGCGGCACGCTGACGCTCACCACCAGAGACCTCATCGCTGTAACGCCCTCCTAGTTTCTCTATTCCAAGTTCTGAAAGAAGTGGATCAATACGTGTCGTATCCAATGCTGCCAATGCCACATTTTCACGCAAAGTCAGATAAGAGATCAAATAATGGAACTGAAATACAAACCCGATATTGGTACGACGGAAACGATCAATACTACCAAGTTCCTGCAAAAGCTTACCGTCGTATCGAACCGTGCCGAGTGATGGCTGAAGCAGCGTTGAAAGAATAGAGAGAAGGGTTGTTTTTCCACTTCCGCTCTCACCGATTATAGCGATAAAACTTCCTGAGAGGATCTCGATATCGACACCGTTTAAAACTTTCTCGTGAGCGTAAAAATGTTCCACTCCGAACGCTTCGATTTTCATGCGCCACCTCGCTGAATCAAACTCATCGGATCGATACGAGAGGCATAAAGGGCAGGGAGAAATGTCCCGATAAGAGCCATCGTTACCGAAACGATAAAAACATTAATCATAAGTACCGCAGTTATCTCACCGTTGATATAACCTTGAAATTTATCGGCATGCTCAATCAGTTCCAAGATTCCAAGAGAAGCACCTAATGCTACTCCATAAGCAACAAGGGCAATGATGAGTGTCTCGCTCAACAGTTTAAATATAATCACGCGCGAGGAGAGCCCGATGGAGCGCATAATCCCAAACTCTCCCTTACGATCATTAACCACCATACTCATCATACTGACAATCCCCAAAATACCCATCAAAAATGCCATTGCACCGATTACATCCGAGCTGGTTTGGATAATTTTAAACTGATTGTAGGAGTCAATAAAACTCTCCGTAGTTTTTGCTTCAATATCGCCGCTCAATACATTTATCTGCGTTACAATAGCTTCACTTTTCCCTAAATCATTGAGACTTACAAGAAAAATAGAGGCACTTTTATGAAATAATTCTCCCGCATCGGAGAGATTCATCACGACTCCGCCGTCTTCAAATCCGATACGACTTTTAAATACCCCGCTGACAACAAACTCTTTTTTGGAAAGAACAATCGTTTTCGGATGTTTGAGGGTCTCAAAAATTTTTGAACCTAATATCACTTCATCCGCCCTAGGATATCTCCCCGATGCAAGAGTATAACTGTCGTATCGATTATCACTTACCCCGTAAATAGCGACAATAGGGAGTTTATCAACCGGAGCAGCTCCTAAAATAAGGGCACTTGACTCTTTTACCCCTGTGATTTTTCGAATCTCTGCACTCAGTGAGTTATTAATATCACTGAAAAAAGTATCGGCGATCCCTTTTTGGGTCACAATAATATCACCATCGGTTTTAAGCATTGCGCTGTACATGCTCACGACTCCACCCGATATAGCGCTGATAAGAAAAATAGCGGAGATGGAAACACTCATACTGATAAAAATGAGTGCTGTTTTAAAGCGATTTTTACGTAGAGCTTTGAGCGGTGTAATCACTGCTCAATCGCTTTTTTAAGTTCAGCCGGCGTAGAGATAAACTCCACTTTCGTCAGAAAGTTCCCCCGAAATTTCATTACGGTAATTTTATCCTCTTGCGCGGGAAAGTTTAATCCCTGCTCTTCATCTTGGATTAAAAGAACCGTATGGGTATATTTACGCATTTTCGGCAGTGCGAAACTCTCAGTGATAAATTTAGGCATTTGGCTGATATCCGCAACAAAAGCTGCTTTATTTTTTGCCAAATACCCTTTCTCTTGCACGGTAAGATACTCATTTACCGTAGCACCCGTCCCTTTTTCAAACGCCATAATAAGCGTTTTCGGCATCGCTTTGAGGGTATAGCGCTTTCCAAACTGATCGTTCAAATCCAACGGCATAACCGATTGACCTACTTTATAAGGAGCTGCCCACATACTGAGTGCTACAAATAGTAAAATGATAACCTTTTTCATAATAAACCCTTATAACTTAGTGAAGTGACGAAAGTATAAAGGAAAAAAGGATAATTAACGGTTAATGCGTCAGCTTACTGAGTAGCTTTTCTAATTCCGTATGCTGTTCAAGTGTAAGGGCGAAACCCTCGTCCATTACTTTGTCAAGGTGGTTCATCTCGGTCAAAGTGATCCCGAACGGATCTTTTTTCGCCACTTTGCTTCCTCCAGAACCAATAACAACATTATCCAGTTTTTTGGAGCTGTGACGGATAAAATAGGTTAGAAAGTATCCGCCGGAGTGATCTTTTTCAATCGCAACCACAACACGTGCGGCATTCGAACCGTTCCATGAGAGATCCGGTGCAATGATTTTAAAATCATCGACACTAAGATAGCCGACGTATACTTTTGTATAAATATCATGATAGCGCTGGGTTGCGGCTCGACGGAAGAAATCAACATCCATCGGATCTTTTCCTCTCAGGGAACGGAGCATCCACGAGAGTGTCGCATAATATTTAAACGCCGCAACTTTTAACTCTTCGGCATGCGCAATCTTGGCACTCTCGACACGAATCATCGGGGCACGCTCGGACTTGGAACTCAAACGTTCCAAAATATGGCGTGCACTGTAAGGTTTTGTCAGCCATACCGATGCATACGGAGGAAGATCAGAGGTTCCCGTTGCCCCTTCATTTAAAACCAAAAGGGCTTTGACGCTATAGCGAGGGAAAAGAACCTCAAGCAATGCCCGTTTTTTACGAAGCCGTTTTTTCAGATTGCTCACCGACTTAACGAGGGTCATTTCAACAAAATAGAGCTCTTTATCGGTGAACAAGAGACCGTCAAACTCTCCGATCTCTTTGTGACGGGCACGATAAATAATCTGCCCTTTCCAACTCACCGAGAGAGCATCGCTCATTGCACGGGTGCGATTTTTATGCGGTCCTTTGATGATAAAACTTTTAATTTTAGGTTCGTTAGCGGCATAACGGAGAAGCTTTTCGTAGATATAGTTCTCATACACTTCCCCCTCAAACGAGCGAAATGCGCTGATGTACCCCTCATCTTCCATCGTCAATCCCTTCGCTTCAAGAGAGAGAAGATGATCTATGTTATAGTCATAATATAAAAGATTATCACCGAGTTCTGCATCACCCTCAGGGATAACGGTATGGTCGAATGTTAGGATGGGAGCCTCTTTTGGCGGATTAGGGTACTCTCACAAATACCCGCTAACATTTTACCTTATTTTTGCCCTAACACTACTCTAAAGATCATCGTGATATACTTTATTTATGCAAAACCGACCGACCGAAGATCAAATCCGTACTCAATTCGTCACTTCGTTGATGGAATACTTTAAAATCGAAGAGGACATTAACCTCCGCGCGCACGTCGCCGATTTGGTACGTACTGTTCACCCTTCACAATACCGTGAGTTTTTTCGCCGCTTATCCCTTCGGGAAATGCCCTATAAAAACGGCTTTGAAAAAATCGCCCTCATTGCGGAAGAGTTCGAGACTCAAGCACTCACCCCCATCGACCAAGAAGCGCAAGAGCGTGCAGAAAACTTATACTCTCTAATGTACGATATCAGACGGGATGTGAGCTTGGTAAAAGACGGTGAGAAAAGTGCGTTGGAGCGGTTTGAGGCGATCCGTTTTACGTCGATCAAACATCTAAACCAAGAGAAACCTTTACTCGATGAAACCGATATCAATGTCGTCAAAATACTTACCAAACGGTGGATTTACGACTATGTCTCGCTAGATCGAAGTCTCTTCTCCTCACGTGTTACCCATGAATACCGTAACGAAATACTCCGCCGTGAGCGCTCCAGAAATGAAACGCTCTCTGCACCGCTTAAAACCAAACTCATAACATCGGTTAAACGTACATGATTACCCTTCCGGCAGCCCTGATCGATCGAGAGGATTTGAGCTTGATGGAGCGCTCCCTCATCCCTCTCATCGCCCGTCACACGCAGCAATGGGGAGATAAGCCGCGCGATATTGATGCCGCTACCCTTGCACAAGCGCTCCGCCACAGCCCGAGAGAAGTGATTGAAGCCCTCGATAGTATGGTTAAAAAAGGGGTGCTAAAGACCATCCGCCGCAAAAGTGCTCAAGGGGTAATGATCTATTACACCTTTGTTCCGATTGAGACCATCACTTCTGCACTCCTCTCTCTCACCCCAAGAGAATACAGTGACAGCAACTACTATCTCAATCTCAGCAACGAGGCCTATGAGGAACTACACGTATTTGCGTTAGAGCTCTGCGACAGAGAAGGATTACGGCGAGAATTATTCGAGGATTTTAATCTTTATCAACGTTCCAAAAACAACCGTTCATTTGATTGGTGTGCCGAATTCGAGCGGTGGGTGCGCAAAGAGGTCGCTTCCAATGCTCCGGTTGTAGCTTCGGCGCAAGCTCTCGCAGAGACTAAACCCTCTACCGAAGAATTCGAGATGGCACAATATTTCATCCGCCACCTCGCCTCTATTGATCCGCAATTCGAAGAACCGTTTGATGTGAAAAGCTGGGCGGCTCAGATCAAACTCCTAATCGAGACAGGCGGCTATACACTGCTTGATATCAAATCGGCGATTGATTGGCTCTTTAGTGCGAAAGGAGATTGGTTCCGTCCCAATGTTCCCGATGCCTACCACTTGCGTAAACACTTCAAACGGCTTATCGCCCATACCCGATCATTTCGTGACGGTAAACCCCGTCTTCCTGATGGGATCGATTTGTTCGATCTTTACGAGCAAATGTAACGTCAATTAAGAATAAACTCTATACGACGATTTTTTGATCGCCCCTCTTCATTCTCGTTTGAGGCAACCGGATTGGCATCCCCCATCCCATTAACACTCATAATGCTCGAATCAATCCCTAATGTCATAAGATAATCTGCTACTATTTTTGCACGTGCCTGAGAGAGGATAATATTTGTCGCATATTGTGCTTTAAGCCGTTGCGGAGGAATATTGTCCGTATATCCATTGATTGCTACCGATTTATAGTTACCTGCTTTAAAACTTTTTGCCCATTCTCGCAAACGCTCTTTTCCCACTTCACTCAAGGCAACGACCCGACTCTCAAATAACTGGAAGTTTCTGAAATACGGTGCAGGTGAAAGTGATGAGGCAACCTGTTTTTCAGGAATCAGCTTTTCAACGGCTGCGGCTGCTGCTTCTACTTTCGGTTTAGCTTCCGTTTTTATTTCCGCCGCAATACTCACCGCAGGCACCTCTTTAATCGGTTGTATCGCCTCAACTTTTTCCGCCTTGGAGATAGGTTTCATCGGCTCTGCCATCGCGACACTCACCGCACTCTGCCCCGGCTTTAATTTTTCCAACTCCATCATCACACACGCCCCTTTGACATCGTGTGCGGTGAGGGTATAGGTATTTCCTTTTCGCTGCCATAGCGGATTCTTAAGCGGCTTAAGGTCTTGATCTAACCCCTGATATTTTCTCACACCGTACCCTTTTGGTACATTGACGGTGAGGATATTCTCTGCCGTGACGCAATCAGGGCTCCCTTTACAATCTCCCCCGCTGAGAAGAATTTTGACGATACCGTTCTCATCGGAGACTAAAAAATCATCTCTCAATGCACGTTGAAGATAGGAGTAACGATCCGTATTCGCAAAAGAGAGTTTCGTCATCCCCTCTTTTGTTTTTTCTATACTATGACTCGCGGGACGGACATAAACGATTCGATTTGAGTCAAACCCTTTTTCAAACATAAAACCGTAGTTTTTATTTTTTTCGCCTTGATAATTAAAATGGAAAATACCCTCCGAAAAATCAGCCTGCGGATAAAAAATCATCTCCGATACATCCGCTGAAACACTGCTCCAGCTCAACCATAACCCTAGTAATCCGACTGCCATTTTAGTTTGCATTATCACCTCACTGTAATAAAGGGATGATACAATAAATCAAACCAATTTTTGGTTAAAGGAGTACCAATGAATCTACTCTCCCTTTTTCTAAACCATACCCTCACAACCGCCACCGTACAATACGCGCTCGATCTTACCCTCGTACGAGGAGTGGAAAACGGCTATTACGGAAAAAATAAAACATTGCATGTCGTATTGTCGCCGTTTGGGGTTCTGACCTTAATCGCCGAAGAGAAAAAAGAGATACTCGATGCCCTCTCCTTGCTCAACATTGCATTGGATTTGCAAAACCTCATCACCCAAGACTATCCGATCCGTATCGATCCGCAATTGAGTACACTTTTTGAAGTAACCAATGAAGCCATTACCTTGCGTGAAGCCTCGACACTGAATCTCAATGTTATTGCCCTCGCGATTTCCCAAAGCGTCGGATTAGAGCACTATGAAAAACGACTTGATACCCTCTTTTCCCAAAGTCGCCGCATCGTCGAATCGATCCATACCTTCTCCATCAGCCGCCGTTCCCATCTCATGCAATTTGCCAAACGCCTCGCCCTTACTCGCCATGATATGGTAAGTAATTTACTGCTACTCGATAAACCTAATATCTTATGGGACGATGAAGAGGCGGAAACCTTATACAACCGTTTGGCCTTTGTCCTCGAACTCTACGATCGTCACGAAATAGCTCTCTCAAAACTCTCTCAGATCAAAGAAGACGTGATGCTTGTCATGGATATCATTAACCACAAAAAGAGTGAATTTTTAGAATGGATTATCATCATTTTGATTGCTGTCGAAATCGTGATGGGCGTCATTGAATTTATCCGCTAAAGTAAACCGCAATAGCACCCAATAGGTTTTATGCTACAATAATCTTAATCTACTTTGGAGGTGATCGCATGATGAAAAAATTAGTTGTTTTAAGTGTGTTAGGGGTATCCGCATTAATGGCTGCTGACGGAGCTAAACTTTACGGTGCGAAATGTGCCGAATGTCACGGAGCCAACGGGAAAGACATCGCGATCTCAGGTAAAGCGATCGCCGGTGACGCAGCGGCACTCACCAAGCTTTCCGGCTACAAAGCCGGAACTTTCGGCGGCGATCAAAAAGCAACCATGCAAGCCTCTTTGGACGGTTTAAGCGATGACGATCTAAAAGCTATCGCGGGACACGTCGGTACTCTAAAATAGAGCCCCTTAAGCGGGGCGCGTTTCACAAGCAATCGTTCGATTGCGCCCCATATTTTTCGCCGCGTACAGTGCATTATCGGCACGTTCAACCGCATTGTGTAAAGTATCTTCGCAGCTTACTTCGGTAATTCCGATACTGCACGTAATTTGTCCCACATCGTCAAACGATGTTGATTCAATCATATTCCGAATTTTTTCCCCGACATGATACGCTTCTTCACATCCCGTATTTCGAAGCAGTAAAACAAACTCTTCTCCACCCCATCGCGCGAACAAATCCGCTTCACGAACTGTTGCGACGACTGAAGCAACAAAATTTTTCAGGACATAATCTCCGATATTATGCCCATAGGTATCATTCACCTGTTTAAAATGATCTAAATCAATCATCATTAATGAGAGTTGCGTCACCTGACGTTTCGCATTGGAAAGCTCTTGGGAAAACAACTCGGAGAACATATGACGATTATGTATCTCCGTCAAAGAGTCTTTTGTCGCCAATTGGGTTAAATGCCGGTTTTTTTGTTGAAGAATTTGGGTAATTTCCTCAAATTGTTTAAAGTGATCTTGCATGAGCTGAGACCATTTCAAATAGGTACGCGCGATCAGGTCCTGCTGAGTTACAATCCCCACAACAGCCCCCTCGTCATTCGTTACAACGATTCGTTTAAAATGACGGTTACGCAAATATTCAAGCCCTTCATGAATCGAGACTTTTTCACTCAGCATTTCAATCGGAGTAGACATTACGTCACTCACAACAACGGAAGGGTTAATCCCCTCACCGATAAATTTTATAATATCTTTGGAGGTGAGGATACCTATCGCCTGTTTATCTTCTTGAATAATGACGCAATCACTAAGTGAGTCTTTCATGAAACTCAATACTTCCGACATAGCCGTAGAGGGTGAAAAACTTTTATATCCGTATTTTTTTTCAAAAATAGTCGATATCTGAAGTGATTCCAAAATAACTTGCGGATCGACGCTGGCAACAATATCACTGTTGGTCACCAGCCCGTACAGACTCCCGTCTTTATTGCACACACAAATATGTTCATCGATATCATTCGTCAGATTGAGGGCATTAATAATATTACTCTCTTTATCGATTAAAGGAAGCGCACGGAGTTGAATTTGAGAAAGCGACGTTGAAAAACAGACCCCTTCGAGCTTAAGGCGAATAATGTCTTTGGTCGTAATAATATAATGAAGCGTTTTATTAACGACAATAATACTGCGATGATTATGTTGATGCATTTTGTTTAACGCATCTTGGATAGTACCATGGATATCAACCGTAATTACATCGGTTGTCGCGATCAATCCAAGAGTGGGAAAAAACATAAACACATCTCCTCAGTTTAATTATTTTGATTATAACGATTGAAAACCAAAAAAGAAATCAAACCGAAAATCGAGTTTAATATTAAAATTATATATAACATTATACAATCTGTAAAATTACTTAAGGATATCGTGCTCCCTATGAGTTCCTGCAAAATCTTTGCCCGTCGTATCGGTAACATTGTTACTCTCGCCCACCGTTGGTTTATACCCATCGCTTAGCCACTGATGGAACTATTGGCGATATCCTCACTTGTTATCGTGTTAGCCCTTTGGGTCGGGCACTCCATCTTTCTCAACCGTCGTCTTATCGAAAGTCAAAAAAGATATCTGCAATTTTTCAGCGACTCTCCCGTCGCCCTTATCGTTGTTGATCGCCATTATAATATTATAGAATGGAACCAAACCGCCGAAGCGATTTTTGGATGGAACTATGATGAAGCGGCAGGGGAGAACATCATCGAGTTTATTGTCCCTATTTTTGATAAAGAACACGTCACCTCCGTACTTCAAAAAACCTCTCTTGAGGGGGTAAGCTACTCCAAAAACTATAATGTTACGAGATACAACAACGAAATATTTTGTGAATGGCGCAATCGCCGATTAGAGGGCGGCAAGGGAGAGATCCTGTGTATGGCCCAAGACATTACCCTCTCCAAAAAAACACTCGATGAGCTAAATAAGCGCTCCACTGCACTTGAAAGTGCCGGGGATGCTATTTTCTATACCGATGAAAAAGGGTTGATCGAGTTTGCTAATCCAAGTTTTTTTGCCCTCATGCTTAACGATCAAGATCATCTATACGGTACCCATATCGGCAAATATCTTTTTAAAGAACGGCTTACGTTTAATTCTCTCCTTTCCCAATCTAATGGCCATACATGGAGAGGAACGGTTACGAAACCTTCTGCAAACAAAGAAAAAGTTCTCAGTGTCACCATTACGGCGATTTATCATCACAACCGTCTTATCAGCTATGTTGCGAATCTGCACGATATAACCCATATCACCTCACATGTTGATGATCTCACCTATCGAGTTCAACATGATCCACTTACCGGAGCAACGAATCGTGCCACACTCAATGATCGATTAAAGCAGGCTATCAGCCGATCAAAACTGCTCAAAGAGAAAATAGCCCTCTATTTTATTGATTTAAATGACTTCAAATTAGTCAATGACCGTTATGGGCATGAAGCCGGAGATCGATTACTGCAAGATGTCGCACAAAACATTCAATCTAGTCTGCGCAACAGCGATACGGTTTGCCGTTACGGCGGAGATGAATTTATCGTTATGATTGAAGCCGTCAACGACGAGAAACATCTACGCAATATTTATGAAAGTATCAATACTGCCATCAGTGAACCGATTTATGTGGATGAAAACACCACCCTTCATGCCCGTGCAAGCATCGGAATGGCGCTCTATCCGGATGATGCGCAAGAGGCTGAAACCCTGATCAAAGCAGCCGATATGGCAATGTATGTTGTCAAAAAAGAGAAAAATCTCAAGGGACGCGAACCAATACTTTGCGCTGACAATCACAGTCACTAAAATAGACCCATTGTTCCTGATAGACCGGTTGCGGGGCATAAACAATGGGAGCACTTTGAACATAGGTCACTCTTTCCCGTCGCGGCTCGGACAACGTATATCCGAGAACACCTCCGATAACCAAAGGGACCACCCAGTTTGAAGCGTGATAGTGGGAAACTTTTGCATGTCTAGACGGCTCATAATGGCTTCTTCCTCTATCATGGTGACCGGCATATACACTTGAAGCTGCAAGGACGGTAGCCGCCATAACCGCTACCCAAGGATGTACTGTTTTCATAGGGAACTCCTATTTTTAAAAGATAACAGTATCATGACAAAGAAGTGTGAAGCGATTGTGAATGGCCAAATATTCGCTAAAATAGCACTACTTATCGGAGGAATACAATGCGCCTACTCACCCTTTTCACCGCTTCGGCTTTTCTGTTTTCGCTTCTTTGGGGAAATCCGCAATGCTACCTCGAAAGCTATCCCGACCTCGTCGCCTCTGCGGACAATAACACTCTCCTTCTCAAAGACGGAACACGCTTTCCGTATCATACCGACAGTGTCAAAACCTCATGGGACGATAAAATAAACAATGCCGATCTTGCTACGCAACTCTCTCAGCGTTACGATGCAGGGGGAAGCGAGACCCCGCCTAAGTATCTGTTCGATCCGGGACGCTTACGCTACCAACCGTTTTTTCAAGCCCTCTATGGCAAAAATAAAAAAGAGATCGAAAAAAATATCGCCACCATTAGTTGGCCAACCCTTAAAGGTTCCGTAAAACTTCCGGTTACTAAAGTAGGCGGAGTGGATAAAAAACTTTACGCAATCGGTCAAGAGATCGCTAAACTACCTAAACGTGATCGTATTTGGGCGGAGGGGGCAACCACGTACTGCTACCGCGTCATAAAAGACACGGATCGCCTCTCGATGCACAGTTTCGGGATTGCTATCGATCTCGCCCCCACTACAACACAATACTGGAAAGACGAAGCCCCCTCAGAAACGGCTAAAATCGGTTATAAAAACACTATGCCTCTCTCCATTGTCCGTATTTTTGAAAAATACGGTTTTATCTGGGGGGGGCGATGGTATCACTACGATACCATGCATTTCGAATACCGTCCGGAGCTTCTTGCCCCTTCTTGTGTGGAGAAAGTAAAATAACATTATGAACCCATGGATGGCAATTGCGTACGATGAAGCGCTAAAAGGGATGGAAACTACCGAAGGCGGGCCTTTTGGAGCGGTAATCGTCCGTAACAATGAAGTGATCGCACGCGCGCATAATGAAGTGCTCATCTCTCATGATCCTACCGCTCATGCCGAAATTCTTGCTATTCGCCGCGCTAGCGCACTATTAGGAAAGCATGATCTTTCCGAATGTATCCTCTATACGACCTGCTATCCCTGTCCGATGTGTCTTGGGGCCATCCTTTGGGCTCGTCTATCAAAAGTCTGTTATGCTTCGACCACTCAAGAAGCCGCCGCCGCAGGATTCGAAGATACCCATTTTTATAAAGCCCTCAAACATCCTAAAACAGCAATCAACCTCGAAGTAGTTGACCCGGAAACGGGCAAAAAACTTTTATATTTATGGCACATTAAAGAGGATAAAGAGTTTTATTAGCCGATAAACTCAACCACTTTTTCTACGGGACGACCGATCACTGCTCGATTTGCATCGATTATAATCGGGCGTTCGATGAGTTTCGGATGTTCTGCTAATAAATCAATCAGTTTTTCTTCATCCGCTATTTTCGCAACACTCAACTCTTTGTACAGATCTTCTTTGGTGCGCATTAACTCCCGCGCCGAAATACCTAGTTTTTTTAATAAGAGAGTAATTTCTTCACGTGATGGCGGAGTATCGAGGTATTTAAAAACCTCGAATCTACCCCCTTTTTCTTCCAATAGCTTTAACGCTTCACGTGATTTTGAACATTTTGAGTTATGCCAGATTGTTATCATAAACGTGTCTTTTTTTTAGGCGTATTATAGCCGATTAGTTACATCAAAAAAAACTTAAATAATTTTATTAAGTAGTTAACACAAAATTAACACTAACTGTTCATAATCGTAGCTACAGAAATTACTACTTAGGAGAAACGAAGGAGAAAACAAGACAAAGAAGCCGACCGACACTCCGCTCGCCCTATGAATTGGACCTCTCAGGCAAGCGGAAAACGTATTGCATAGCAACGCCAAAATTATAACGTCTTTTTACGCTATTTCTCCGACGTTGTCGTGCATATACACCTTATTTAAACAGGAAATATATGTTCGATACTCTCTTTCAACATCTAAATTTCCTCTTTAAAATACCTATAACACTTAAATCTCATAGGAGGATTTTATGGATCTGTTAGGATTTTATCCCTTATTTTATGTTCCCCAAATTGGTTCAGCATGGCTGATGGGTCTTACGGGAGCTATACACATTATGGCATCGCACACATCCGTCGGTGCCGCCCTTTTATTCGCATTTTTAGCCTATAAAGCACAAAAAGAGAACCGAACCGATTTGTATGATTATATGAAGCGGTACGGGATGTTTTTATTGATCTTTTCGTACGTTATCGGCTCAATTACAGGACCGGGTATTTGGTATACGGCAACAGCCGCCAGTCCCAGAGGCATCAGCGCACTCATCCATAACTTCGTATGGGTATGGGCTACGGAGTGGGTGTTTTTCGTCTACGAAGTACTCGGTGTTTTTGCATTGATCTATTTTATGGATAAAGTGGATCGAAAAACCCATCTGAAACTCACCTATACCTTTGCGATTGCTTCGGTCGGAACCCTCGCACTGATCATCGGTATTATCAGTTTCATGATGTGGCCGGGGACAGAAGCATACTATACGACAGGCTCTGCCAGTGACGCGTTTTTCGGTACCAACACCTTCCCGCATATGTTTTTACGGATCGGGTTCATGATTATGATGTCGGGGATCATCGGGATGATTATCTCCTCCGCAATGCGTAAAGAGAACAAAGAACTCTCCGAAGAACTGACTCAAAAAATGGGCTGGGTGAGTTTGCTCGGCGGATTTGTCACCGTATTTTTCTTTATGTGGTACATCGATACGCTCCCGGCAAATGCCCATGCACTTTTGGGAATGGCAAAAGATTCGATCATTATGAACCGTGTCATTTTGGCTATTTTATTCTCGATCTATTTCTCTATCGCAATTATGAAACCCCAATGGGTTACCAGAACGCTTGCCATTACGATGATGTTTGTCATAGGTATCGTAGGGGTTTGGCCGGGTGAAAAGCTTCGAGAAACAATGCGTAAACCGTGGGTTGCAGGACAATATGTGTATAGCAATCAAATTATCGGCAGAGATGTCCCGGGAAAAGGGATTAAAAGCGAGGTGGATCTCATCGCAACCCAAGGGTTACTCAACGTCAATCCATGGATTCCTGATCGTCTACGCACTATTACGCCCGAAAACAAACTCGAAGTCGGAAAACTGCTGACACGCATTGCCTGCTCCAACTGTCATTCATTAGACAAAGGGGGACTCTATCGACCGCTCATGACACTGGCTGGGCCGATGGGCGAAGCGGGAATTAAAGACTATATGAAAAATGTAATCGGCACAGGATCAAGCCCCTACATGCCAAAAATTGCTCTTCCGGATGAAGAGTATGATGCGATAGCGGCCTACATCGCTTCGCAAGCGAAATAAGGAGCTAAAGAATGGAAATCTCAACTTTCGTAAATGTAATGAGAGACTCTGCGGGGATACCCTTTTATCCCGTCGTGTTTCAAGGACTCTATGTTTTAACATGGGCTCTGCACGCCGCCTTTGTTTTATTGGCACTCGGTTCTATGGGACTTTCGATTTACGGAAGCACCCAACAAAAGAGTAATCCGTATTGGAAAATATTGACCCCTCACCTCATCATGACGGGAAAAATAAGCGTCTCGGTTCTTATCGTTTTAGGGGTTGCCCCCCTGCTGTTTACTCAGGTCATTTATGATTCAGGCTGGTATGTGGCAAATACCCTCTCCGGCGCATGGGTTTTTATCTTTATCTATGCCCTCGTAATCGGGTATATGATGTATTATTGGTATCAATACGCGAATAAAAAAGGCTCCTCAGGTAACACCCTCATCGGTCTTATCTCTTTTGCCATCTTGGTATTTTGCGGTGTGTTAATGCACAACTTCGCCGTTGAAGCGATTTCGCCGACGAAATGGATGGAGTGGTATGCCCCTAACGGTGTCGTTGATAATGCGGGGTGGAATATGCATCTCGATCTTCTTCGTCTTGGGTTCATGGTGAGCTTGATGATTCCGGTAACAGGCATTTTCATGCAAAACTACAGCCGCTTTTTGAGTACACGCGAAGATTTCGAACCGAAATATTTGGAATTCGTCACAAATCTTGGAACCAAAATGGCGGTGATCGGTTTGGTTATCAGTGCTGGATTGTTCGCGGCATGGATGCTAAGAGAAAATCTCTTGCTTCATCCTCTCTCATTGGCTACGGTTATTTCAGTTGTCATGCTCCTTGTATTGGCAGCGAAAAATACAAATAGCTATATTACGACGGGAGTTCTTGTCGTTGTAGCGCTATTGATCTCCGGTGTCCGAGAGTTGATCCGATATAACGTTATGTCCGGTATCGGATACGATCTGTACGGATATCCGATGAATTTAGAGTGGGAAACTATTATTATGTTCTTGTTGACGTTTGTCGTCCTCGGATTTACCGGAATCGCTTTTATTTTAACCATGGCATGGAAAGTCGGTAAAACCAAAGGAATTTATACTGCGGTTGAAGGTTCAGCCGTATCCCGACTCGCCAATGCTTCATTGACACTGTTTATCCTGTGGATACTGGTATATTTCGGATGGGGGATGGTCGCCCTGTTTAAAAATACAATGGGAGCCTAAAAACTTTATCTATCAAGAAGCCATAATGGCCTCTTGATGTTTTCATACGAGAGCCTTACTTGCAAAATCGACCTCCTTAAAGATTTATACCATTTAAGGCTCTCGTATAAAAATGATTTTTGCTTCTTTTCTAAAATATTAATATATTCTTATTTTTATTATTTAACACAAATGTAACACTTCTTCTTCATAATCCCACACTTTAATCCTAAAATTTAAGGAAGTGTGATGGTAAATACCCGCCGAATTACGCATTCTCTCTTACTCTCCGCTCTCATTGCAAGTTCGTGTTCTGGGGTTGAAAATCTCGGAATTATCGGAATTGATTCGACTACGATCGATGATCGTTTTCACCCAACACGTACCGAAGTCTCTTCAACCTCCGCAATCGATGGACAAAAAGTCGATGAAGCCCATATTGAGAATCTTCAACAGGTTCTTCAATTGATACCGGGAATTACGAGTGAAATCAAATCGGGTGACACTCTAAAAATTCATATTCGCGGTGTAGAAAATCAGCGCTATATGGGCGAAAAACCGGGGGTTGCCGTCGTAATCGACGGTGTTCCGGTGTTTGAGCGAACGGGAGCTGTCAATATCGATCTCGATAACATCGCTTCAATCAAAGTGATTAAGGGGGGAGCCTCGTACCTTTTCGGAGACGATGCCCTGGCCGGAGCCGTTATCATCACCACCAAAAAAGGGGCGATCAATAAATCAATGGCGGCTTCTGAATTTGGCAGTTTCGGCTATCAGAAACTCTTAGCCGAAACCTCTTTTGCTAAAGACTCCTTTAACGGACGGATCCAAATAAGTGAACGTAAAAGCGACGGTTATTGGGAAGATTCTGATTATTTATCGCGCTACGCAAACGGAAAACTCCAGTACTACATTGATGATACAAGTGATCTTACTTTCGGACTAGAAGCGTCTCAGCGGGAAAAAGATTCGCACGGTACGGTAGAGGGGATGGTGCAAGCGCTCACTGACCCAACCAGTGTAGAAGGGCGTGACTATTCACGAATGTACGATGTCGATCTTCTTAAACTCTTTCTCACTTACGCTAAAGATTTCGGAAATAACACCAACCTCCTCGTCAACGTATATCAATACGGAGACGATACCAAGTTTGTGAGCTCACCCCAAAAATACAGTTCCACCGGTGCTGTCGTGACCAATGCAGATGCCTATACCACCCTCAATGATTATCATCAAGCCCAACGCGGAATCAAAAGCGAATACCGAAGTAGCGGAGAAAATCTTGCCTATATGATCGGTGCCGATATTCGCAACAACCTTTATGAAAACAAAACTTCTTATCTAGTAGATTTTAAAACCAGTGCAGCATCGCCCACCATCTATCGTGCCGGAACGATCACCGGAGACAATGAAACCACGGAAGAGGTCTATGCCCCTTATCTCGAAGTCAAAGTACCTCTCAGTGAAGCCACTACCCTGACGCTAAACGGCCGATATGATAACATCCGCCTAGATTACGATGACCGACTTAATTCCCTCAAACTTAAAAAAGATTTTGACGTTTATTCTCACCGTATCGGCGTGTCACATTCACTCAACGACACAACAACTCTCTTTTTTAGCCGCTCTACCGGTTTTCGTGCCCCCTCTATCGATCAGCTCTTCAACGGATCGATTACCCTAGATTCTAAAGTACTTAACAACCCCGATCTCAAACCGGAACAAGCAATCAATTATGACTTAGGAATTCGAGGAAATATTCCGATACTGCATAATGCCCTCACCTACGAAGCGACTCTCTTTTTGCTTGATCGTAAAGATTACATCATGTCCTCGATTGGACAATACACCGCTGCAACCACCACTAACCCACAAAAATACGAAAATATCGGCGGTATGCGTAGCCAAGGTTTAGAACTATCTCTCCAAAGTGACCCCAAAAGAACCTTCTCTTTTGATTTGGCTTATACCTACTTGGATGCCTATTTTACACAATACAACAATTTTTACCTCGGACTTGGAAGCCCTTATCTGCCCACGTATACGCAAGTTCATTATGACCTAACGGGCAATACCGTTCCACGAACATCGCATCACACTCTGAATTTAACCGGCAATTACACTATAACCCCGTCCACAGTATTAAGTACCGAATGGACTCTCAAATCAAGCTACTACGCCGATGAACTCAATCAGCTCAAAATGCCCGGATACGGCGTCGTCAATTTACTCGTAAAACATGCTGAGAAATGGGGAAATCTTACCTTTGATCTGTTTGCCCGTGTCGATAACGTCTTCGATAAATTCTATTTTAACACGGCACGCAGCAGCGGAGATCGTGATTACAACAAAATTTACAATGAAGAAGATTTATCTCTTACCGTCAATCCGGGCCGAGTCTATACGGCAGGTTTGTCAATCAAATTTTAAGGAGTTAGCATGAAAAAAATACTGTTATTGCTCCTCACGGCTACAGCCTTGTGGGGATACGGCGACGAAGCCATTTATTGGGCTCCGCACGGATGCGATGAGGGGAAAGCAACCGCTTCCAAACATGGCAGTCACGGCAAAGGGGAGAGTGCAATGTTCGCACTAATGAACAGTGATGCGAACGCTTCGGCTCGCCTCATCCGCCCCAATCTCTCCGAAAATAATTTGACATTTACACTCAATACGGTAATGTTGCCTAAACCTCCGATGGGCGGGTACTATGCCATGGTGGCAGAAGGTACAAATTCCAACGGGAGCTACAGCGCTATCCGTTATCTCACCCTTCACGGTCGTCCCGCAAAAGTTTCTCCAACCAAACTGACCGCACTCCCTAAAACTGGTTTGGAGATCATTCCCGATCCTCTGCACCGTGAGCATGACCGCTATACTGCCTCAAAATCGTACCGTTTTCTCCTCCATTTTCAGGGAAAACCGCTCATTAATACCGCCGTTACATTAGAGACGCATGATACTCCGGCTCAAACGTATACAACGGATCAAACAGGTGCATTTTCGATCACCCTTCCGAATAATTTTAAAAATGTTAAAGTAGAACGTAGCGAAAACAAACCTTCTGAATTTCTCCTATCAACGCAATACCGCAATGGTGAACACCTCTATAAAAGCACTCTAACCATGCCCTATTCACTCAATCCAAACGATTTTTGGCAATCGCAAACCTATGGAGCCGGAGCAATCTTTATCGGCTTTTTAGGGGGATTATTCCTCTATGGACGTACTAAAAAAGGGGCTAAAAATGGATAAATTACTGACCCTCACGGCACTGCGCCGTGTTGTACAACTCACCGCTTTTGTCTTTTTTGTCTATGGCGCTATGATTTTCGCCACTTTTTATACGGATGACAAACTTACCCAAGCACTTCCAGCTCTCTCATGTGCCTATGACATGAAGGGGGGAGACTACTGTGCCCTAATCCCTCTACAACATCAGATGGATCACCGTGTCTCCACCCTTTTTACCCAAAATACAGGGGCGTTGGAAGCATTGATGGGAACATTCATCACCGTCGCTACCGTTGTTATTTTGATACTTATCCTCAACAAAGCGTTTTGCGGATGGCTCTGTCCTCTCGGATTCTTCCAAGAGACGATCACCATGATCGGTACGAAACTTGGACTTACCCAGCTTACGTCACTAAGCCGTGAAACGATCACTAAAATCCGCCCGATCAAATGGTTTATTTTCCTTTTTCTCGTCCTGATTTTCCCGCTTCTCACGGGGATTGGATTTTTAGGACATGAGTGGGGCAATCCGTACTGTTCCATCTGCCCCAGCCGTATTATGACAACCGCCATGACGGGGGATATGTCTCAAGTTTATATCTCTCAGGCCAACGGAGGCTACTTTGTCCTCTCCCTCATCGCCGATACGCTGTTCGGACTAATGATAGCCCTCGCCCTCTTCGTCCGTCAGCCGTTTTGCCGTATCTGCCCGATTCTGCCGATGCAAACCTTGTTCAAAAAAATCGGTCTTTTACGCCTCGTCAAAAATGGCAATTCCCACTGTGATACCTGCTCAAGCTGTGTCAAAGCGTGTCCGATGGACATTTACGAAATTCAAAACCAAGCCGAAAACAAAAATATCACCCATAGTGATTGTACCCTCTGCGGACGATGTGTCGAGTTTTGTCCTCATGATGGGGTCATGAGCTTCAAATACGGTCCGCTTACACTTTATAGCTCTTCCAAAGAGGGGTTCAAAAAGCGAACCAAAATCGATAAATGGTGGAAGGGTTAAAGAGTGGAACCATTCGCCCTCCTCTCCCTTTTTATCGTCGCCCTCTCCTATGGAGCGACCGCGTGTATGCTCACCTGTATGCCGCTTCTCTCCCCCATACTTTTGGCGAACAGTGCAACACGCCGACAAAGCCTCCGCGTATTGCTACCCATTAGTCTAGGTCGGATTAGCGGATATATTTTCCTCTCGCTCATCGCCTATATGGGTGCGAGTATGGTTAAATCGATTATCAGCGATACCACTCTCATGGGATACTTGCTCGGAAGTATCACCCTCATCCTCGCGGGGCGATTATGGTTCTCCCTTAAAACCTCATCCTGCTGTAGCACTTCAACTCAAACACCCCAAGAGACTATTGGTCTCTTTATGACCGGCATTTTTTTGTCGATGTCACTCTGCGCCCCCGTTATCACGATGATGACCCTCAGCGCGACCACCCCCTCTTTGATTTGGGCAATCGCTTATGGTGCAGTATTCGGGTTAGGGGCAACACTCCTGTGGTTTCTCTTTTTTTCAGTGGTTCTCACGGCCATACTCAAAGAGAGTCTTATTCACCTCTCTCGCTACCGAGTAGTGCTCCAACACACCGCACCGCTCCTCCTTGCAGGGGTAGGGATTGCAATCTTTAACGGATGGATACACCTATGATGACAACTGCACGTAAATCGTTTCTCCTCTCCCTAACCTTTCATGTGTTCATGGGTTCTTTGGCTTTTTGGGTACTAACCCAGATCACTACCCCCCCTAAACTTGTGAAAATTCCGCTGCATCACGTTACGCTGATCTCTCTCTCAAAACCCACCCTGGCTCCAAACCCTCAACCTCTTCAACCGCCTCTTGCGGAGAAGATAAAACCTCTTCTTAAAGAGCCGCAAAAGCCATTACTGCAAAAACAGAGCGTTGCAAAAGAACCTATAGCCATCGCAGCCCCGATTCAGTCCTCTGCAATCTCACATGTAACACTCGCCGTAGCTCCTGCACAGCCCTATGTTGCACCCGCACCGCCACCGGTAAAAGTATCGCCCAAACCCGATCTTACAGCGGCTAAAAGATCTTTTTTTGCCTCTTTACGTACCACGATACAAAACCATTTACGCTACCCGAGCGCGGCACGACGCAGAGGGATGGAAGGGGAAATCGATGTGCGATTCACATTGGCGGATGATGGAACGATTAATACCATTTCGGTTCAGCGGGGAGAGGCTATTTTCCATAATGCGGTCAAAACTGCCGTCTCCTCAGCTTCAGGTATTGATGTGCCGAAAAATCTCGCAGACTCTTTGCCGATGGAGATTGAACTGACGTTAGAATTTAAGCTAAACAGCTAGAGAATAAGCTCAACTTAGCCCTATTTATGATAGGATTAATCTTATTTAATTCGTCATTGAAACGAGGATTTTCTGTGCCCTTAAAACGACCATTTTTTTCTTTTATCCTCTTTTTAGTCTCTACGTATACTCATGCTTACGAATTAGGACGAGGGGTACAGATCAATGATGCTTTAAATGTGGGAGGATACTTTTCGAGCGAATTTGAAGCCAGTCAACATAATGAGAGCTTTACTCTTGATGACGTAGCCGTTATGGCGTATGGCGATATCAATCCCATGATCTCCTATTTGGCGGAGTTTGAAGCCGTCGGTTTTTACCATAAAAGCTTTCATGACGGAACGGAAAACGGCAGTCAAAAATTTCACGCGGAACGACTCTATGGTGATTTGTGGCTATCAGATGATTTCAACATCCGTTTCGGAAAACAGATTACCCCTATCGGATATTGGAATATGGAGCCGATCAACGTTTTACGCGATACCACTTCCAATCCCCTCTATAGCAAGCTCCTTTTTCCTAAATTTCTCACAGGTATCGATATCAACGGATACGTACCGGGGACTGAAGGGCTCCGTTATCACCTATTCGGACAAAAAAACAATGATTTGGATGAAGAGTACATCAATATTCCCAACACCCATTTTTTTGGCTTTTCCATTGAAAAAGAGATATCGATGGAGTGGAGTAGCGGAGGAGGTATCGGCGAGTACATTACCCTCACAAATCAACGAACACAATTTCTCCAAGGAAATCTCAAATACGACGATACCCAATGGCAATTGATGACAGAAATACTCTTTGCTAAAAGCGAATTCAATGACCGACACAACAACTCTACCCTCTCAGGCTATGCGCAGGCCATGTATCATGTTGTTCCCGAACACGCTATTGTGGGAAGATTAGAATATTATAACGATCATTATACTGACTATAAAGACAGTATCCTGACGCTCGGGTACAGCTATCGTCCGCTATACCCCATTTCTCTCAAAGGGGAATATCAATGGCATTCACAGCATGACGAAAATCGTGCACTCCTATCATTTTCGGTACTCTTCTGATGAAACCGATTCTTCTACTCTTTATTTTTGTTTCAACCCTATTCGCAACGCAATACAGTGTGATCATCTCAAAAAAAGTCGATGTAGGGACATTATCCGCTCAACAAGTTCGGGATATTTTTTTACAAAAACGGCACTCTTTAGGAAATCAGAAAATAATTCCTCTTAATCTAGTCGGTCAAGAACCTTCTCGCATTGCCTTCGAAACGGATGTGTTGGGGATGGGGCGAGATCGTTTAAATACCTATTGGATCAAGCAACACTTCCAAGGGATAACCCCTCCCATTACCCAACCTTCTCATGAATCCATTAAAGCATTCGTCCAAAATGTAGAAGGTGCAATCGGTTATATCCCCTCATCCATGGTTGATAACAGCGTAAAGGTACTCTATGAGTTTTAAACTCAAAACCATTCTCCTCTTTTTGGGAGTCAGTCTTATTCCCTATGCACTAAGTATGATTTTGCTGGGAAACTCGTTTCGTCAGGAACAATATGATTCGGTAACGCAAGAGATGAATACACAGCTTCGACTTACGGTAGAGCGGATTGATCAACATCTAAAAACGCTCCAGAACGATATGGCATTTATCGCCAAATCAGAGGTGATGAACGATCTCTATACGCAAGATTTAGATCGTCGTATCAGTACTATGCTTCTCTCCAAGAAAAATGATATGAAGATGCGCGGTGATTTTTATGTAGTGGATCCAAACCGTAAAATTATTGCTTCAAGTGACTTTACCTCAATTTCCCGAACCAAAAAGTTAAATCCGTTCTTTACTATCCCTATTTACTCAAGCTTTAACCAAGAAAAAATTGCTGAGCTCATCGTCACTTATCCGCTTACAAACTTTCAACCGTTTTTTTCCAACTCTCCACAGCGCCATTACTATCTCAAACATCATGACGGTACCATCGCTCTTCGACCCAATATCTTCGAAGAATCACTCGAAGTCTCTCGTTCACTTAAAAACCAGCCGGAACTCACAATAGTTTTAGAAGAGGAAAAAGGGTTTGCCTATCGCTTACTTTATAAATATGAGCAGTGGTTTATTGCCCTATTAATCACCGGTGCTCTTTTCATTGCTGCCGCTGCTTATTATATAGCTACGGGACTGATTCGCCCGATTATTGCTCTCTCCGATACCGCCAAAAAAATTACCCGCACCCAAGATTATAAAGAACAAGTTTCCGTTGATAGGGATGATGAAATAGGACAGCTTTCCGATGCTTTTAATACGATGATCGGGGGGATGGATAAAGCGTTAGATGAGATCACCACACTCAACCATGAGATCGAAGATACACAGCGTGAAGTCGTATTTACAATGGGTTCCATCGGGGAAAGCCGTTCCAAAGAGACAGGAAACCATGTAAAAAGGGTGGCAGAATATTCCAAACTTCTTGCACTCTATTACGGCCTTAATGAAGAAGATGCTGAAATGCTCAGACAAGCTTCTCCTATGCATGATATCGGAAAAGTAGCCATCCCCGATGCTGTTTTGAACAAACCGGGTCGTTTTGATGAGGAAGAGCGGCGCATCATGGATACCCATGCCGAACTCGGGTATGAGATGCTCAAACATTCCCACCGACCTCTCCTTAAAATGGCAGCTACGGTAGCGTATGAACATCACGAAAAATACAACGGAAGCGGCTACCCGAGAGGCTTATCCGGTGAAAATATCCATATTTACGGCCGTATTACGGCATTGGCCGATGTTTTTGATGCACTCGGAAGCGACCGAGTTTATAAAAAGGCATGGGATGATGAGAAAATATTTTCCCTCTTCAGAGAAGAGCGCGGTGAACATTTCGATCCGAAACTTATCGATATATTTTTCGATCATTTGGATGAGTTTCTCTCTATTCGTGAGACCTTTAAAGATACCCACGAATCTTAAAAAATCTTATTTCCCGTTAATCATCCGTGATACCAAACCGCTTTGATCCTTCTTCTCCGCGAGGACAACCCCGATAATATGAAGTGCGATAAAAGCAAAAATCGCCCATCCTAAAACCATATGAACTGTCTCAACATTCTCTTTTGCCCCACCGGTGATTTTGTAATAGAGCGCCAAACCGCTAAGGGACATAGTTGCCATCAAAACATATACCGCTCGATAAAGGAGATACACCTTTTGCATCGCAGGATTATCGTCAAATCCGAACCCGTTTTTAACCACCATCGCCAATCGCCAGAGCAATAAAACAGCAACCGCAATCCCCAAATAAATGTGCCAGTCCCACATTGGAGCACGCACTGCTTTGCCGATCATCACCGCCTGATCCTCGGTAATTGTTGTTCCTAATTCTGCCATTTTGGTCTGAACTACAGTACCGATATTAGCCTTGTGCATTACACTCTCACGTAAAACGACCGTAATAAAAAGTCCAAATACGGCAATCGCATTCAACCAATGCCAAATTCTAAATGATGGGGAAAAATGGCGCATAATAACTCCTCTTTATTTTTATTCTATTATAGACAGATTTGGATACTGTAGTGTTAACACTTTATCAATCTGGAAATAATTATTTTCAGGCTGTTTAAAATTTTGTAGAAATTATTTACCCCAATAAATTTAGTTTTTCTTATAAGATGAGAGGGTACCATTTAGTTATCTTGAGTCAGGAGTTACTTATGAAACCTCTATTGATTGCCCTTAGTTTTTTTACTGCCGCGGCTTTGGCCTGCGGTAATCCATCCAACAGTTTTGACAGCGGATACAGCGCTCATTCGACTCCGGCATTGATCGAACCGATCACCTATGCACTGGATCAGATAGGGATGGAAGACAACAGCGATATTCGAACTGCGGTTCATCTTTATAAAAAGGAGGTCCGTTCATTGACCCCTTCGATTCCTACCGAAGCGTTCCAAGGGAGTAATTTCAACCCGGGTGCTTACGCCCTTAACTCTCCCGATGCAAAAGCACTCAAAGCGCAAATTGATCTATTTGACACCATTTATCTGATTCTCAATGACGAACAAAAAAAACAATTCCCGATCTTCATCGGAATGTATCAGCACCATATGAAGTTTGTAAACAGTTCTAAAATGTGTACCAGTCAAAAAAAAGGATGCGACGGCGATAAAAGCAAATCCTGTGGTGCGAAAAGTTGCGACACCCCTAAAAACGTAAAACTCACCCCAAAACGCTAAGATGCGGTATGGTATAATCGCGCCATTATTTACACCTTAAAAGGTCATTCTTATGCGCCAAACCATTACTGAAAAAATCTTTTCCGAACATATCGGACGTACCGTATACGCGGGTGAAATCGTCCGCTCACCCATCGACATGGTCATCGGAAACGATATCACTACCCCTATTTCGATCAAAGCATTCGAAGATTCAGGTGCGACTAAACTTGCAAATCCTGAAGGGTTCTCAATCGTCCTCGATCACTTCATCCCCGCCAAAGATATCGCTTCAGCCAACCAAGCCCGTATCAGCCGTGATTTCGCTAAAAAATATCAGATGAAACACTTTTTTGATGAAAAAGATATGGGTATTGAGCACGCATTGCTTCCGGAAAAAGGGCTTGTCGTACCGGGTGACGTCATCATCGGTGCCGATTCGCACACCTGTACGCATGGGGCATTGGGCGCTTTTTCTACAGGGATGGGTTCTACCGATTTGGCATTTGCCATGATCACTGGGGGGAACTGGTTCAAAGTCCCTGAGTCGATCAAAGTTATATTGAGCGGTAAACCGGGCAAATATACTACGGGTAAAGATATTATTTTAGAGATTATCCGCATGATCGGGGTTGACGGTGCGCTGTACCGTACCCTCGAATTTACCGGAAGTACAATCCCTTACCTCAGCATGGATGACCGTTTCAGTATGTGTAATATGGCAATCGAAGCGGGGGCAAAAAGCGGAATCGTCGCGTATGACGCGATCACGGCGGAATTCTTAAGTGACAAACCGCTTGCCCGTGAACCGAAAATTCATTACTCTGACGACGACGCAACCTACGTTCAAATCCTTGAAATCGATGTCGCTGCGCTCGAACCGGTTATCGCTTATCCGTTCTTACCGTCCAACGGGCACAGCCTTACTCAGGCGGTCAGTGACAACATCAAAATCGATCAAGCTTTTATCGGAAGCTGTACGAACGGTCGCTTGAGTGATCTTAAAATTGCCGCAGAGATTCTCAAAGGGAAGCGTGTTCATCCCGATGTCCGTCTTATCGTCACACCGGGGACACAGCGAATCGTCCGTGAAGCGACCAAAGCGGGATATATCGATATTATTATTGATGCGGGAGGCGTTGTCTCTAATCCAACCTGCGGTGCGTGTTTAGGTGGATATATGGGGATTTTGGGCGATAATGAAGTGGCAGTGGCAACGACCAATCGCAACTTCGTCGGTCGCATGGGTTCACGCTCATCCAAAGTCTACCTCGCCAACTCTGCCGTCGCCGCCGCTTCGGCGATTACCGGCTATATCACAGACCCTTCCACAATCGCTTAACCTTTCTCCTTTTCGGAGAAATAAACCCTCATCTAAGTTATAATATTCCCATTTTATTATCGGAGTTACCCATGCGTTCACTCACCCTTACCGCTTTATTACTTTTAGTTTCTAATGCATCCGCGTTGGATTTCGGCTCACTTATGCAGAGTGTAACGCCGGTAGCCCAAAGTGCGGCTCCCGCCGTGGATACTTCACTCAGTTCAAATCCTCTTATCAAAAACCTCACTACTACACTTGGGGTCACTCCCACCCAAGCAATCGGTGGAACCGCAGCTATCATCAATGATGCCAAAGGCAATATGAAGCCTGCAGATTTTACCGAGCTTACCAAGCAAATGCCTCAGGCCGGAACTTTACTCGGTGCGGCACCCTCAGGGATGCTGTCCCTTGGAAACGTAACGTCTCAATTTTCTTTTTTAGGGATGGATGCTTCTATGATTACGAAATTTTCACCCTTGGTACTCCAATACCTCCAAAGCGGTACAACTCCGGGAATGGATAAAATCCTCGCCACCGCGTTTGCCCAATAATGTTTTCTCTCTCTTGTATCCTCTTTGCGGGCGGTAAAAGTTCCCGCATGGGGGAGGATAAATCCCTCCTCCCCTTTGGCGGCTACACTACCCTCACAGAGTTTCAATATACGCGTTTAAAAAAGATTTTTACTCGAGTCTATATCTCGACTAAAAATCGGGATAAATTTGACTTTGACGGTGACTTTATCCTCGATCCCATCCATGCCGACTTTGCACCTACGGCAGGGTTTGTAAGTGTACTAAGAGCATTGGAAGATGAGCGAATCATTGTTTTGAGTGTCGATACCCCGTTTGTGGATGAGAGAGTATTTCAGACCCTGATTGATGCCGATTCACCGGAACTTGATGCGGTAATCGCCCGAACAAACGAGGGGAGCCATCCGATGTGCGGCATATACCATCGCTCTTTATTGGGAAATTTTGAACGTATGTTAACTGATGGAGATCATCGCTTAGGGAAACTGCTCGCCTCTTCCCGCACCCGCTTTGTCGATTTTACCGACGAAGCACTCTTTAGCAATCTTAACCATCCTCACGAATACCAAGAAGCACTAAAACGTCTTAACCTTTAAGACTCTTCCGCACACTTTTTACACGGTTCTTTCTCACTTTTACGCACCAAATAAATAAAGACCGCAAACACCAATAGCAAAAATGCCAATGCAGCAATCAGCGTGGATGCATACGGCAAGTCTTTATAGTCGTGGAGGGCGATTTTAAAAACAACGAGCAACGCTTCGATCAACAGCGCAATAATAATCGATACCGAAAAGTTTAGAAGCGTTTTCGCATTAAACGTATCACTTACATGTTGCGTACGAGGTAATACCTCTTGTTCGAAAATCGTTTTCCCCAAATCGTATACCGCAAGGCCTAAAGTTAAAGCAATAATCGGCTTAAATACCGTATCCATACTCAGCGGCTCAGCCCCAAAAATATATCCGCCGAAGGTGTAAAATCCGTATAAAACGACAAAAACTCCAAAAAAGAGAAGTCCGCCACCAATTACCGCATAAGATGAGCGATTAATTCGTTTAAATACATCGTTTTTCTCGATCAGATCAAACCGTTCCAAGAGACTCCGTACCCGAAAATCTAAAAACAAATATCCGTCTCCGACGGCATAAATGACGGTTATACATAGATGTCCCGTGGCGGTCGAAATATAAGGTTCGCTAACATGGTACCCTTTTTGAATACCTAACTCATCGACCAAATAAGCACGATCGACTCCGGCATGATGCCCCTCTTCATGATCGGCATAAATATTGGGTGAGTTTTGAACAAATCCCTCATCGCACTTATACACAAGTTCCAAACTCGGAAATGTTTTGTAAAGTCGCTCTGCAAGCTGCACGTTAAACGTTTTTAAACTGACTCGTCCTAATGATGTAAGTATAAATTTTTCGATTAACGGGGCATTCGCAGCGTAACTTCGTACTAAATTTTGCATCGGTTCCCCTTTATATGAATTTTTTTGATTTTTTTTTAAATCTTGCCCTGTACTGTAGTCATCAGCACAAAGCAATTCTATGAAACTTGAAGGAGGTTATGAGGATTTTGGAATTACGTGCTATCCTTTAGCTCTACCAAAATCTCATGACAAAACTATAGCCCATTTTTTATTCTCATTATGATTATTTTTTAATCACTCTCCAATTTACCCCTCTTGGCTATAATAATGAAAATACTACATAATAGAGAAATGATGAAGCTAACCCATCTCGATGAACGCGACCGTCCTAAAATGGTAGATGTATCCGATAAAACGACCACTTCACGTGTTGCCGTAGCCAGTGGACTCATTACGATGAGCCGTGCCGCCTTTGATGCGGTTATTACCCAAACCGCTAAAAAAGGACCGGTGCTCCAAACTGCGGTTATTGCTGCAATCATGGGGACGAAAAAAACCAGTGATCTTATCCCGATGTGCCACCCGCTGAATCTATCCGGGGTCCATTGCGACATCGAGGAGCTGAGCGATTTACCGGGATTTCGCCTTAGTGTCACCGCCAAACTTAGCGGTCAAACCGGAGTCGAAATGGAAGCCCTTACCGGAACCAGTATCGGATTGCTTACCATTTACGACATGCTAAAAGCTATTGATAAATCTATGGTAATAGGACCTATTCAACTTGAAACCAAATCAGGAGGCAAAAGTGGTGATTATCAACGAAGAAACGCAAAAGCTTGAGTTAGAATACCCTTGTAACTGGTGCTACAAGGTTGTTGCCCATGAGCGAGCGGGTATCGAAATCGCTGTTTTGGAGATATTCAGCGAAAGAGCCTATTCTTTAAAACCTTCCAACACCAGTCGCAATGGAAAATATATCAGTATGAACTTAGAATTATTAGTCCATAATGAAGACGAACGAACCTATTTTTTCGAAACGCTTAAAGCGCATCCCCATATCAAAATGGTTTTATAAAGGAAATTCATGAATCTCGAGTCCCTTAAACGTGATATAAAAACCCACTATAAATCTCTTCACGATACCAATGTCGAAACAAAAGTAACCAGCGTAATCAATGAATTAGAGAGTGAGTTTTCACTCAAACCCAGTCTTCTCACCCTCCAAGAACTAAAAACATTGACCGGTGCGATTTTAGAAGAAGAAACACTCTCTTTGCATGATGAGCTTGAAGAGTTAATGGCGCAAAAAGAGCGTATTGAACGTCTTATTCACCGTAAAAGTGATGAATTACAACATCTTAAATATACCCTTTTTGATACGTTCGAGAAAATGTTCGGACATGAAGAAGAGACCCTTGAAAAGCTTCATCAAATCAAAATTCAGTCGGTTGATCTCCTTGATATTCTAGAAGAAATGGTAGAGAGTGCTATTATTACCACGCTAGAGAGAGGCTCAGACATTGAAGAGACTCTTCATGAAATTATCAAAGAGATTACTTACGAAACCCTAAATGCTAATGTCTTAAATGCTGTCCGTATCCGTCGCATCCTCTCCAGTATCCTCCAAAGTGCGCTAAACTTGGCGGAAGCCACCCCAAACCAAGCCGATACTATTTTACGAGGTACCTTGCTCGGTATCCGTTCAGCACTCTACAAATCAATTCAAAAATTCCATCAATATCTCCTTTACGTCCCTGAAGAGGTCAAAGCCCTTTATCGTGACGAATATAAGACCATTGAAGAAGAGCTCGATCATATCGATACCCTCTTTAGCCAAGTAATCCACTCCCTGAGCAATCGTAATTCATCTGCTATGATCGCGCGGTTAGAAAACATCAGTAACGATATCCGTTTCGATATCGAAGAGATCAAACACCTCTCAAAAGAGACGGTAGAGCTCTTACGAAATCGTCTCTCAAAACTTACCCGCGGAGTAACAGAACAGGGGAATAAGCTTCTGAAGTCTAAATCAGCTCAAGAAGCTAAAGCTATGGGTGTACGCGCTTGGAGTGTTGCCAAATCAGCAATGAACGGTGCCATTAAAGGGGCTAAAGAGGTTATCGATAAAAAATAATTAATGAACCAAAAGCACATAAATGTGCTGGGCTCTCTGCCGAAGACATTGTGCCCCGAAGCGGGTAGAACTTAGCGTTAGCGTAGCCAAATCGGACTTTGTTCGATTGGCGTATAGTAATTATAGATCCCGCGCTAACGTAAACATATTGGCGTTACTTTTCATAAAGCTCGCACAGCGATCACAGACGGGATCGCCCCCTTTATAAGGGTAAGGGCAGCGACACTCATGACACGTTACCATCTCATAATGAACCAGTTGTTCGGAGCGTTCATACGCAATACTTACCAAATCAAATCCCTCTTTAGCGGTGATCGCCTTAGGCTTACAAATATCCTCACAAATACCGCATCCGATACATTTTCCCTGTGAGAAATATATCCCCTGTTTATCACTGGTCGGGAATAGTGCATCCGTAGGGCAAAACTGCGTACACTCCCCGCAGTTGGTACAGGTATCAAAATTGATCTGTTTATTAAAAAATAGTGGAGTGCTTTCTGGAAATTGCGTTATCTCCAACTCTGTAACAATCTCTTTGAGGGAGTTTTTAAGTAATATTCGCTTCAACGGCATCTTCTGATCCGGAAGTTTATGATGCGCCGTTGTCATAGAAACAAGGCTTGCCGAACTTTCGGAAAGAGACTCTTTTACTTTCTCAAATCCTTTACGGAAAAGGGCTCGACGCCCCGATTCTTCCTCTTTTTCTTCAATGCTCTCAATTCTGTGCGGGCTTTGAATCGTCTCCAAAAATCGGTTTGTCTCCTCAATTTTTTCACGAATTGAACCTTCCAATACTCCGTTTGTATTGAGAACACACCCCGAACAATGGCTCATATCACACGTAACATTCTTCCCGCTTCGCAAAGCCATTACCGTGAAATGTTCAACATCAAATACACCCAAACATGGAGTGGTTACTTTGCAAGAGAGGATTGGGGTTTCCTCACTATGCTGATAGGCTGCGGCATAGGCGTTAGGATCGAAGCTCTCTATCTCCAAAGCTTCGGTAGGACAACTTCCGATACACCCGGCACACTCGACACATTCATTCTCAAACAAAGTTAATTTGTTTCGTACAATATGAAACGCTCCCTTGGGACAAATATCGATACAGAGGGTGCAATCGTTATGATAATACTCATTTCTAAGGCAACGGGTGGCCGTATAGCTAAACAAATTGCTTTTTTGAACGAAATTGATATTACCCATTTACAGACCCTTGTACCAAATACTCATAATCCGCACTCAAAAATTCAACGACAAAGTCACACATATCACGATAAAACGGTGTATCTGCCATACTTTTCATCCCCATCATATAAGGAATGACCCAAGGAAAAATGTGTTGATCTAAAAATTCAAATTGTGACTTTTCCTCATTCCGGTAGACCAGTGTTTGCATAAAGGCCAATTCGATTCCCAAATGATCCGGTGCCATAATCTGCGTTTGATCCATATTGACTTCAAATCCATGGGTAAAATAAAATGCCATTACAGGATTTTGTAGCCCAACTAGTGTTTCATTCTTAGCATCCAGCACAAATGACTCCACCGGTTGAGTATTGAGGATATACATTGAGGTATAGTCGGTATTGAGTTGATCATAGAGCGTTTCAATATCTGTTGCCAATACCCATTCTTTTGTCTCTTCACCGATAATCTCTAACAATTCCGTATTGCTTTTGAGGTCATTGATAAAACGACGATCTGGGATATCACTCATAACACGAGATAAAAAAGCATAGATGTAGAGGCGATATTCATTATTCATACATATTCCTGATAAAAAGTAAGGGATTGTGTCATAGGAGGACTTTGAGACAGCAAAGTTTAGACAATTAAGCTAACCCCGGCGGGGTTAGAGAGGTGTTATAAACACCCTTTGAAGAACGATTTCTTAGGTGGAGGCGGAGATTTAAATTCCGTCGCTTTAATCGTATTGGTCGCTTCATCAAGTATACCAACGACAACAACACCGTTCTTATTGATCCCCTCACGCATCTCTGCGAGCTTCAATTTCGTGGTATCGATTGTATACACTTTTCCCGTATTGTGTTGATAAAGTGCATACTTTGCATCTTTTGTCGTCACACCGGCTTCGGTTTTACGAAAACATCCGTCCGATCCGCACACATAATTTTCTAAATAACAATCGGCAAATGCACCTTGAGCGGCACACCCCGGAGTAGTTAAAAGCCCTTCGAACTCTTCAGGTTCATTAGCCAATGCACTGAATACCAGTGCCGCACAAAGCAATGCAACTTTTTTCATTATTCTACCTCCGCTTTGAGAGTTTTGAGATACGCTACGATATTATCGACCGTCTCTTTATCCAAGAAACTATAGTCAGTCATCGTAGAAACGCGTTTCCCTTTTTCAATATTGTACCACGGAGTATTAGCGTGTGCATTACGATTGTAACCTGGTACAACAACCGCAGACGGTTTTAAGATTGACTCACGTAAGTACGCTGATGTAGAGTACCCACCGATGTTTTTTAATGAAGGAGCCATAAATGATTTTGCATCGGCCGCTTCCATTTGATGGCACCCGTTACATCCGTTTGTCATAGCCGCTTCTTTACCTTTTACCGCATCACCTTTGGTATCCGATGTCAATTCAGAAACCATAGCAGCCGCAGGCTTTTGGCCTTCGAGATTGATGGCAACCCATGAACTTAGATTTTTCAATCCGTTACGCCCCATCGTTGAGCCATCCCAAACCGCAATAGCAACCGGAACGGTTCCGTTTAGATTGACATAAGCATCTTTAAGAGGACGAACTAAAGTTCCGTTCCAACCTGCAGGACCATGTACCATAGCCCCATTGGATTTAACAGAGTTGTCTTTTACTTCCGTAGTTGAACGAAATCCTTCCGCTACGAAAACTTTTTCATAATCGGTTTTTGCCAATGATGCAACTTTCGCATCATAGTCGGCTAATTCTTTACCAAATACACCCGTTTGTTGGCGATTGATTTGAGTGGAAACATCTTTATTTCCATTCGGTTCATATACTTTTGCAGTAGCTTTTTGAAGGTGGACAACAACCGGACGTCCCTCAGAACCCATTCCGATATACGGTAAAGGCTGAGCTTTTTTAGTCGATCCTGCGAACTGAACTGCAAATCCATCGGTATAGACATCACTGCTCATGCATTGCTCAACGTCTTTCGTTTTATCAGCCCATTTGACCATTACCGCAATATTTTTTCCATCGTGTAATGCACCGATTTGAGCTTTTTTCCCTTTAGCATTTGCGACAAGGGCATTTGCTTTTTTATCATTAAATTCAATGGATGTTTGAGGATAAAGGATAACTGTTTCAAACTTTGCTTTTGACCAAAGAGCAGAGTCCGCTTTAATGGTATCAAGATTATCAGATACTTTTACCGCACTGATCGCAGGGTTAGCTGCCAAAGCCGCAGAAGCGGCAATTCCCAATGAAAGAATAGTACTAAGAAGCTTTTTCATTAGTGGTGCCCTCCTGCTTTTGTGAACTTACCGGCGATATAACGGGTATCAACCGGAGCCAATGGGTTACGTTTGTTCTCTTTCGCCACTTGTTGATAGTAGTTATTATCCAAACGGAACATATCAGAGTGTTGGTAAGCGATCAATAGATCCATCAATTCACTTACACCCGTCTCTTTACGTTTTTTCATCTCCGCTTTAAGTGTTTTGATCGCATCGTGAACCGCTGGACCAAACAATTTTTCCAACTCTTCTACCGGAAGACGAGTTGAGCCCTCGATGATTTTACCCTCTGCATCAAATTTCGCAGGAGATTCGGTCGGAGGGATATAGTAGACGTTTGGTTGTGTACCGTAATCTGAACGCAATCCAAGAGCTACTTTATATTTGTGTACCAATTTGTGTACTTGTGACTCTTCGTCATCCAAGAATCCTACGAAACGGATACGTCCGACGCATTGTTGCGCACATGCCGGTGGTAAACCTTGCTCAATACGTGGGAAACAAAGGATACATTTCTCTGATTTAGAGATTTTCGGATTGAAATAGATTTTTTTGTAAGGACATCCCGCGATACAATAGCGGTACCCTTGACAACGATCCAAGTCAACTAAAACAACCCCGTCTTCTTCACGTTTGAAAATTGCGTCACGCGGACATGCACTCAAACAACCCGGATTGGTACAGTGGTTACAAATACGCGGTAAATAGAAGAAATAGTTATCTTGCGGAAATACTCCCGCACCCTCATCTTCATCCCAGTTCGGCCCCCATGTCGGAGAAACGTGCGGGTGAAAACTATTACTGTCTTGCGCTCCGCCCATCAATGATTCATAGTTGTAATCCCAAGGCACCCCGTAATCGGCTTCTAGGTTAGGGATTACACCCGGTTGGAGGTCACCGGCAGCGTCAAATCCGCCACCCAATTCCATCCAATTTTTTGGATAACCCGTACCCGGATAGGTCTCAACGTTATTCCAATACATATATTCACGACCATTGCGGTTCGTCCATTGCGTTTTACATGCTACGGTACATGTTTGGCACCCGATACATTTGTTCAGGTCCATTACCATTGCTAATTGTCTTTTAGACATCTAAACCCCTTAATACTGTACGTCTTTTGCTTTTTCGTAATTCACGGCGCCATCATAAGCGTACTGATTACCGTCCCAAAGGCCACCGAATTTCAAGTGCCCCCATCCGTCTGCCATTTCAAGAAGGTTCAATGCCGTTGGTACAACTTCATTGTGTCCTTTGTTTTTCAAATACATGTACGGTTCCCATCCATGCTCAAGAACCAATCCGTCTGCCGGTGCAGAAGAAGAGAGTTTTGCCATCGCATAGAACTCACCCAGAGCATTAAAGATGCGGATTGTATCGCCGTCTTTGATCCCTTTGGCTTCCGCTACGACACGGTTGATTTGGATCGCAGGAACGCCGCGTTGGAGACGCAAGAGCGTACGTGATGTTTTATAGTTCGAGTGGATTGACCAACGAGCATGCGGCGTCATAAATACGTACGGATAATCTTTCGTTTGTGGACGAATTCCTTCCATACCGGTATTCGTTGCCGCACCCATTTTAATGTACATTTCATGGTCAACATAAAATGTTTGACGTCCCGAAACCGTCTCAAGACGTTCCATTTTATACAAATGGTCTTCATTTGAGTTAAACGGGCGGTCAGAATACAATGGAGATGATTTTGCCGCTTTTTCATTGATCAGCAAGAATCCGCCCACTTTGTACATTTTTTCCATCGTCCACGGCTCATACTGCTCACATTTTTCCAATGCCGCTTGAACTGCCATTTTATCTGTTCCGAGATACACTTCACCTGCACCCTCAGACTCTTCATCCGTATTCGTGAACTCTTTGTGGAAAATCGTCAAGTCATGGAAACCTGGTTTCGCGAATTTTTTATGATCCGGTACTTTTGCTTTAGAGATATTTTCCGGTCGGTTTGCCAACTCTTCCATTTTTTTAGCAAGGAAAGTAAACATTGACCATTCGTCCATCGATTCACCGATGTTTTTGATGTTTGCAACCGGCTGAGCCAAGTTGGTAAAACGGTGATAACCCGGAGAAGTACGTAAGTCATACACTTCATAGTGAGATTTCGCAGGAAGAAGAATATCGGCAAATTGCGCCGCTTCACTCATTCGGTAATCGACATACGCATAGAATTTTGTTTTATTCAAAAACGCTTTACGGTAATCAGATCCTTTATTACGACGGAACTTAGAGTCCGCGACAATAAGAGCACAATCAGGCTGCCACCACGGTTTATTTACATTTCCGTGTTTAGACGCTTGATTAACTTTATCGTTTTCACCCGATTTGAGCATCTCAGACAATACTGCCATATATTCATTTTTAGACATACCGTTTTGAGCACGTTTAACATCTTCATCGCTGAAATATTTGTCAAATGTTTTCATCCCGTCGCCAAATACGAACTCACCGACGAAACCTGATCCGAAACGTGCGTTGTATTTACCGCTGAATCCTGACAATGCGCCAAGCCCCGAGAGGGTAAATTCATTTTCAGTATTGATACCGCCATATGGCCCCATACGTCCTGTCAAACCACAGATAGAGGCGATATTCCAAATCGTCATTACACCGTTGAAATATTTATTCAACGAGAATCCCGTGGTAATTTCAACAACTTTAGGAATTGCTATATCACGTGCAAGTTGGCGCGTGGTATCAGGATGAACACCCGTAACTTCTTGGATAGACTCAGGGCTGAATTTTGCAGCCGATTTTTTGAGCATTTCAAATACCGTTGTCACTTCACGTTTGTGTCCGTGCATATCGGTAATCGTCCATGTTCCTTCGAGTTCAGGAACGATACCGTGATCGTCAAGACGAAGTGATTTCTCACTGCTTCCTTCGGTACCCGGCATTAAAGCAACTTTTCCGGTCGCTTTATTCATACAATAAAACTCTTCATTGTATTTGTGATGATCTTCTTCATTTGCAGCATGTTCCATATCGGAGCGACGGATCATTTTTTGTGTTTTTATATCTACGAGGAACGGAAGATCGGTTAACGTTTTAACAAACTCAGGCTTAAAGAGTTTCTCATTCAAAATAACATTGATTACACCCATTGCAAGGATATTATCCGAACCCGCTTTGATCGGGATCCAAAGGTCGGCTGATTTTGCCGTCGCATTGAACTCAGGGGTAATAACGATAACTTTCGCTCCGTTATATTTCCCTTCCCATACGAAGTGAGCATCAGGAATACGTGAAACCGATGGATTTCCCCCCCACATTACAGCCGTATCAACGTTATACATGAAATCCCATGTACACCCGAGGTTACCTTCACCGTACGCAATCGCCGCACCCGAGAACATATCCCCAAGGTATGATGACGGATAGATACGGATCGCTCCGAGCTGCGTCGAGAAACGTAATGGTGCACCGCGACGCCCCTCAGTCAAAAGACCGGTTCCCGCATGTACCATCAATTTATCCGGCCCGCGTTCAGGATCGGTCATACAGTTGAAGATCTCTTGGCATACACGCTCGGCCGCTTCATCCCAGCTAACACGTTTCCACTTACCTTCACCACGCTCACCGACACGTACCATCGGATAAAGGATACGGTCTTTTTGATACATTACTTGAGAGTGCTGAACCCCTTTATTACATCCGCGAGGATTAAAATCAGGGATTTTTGCATTGATTACCGGATAGCGAGCCGATTGGTTTTCACGAGTAACAACACCGTTATTTGACCAGACTTCCCATGCACAGTTACCTTGGCAGTTTACACAGTGGTATGCGAAACCGTGTTCCTCTTTTTTACCGTATGTGAATGAAAACTCATTGCGGTACATATCTTCGGTATAGTTGGTATTCGGATAATTTTCTTTACCGTTCTCAACAGACATTACATTAGTTTTAGCGAATAGTGAGCCTTGTGACGCTACTAGCGCTGCCGTCATCCCTGAAACTTTTAGGAAGTCACGGCGTTGATTGTTCATTACTTTTGTCATCTCTATAGCCTTATCGTTTAATCGGAAGGTTCATATCGTTACCCCAAACATCCCAGCTTCCTGTGAAGACTTTGACGTTTTTGTAACCCAACAATTGAAGCGCCGTGATATGTTCCGAACTTCGTCCCGCGCCTACATGGCAATATGCGTAAATGGTTTTATCCGGAGTAACTCCATAAGCATCATACACTTTTTGAATTTCAGCTGCCGATTTGAAAGAGAGTTTTTTATCGGCATCGGAGATTTGGCTCCACTCGATAAAGGTTGATCCCGGTACGTGTCCGCCGCGTGCAACGTTATCCATTTTACGCTCACCGACGATCTCCGCGATACCGCGAGAATCAATGATCACATATTTGGATTTTTTACCGTTTTTAAGGATATCTTCCATCGCGTGTTTAACTTCGTTTTTGTCCGCGATTACATTCCATTTGATTTTTTTAGGATCAATTTTATATTTTTTTGCTTTAACAACTTCGTCCCCCTTGACAACAAGGAGACGTTTTTCAACTTCCGCCATTTTCGCTTGAAGTGCTTTGGCATCTTCAGACGCTTTTTTAATTACTGCATCCAAAGCCGCTTTATCCGCACCCTCTTTTTTCAGTGCTTCTTTCGAATCTTTTTCTGTTTTTTTAGCAGCTTTAAGCGCTTTATTTAATGCATCGTACTCTTTTTGCGCCGGATCGACTGCCATCATAGCCGCACGTCCGCCGTTGAGCACTTTTACGTTTTTATGACCGTAACTGTCGAAAAATGAATAGACACCTGTCGCATTAGGCCCTTTAAAGTCATCGTATGCGATAACCGTCATATCATTGCTGATCCCTTTTTTGCCGATCATCTCTTCAGCATCGTCAATACAGCGATACAATGGGGCACAGTGCATCTCTCCATCAATATCCGAATGGTGAAGGTGGTGAGCGTACATCTCTACCGAACCTTTAATGTGTCCAAGTTTATAAATATCTTCGTTATCACCCGATACGAACATCACTTTTGGATTACCAATCAGCTTGACCGCTTCTTCGGCAGAAATAAGAATACTGTTATCCTTATACCCATCGGCTGCCATTAATACGGTCGCTGCCGACAGTGATGCCGCAACACATAGTGTCTTTAGCAATCTGTTCATCCGTGCTCCTTTTTTTAATATGCACACATTGGTGCTTTTATATACGGAATTACCGCTTCTATTATAGGGGCGAGACTCTTAATAAACGGTAAATATCTTTTTCTTATACACACAAAGATTACAATATGTTACATTCTTATCACAATTTTGCGACAAAGCATGATTAGACGTTATTTTACGTTTTCTTATACTGCTCACTCTGTTTTTACACTTATACACTATAACTAATACTTACATTTTAATCACTTTTTGATAGTATGACGATTATTTTTATCACAAAAAAAGGGAGCTCATGCATACCGAAACCATCAACCATGCGATCATGCAATCCGATACAACCGTACTTATTGAATTATTAGAAGATAAAAGCCTTCCTATTGAAGAGGTCAAATCAATTTATGAAGCCTTTAAAAGTGATAAATTACTTGTCGGACAAGTCGCAATGAACCTTTCATTACGGACATCTGTCTATGAGCGTGAGAAAGAATACAGCCCCATTATGGTTGAATTACTTATTGATATCGCGAGCAATCCTGTAGATATGGGAGCACGCTGGGCCGTTGCTAAAAACCCTCATACACCGATCGAAGTACTTCGTCACCTCTCAACCGATCCGATTAATCTCGTAAGAGCCTTAGTCGCCGCCAACCCCTCAACCCCAAGCGACGTATTGGAAAAATTCTTTAGCGATGAGAAAATCGTCCGTGACGGACTCTCCGGCAATCCCAATACACCTGCTAAATTATTGAAAATATTATGTGATGACAACGATAAAATGGTTCGTATGCGTTTAGCTGAAAACCATGCCGCACCCAAAGAAATTATCACCGTATTAACAAATGATAATGATCCCGATGTCAGTAAAGCTGCACTTGCTAATTTGGGAACACGTGGATGAAAAAACACCATTTTGAAGAACGCAGTCAATTTATGACTCTCGAGAATCATTTTTTAAATACCTTTTTTTCAGGTCTTTATCTTAGCGCTGCTGATTTTATTGCTATCGGCAATGCCAATGGATTAAACTTACGGATGCATTCACGTGAAATGCTTATCAAAGACTTACTCAATGAATCCAATAAAATCGGTACCCTTAAAGATGTCATCACATCACTCAACGCTCTGATTGACGAACGTATCAGTGTATGCCATCGACTTAGCTTAGAATACCCCCTTGCCCGTATTCCTCTAGCCAAACTTGCACAAAAAGCCAATGGGACAAAGGCATTGTTAGCCCGTGAAGCGAGAGGAAATCCGTATGAACACTAAAGAGTTACAAGAAGCACTAAATGCCCTCGCCTATCCGGGTCTAAGCCGTACCCTCGGGGAGCTAAAGCTCATTTCGGAAGTGAAAGTAACAGATGGAGATGCAAAAATTGAGCTCCTTACCGTAAGTGATGATTCTTACCTCACAGTCAAATCAGCAATTACCGCTACGTTTGAAAAACAATTTTCCAGCCTTAACATTACAAAAAAAGCAATGGTTCAAAAAGATACCAATTACGGCAATAGCGCAGCACCTAATAATCGAGCGCCGTATGCTGCGAATGTGATCGCCGTCACCAGTGGCAAAGGGGGAGTTGGCAAAAGTACCGTTAGTGTCAATCTCGCTATTGCTCTTGCACAAAAAGGGTATCGTGTCGGAATTCTGGATGCCGATGTCTACGGTCCGAATGTTCCTCGTCTCACCAATACCGATCTGGAAAAAATACGTTGGAATGATGAAAATCAAATCATCCCAAGTGAAAATTATGGGATCAAAATTATGAGTGTCGCACTCACGACTCCGACCTCCGATACCCCTCTCGTATGGCGTTCTTCCGTTGCGGTATCGGCACTTATACAATTTCTCGAAGATGTGGCATGGGGTGAACTCGACTTTATGGTCATCGACATGCCTCCGGGAACGGGTGACATTCAACTCACAATGGCACAAGAACTTCCGATTACAGCCGGGGTGATCGTAACCACCCCCCAACTTGTAGCGAGTGATGACGTTAGCCGTTCCATCCGAATGTTTCAAGATATCCATGTCCCAATGGCGGGATTAATTGAAAATATGAGCTATTTTATTGCTCCCGATACAGGGACCCGCTACGATATTTTCGGTAGCGGCGGCGGAGAGCGATTGGCGGAGCGCTATAACATCCCGTTATTAGGCCAAATTCCATTAAACATGGATATTCGAGAAGGTTCGGATAACGGTGAGCCGCCGGTTGTTCTAGGAAGCGATACACTGAAAAGTTATTATAAAGAGATTGTAGAGAATATGCTAAAATCGGTGAAGTTTAAAATGTAAAAAGAGAAGTTTCCACAACATGTGGAAACTTTATACTTATTTGAAGATTTTTTTGAGATCGTTTTCAATTGCGCCCGGTACGGTTGCAATCGTCATAAATTCAGACATTGTAAGCAATGGATAGCTAATTGCAATAAAGTACTTAGCACTCAATGCTTTTGCCTGTCCGCCTTCAATCAACACTGCCCATGGAAGTAATTGCCCGTTTTGAGTACCGATTTTTTTAACAAATCCGTTTGTACGACGCTCCAATGAGACAAATGCTACATAGCGATCATCCGAGAGCTTAACGACTGCAGTAGTTCCTTTTGCATTTTGTGCTTTTGCAACCAAATCAGCCGTTGATCCTTCACCGACAATACCCATATCTTCATAGTACGGCATTCCCACCATGAAATGGTATCCTGCTAATCCGGCAAACTCCCATTTATCAGTTGAGTCTTTTAAAGGACCGAATGCTTTTTCCAATGCACTCAATTCTGCCGATGCGACTGCATGACTGTACTCTTTTTGCATAAACGCTTTTCCAAAATAAACCGGATTGGCGATACTAATTTGTTTACGCTCATCATCAACCAAAATTCGCCCTACCGCCGCAAGACCACGTGTTGGTTTATTTGCCGTAGCTTTCATCGCCGCATTGGTATAAAGGACTGACGTACCTGAATCAGTTGGGTATGTTCCAACTACCTCAAACCCTGCACTGGCAAGTTTAGCCTTGGTACTTTCCACATCACTGTAAGCTCCGATTTTATACGTTGCAACAACTTTTTCGATCTTTACCCCTGCTTCCGCTTCAGGAGACGTTCCCGCACATCCACAAAAACCGATTACGAATGCGCTCATAATAAGCGAATAGATTTTTTTCATAGCTCTTTAGCTCCCAACTCTGTCATGATTTTAATGATCTCTTTATCAAGAGCTATAATAGAATCGTTCATTTTTTGATCTTTAATTCCCATAACCGCAGTCCATGTTGCGAGACGCGGCATACCGATCATTACTTTATTAGACCCTTTTTCAATATACATATACATTGAACACGGCGCAAGTGCTCCCGCATCCGGGCGTCCTTGGTTAAAAATTCCCTCAGAGAACTTGAAATGACAAAGTGAATAAACCCAATACGCATCAAATCGCCCGAACTCGATATTCGCATCGGTCATAGAACCTTTGATATCTTTATATCCTGCAATAATATATTTGTTCTCTTCAAATTTCTCTTCGAATTTTCCTTGGAAATCAGCAATGAAGCCATCCAAGCTAGCTCCTCGTTCAAACGGAAGCTCAAATGTCATCATAGGTTTTGCCGGAAGGGCACTGTATTCTACGATTTGAACTTTGCTTCCGATCTCTTTTTCGATCATTTTATCAAGTTCAGGGAAGGTTGCAATGAATTTTGCGCGTACACCCGCATCTTTAACCCCAGTGATATCCAGCATCGTTTCAGGAGTGATATGACCGACGTAGGTTTTATCTTCCGCTTGTTTTTTCCATACATGGAGATTAAACGGACTAAATCCACCCAAACTCGGCTCTTTCAAAAGAAGAGGACCGACAGCCGTATCTTTCATGACCGAAAAAAATCCGAGATTATCAAGATTTGTCCCGCCGTATTTAGTTTTATACGCATCATTAATACGCTCATGCGGATCGGACAATACAAATCCAATCGTACTGATTTTGGTATTGACCATATCCATATACGCTTTTTCTTTATCGCCCTCACCGATATAGAACTTTGCCCCTTGGGCACCAAATGCCATTGAAGCGGCCAATGATAATGCTGCTGCACCTATTATTATTCTATTAAACATATGATTCTCCTCCGTGTAATCGCTTTTGAGCCGAAATGTGCCCTTATTTGTCAAGGGGATATTTTATCACAAAGACATCAAATAAACGATAATAACAATCCAACGATATTGGTCTCTTATTATGGCTTGAAAAGGTGAATGGATTGTGAACCTCCCCCGAAGGGGGGAGAAAAAGATAAACTTCTTAGAAGTTGAAGTTGAGTTGAATAGTTACTGCATCTTGGCTGTGTTTAACAGTTTCAGTATTTGCAATACGTGCATCACCAGAACCAGTTACGTAAGCAGATACATCATATGTTTCAGTTACTTCTGGCGCATAAACATAAGCAACATCTATTGAAGTTTGCTTACTAAAGGCATAACTGCCACCAATTGTATAGTGGTCTTCTACAATACCAGGAAACCCTGTTGCATTAAATAAGTTTGATACTGCACCATCATATGTAGTGCCCGCTTGTTTTTCAATTGGATTATCACCATGGTTATAACCTAAACGTGCTGCCCATACTCCAGTATTATACTCATAACCAACAACATAAACGTCTTGATCTTTCCAATTAAAATCTTTATAGCCTCTTGCACTTCCCCATTTTATTTCTTTATAATCAACCGCAAAAGTGTGTTCACCCATTTTATAAGATGCACCTACACCAATTTCAGCAGGTTGCTCCAAGTGATCATCCAAAAAGCCTGTAGCGGCTTTATAGTTATATTGGCGTGAGGCTTTAGAGATTTGACCTTTATACTCCATATCAATAGCAGATTTATATGAAGCACCAAGAGTCAATCCGTTCATTTCATATGCAAGTCCTACAACATAACCGAGACCTAAATCTTGTGATACACCCGTAGTATCACTATTTCCCCCATTTCCACTTGTATTGGAATCATAATTAATATCTAATGAACCATATTGAATAATTGGTGTCACACCAACACTGATTCCATTTGTTTTGTATGCAAGAGAAAGCCCAAATTGCATCAACTGCAAGTTTGTAAGGAACTCATAGTTACCAGCTTTTGTTTGGTCAGCACTTGAACCGCGGTAATCAACACCCATTCCCGCTGTCCCCCACATGCCGATACCCCAAGCAAAACCGTTACCTAAGTTTTGTGCAACTGCAACTTCAGGAATGATAGACAAATCAGAGTCACTTTTAAATGAACCTTCAGCAGCTCCCATATCAGCTTCAACATCAGGCATAAATACAGTACCACCAAATGACACTTCGGTACCCTTAATTGAAGTAATCAAGGCTGGATTCGCAAGTGTTGATTCAGCACCATGAGACATACCGATACCAATACCCCCCATACCACGTGCTTTTGCACCCATTCCGATCAAATGATCTCCATTTGTTGCAAATGCAGAAGTTGCACTTAGTGCGACAGCGGCAGCTACCGCGATTTTGATTGAACGTTTCATTAACTCTCCTCGATAAGTTTATAGATTGAGCCAAATGAATGGCTCCCTTACCCCACCATTATAGGTCTGCTAAAATTAATTGAAACTTAACACGAAAATATCACATTATTTTATTTTCTTATAATTGTAATCATCCTTGTAATATGACGATTAATATCAATTACTTATAAACAATAAAGCGTCAAAATAGGGCTTAAATTGTATTTAATCAGGAATTAGAGCAAAAATACGCTTTTGATATAAGTAAATAGATGAATAACGAAATTGTCATATTGTGTAAAAAAGTAACATCGTGTGTGACAATTTTGTGATATTAAAAGAATGGATTAGATAAAAGTATAGTAATAAACTGCTTACAGTTATTTTGATTACGATTTTAGTTGAGGATTGAGTAGTTAAGGAGTTAAATCTGAGGCCAGGCGGCGAC